>CAXXOI010000022.1:0-31007 GCA_963664175.2 Dehalococcoidia bacterium
CAGCCCGACGAATGCGACGCTGGGCACCGCGACGGCGACGGGCACGATAAATGATAACGACACCGCCGCGGAGCCGCTGACGGCGAGCTTCGAGAACGTGCCGGGGACGCACACCGGCGCAGAACTCACCTTCACGCTGGTGTTCAGCGAGGAGTTCGAACTCGGACACAAGACCCTCCGGGACGAGGCGTTCGACGTAACGGGAGGTACGGTGCGAAAAGCCAAGCGCCAAGAACAGGGGGTCAACCTTCGGTGGACGATCACTATCCGGCCTGACTCGGCAAGCGACACGGTGAGCATCACGCTGCCGGAGACCACGAACTGCAACGCGGACGGCGCGATTTGTACCGATGATGACCGTCCGTTGTCGCACTCGCTGACGGCGACTATCAATCATCAGTGATGCAGCCAATGAAAATAAGGAATACGACGCATTGGCGCTCGTGCCGATGAGATGAGAATACAAGATCATTGAGGCAGGTTTGTTGCCTGGCCTCCGACAGACCACGACTAAACTAGGACCCGGGTGTCACGCGCAGTGAGGTTGGGTGGATACGTGGAGGTGGCAAGTCGGCTGATGCGGAGAGTTGTGAAGGGTAGATGATGGGCGTGAGGGAGACAGACCGGTCTCTGGATCAGTGGTGGATAGCGGTCAAGGACGTGCGCTGGCGGATGACACTGGCGCAGACTCGCCGGTAGCGGGCCCCTCGACAGGCCCAAAAGGAGAGTAGTTCGGTAGTTTGCTTCGGAACGCTCTGGCGTCGGACTGAGCCCAGTTGACCAACTGCTTTGAAGTGATGGGCACCAGGGCAACGACAAGGATTGCCCCTTCCAGTCAGAGGCATTTCCGTAGGGGCGCCCCTTGTGGGCGCCTTGACCGCTTCGGCCAAGGCCACCCATGAATCCAACACTGACGCACTTCTAGGCAGTTGGCTGAACTGGCTGTAACGATCGGGGTTTGTCATCAAGCGGCCCAAGAAGCGCCTGCTCTAGGCTGAGGAAGCCAGGGGAGAGGCTTTTGCAGCGTAGTGCGCCGAACTTGGGGAGGAGTTTGGTCGGAGCGGAGCCAGGAAGTTCTTTGGGATATTCTTTGCTGATGAGGCCCACTTCCGAGCAGACGCAGAACTGTGGGGTGAGTGGGTGTTGGAGGGTGAGCCGGCATGGGTGGACTCGACCAGGAACACAGCCGCGTGGTGAGAGGGTTACTATTCGAATCAATTGACCAGGGCCTGTTGTCATTCAAATCCTCCGAGGGCGTGGGCAAAACATGCCATTGGGGCGGAGCAAAACTGTACCACCTGGGCGTTATTGGTCAGCATAAATGTCCAAACCAATTGTTCGGGAGAAGGGTCCCAGAGACTGGCTGGCAGCAGGCTGGGCGTGTGAATGAGGATGGATTCTGGTGCGACTTATGGGTTGTCCAGGTCGTCCAGAGCTTGACCCGGGGAGTTATCCCGGCTGTGCTTTAGCCGGTAGCTCTCGCCGTTCATCTCCAGGATGTGGACGTGGTGGGTGAGCCGGTCCAGCAGCGCTCCGGTGAGGCGTTCCGACCCGAAGACCTCGGTCCACTCGTCGAAAGGCAGGTTGGTGGTCACCATTGTGGAGCCCCTTTCGTAGCGCTGGCTGAAGACCTCGAAGGGCAGTTCCGCCCCGGTCCTGGACAGGGGTACGAAGCTCAGTTGGTCGATGATCAGCAGGTTGAGCCTGGAGAGTTGCCGCTGCAGATTGAGCAGCCGCCTCTCGTCCCGGGCCTCCATCATCTCGTGGACCAGGCCGGCGGCGGTGGTGAAACCCACGGACAATCCCCGCTGGCAGGCGGCCAGCCCCTCGTGAGCTTGCCGAAGGGCCCAGGGCCACGTGGGTCTTGCCGGTGCCGCTGTTGCCGACGGCGATAACGTTCTCCCGGCGCTGGATGTATTCACAGATGGCCAGTTCCATCACCAGGGCCTTGTTCAGCGACGGGATTCCCGGGAAGTCGAGGGTGTCGAGGATCTTGACTGCCGGGAATCGGGCGGCGCGGATCCGCCGCTCCACCATACGCTGGTGGCGGTCAATGAGTTCCAGCTCGGCGAGGCGCGGCAGGTACTCAGGGTGGCCCACATTCTCGGCGGCGCACTGGGCTGCCAGCTTCCCGTACTCTCTCAGGAAGCTGGGCAGCCTCAGCTCCTTCAGGTGGTGTTCCAACAGCAGCGTCGACCGGTCGTTTATGCCGCCCTCCCGGACAGCAGGGTCATATAGTCCCCGGCGGACGTGGTGCTGACCCGGACCCGGGGCAGGTAGGGATAGAGCTCCAAGTCCAGCTTGGGCGGCCGCCCCTCCAGCCAGCACAGCACCAGGCGCTTCACGGCGTCATAGCTCAGCGACCTCAGGTGGATGGCATCTTTCACTGCTGCGGCCACCTCCTGCTGGGAGAAGGTCTCCAGCAGCCGCAGCACCTGGACGAACTCCCGCTTGCCCCGCCGTCCCATTCGGGACTCCAGCAGACGCCGCAGCGTGCCGAACTCATCTGGGAGGTCCCAGCCCTGCAGCGGTGCGGCCTGGTCCAGGGCGCCCGGCTTACGCTCCGAGAGCGGCAGGTAGTGGATGGGATCGTAGACGAAGTAGTCCCGTGCATGGCATGGGACCGCGGGTGCTGGACAATGACCTCGGACCCGCAGCTGATCACCACCCGGTCCACAATGGATTGAAGAGGACCTGCCATCGTGCGCTGAGACCATCTCCGGGGGC
Organism: Dehalococcoidia bacterium; assembly: GCA_963664175.2. Lineage (GTDB taxonomy): Bacteria > Chloroflexota > Dehalococcoidia > Lucifugimonadales > UBA3495 > VXOI01. The sequence continues at coordinate 2,728 of CAXXOI010000022.1, forward strand.
GCGGGCTACAGCTAAGTCTCCGAGGACTGGCAGGATCAGCGTCAGCAATAAGAGGGATTACTGGAACGAACCAGCCTGGGTTTCAGAGGTGGTGCTCAATGCGCCGTTCCAACAGGCCGTGGGCCTGGGGCGGGATAGCCCCGGCGGGGCCGTACAACACCGTAAGTGCCTCCTGGGTCAGGACTTCCTGGGGTGGCCCGTAGGCGTAAACTCGACAGTTGATGCAGAGGCATTCGTCGCAGTAGTTGGTCACAAGATTGAGGTTGTGGGACGAGACCATGATGGTACTGCCCTCGTCTCGCAGTTGCATCAACACAGAGATCAGTGCGGCCTGCGACGCCACATCGACCCCCCGGAAGGGCTAATCAAGGAGGAGTACGGTCGCCCCCTGGGCCAGGGCGCGGGCTACGGAGACGCGCTGCCGCTGGCCGCCGGACAACTCGTCAATGAGCGAACGCCTCCTGTCCCACATTTCAACCTTTTCGAGTGCGTCCTCTACTGCTTCCCGGTCCTCGCGCTTGGGACGGCGCAACCATCCGATGCTCTTCACCCGCCCCAGCATGGCCACATCCCACACACTCATGGGCAGTCGCCAATTCACCTGCTCGTGCTGGACCACGTAAGCAACTTTGCCTCGCGCCTGGTCGACCTCCTCTCCGTGGATCAGCACACGCCCTGAGTTCGGTGGCAGCAGACCAGTGATGACATGGAATAGCGTGCTCTTGCCAGCGCCGTTGGGGCCCACCACGCCGGTAATGCAGCCGGATTCAACAGTGAAAGAGACATTATCCAAGGCTTGGAGCAGGCCGCGTTCCACCGAGACTTCGGCTACATCCGCGGAGGGGATGGGATGGGTGTCGGCCATGTTACGCAGAGCCTCCACTATCCCTTCGGTACTGACACGCATCGTGTACAGACAGGTGGCGGCATTTCCGCCCTACGTTAAGCAACCTGTGTGCAGTCCACTCGTGAAAGCGACCCCTGTCTCGTCAGCTACCCGCTCCGACAATCGCGTGGGAATGGCCGCTTCCGTAAACAGGGCCAGTACTCCCGCGTGTTCATTCGCCACGATAATGTGCACTATTTCCTGGGCCGAGGGAAAGAGCGAGGGCTAGACGGAGGGTGCTAAATTGCCAGCAGCGGATGGAAGCCTGCGAAGCAGATCAATCTTGATAGTCTGAGCGCCTGCCCCAGTGCCATCCTGAGCCGAAGATCATCCCGTCCTGCTGCACGACCCACGCCCTCAGAGTTTCCGTCCCGCTTAGTGAGCCGGTGCCCAGGGCCGTCACCCAGTTGCCCTCCGCCGAGGCATTCAGTATTTCCGCGCCATAGATCTCTGCCAGGCTCCTACCGACCAGAGAGGGGTCGTAGTTGGCGACGATTGTCCCGTCCCCGTCTGCGATGACAGCAAACCATTCACCCGACACGTCCGGGGAATTGTTATAGAAGGCGATGGTCTCAGAGAGGCCTGCTGTGGCGCTGTCCGGGCTGGCAAATGCAGCCATCGTGCCCTCCAGGCCTATCAGGCGATATGAGGCCACTCCCGCTTCCACCAGCTGCCTGGTGAAATCGTCAGCGTTGATGTACCAGCCGGAACCGAACAGCAGTCCGTCGTGCCGCACCACCCACGCGTTCTTCAGTTGCTGGGCTCCGTAGAGCACTGATCCCGGGTTTCCGCTCCCAGGATTATGGTACACATAGGAGACCCACCTCCCCAATTCGTTCGCGGCCAGCATCTCGGTGCCGAATTAGTACCCAGCCCGTCGGTACCCAGCCGTCCATTGAGATTTTCACCGAGCAGGTTGGGGTTGAAGTGCGAGATCAGCGTTCCCTTATCGTCGAATATGAAGACGTACCACTGCTCGTCAACGCTTTCGCTACGGTTGTAATGGGCTAGGGTGGCGACGAGGCCCTCCGTCTCGTACTTGACGATGGCGCTGTCAACAAAGAACTGGGTGTATTCGGCTGGGTCGGCCTTTGTGGGAATCGTGGCCATGGCGTGCTGTGCGATTCGCACGACGTCTGCTTCGGTGAGGGCCGACTCCTGCGAGGGAAACTCAGCCATGGCGGCCCCGGATCAGTTCCCCCACATCTCCCGCAGTCGTGCCGGATTCGGGCATGGCGGCGAGGACTCGCTGAATTGCGGCGTCGATCTGCTCGCCGGAGATTGCCGACGCGGCAGCCTCGGCGATTGCAGCCGCGATGGCGGCTTCCACACCTGCCTGAGTCAGTCCGGCCCCCTCATCACCCATGCCGGCCATCGCAACCTGAACCACCTGCTCAACTTCGGCGCGGGTCAGGCCGGGTTCGGCTGCCGGGGCTTCGGAGCGCACAATCTCCCTCACTTCCTCGCGGCTGAGTGGTGCTCCGTCATCATCGCTCCCACAGGCCAGGAGCAGTGACGCAAATAACGCCAGCGTGCCCGCCAGCGCGATTCTCTTGATTTTCAGGGTGAACGTCAGGTTCATGCAGTTTTCCTCTAGCTCGTCCATCGGTGAGGACTTTCCGACCGGATGGCGCCTCTAGTTATTCCTGCCTCCCGGGGAAGGCAAATTATTGATCCCCCCGAAGGCTGCCATCCCTACAGGTGCCCGTTGCCGGCATTCAATGCAGTGCCGCCCGCGTAACCGGGGACGGGGGAGAGAGCCGGAGGCAGCGCCTGTTCGCTGCGCCGCCTCCGGCGTGATTTTGCCGGCCTGCTACACGCCGCCTGCCCCGTTGACCAGGTGATCGGCGTCGGCCGCAACGGCCGAGTGCGTCAGCACCGCGTTGTTGTCCGCGGCGTCCTTGATGGTGCCGCCGTTCAGCGTCAGCTTGTCGGCCTGGATCTGGAGACCGTCGCTGGCCGAGTCGCCCACGGCCACAGTGTAGGTGAACACCACGTCGGCCCCGCTGCTGTCGTCGCTGCTGTAGCTGGCCTGCTTGTCGCTGCTGCCGGTGTCGTAGAAATTCAGCGTTATCTGCGGGGTGCCGGTAACGACGACGTTCTCGCTGAAGGTAACCGTGATCTTGATGGTTTCTCCGGTGATGTAGGTGCCGTCGCTGCCTGGGTCGCTGGTGATGGAGACGGACGATACGGTCGGCGCAACCTCGTCGGTGCCGTCCACCTTGTGCCCGTCGTCCTCGGCCACGGCGTCGTGAGTCAGCGTGGCGTCGTTGTCCGAGCCGTCCTGGATGCTGCCCCCGTTGAGAGTCAGCTTGCTGGCGGCGATGGCGATTCCGTCATCGTCAGTGTCGTTCAGGGCCACGGTGTAGCTGAAAACGACTGCCGTACCGTCGGTGCTGTTGTAGCTGGCGGCCTTGGCCGTGCCATCGAAGTCCAGCTCCAGTTGCGGGTCGCCGGTTACGGTCACGTCCTCGCTGAAGGTAACCGTGATCTCGATGGTTTCTCCGGTGATGTAGGTGCCGTCGCTGCCTGGGTCGCTGGTGATGGATACGGACGATACGGTCGGCGCAACCTCGTCGGTGCCGTCCACCTTGTGCCCGTCGTCCTCGGCCACGGCTGCGTGAGTCAGCGTGGCGTCGTTGTCCGAGCCGTCCTGGATGCTGCCCTCGTTGAGAGTCAGCTTGCTGGCGGCGATGGCGATGCCGTCATCGTCGCTGTCGTTCAGCGCCACGGTATAGCTGAACACCACCGCCGCACCGTCGGTGCTGGAGTAGTCGGCGGTCTTGGCTGTGCCATCGAAATACAGTTCCAGCTGCGGGGCGCCGGTTACGGTCACATCCTCGCTGAAAGTCACCGTAACCTCGATGGCGTCACCGATGCCAAGGTATCAGTCAGCCTCGTCGTGGTGCCACCCGGACCCGAATATCAGCCCGTCGTGTTCGACCAGCCAGAAGTGCTTGTCCTCAACCCTCCCGGTCGCGGGGTTTACGTCCTCGTGGTCCACCCACACGCCCTGCTCGGTGGCCCTGAATGACCCGTCTCTTACCATCTCCTGGAGGTGTTCGGCAAAATCATCGGCGGCGTAATGGGCAACGACCTCACCCTCCGGGGTCGCAACGAATACGTACCACTGGGCATTCACACTGTGGGGGTCGTTGTAGTGGGCCACAGTCGAGTCCAGCCCTCCCGCATGGTAGCGGGCTATGGCCTCGTCCACGACGAACTTGGTGTACTCGTCGGCGGAGATGTGCCAGCCCGAGGCGAACAGCAGCCCGTCGTGCCTCACGACCCAGACGTGCTTGTACTCCAGCGCACCTTTGTGGTCGTCTGCGATGCCCCCGCTCTCAGGGTTCTGGTACACGTAGGACACCCACTTGCCCTCTTCTGTTGCCGAGAGCATGTCCGGGCCGAAATTGTAGCCGGTGGCGTCTACGCTCACCCACCCCTTCAGGTCCAGGCCAATGCGGTGGGCATCCGGGTGCCCGATGACTAGATCATTCTCGTCGATTATGAACACGTACCACTGGCCGTCGACGCTCTGCTCGCGGTTGTAGTAGGCGAGGGTGGCCTCCAGGCCTTGAGTCTCGTAGCGGCTGATGGCGTTGTTGACGAAGAATTTAGTGTATTCGGCGGGAGCGGATTTGGGCGGAATGGAGGCCACCACGCTGCGGGCTATCCGTTCAGCCTCGGCAGAGGAGAGACCCGGCTGCGACTGGGGGATTTCTGCGAGGGCGGCTTTAACTATCTCCTCAACATCACTGGATGTGAGTCCGGATTCTGCGGTGGGCGGCGGTGGAGATTCGGCTAGCTCGGCCTGCACTATCTCCTCCACCTCGGCGCGGGAAAACCCTGAGTCTCCGTCTCCACAGGCGACCGGGAGCAGGATGACCGGAACGATCAATGCCAATAGAGCCAGTGAGCTCAGGCTACGGAGAGTAAACGGGCTTGCTGACTTCCACATCGCGCTTATCTACAACCCGCCCAAAACCACTTCCGCCGTTCCGGGGCTGGTGAGCGACTCATCGTGGCCCGCGTCGTCCTGAAAGTCCACCCGAACTCTGATGACCTTGCCGTTGTCGGAAGACTGGATCGTATACGTGGAACTGGTCGCTCCGTCAATCTCTGTGCGGTCTGCTGTCCACTGGTAGCTGTAGGAAACGTTTGTCAGACCACTGATGTCGTAGATTCTGTCTGTGCTTGCCGTCAACGTCTGACCCACCTGGGCCGTTCCACTTATGGTCGGGTAATTTTGGGCGGCCTTGTCAACCGCCGCCGTTTCCGCACTGGTCAGCGATTCTGGGGTGCCGGCGTCGTCAGTGAACGTGACTCGCACCTTGATTTTCTGGCCACCGAAGCGGCCGTAGTGGATCGAATACGTGGAACCCCTTGCCCCGTATATCTCCCTGTCGTTTGCCAGCCACTGGTAGCGGTAGGAAACGTTTGTCAGACCACTGGAGTCGGAGATTCCGGTTGTGCTTGCCGTCAACACCTCCCCCTCCCGGGCCGTTCCACTTATGGTGGGCGCCCCTGTGGCGGGTATGTCAACCGGCTTCGTTGCACTACTGGTCGGCGATTCATTGTTGCCCGCGTCGTCAGTGAACGTGACTCGCACCTTGAGTTTCTTGCCGGCGTCGGAGGATTGGATCGTGTAGGTGGAGCTCGTCGCCCCTTCGATCGCGGTGTCGTCAGCCAGCCATTGGTAGCTGAAGATCGCGTTGGTCAGCCCGTCGGCGTCCCTAATGCCGCTCACGCTGGCCGTGACAACCTGGCCCACCTGCGCTGCCCTTCCCGTGATATAGGGTCCTCCGTTGGGCGGAGAGTTTTCCTGTGCTTCCTGTGCGGCGACTGGCTGCCAGGGCATCCCCAAGGCTAGGGCCAACACCGCCACTACGACGGCTACCACTCCTGTGAGTCTGATTCGAGCAAGTCGGTTCATCCCATGTCCGTTGGAGTTCATGTTCTTCACCATTCGCCTTCCTTGACAGATGTGGCTTTCCCTCGTGAGGCCGCGTCCCTGAGTCCAAGACCCTCTGCAGTGCTCATCACATCCTACCCATGACCACCGGAGAGGTTCCCCCGCCGGTCAACGATCAGATAGGACAGCGTCGCAACCAGTACTTCGCTGGACACCTTTCCATTCTAATTCAATCAATATGTTATATATGTGTCAGAGATGAGACATATAAGTGTCAGTAATGTGTGTCTGTGCCATACTGATATAATCAGACCCAAGTGGCCCAATTGGCATGAGACCAGGTCCTGTCTTTGTTTGCCGGAGCGACAACGCGAGGTGTCGCAGCGGGGGAGTCTCACCCAGAAGTTGAAGTGAGATCGTCCGAAGATCTGGGACGAAGGAATGTGGCCCTGATGGGGCCCGTTTCATGATCGCCTTGAATAATCAAGGCACAGTCGGCGTCGCCATCGAAATGCATGGCAGTTGCGCAGGAAAGATCATTTCCCTCCAGCGAATGCCCTTGAGTCGCTTTTACCGATGGGGCGCCTGATTGCTTTCCCCCGATTTCCGGTGTACCCGGCGGCCAATTCAGAACAAGAAGAGTTATGAGCGCGGCCACCATCCCCAATGAATGCGAACGCGAGAATGGCGAGGACGGCCAGTGCGAAAGCGAAATTCCGCCCTCTCGTCCCCCCCGACGCGGATGACTCAAATCTTCACTGGATGCGCTCCAGAGCGAGGCTCAGGCAAAAAGGCTTGGGAATGGAGCGAGCCTCTCTGGGAAAACCTCTTCCCAGTTCCCGGCTGTGGCCAGTCATTCGTTCCTTTGCTCGGCACGATTGGCGGGAGTCTCCTCGACCCAGGCACGTAATTTCGCACTACTTGACCGGATGACCTCTGTGATTCGCTCTGTTTGAATACGTCTTTGGACTTTCTTCCACCCGGCCCCCATGTGGTCCCTTTGCCGGCGTCATCAATTGCAAGAGTTGGTGGACTCCAATGATATGTCGTTGCCGGATTGCACGGCTCCGCCGCTCCCCAGATAGACTTTGCAATTGGAATATCGGTCCGGGGATCCCGGGCCGAACGTGGACTTAACGTGTGTACCCCGCGTAGGGTTTCACAATATCTTCACCTGAGAAAGGCTTATCCGCACTGACATATATGTCGAATATTCTGTTAACTAATAAGTTGTACCAACTGACCTGTCATCTGACTGTCTTGATGAGTACACTCTGGGCGGGGAGTTCCTTTCAGATCCCGAGGCTCCAGGGTTTCCCGGGCTGGTTCGGGAATATATGGCGGTACAGGGGCACCACCCGCCCCGGCTTGGCCGCCCCGGCTTAGGAGGTGAGTTGCTTTGTCCGGCTTGAGGAGAGCGGAACTTTCCGCGCTGAAAGCGCGCCTCCAGAGTGCGTTTGCAGAGTCCCTGGAGGACGCTCGGGCGGACACCGAGGGTATCCGGTACGCTGCCTGGGTTTCCGTCTGGGGCCGCTGGGCCATCTGGGTGGCCACGATGGTGGAGGCGGTCTATCAGCCGGAGTTGAGCGGCGGCACATATGCTCCGTTCATCCTCCTCCATGTGATGATGGTCGGTTGCAACGCTTGGGTGCACCGCCTGCTGGCTACGGGCAGGAGGGTGACCTGGTCTTGGATGCTGGTCCTCAGCAGCATTGACTTTGTGCTTATCACGTCGTCCATCGTTTCGGACGCCGGGTTCGACAACTTCCATTACCTCGCCTACTACCCTGCGCTGGCCCTGGTGGCGGCCATCTGCCCGTCCTTCGTCCTCAGCCTCCTGTGGACGACGGTGGTTGTGGCGTTCTACGGTGTCTGGTGCCTGACCATGGGTTCGGGACTCGACTTTGCCGCCAATGACGAGGTGGTGCTGTCCGCACGGCTGTTGGCGATGTACGGCGTTGTCGTGTTTGTCAATGTGGTCGCCCGGTACGAACGAATCAGGAGGCGCAGGTTGGGGGAGCGGGAGCGGGCCCTCTTGCAGGAGCGGGTTGAATTCTCTCAAGCCATTCATGACACAGCGGCCCAGAGCGCCTATGTGCTCGGACTGGGCATAGACATGGCCCGCAGTCTTGCGGAAGAGTCAAACGGGGAACTAAAGGAGACGCTGGCAGCCGCGTACCTGGTTTCCAAATCGTTGATCTGGGACCTGCGGCGGCCTATAGACGGGGGACTGATCTTTGGAGGGATGGAGTTGGGGCAGGCTCTGAGAATACATACGGAGAGGTTCGGGATCATAGCAGGGGTGTCCGTTGAGGTGGTTCAATCGGGAGATGAACCCCCCTGCCGGTCGAGACCAGGTCCCGGCTCTTCTCCGTGGCCCACAACGCCCTGGCCAACGCCCTGCTCCATTCCCGCGCAGACCGGGTCCGGGTGGCGCTGGAGTTTCGGGGCGATCTTGTATCACTGTCCGTTTCAGATAACGGGGTTGGTCTCCCTGATGATTATTCCGAGCGTGGCCGGGGCTTTGCTGGCATGCGGGCGCAGGCGGAACTCATGGGCGGCAGGCTCCTGGCCGGCCGGGCCGGGCCGGATGGAGGAACGGCTGTGACCTGCGAGATTCCCCTTAGACTGCAGAGTGAAGGAGACTGACATGCCAGAGAACGGAGCAATCCGCGTGATGGTGGTCGACGACCATCCTGTGGTCAGGGAGGGCATTCGGCGGTTGTTGCAGCATTTTGCCGAGTTTGATGTGGTTGGAGTGGCCGAAAGCGGTGAGGAGGCGGTCCGGCTGGCCTCCCAGGTTGCCCCGGACGTCATCATCATGGATGTGATAATGCCGGAGATGGGCGGGGTGGACGCCTGTAGGGAGATCATTCACCTGATGCCCGGCGTCGGGGTCTTGATGTTGACCGCATCGACCGCACCTGCCGCGGTCATCGAGAGGGTTGCCGCGGGTGCCAGCGGCTACCTTTTGAAGGACTCCGGGGTGGAACAGCTGGTGGGAACCATCAGGGAGGTAGCCGAGGGCCGGGTGAACCTGACGGCTGACGCATTGAGGCAGGCCGCGATATTGATTCGCAAGGACCCTGCGGGGGCGGGGATCCGGGGAGCGGACCTGTTGACCGCCAGGGAGACGGAACTGCTGCGCTTGTTTTGCCGGGGTCTGTCCTATGCCCAGATTTCAGCCGCCGCTGAGGTCGGGCAGTCCACGGTACGCAATACCTTGGATCGTGTTCAGCACAAGGCCGGGGCCGGTTCCAAGACTGAGATGGTCATCTGGGCGGTTCGGGCCGGTCTGTTGGATGACTTGCAGTAAACGGCTGACGCCGCCAACTGCTGGCCTCTCACCCCGCCCCAGGCTGGGTCAATGCTGTCAATTTTCATGATAATTAAGCCAGCATTTTCACGGACATTGTGTTCCTGCTGAGCCGCATCAAGGAACGCTACGAACGGACTAGAGATAACGATGAGGCGGTGGTCTTCGGCCTGCGCTCAACCGCAGGAATCATCACCGGCGCTGCGAAGGCAGATACGGCCCGGACGGACGCGCCGCCGGAGCCCTACGTGCAGGGCGAGCTGACCATTAACTACGACGAGCGGCGGGTATACCTTGCCGGCGGACAGGTGCAGCTGACCGACCTGGAATACCGGTTCCTGGTCGAGCTGGCGGTCAACGCCGGACGGGTTATGACCCACGAGGACCTGCTGCGGCGGGTGTGGGGACCGGCCCACCCCGGGCACTCGGGGCCGATCCGCACCGTGGTGAAGAACCTGCGCAGCATGCTGGGCGATCAGGCGGAGAACCCAACATTCATCCTCAACGAGCCCCGCGTCGGCTACCGCATGGAGAGGGTGGAGACGACCGATTGAGGGGAGGCGCAACAGAAGGACGACTGTGAGCCTTCACTGCAGCGGGCGCGAACCTATGGGTTTCGCCAGCGTTGTTGATTCTACATTTGGTCAAATAGTTAGAGCAAACCAACAGTGTTGATCTGTTCTCTGAATTTTACGGCGCCACGATTGCGAGCCTTGCGGAGTGGCCTGACCGGAGATATGGTGGAAACGCTGCGAAAGAAATCCCGAAACACACCGGATGGGATCTGGATATGCCGGCCACTCGCGGACGCTTCGCAGCTGACGGTCGCAACCCGGTCAGTACCGGGACATCCCGAGCAGGGAGCGGTTTCCAGGCGGCGTGGTCGGGCGGCTCCGCCAACCGGTACCGTTGGCATGTTATGAACTCCGCCATCGACCCATTCTTACTGAAATAGCGGCGGCTTGCATTATCAAGACCGTCGATCAGATACCCGTCTCGAATCCCGGTGGTCCGTTCATAACAAGGCCGCCGTCTATAGCCGGACTCGGACTATCCCTATATGCGGTTGGTGAGCGGCGCGCTTGTAGGACACCCGTCGGGCAGAAACAGAAGCCGACACGGGTGGTGATGACGCCGAAGTCCTGGTCGCCCGGCTCCTGTCCGTCTAGCAGCCCGTCCGAGAAACGCTGATGCTATGGTGCTGAGGTTATGATGGGAGAAACCTCCAGCATGGGAATACGCCGATGAGCAAGACCTTTCGTCCCTACGACCCCGAGCAACAATTGCTGCTGCCTGCGGCCCTCCAGGAATGGCTGCCCGAGGACCACCTGGCCTACTTCATATCCGACTTGGTGGAGCATCTGGACCTCTCGGCCATCACCGCCCGCTAGCAGGGTGAGGAGCGTGGCGGCCTTTCCTACCATCCCAGGATGATGCTCAAGGTGCTGCTCTGCGGCTACTGCACCGGCGTGGCATCGTCGCGGCGCATCGCACAGCGTCTGCAAGAGGACATCGCCTTCCGGGTGCTGGCAGCCAACAGCACCCCCGACTTCCGCACCATCTCCGACTTTCGCAAGGACCATCTGGCGGCGTTGGCCGATTTGGTCCACCACGTGCTGGAGCTATGTCGACAGGCCGGCTTGGTAAAGCTGGGGCATTTGGCCCTGGACAGCACCAAGGTGCGGGCCAACGCGTCGAGACACAAGGCCATGAACTACGGTCGTATGAAGGAGAGGGAGGTGCAGTTTAAGGCCGAGGTGGACGAGTTGCTGCGCCGGGCTGGGGAGGTGGACGATGAGGAGGACCGCCGCTACGGCCGGGACAAGCGGGGGGACGAACTGCCGGAGGAGTTGTCCTTCCGTGAGGGGAGGCTGCGGAGTATAAGGGAGGCCAAGGCGGCGTTGGAGGCCGAGGCAAGGCGGCGGCGGAGCATCCCGGAGTGCCCGATGATAAGACGCAGCGCAACTTCACCGACCCCGACTCCCGCATCATGCCCGGTCCTGGAAGGCGGGACTTTCAGCAGTCGTACAACTGCCAGGCGGTGGTGGACCATAAGCATCAGGTGATCGTGGCGGCCCGGGCCACCGGCCAAGTCTCGGACAAGGGGCAGGCTGTGGCCATGACCCGGGAGACCATACTGAACACGGGAGAGACGCCCAGAGAACTGTCTGCCGACGCCGGATACTACTCCGCCAAGGCAGTGGCGGAACTGGGGGCCTTGGGCTTGTTCTTACCGGCTTATTGCGTTCCGGGCTTGATGCCCTTCCCGGTTACTGGACAACACTGATGGTGAAGCTGCCGGTGGTGTCCTCGGAGTAGGTCGTGGCCTCGATGGTCCAGGTCCTCGCCGACAGCGTCGCCACTATCCGCGAGTTCCTGTTCGCCCCGCCTATGTCGTCGTTCTGGTGCAGGGCCGTGCCGCTGGTGGCACTGCCTGACCGCAGGTAGAGGTAGGTATCCACGCTTGAGGTCAGGTCAATGTTGACCTCGGCGTTTTCGCTCAGGGTGAAGGTGTAGTAGCGGGCATAGCCCCGACCTGATACCTCCGACTCACAGTCGTCGGCCCAGCTTCCCGAGATGCCGTTCGAGGGCAGCGTCAGCGTCGCCGCGTTACACCCCGTGGCCGTTGTTCCACCACCGCTGCCACCACTGACGCTGAGGGTAAAGGCACCCGTCGTGCCCTCGCTGTATGTCGTCGCCTCGATGGTCCAGGTTCCCGCCGATAGGGTCTCGACGATACGGGAGTTACGGTTGCCGCTCTCGATGTCGTCGTTACTGTGTTGCGCCGTGCCACTGGTGGCGCTACCTTCCCGCAGGTAGAGGTAGGTGTCCACCTCCGACTCCAGGTCGATGGTGATCTCGGCGCTCTCACTCAGCGTGAAGGTGTAGTAGCGGGCGTAGCCCCGACCTGATACCTCCGACTCGCAGTCGTCGGCCCAGCTTCCCGAGATGCCGTTCGCGGGCAGCGTCAGCGTCGCCGCGTTGCACCCCGTGGCCGTCGTAGTCTCGCCGCCGCCGGAAACGCTCAGAGTGAAGCTGCCTGTCGTATCCGGCGAGTAGGTCGTGGCCTCGATGGTGTAGGTCCCTGCCGCCAGCGTGGCCACGATCTGCGAGTTTCTATTCCCGTCGCCGATGTCATCGTTCTGGTGCAGGGCCGTGCCTGAAGTCGTGTCCCCGAGCGCAGGAACAGGTAGGTATCCACGCTGGACGCCAGGTCGATGGTGACCTCAGTGCTTTCAGTCAGAGAGAAGCTGTAGTACCGGGCGTAGCCCCGTCCCGACACCCCGGACTCACAGTCGTCGCCCCAAGTGCCCGAGATCCCTGATGCAGGCAGCGTTAGCGGTGCCGGATCGCCGCCCGTGGCAACCGGAGTTCCGCCTCCGCTGCTGCTGCCGCTTTCACCACCCGTGACGCTCAGCGTGAAGCTGCCCGTAGTGTCGGCCGAGTAGGTCGTCGCCTCGATGGTGTATGTGCCCGCTGGCAGGGTCTCCACGATCTGCGAGTTGGTGTTCCCGCTGACAATGTCGTCGTTCTGGTGCAGGGCCGTGCTCGATGTCGAATTCCCCGAACGCAGGAACAGGTAGGTATCCACGCTTGAGGTCAGGTCTATGGTCACCTCGGTGCTCTCGCTCAGCGTGAACCTGTAGTATCGCGCAGAGCCTCGGCTCGTTACGCTCGATTGGCAGTCGTCTCCCCAACTGCCCGAGAATCCCGACACGGGTAGGGTCAGTGACGTCGCGTTGCACCCCGTGTCTGTCTCGCCGGCGCTGCTGCCGCCGCCACCGCCCGAGACGCTGAGGGAGAAGCTCCCCGTTGTGTCTGGCGAGTAGGTCGTCGCCTCGACGGTGTATGTCCCCGCCGACAGCGTGGCCACAATCTGCGAGTTGGTGTTGCCGCTGACGATGTCGTCATTCTGGTGAATGGCGGTGCCCGAGGTCGAACTCCCCGAGCGCAGGAACAGGTAGGTGTCCACGGTTGACGTCAGGTCCATGGTGACCTCCGTCTCCGCTGCCAGAGTGAAGCTGTAGTAGCGAGCATAGCCCCTTCCTGACACTTCGGACTCGCAATCGTCGGCCCAGGTGCCTGACACGCCACTGGCGGGCAGCGTCAGCAACGCCGGATCGCAGCCTGTAGCTGTCGATGTCTCACCGCCTTCTCCGGCGTTGACGCTCAGGGAGAAGCTGCCCGTCGTATCCGGCGAGTAGGTCGTCGCCTCAATTGTGTAGGTCCCCGCCGACAGCGTGGCCACAATCTGCGAGTTGGTGTTCTCGCTGACAATGTCGTCGTTCTGGTGCAGGGCCGCCCCGGAATTCGAACTCCCCGAGCGCAGGAACAGGTAGGTGTCCACGGTTGACATCAGGTCAATGGTGACCTCGGTGCTCTCGGTCAGCGTGAAGCTGTAGTACCGTGCGTAGCCCCGCCCTGACACGCCGGACTCGCAGTCGTCGGTCCATGTCCCGATCCTGGTAGCTGTCCCGGAGAGAGCGCCGAGATCATCTGCGCATTCGTCGTCAGTCACGACCGGGGGCGTCCCGCCGCCACCGCCGCCACCGTTGCCACCTCCAGTCCCTCGGGTTCCAGTTGACTGTCGCGTCCTCTGGGTGAAGCTGTCGGACCAGGCACCTTCTCCGGCCTCGTACACTGCACGGACCTGAACGTCGTACTCCGTACGTTCCTGTAGGCCGGAGACCGTGGCGCTCGTCACTGTTGAATTGGTCTCGATAACCGTCCAGTCCGAATCCTCCGGGTCCTGAACGCTGTTCTCAATGTGACGCAGGGCGTAGGACTCCACGTAGTCCGCGTAGGCCGTGGGCGTGTTCCACCCTACCGTCAGCGATTGTGTGCTCGCCTCCACCGAGGAGATTGTTGGTGCCGGGCAGAAGGGCAGACCCACGGCCGCTAGGTCGTTGGTCCCGCCATCACCCAGCGCTGGCAGCGACATCAGCTCACCCGGCACACATCCGGTCAGCTGGTTGTCCCCCAGCATCAGGAGAGTGAGAGAGTCCAGATTGCCCAGTTGCGCGGGTATGGCGCCGGTCAGCGCGTTCTTCTCCAGCCGCAACTGCTCCAGACTGCCGAGGTCTCCCATTCTCGATGGTATGGGACCTGATATCTGGTTGTTGTAGAGGTACAGCCACCGCAGATTGTCGAGGGCCCCCAGTTGGCCGGGTATGGACCCGCTCAGCGAGTTGCTTTCCAGCAACAGGATTTCCAGGTTGCTGAGGCCGCCCAGCGAGGATGGCAGCGACCCGGTCAACTGGTTGCTTCCCAGCGACAGGATTTCCAGGTTGGTCAGGTTGGCCGGCAGGGTGGTGATGCTGCCGTCCAGCAGGTTGTTGTGGGCGATCAGCTCTTTCAGGCTGGAAAGCCCCGAAAGCGATGAAAGCCCTCCCGTCACCTGGTTCCCCTGCAGGTGCAGCTCCTCCAGGTCTGTGAGGCCCGAAAGCGAGGGAATGCTGCCGTCCAGTTCATTGTCGTTCAGGTGCAGGATTCTCAGGGCCGTCAGGCTGTTCAGTGCCGGTATCTCCCCTTCCACCCCGCTGCTGCTCAGCTTCAGTTCCTCCAGCTTGGTCAACTCGCTGAGGGTCGGAATCTCCCCCTCAAAATCGTTTTCCGATAGGTCGAGCTCCACCAGCTCCGTCAGGTTGTTCAGCTCATCGGGCAACACCTCGCTCAGGTCGTTGCGGGCAATGTGCAGCTTTTGCAGGTTGGCAAGTGATCCGATCTTGGCCGGTACGCAGCCGCTCAGGCTGTTGTCCGAAAGAAGCAGCGTTTCCAGTATCCCCAGGTCTCCCAGCGCCGTCGGTATCTCCCCGGCAAGGGCGTTGTCCGAAAGGTCCAGGTGGACCAGTGCGGTCAGGTTGGCAAAGGAGGGTATGCCGCCGGTCATGCCATTCCCGCCCAGGTTCAGCGACTCCAGCTTGGTGAGACTGTTCAGTTCCGAGGGAATTTCCCCACCGAGATCGTTCCCGGAGAGGTCCAGCACTGTCAGTTCGGTCAGGTCCTCCTGCCACTCGGGAACGCCACCGGTGAGCTGGTTCCCGTTCAGGTGCAACTCGGTCAGCGCGGTCAGGCCCGACAGGTCTGGAATGTCCCTCGCGAGTTCATTGCCGTTCAGTGCCAGGTGGGTCAGGTTCGTCAGACTGCTGAGCTGCGACGGTATGCTCCCGCTGAGCTGGTTGTTGCCCATGGCCAGCCATGTCAGGGCCGTGGCGTTTCCCAGTTGCGCGGGTATGGTGCCGGTCAAGCTGTTGCCGGAAAGGTGCAGTTTCTCCAGGCTGCTCAGGCTCCCCAGCGACGACGGGACGGACCCGGTGAATCCGTTTCCGCGCAGCGACAGCGTTGTCAGGCCGGAAGTCTGGCCCAGCCACGAGGGCAGCGAACCGTCCAGGTCGTTATCGTGTAGCTCGATGACCGTCAGTGAGCCTAGATTGCGAAGGTTGCTCGGAATCTGGCCGGTGAGGCCGTTGCTGTCCAGCCCCAGCGTCTGCAGGTTAGACAGGTCGCCCAGCTCCGGTGGAATCTGACCGCCCAGCATGTTTCCGCCCAGCAGCAGCACTTTTAGGGTGCTCAGTTCGCCCAGTTGGTGTGGGATGCCCTGGGTCAGTTCATTGTCCGAGAGGTCCAGCGTTTCCAGTCCGCTCAACTGCCTCAGGGACGACGGGATCCGCCCATCGAGACTCCGCGAAGCCAACTCCACCTTGGTGACCCGTTCCGGCGTTCCTTCAATGCTGACGTATTGCCAGTTGCTCATCGGTAAATTGATGGACCAGTTCACCGTTCCGCTGGCCCTGAGACTGGCCATAGCGGCCAGCAGCGCCTCGCAGTCTGCGACCAGGCCTGGGTTGTTGACTGGATCCATAATCGGGCCTCCGGCGTCACAGTCCGGAGCGTCCGGCGTTCCATTCGCTGTCTGCGACCACTGGCTGAACGCTGCGCCGTTGTACGCTCGCACCTGCACGTCGTGCTCTGTGTCTCCGAGCAGGCCCGTGATGGTGGCCTCCAGGCTCCCGTCGCCGGTGGTCCACGCATCCTCGTCCAGGGCCCAGTGGATGTCCGCCTTGTTGCTAGCCGCGCTCTCGATGTACCGCACGTCGTAGGCGATCACCGGTGCGCCGCCGTTGGAAGAGGGCGCTGTCCACGCCACGTCCAGCGACCCGGCCTCGCCCGGGGTGGGCTCAATGGCCCCGCTGATGCTGGGGCGGCCCGGCGCGTTCGCCCGGTCTATGTTGATGGTGTAGGTGTGGTTGGCCAGTCCGTCCTCGGAAAGCACCTTCACCTTCACTGTGGTGCGTCTGCTCCCCAGTGCTGCCTGGAAGCCGGATTCGGTGTCTGCGTCGCTTATGGAGTTGTCGCTGCTGTCCAGGAACTCGTAGGTGACACCCGATTGGCCAGTGGGCGTGACCGTGGCCGGCGAAGGGCCCACAACGGCGGTGTAGCTCGTCGTGTCGGCGTCGAACGCCGGAGACAGCGTTGCGCCTTCGACCGCCAGGTTGGTCAGCTTAACGTCGCAATGCACCAGGTTGATGTCGCCCAGGTCGTTGGACGACACATCCCGCAGCCCGCCGGGTATACAGCCCGTGAATCTGTTGTCGGCCAGGAACAGCTCTTGCAGCGATGTCAGGCTCTCCAGTTGGTTCGGAATTTCACCGTCAAGCCGGTTCTTGTTCAGCAGCAGCTTTTCCAAGCTGGAGAGATTGCCCAGCTGAGTCGGTATGTTCCCGTCCAGCCGGTTATCCGACAGGTCCAGGGTCTTCAGCAGGGTCAGGCTTTCCAGCTCTGCTGGTATGTTCCCGTCGAGGTTGTTGTCCGACAGGTCCAGGGTCACAAGATCGGTCAGGCTTCCCAGTTCCGTCGGAATGTTCCCGTTCAGGCCGTTTTCAGCGAGGTTGAGCACATTCAGCTCGGTCAGGCTCCCCAGTTCCGTCGGAATGTTCCCGTTGAGGTTGTTGTCCGACAGGTCGAGGGTATCGAGAGAGGTCAGAGTTTCCAGCTCTGTAGGTATATTCCCGCCCAGGGAGTTTCCGCCGAGCAGGAGTGACGCCAGGGAGGTTAGGTCTCCCAGCTCTGTCGGTATGCTCCCGCTGAGGCTGTTGTTTTCCAGGTGCAATTCCCGTAGCGACGTTAGGTCTCCGAGGTCCGCAGGTATGTTGCCGGTCAGGCTGTTCTCCTGCAGGTGCAGCCTGGTTAGCGATGTCAGTTCCTTCAGCTCTGCTGGTATGCTTCCCGACAGGCTGTTGTCGTTCAGCAGCAGTTCCGTGAGCCCGGTCAGCGATTCCAGTTCCCCGGGTATGCTCCCGGTGAGGCCGTTCACCGAGAGGTCCAGGGTCTCCAGTCCATCCAGATTGGTCAGGTCCTGGGGGAATGTCCCGGCCAGGGATTTCCCGGTCAGCTCAATTCCTGTAACCCGTTGTACTGAGGAGACGAAGCCGGTGCTGACCCCCTCCCACTGGGTGATGCTCGCCGTCGGCGTCCAGTCCAGTTGCACGCCACTGCCAACGATGGCGTCCCGCATGTCCAGCAGCACGTTGCAGTCTTCCAGGAGTTCCGTGTGGTCTCCTCCCACCGTTGTGGAGGTACAGTCCCCTCCGGCTCGCCTTGGTGTGGCTTTTACTGCCTCCGACCACTCGCCGGGCCCCGCTGAGTTCCGCGCCCGCACCTGCACCTCGTATTCCACTCGCCCCAGCAGACCCGTTTTCTCCTCCGAAAGCTCGCCGTCTCCGGTGTTCCAGGCAAACTCGTCGAGGGTCTCCTCGCCGTATTCATCCTTGAACCTCAGGTCGTAAGCGATGATCTCCGTTCCGCGCGTCCTGGATGGCGCGCTCCACTCCACCGTCAGCGCTTCTTGTCCCTCCGTCACCGAGCCGGTCGTCGGAGGGAATGGCGTCGCCTTGTTCCCGTAGAACTTGATGGTCCACGAATTTAGCGTGCCTTCTTTATTGTTGTCCACCTCGTCGGTGATCCTGAGAGTCCAGGTACCGGTGGGGTCCTCCCCCAGGAACTGCGACGCCCCCATGCGGTATGTTCCATTCAGGGGTATCGGAATTTCTCCAAAAATGAACCCGAAGAACGAGACAGGGCCTCCCCTCTCGGTGGAGTCCACTAGCTCTGTCGTGGTCCCGCTCGGTGAGACAAGCTCAATCTTCAGGTCCCGGAATGACCGGTGGCTGAAATCCGGCCGGATTTCCACAAACTCTATGAACTCCATGTCGGTATCCGAGGAGCTGATGTTGACCGTAGAGGAAATCGCAGGGGAAGGCGCATCTGGGATCGTCCCGTTTGACACGGAGATTTCTTCCTCGTAGCTCTCCAGCGGCGCCAGAGTGACCCACGTCTTTGCCAGGTCGACGGCGGCCTTGGCGTCCACCAGGCCGAACCCGTAATTCCGGTTCCAGTTGTAGGTCTCCGTGGTCGAACCGTACTTGTTGGCTCCCGTCTCCCACCTCGTGCTGTCCGGGTCCACCTTGCTCGCCGTGGCCGCCAGGATCAGCTTGATGTCCCGCCAGGTCAGCTCCGGGTTTGCGTGACGCATCAGCGCCGCCACGCCCGACACCATGGGAGTCGCTGCCGACGTTCCTCCGAATGAGTCTTGGTAGCGATCGGAGTTCTCCGTGGTCACGATTCCCAAATATCCGCCCAGGCGGTTGTTGGATGGCGCACACACCCACAGGGGCGCCCCATACTCCGAATAATCGCTTTTCACTCCCGACGAGTTGACCGCGCACACGCTGGTGACCGCGTAAAAGTTGGCATACTCATCCAGGTTGGCGTTATCGTTCCTGTCTCCACCGTTCCCGGCAGCGAAGGCGTAGAACACTCCCTTTCCCCCGTATCCCTCGGTGACTCCCTTCTCCACAGCCGCATCCCAGGCCGCGGTCGCATAGCCAAGGCCAGGCCCGTCATACGGCCCCCAGCTGTTGCTGGATACCGCGGTCACGTCCATGCTCCGGCTCATGGAGTCTGCCTCGGCATAGTCCGACTGCTCCGCCAGGAAGTTGTGGGCGTAGAGGGTGGCTCGGGGCGCCACGCCCCGTACGCCGAAGCTGTTGTCCCGGGCCGCAATCAGGCCCGCCACAGCTGTGCCGTGGTGGTGTTGGGGTTGGTAAATGTTGGAAGTGGTGTATCTGTCGCTCCCGTAATCGTAGTTGAGGCTTCTGTTGACGTTGGGACTGAGGTCGTCGTGATTGATGTCCATGCCGTCGTCCACCACGGCCACGTTGATACCCTGCCCCTTGATGCCGTCGGACACAGTGGTGCCGTCGGCCAGGGTGGTGTCAGACCAGACCTCCTCCACGTTGATGTCCACGTCATCGGCGGCGTCATTGGCCTCCCTGCCAGCGGTGCGGTCCTCCAGGTGCCACTGGCAGGCGTATAGGTCGTCTCCGGGCGCGGGGTCCAGGGCGTTGGTATCCGCCGTGCACTCGGTCACGAAACTCGTGTATTCCTCGTCGTCAATGGCCTGGATGAGGTACCTTCCCCCGTATACCGCCGTCACCTTGATGTACGGACTTCCAGAGAAGTTGTCCTGGATCAGGTAATCAAAAAAGCCGGGGTATTCGTTCAGATCGCTTTGGCCCACCACGTCCACATCGTACCGATATCCGGTAGAGCCGGTTAGATACAGGATGACGTTTGATTTGCCGCCCAGGTCGAGCCGGAAGTAGTCCGAGTCGCCGTCTGTGTCGATGTGGCCGGTCTTGACCTGCCCCAGGCTCAGAGTCGGCGCTCCGCTGGTGCTGTTGGGCGGGTTCGCAGCCCGCTCAGCGTGCACACTGTAGCCGCCCACCCGCGTGTCGTAGGTGCGCACCAGTAGGTAGTAGACTCCCGGGTCCAGCTCCTCGTGCAGGCTGAAGGCGTGCCCTCGCCCCAACACGTGACCGTCGTCGTCCCTTGCTAGCCAGGCTCCTTCACTGTCGTACAGCGTGGCATAGGTGTCCAGCGTCCCCGTGGTGTAGAACCACACGTCGGTCGCAGACGACTCTCCAGTAGGGTCAATCTCGTATAAATCCGCGTCGTGGTTGGGATCTATGTTGCCGGTTACCGTCCCTCCCAGGCTCAATGCGGAGGCCGTCTCGGCAAAGAGCGCATAGGGGCCAATCTCGTCGCTTTCGGTCCGGTAGTTATAATACCCTTCTATTTTCAGATAGTAGGTTTCGCCCGCTGTGAAGGTCCCCTTGAGGAGAAAGTTCAGGTCGGGACCTGTGTCGTCGTCCGTGGAAATCTCCGTGGTGCCGTCGCTGGCATAAAGCGTCCCCACCGTATCCGAGGGACCCTGGGTGAAGAGGAGCATATCGCTATCGGTGGTGGCCGATGAGAAGTCGAGCTTGAACCAGTCCTCGTCGCCATCGCTGTCAATCACTCCGAACACGTAGGGCTCGCCGGGAGTGGCCGTGGTCGAAGTCGACCCCGCCGGGTCGTCTCGGGTTACGACGAAAACCCTGTATGGCCCCGTATGCCCGTTCCATCCTGTGACGGTGACCGATTGGCTTCCCGCCGAGTTGTAGCCCAGCAGGAAGTCCCGGTTCCCCGGCGATAGACCCCCGTCGTCGTTTTCTATGCCCGATACCTCTCCTATCGTGTCCGTTCTCCCGACGGTGTAAACGAATATGTCCTTTGTCCCCGAAACCGTGAAATTGAATACGTCCTCATCATTCTTGTCCCCCAGGATTCCGATGGCCGAACCCCTGCCCTCGCTGTCCAGCGTGATTGTCGTGGAAGTGTCCGCTACCGCCTCCACATGCAGCTTGTAGGTCCCCACCGAGTCGCCGCTTCCACCCACTGTGATGTAGTAGGTGTCTGCCTCCAGTGCCCGGCCTATGAAGAAGTCCAGAATTCCTTCCGACAGATCATGGTCGTCCCTCTCTTCGATCTCTCCTCCCTCGTCGTCGAGTAGCACCCCGGTGGAGTCCAGCGCGTCGGATTCCGTGTAGAAGACGACGTCGGTGTCGCTGCTCAACACGAGCTTGTAGGTGTCCCGGTCGTCCTCCGAGCCGATGACGCCCTCCACCGGCGTACCCAGCGTGAGCGCCGTGCTGCTTTCTACTTCGTTTATTCGACCGCTCTGGTCGGTTCCCGTTTTGGTGTGCAGGGTGTACTGTCCTGTACCGGTCCCGACCGCCGAAACCTCAACGTAGTAGGTCCCGGCTCCCAGGTTCGCTGCCAGGTAGAAATGCGAGTGCGACTGGCCAAAAACGCTGTCGTCGTTTTCGGCAATGACGTTGCTGGAGTCGTCGTAGAGCTTGCCCGCAGAGTCCCCCAGCGCATCGCTGGCAGCGGCCTCGGTGTATACCCAGACGTCCCTGGGGGCATCGGCCTCGGCGATCACGAAACGGAAGACGTCCACATCCCCCGATACCTCGATATTGCCGTCTTGCGCCGTCCCGGCCAGGGTCAACAGCGTAGCGGTGCTGTCCCGCGCATTGACGTGGTCGTCGGTTTGCGCACCGGCGTGTCCGCCCACCAGCAGAATCGCGGCCACCATCAGGCAAAGACAGACCGCCAAGCCCAACAATCTGCGGGCCGAAACAGTTGTTTCCGGCATCGCTTTGACGCCGGACGCGCCAGGCGTCACGGTATGCGGAGCGGCGTTGTCACTTGGCCTGCCGCTCTCTCGACCAGTTGGGGCTGGCCGAAATTACGCCCATCTTGCCGGCCAGTTCGTTGGCCAAGTTCAGAGAGGGAAAACCGGCCTCAGTGTTCACCAGATAGCCGTTGTCCACGAACCCCAGTTCTTTCACGTCATCCGTGGAAATGCTGTTCGAGGTGAAAAAGCTGTTCACCGCAGCCTCGTCCCACTCGGGGTCCAGCAGCAGTATCACGCCGCCCGGCAGCGTCATCAGGCCACCGCCCGATTCCATTCGGAACTCCGGCAGCACCTTGTCTTCCGCGTCTCCCGAATCCTTGCCCGAGCTCTGGACTCCCTTGACCGTAACTCCCGCGTTGCTGCCTTCGACATCATCGTCTTTGGGGTCGGAGGCATCGTTCTGCAGGACCGACCGCATTTCCCGGTCGCCGTCGCGCCACGTGTAGACTGTGCCCTCTCCGTTTTCGGCTCCTCCGGTGCCACCACTTCCCTGGCCTGGCGCACCCCTGAGCCCTGACAAGGACGGCGTGGGAGTCGCCTCGACAATTGTGCCGGCGCTGTCCTTGCTTTCGGCTGTGATCTCCTCTTTGCCCGTGATCTTTTCGTCGACGCGCGAGTCGGAAACGCCACCGATGGGAATCGAGGGCGACTCTTCCTGCTTCACATAGGGCGTCGCCGTTGGCTTTGCCGGGGGATCCGCCAACTGCTGCGGTGTCAACGGAACCGCCGACTTCTCCGGCCCTTCCAGCGACGGCAGCGCTCCCGCGACGGCAAGCGCCACTCCGCTTGCCAGGAGGGCAATTACCGCAAATGCGAATATGACTGCGAGTTTTTTCACGGACACCGATCCCTATGTCTTCAGGGCGAGATGGGATAGCGATAATCCAGATTCCTTTGAGGCTGCACGGCGTCCAGCCTTTTCCCGGTCTACACCGAGCCTTTTCTCGTTTTACCGTTCAACCCTAATCTCAAGTCTTGAATCCGACTATGTGAGTCCCGTTCCGGCGCCTCTGCCGTGGCCGCTGTCGTCAAACCCTCGACCCTGACCTCATATTTACTAAAGTAGGTGCCACGAACGGATCGGAACTGCCCCGTTGCTCTCAATTGATGGCTAGGCAAGGGACGTGTTGACATACACTTACGACCGGTCATAACTGTCGCATTCTACTAACGATATGTGCCAATTACGTGCACATGCTCATTATTTATGTATCAATAACCATGCATTTATTCCCAAAAAATGGGGTAAATGCCCTCGATTGAGGCACTGGCACTTTTGCAGACAGTCAGTTGCAACGGTGAATAAGCCACCGGATTAAGAGGCGGGATGAAGAACGTCCGAGACCTTGAACTTGACTTCGACGCCCTTCGAGAGCGCCTGACTAGGTTGGCGACACCAGCACTGTAGTCAGGGTCGCAGAGTGTCTAGGTTCTGCAAGGCGGGCCTTGAGTCGGCGAGGTAACCATGCTGCTCGCCGCGATATCATCCTGGAGGCCCCCGGCCAGCGCCTGACCCTTGGGTCTCCCACCGGGAGGGAGGCCAAGCGTTTGGGAGAGGCGTCTGGCCGGGAAGCCCAGACGCTGCACCACCTGTGGAGTTCATGCCGGGGGGCCGGTACGGGCAGGATGCCGAGCGGCCACTAGACGCCGACACCGTGGTGGACCTGACCCCCGGAACTCGATCCAGAATCGATGTCAGTATTCTGGGCTAAGCGAGGGATGAGAAATGTCCAAGAGGAAACACGCGGCCGAGGAAAGCATCAACAAGTTCAGGGAAGCGGAGGTGATCATCGGTTCGGGCAGTACCGTTTTCGAGGCTAATCGCCGCATCGGCGTCTCGGAGCAGACCTTCTATCTCTGGCAGACCGACTACGGTGGTTCCACATTAACCTGGGCGGGGGCTCAAACAGTTGAAGACGGAGAGCAGCCGGTTCAAGAGAGCGGTGGCCAACTCACCCTGGACAACCGGATACTCAAGGAGGCCGCGGAGGGAAACTTCTAATCCCTGCCCGTCGCACCCAATGTGTGTAACACGTCCGGTAAGCCCTGGGAATATCAGAGCGGCGGGACTGTACGGTGTTGAAGCAGCCCAGCTCGACCCAGCGCAATGCTCCACTGGTCCGGGATGACGAGCGGGCTCTGACCCACGACATCGTGGGACTGGCCACCCGTTTTGGTCGGTACGGCTACCGGCGGATCAAAGCTCTGTTCAGGGAAGCCGGTTGGGAGGTGAATCACAATCGGGTGGCCCGGATCTGGCGGCGGGAGGGGCTGTGGCTGAACGCCAGATCCTGCGTCAGGCTGAGGCCGGAGAGGAGGAACCACGTATGGTCCAACGACTTTTTCCACAGCAGGGCCATGGACGCCCGTCCGGTGCGGTTGTTGACCGTCATCGACGCATACACCCGGGAGTGCTTGGCAATCCGGGCGGGACGCAGCATCCGATCCTCGGATGTGATCGAGACTCTCGCCGGGCTGATGACTGACGAGGGAGTACCCGAGCATATTCACTCGGACAACGGCCCGGAATTTACTGCCAAGGCGATCAGAAAATGGCTGGGAACCAGGACAAAGTACATCGAGCCAGGCTCTCCTTGGGAGAACGGATACGTGGAGAGCTTCAACGGCAACCTGAAATATGAACTGCCGGACCGGGAGGTGTTCTCCACTTTCCTGGAGGTACGGGTGCTGACGGAGCAAAACCGGCAGACTTACAGCCGGATCAGGCCACATAGCTGCTTGGGTTACAGGCTCCAAGGCTGGAAATCGTCCTGCCTCCAGACCCCGCCCCAAGGGTGGTACAACCTTAGGGGGCAGGTCAGTGTTGCCTCACATTGAAGGTGGTGCCGGGGATGCGGACCGCACCATCGATAGGCGCCAGACCCGCTTATTTCTCCCTGACCTCCCGGAAATTCCAGCCGGACCGTCCGTCCAGTCCTGAGTCTCAATACTCTGCCCACTGTTCCGAGATTCGCCCTATATGGTTCAAGCGGCGTCAGGCTCTTTGATGCCGCCTCAGGCAGTCAACAATGATGCGGTTCATTTCGGGAAACTGCTCGGCAGCGAATCTGTCGATCCAGGCCTCTATCTTGCCCCAGCCGGGTCCGTATTCGGTTGCTTCGAGGATGTGGTGCGGTCCCATGTGCAGGATCATCCAGTCGTCGGTGAGGGATTTGCTGGTGGGGTTGAAGACTGCGGGATTTTGCCGGACGGCGTCGAAGAGAAGTTCCCGGACCTCGGTGTAACCGGGGTTGGTCTGCGAGAGTCCCAAGTCCAGGTAAGGTAAGGTAAGGTAAGTCACCGTCGACCAGGGGCTGGAATAGGAGCAGCGCGTTGGAACCGGGCGCCCAGCCGGTTCCGGTCCTGGTGATGGGGAATTCGTCCCAGTCTGCGGCGCGAAAACAGACGACCTGATCATTTTCATAATCCAGTTGCCAGCAGGAGTGCTTGGCGTCTGCCTCTTTTGGCATAGGCTTGGCCTCTTTGCAAAGTCGGGATAGACATCGGCCTGAGCGCGGCGGTAGCGGGTGAGCTGGTTTCTGTGTTCCTGAGAGAAGGTCTTGTTCTCAATGCCTATCAGGGTGCGGTAGTCCCGGTTCAAGAGCAGGATGTCCAGGAAGCCCCTCTGTCCATCGACGATATTCTCCCACTCGCGGTAGACTTGGGCGACATTCCAATAGGCGAGTAGCTGTGGCGGAGCCTTTGTGGCGTTGAGAAGAGCGCGGCGATGAAGTGCCCGGCTTGCTGGTGGTGCGCCGCTGGGTCCAGAAGCCATCTGATGATCTTGGAGTGGAACTGCTCTGCAGCCCATCTGCTTGGCGCGATGAGATCGAGGGCGTCCAACTGCTCGGTTTCCTCGGCGATCGCGTGGCCGAGGTTGGTGAGGGCATCCGGGAAGTTTGCCGAAAGGACGGCCAAACGCGAGGCCTCGAGGACCGTTGGCCAAGGAGGCCCTCCAGCCGTGCTATTGCAGGCAGTGCCCGGTCCAACAGCTGTTTGTCAGGGTCGGTTTCGGCATCTTGGATGGTCATGTTGAACCTCCAGGTTGCCAAGGGCGGCAAGATGAGTTCCGACAAGCACCCCGACGGCACGCTCAGGCCCTACGACGAGCCCTGCTCGCAGTGGAGCTACTCACCCGCTCTACGAAAAAATAGTCCACTTGCTCCTGATGATACGTGCGCCAGGCGTACCGCCTGGCATCTGGACCGGCATGAGCTCCGCGGTGGACGTCATGCCCACGGTGCTGGACCTGCTGGGACTGGAGATACCAGACTTTGTTCAAGGACGCTCCCTGGCCCCGGCGGTGCGTGACCCGCAGGCGCATGGCCGGGGACTTCGTCGTCAGCAGCCTGCCCTTCGCCAACGTTGGCCGATCCGTTACACTCGGTCGACAACCTGCTGCGGGTCCTGACCGAGCCGCCCGTCACCACCGTGACATCCGGAGGCCGGAGCCTTCTGTACAGTCCTCTGCCCTGGGTTTCGAGGATCTACGACCTCACGGCCGACTCCTCTCAGGCTGACGACGTCATTGAGGGCAACATGGAGGTGGCCTCGGAACTGCACCGGAAGCTGGTCCGCTTTATGCGCGAGTCCAACGTGCCCGGAACGCCTCCTGAACCCGCGGCTGGAGCTGCGGATGTAATTCCGTTGACGTATAGCTCTGAATGGGAACCCCTGGGCATTACATAATCAAATATTGCATTGCCTGGCGACGGAATACCCGATAATTGCCAGCAATAGGGGAATCAGTCAGCAAGTGTTGTTCAACGGCGACGTAGCGCTCATTACCGGCGCAGGACGCGGCATAGGCCGGGCCATTGCCCTGTGCTTTGCTCGTGAAGGGGCCAGGATCTTCCTGACCGGACGGGATATGGACCGCCTGGAGCAGGTGGCGCAGGAGATAAGGGCTGCCGGAGGTGATGCGGCGGCTTTCCTCGCTAGACGTGACCCGGGACGATGAGGCCGCTAGGGTAGTCGAGGAGGTCATCGCGACTTGGGGTCGGATAGACGTGCTGGTCAACAACGCTGGCGTTATCACCTACGACACTCCGCTTCGTGTGACGACGATGGATCAATGGGACGAGGTGATGAACACCAATCTGCGGGGAATGCACCTGGTCAGCCGGGCAGTAATTCCCCACATGATGCTGAGAGAACACGGCGTCATAATCAACATAGGATCTTCATCCGGCCGTCGGCCCGACAGTGAATACGGGGCGTACGCCACGTCGAAATGGGGCGTCGTGGGATACACGATTTCCTTGGCCGATTCCCTCCGCCCCCTACGGAATCAGAGTGAATGGCATCAATCCCGACTGGGTGGATACCGATATGGCACGGGGCTTACAATCCCTCGGGAGATCCTGACTGGATTGTTCCTGAGGATGTGGCCCAAGCCGCGCTGTACCTGGCGACACGGGCGCCCGGCGCTATGACCGGGCAGTTCATCGACATTTTCGGCAACTGATTCTTCACCCTTAATTGTGGCGGTCCAGCGATGAGCACAGCTCCCGATTATTCCGAGTCCTTTTACCGGCGACACGCGCAGCGCTATGCCGAGGTGAGCCACAATTTTATCCAGTCGGTCTATACCGATATGTCCCATCCCTTGCTCGGGGGCGACAGGGACCTCATGGATCGCATCCTCGAGCTTGTCCCGCCAGGGTCCCGTGGGCTGGACGCGGGTTGCGGTGCAGGGGCGCGGGACGTGTACTTCTACTGGCAGAATGGATACGACGTATACGGTGTGGACGCGGTGGAGGAGAACATCCTGGAGGCGCGAAGGCTTCACTCCGAGATTGCCGACAGGGTGGAGGTGGCCGACTTGCGCGAGGCGCTCGACCACCCCGACGGCTCTTTCGACTTTTGTCCTGTGCAATGCGGTAATCCAGCATATCGAACCGGACGTCACGCTGGGAACGACGGTGCCGGAGTTGGCCAGGGTGCTAAAGGCCGGCGGCATTCTGCAGCTCATGTTCAAGAATGGGGACGGAGTCGCAACGGTGTACGACAGGGGACTATGGCGCGGACCGGACCTTCCAGCTATACGCCGTTGACGAGGTGCTGGCCGTGCTGTCGGAAGAGGGACTGAGGGTCATACCCGAAGAGGGCGGGAAACTTGGAGGGATCATGTACTTCAAGGACCCCAAGCCCATGGACCACTGCGTATTTTTCGCCCGGAAGGACTCATAAGCGCGCATGTCCCCTATCGTGACGGATTGAGCAGGTTCCAGAATTGAGATGAACGGAATGAGAGTTCCCGAGGCTCTTTCAGACGTCACGCCCTGCTGGTTGACCAAGGTCCTCGATGCTGGCGGGAGTTCCGTAGATCCGCGCATAACTGGCTACACGGCCGAACCCCTCGCCGAAGGCAAGGGATTCATGAACCAGCTGTTCCGGCTGAAACTGGATTTTGACCCCGGTCCCGCCAACCTGCCCGACACGGTAATAGTCAAGCTCCCCTCGGCAGATCCGCTGCTCAGGACGGTCTTTAACAGGCTGGGACAGAACCGGCGCGAGGTCGGGTTCTACCGCAATCTGGCAGACAACCCCCGGATGCCAACTCCTCGCGTCTACTACA
>CAXXOI010000023.1:0-152489 GCA_963664175.2 Dehalococcoidia bacterium
TGGGCCTTCGCCGACAAGGCGGCGCCTCCGGAAGTCAAGGAGGCCATCCGCAAGACCGCTGTATGGGGATTCAGCCCGTCCGGCACTTTCGAGCAGGACGATATGGACAACTGGCAGGAATGCACCCAGACCAGCCGAGGAGTGGTGGCCCGCCGCCAGTTGCTCAACTACCAGATGGGCCTGGGCCACGAGACCTACAACGAGGACTACGAGGCCACGACCAGCCAGTACCGCTACAGCGACAGCAACCAGCGCCAGTTCTACAAGCGCTGGAGCGACCTGATGGCCGCACGCAACTGGGCCGAGGTGTAGGCCTTGACACCGGATAGCGAACTCTTGCGCCGGATCACAGTTCGCTCGGATGTATTCGGCGGCAAGCCAATCATACGAGACATGCGCATCGCTGTGGAGCACGTCTTGGCGATGTTGGCCGCTGGCGAGACTGCCGAAACCATTCTCCTGGAGTATGAATTTCTGGAACCTGAAGACATTCAGGCCTGTATTGCCTACGCTCATCGATTGGTCGCAGGCGAAACGGTCCATGATCGTATGACAGTTCGGTAATGGACGGTGAGATTTCTGCTCGACGTGTGCGCCGACTCCCGTGATTTGCGGGGTACGCTCAGTGCACAAGGACACGATGTGTTGCCAATCTTTGAATTGAATCCCATGGCATCAGACGAAGAAATCCTGGCACTGGCAACTGAACAACGGCGAACGATCATTACTGAGGACAAAGACTTCGGGGAGCTTATTTTCTTACGCCACCTGCCACATCACTGCGTGATTCGTTTAGTTGGCATGACAGTGGCGGACAAAGTGAAAGCAGTGTTGGACCTGATCGACAACAACGCTGATGCAATGGACAAAGGATGCCTCATCACTGTAACGCCGACCAGGGTTCGGATACGTCCTTAGCACAAGCTATGTCATTCAACAATTGGGAGACCTATAGAGGATAGCGCCTTCATCCACCAAGACGTGTCCGAGGACCTACGCTTGAATCACCCCCACCTGGCAAGGAGGTTCCCATGGCATTGGCACCAATGGCCAGTCTGGTCGACACCGAGAACGGCGTAATCAACCCCAGCATCTTCAGCGACGAGGAAATCTACCAGCAGGAGCTGGAGCAGATCTTCGCCCGTTGCTGGCTCTTCCTCTGCCACGAGTCGCAGGTCCCAAACCCCGGCGACTTCCTCACCACCTACATGGGCGAGGACCCGGTGCTCGTAGTCCGGGACCGTTCCGGGAAGATCGGCGCGTTCCTGAACATCTGCCGCCACCGGGGCAACCGGCTCTGCCGCGCCGATAACGGCAACGCCGCCGCATTCATCTGCGCCTACCACGGCTGGGCATTCGGCAACGACGGGGCGCTCCAGGCCGTGCCGAACCTCCAGGACGCCTACTACGGCGAGCTGGACCAGTCCAAGTGGGGCCTCATCCCGGTGGCCCAGCTCGACAGCTACAAGGGCCTGGTCTTCGCCACCTTTGACCGCGATGCTCCCTCGCTGCTGGAATACCTCGGCGACACCACCTGGTACCTCGACGTATTCTTCGACCGTCGCGAGGGCGGCGTCGAGGTCATTGGCGGAATCCACAAGTGGACCATTCCGGCCAACTGGAAAATGCCCGCCGAGAATTTCTGCGGCGACGGGTACCACACCGGATGGAGCCATCTGTCCGCCGTCACCACCGGGTTCGGCGGCGATTTCCGCTCCCGACCCTCCCGCGCGGGTGCCGTCGTCTCTCCCGGCAACGGCCACTGCATCGTCGGGCTGGGCCCCGAGGACCCCTCGGATCCTGCGGTGCCTGAGATCCTGGCCTACGAGGACGAAATCCGCGACGAGGTCAACAGGCGCCTCGGTGAGCGCATACACCTGATTCGCCCGCATGCTGGCACCATTTTCCCCAACCTGTCCCTGCTCCGCAGCGTGGCCCGTACGTTCCGCGTCTGGCAGCCCAAGGGACCGGGCAAGACCGAGATTCAGGCCGCCGTGTACGTCGACAAGGCCGCGCCGGAATCGGTCAAGGAGGCCTTCCGCATCACCGCCATTCGTGCCTTCGGTCCATCCGGCGCTTTCGAGCAGGACGACATGGACAACTGGGAGGGCTGCAGCATATCTGGGCGGGGTGTCGTCTCCCGCCGCCACCAGCTGAACATCTCCATGGGACTCGGTCACGCCAGCTACGACGAGGACCTGCTCGGTGTGGCCAGCGACTACCGTCTCAGCGAGAACAACCACCGCGCTTTCTACGGCCGCTGGAGCCAGCTGATGGACTCCCACCGCTGGCCATCCTGACCGCTCTAAACTCCTCAAACTCACTCTCCCTCCGGGTGAGGGTTGGGGTGAGGGCGTAACCCAAGTTTAATCACCCTCCCCTGTCAAGGCGGAGGAGACGCCCAGGAGAGGGTGGGGTAATCCTCTCTCTAACCAGATACCTAACTGACACCCGGAGGCCCGAATGGTCGCGAGTGGAATAGCCACCCTGGTAGATTCCGAGAACGGCGTGATCAACCCCAGCATCTTCAGCGACGAGGAAATCTACCAGCAGGAGCTGGAGCAGATTTTCGCGCGCTGCTGGCTTTTCCTCTGCCACGAGACGCAGATCCCCAACCCCGGCGACTTCCTCACCACCTACATGGGCGAGGACCCGGTTCTCGTCGTGCGCGATCGCTCAGGCAAGATCGGCGCGTTCCTGAACATCTGCCGCCACCGGGGCAACCGGCTCTGTCGCGCCGACGACGGCAACGCCGCCGCGTTCATCTGCGCCTACCACGGATGGGCCTTCGGCAACGACGGTGCGCTGCAGGCCGTTCCCAATCTGCAGGATGCCTACTACGGTGAGCTGGACCAGTCGCAGTGGGGTCTCACCCCCGTGGCCCAGCTTGATAGCTACAAAGGCCTGGTCTACGCCACTTTTGACCGCGACGCCCCGCCTCTGTTGGACTACCTCGGAAACGCCACCTGGTACCTCGACGTTTACTTTGACCGCCGCGAGGGTGGCGTGGAGTTCATCGGCAGTGTGCAAAAATGGACCATCCCGGTCAACTGGAAGGTGCCAGCGGAGAACTTCGGCGGCGACGGTTATCACACCAGCTGGAGCCACCTGTCCGCGGTGACCAATGGGTTCGGCGGCAACTACCGCACCCGGGCCACCGGCGGTTCCATCGTCTCGCCGGACAACGGCCATGGGATCATCGGCCTGGACCCGTCAGTGCCCTCGGATCCGCCGGTGCCCGAGATCCTGGCCTACGAGGAGCAGATCAGGGGCGAGGTGGTTAAGAGACTAGGCGACCGCATCAACCAGATAACTCCCAGCGCCGCCACCATCTTCCCCAACATGTCCATGCTGCGCAGCATTGCACGCATCCACCGCACCTGGCAGCCCAAGGGTCCCGACAAGACGGAGGTCCGCTCGGCGGTGTTCGTAGACAAGGCCGCTCCGCCCGAGGTCAAGGAGGCCTTCCGCCTTGCTGCCATCCGCTCCTTCGGCCCCTCGGGATCCTTCGAGCAGGACGACATGGATAACTGGGAGGGATGCAGCATGGCGGGTCGCGGCGTGGTCACCCGGCGGCACGAGCTGAACATGAGCATGGGACTCGGGCACTCGCCGTACGACGACCAACTGCTCGGGTGGGCCAGTGAGCACCGCTACAGCGAGAGCAACCACCGCGCATTCTACGGCCGCTGGGCTGAGTTGATGGACTCCCGCGGCTGGCCATCCTGAGGAGAGCCCCCAGTCTCCAACCGATGATTGGCTTTCCCAAAGCTGCTGTACACTACCATTTCACCCCCACCCTAACCCTCCCCCTGAGGGGGAGGGGATTTGGCAAGCCCAGGAGCGGTGAGGGCGTGCATCAAGCCCAAGTACATTGTTTCCGGAGTTACCGAACATGCGAGACGACACGATCCGCGAGGTGGAACAGTTCCTATACCGGGAGGCCCGGCTGCTGGACAGCCGCCGGTTCGACGACTGGCTTGACACCCTCGCCGAGGACATCAAGTACTGGATGCCGCTGCGGTCGAACCGGTATCCGGCAAACAGCAAGGCCATATCCATCCTGGACGGCTCCCGGTACGAGGAGGGTGAGCTGTCGCGCGAGGACGAGCTGGCCATCATGGACGAGGACAAGGACTCGCTGACGCGGCGAATCCGCCGCCTGGATTCCGGCATGGCGTGGGCCGAGGACCCGCCTTCGAGGACGCGTCACTTCGTCTCCAACATCGAGGTCGAGGCGGGACAGCGGGACGGCGAGCTGCGGGTGTACTCCAACTTCATCATGTACCGCACTCGGGGCGAGACCGAGGAGGACTTTTACGTCGGCAGTCGCGAGGACGTGCTGCGGCGGGAGAACGGACAGCTCAGGGTCGCCTACCGCAAGATAGTCCTTGACCAGACCGTGCTGCTGGCCAAGAACGTCAGCAACTTTTTCTGAGGTTCCGGGGTTTTTAATCATTCCCTCTCCCTCCGGGAGAGGGTTAGGGTGAGGGCGCTTCCTATTTTGCACAATGCCAGCTAGTCGCAGAAGTTCGCGCCCAGCCTGACCTTTCCCCGTCAATGGGAAAAGAAAATCGCCGGGGATAGACGAACCATTGCGGGAATGACGTTTGAGGCGGCATTTGCTACACTAGCCGCAGATTGAACCCTACGTGATCCGAGCCACACTTGCAGGAGAAAGCCGCGATGATATACGAAGTCCGCACTTACACCCTCAAGCCGGGTAGCGTGCCCACTTTCGAGGAGAATTTCGCCAAGGCACTGCCGCATCGGCTGCAGTACTCGCCCTTGGCCGCATTCTGGCACACCGAGATCGGCCCGCTGAACCAGGTCATCCACGTCTGGCCCTATGAGAGCCTGGACGAGCGCACGCGCATCCGTGCCGAGGCGGCGCAGGACCCCAATTGGCCGCCCGCCAATGATCCTGACATGTACGTCAATATGGAGTCGGAGATATTCATCCCCGCGCCCTTCATGCGTCCGTTGGGGAATGATCAGGAGCTGGGCAACGTCTACGAGATGCGCTCCTACACCTACAAGACCGGCTCCATGGGCGAGGTCCTCAAGCGCTGGGAGGCCGCCGTGCCCCACCGCGAGGAGTATTCGCCGCTGGCCGCCGCCTGGCACACCGAACTGGGCGGACTGAACAAGTGGGTGCATATTTGGCCCTACAAGGACATGGATGAGCGCAACCGCATCCGCGAGGAGGCGATCAAGTCCCCGCACTGGCCGCCGCCCACCCGTGAGTTCCTGCTGGCCCAGGAGACCAAGATCATGGTCCCAGCCGCCTTCTCACCTGCCCACTAGGGCAATGTTTCAACGCGGAGGACGCGGAGATTACGCAGAGAGTAGAGGAATTCCCAGCGTAACCTCTGCGTCCTCTGTGGATTCTTTTGCGCCCTCTGCGTTAAAGACCTCGTGGAGAGCGCCATGACCGACCTTGCCCAACAGTTGGAGGACCTCGTAACCGCCAACCGTATCCTCGCCCGCGAGGACGTGGTCGACGCCTACGGGCACGTCAGCATCCGCCACCCCGACGATCCCGAACGGTATTGGCTGTCTCGCTCCCGGGCTCCCGAGTTGGTGGAGACCGGCGACCTGATGGAGTTCACGCTGGACAACCAGCCGGTGGACCAGCAGGGTCGCGAAATGTACTCCGAGCGCCCGATCCACGGCGGGGTCTACGAGGCCCGCCCCGACGTGATGGCCGTGGTACACAACCATTCCCAGCCCGTAGTGCCCTTCAGCGTTACGGGCGTGCCCCTGCGGCCGGTGTTCCACCTGGCGGCGCTGATCGGCGGCGACATCCCCGTGTGGGACATTCGCGACAACTTCGGCGACACCAACCTGCTGGTCACCACCAACGACCAGGGCCGCGACTTGGCCGCCACCCTCGGCCCGCGCCGCGTGGCCCTGATGCGCGGCCACGGCTGCGTGGTCGCTGGGGGATCACTGAAAGAGGCGGTGATGGCGTCCATCTACCTGCAGGTCAACGCCCGCCTGCTGCTGGAGTCGCTGCAACTCGGCTACGTTACGTACCTGTCTCCCGGAGAGATGGCCATAATGGGCGAGGGCCAGCTCGGAGTGCGCACCATGGGACGCGCCTGGGAGTACTGGGCCACCCGCGCCGGCCGGCTTCCCTAGTATGAATATGTTCACCCTCTGGAGGCAGCGTCCACCATTCTCCCTCTCCCTTGAGGGAGAGAGTTGGGGTGAGGGTGAGACGGCAGCATCTAAGACCGATGTGAGAAACCGGAAAATCTAGGCAATCACGTAATCAAATAAATCACAGTTCAAACAATATGCTGCACGACGAACCGGAAATCCTCGAGGAAATTAGAGCCGCCAACCAGCGGTTCTACGATGCGTTCAACGAACTCAGCATCGAGCGCATGGACGAGGTGTGGGAGAGCTCCGACCGGGCCATGTGCGTCCACCCCGGCTGGACCCCCATCGTCGGCTGGGAGCACATCCGCGAGAGCTGGGTCCGCATCTTCGACAACGCCAACCTGATGCAGTTTTCGGTCCGCTACCTGAACGTGGTCGTACAGGGAGAGTTCGGCTGCGTCACCTGCGTCGAGGGCATCACCAGCGTGGTGCAGGGCCGGGCCGCCAACTTCTCAACCTACGCCACCAACTTTTTCGCACGCCACGACGACGGCTGGAAAATGATCGGCCACCACGCCTCACCCGGCGGCTAGCAACTTACAGCCTCTAACGCAGCCACTGTCCGCTCGTTTCCGCCCCGTACGCCACTTCCCCAACAGTTTCCCAGGATGTATGGCAAATTCCCTCTCCCTCCGGGAGGGGGTTAGGGTGAGGGCGTCACCCCGGCTTTTCAGAATCGAGAGGGTACCATCCAAGGTTCCGCGCCTTCCATTGGCGCCCCTCGCCCTGGGTCAAGCAATCAGCGAAATCTCGATATCAAATTAATCACAGTTCAGACATCAGCTACGAATTTCGTATTTTCTCTCCCGATAATGCCGCGCATATCCGGTTCTCTTGATACAATATATTAAGAGTCAATGGGGAATAGGGGGCGCACGCAGTACGTCCCTGCGGGTTTATGAGGACACACCATGGCGACAGAGCCAACAGCCCTCACCAGAACGGAAAAGAACCTCTGGAACGCGATCGTTTCCGAGGCTCTGGCCAACCTCAAGTACAACGCCTATGCCCAACGGGCCATGCAGGAGGGCCACCCGGAAGTCGCGCAGATATTCCAGGAGGTGGCAGGGGCCGAGACCGTCCACGGCATCAACCACCTGCGGGTATCCGGAGATATGGCTTCTACCGCCGAGAACCTGCGCGCCATTATCGAGGGTGAGGCCCAGGAGGCCGCCACCATCTACCCCATGATGATCCGGGAGGCGCTGGAGGAGGGCAACCAGGAGGCCGCCGATTCGTTCACGATGGCCATGGAACGGGAGCGCCGCCATCTCGAGGCGTTCCTGGAAGCTTTGGCCGGCCTGGAGGCCAAGCTGGCCGCCCGGAACGGTATGGCCCCTGTCGCCCCTGCGCCAGTCCCGGAGATTCCAGTCATGCCCGCCAGCGTTGGCGCAGTTTCATTCGCTCAAGTCCCCGACGGCTCGTCGGAGGCCACCGCCGCCGCAGGCCGTGCCTTCGACCGCGACACCTACAATACCGCCGCCGCCGAGGTGGACAGCGAGATCTGGCGCGTTGCCCGCCTCGGCCGGTTGCGCGAGGTGGTATTCGGCGCCCAGGACGGCCTGCTCAGCACCGTCGCCCTGGTAACCAGCGTCGCCGTCGCCTTCGAGAGCCAGACAGCAGTCGTGGTCGCGGGCCTGGCCGCTGCCCTGCCGGGCATGCTATCCATGGGCACTGGCGCCCTGCTCGGTTCTCGCGCCGAACGAGATGTGCAGCGCGCCGAGATCGAGCGCGAGGCCCGCGAGCTGGACGCCAACCCAGCGGAGGAGCTGGCCGAGCTTGTGGTGCTGTTCCAGCGCGAGGGGATGACCTACCACGAGGCCAGGCAAATGGCCGACGACATCTCCCAGGACCGCGATCTGTGGCTGAAGACCCTGGTGGAGAAGGAGCTGGGCATCAGCACCGAGGAGACTACCAGCCCGGTCAAGGATGCCCTGGTGATGGGACTGGCATTCATCACCGGCGCTGCGATTCCGCTGGTGCCGCACTTTTTCCTGACCGGCGGCACCGCCATCGGCGTCTCAGTGGGCGGGACGCTGGCCGGGCTGTTCGCGCTGGGGCTGATCAAGGGCCGGATGGTGGGGCGCTCGCCGCTGATGCAGGGGCTAGAGATCCTGGGCATCGGCAGCCTGTCCGCCGGCGTGGGCTACGCCCTAGGAGAGCTGATCCCGCGCCTGTTCGGGTAGGGCGGAAACTGCCTCTGCTGATTTCGTTCTGAGGCTGGTAGAAATCGTCAGGAATGACCCCACCTGAGGATGTGCCACCGCACCTACTGTTAATCACCTTTCATATACTGAGTTCGCTATGGGAGCCCAACCGAATCAGCTCGAGGTCGGTGGCGTTAGGCTTTCTATACAGAAGAACGAGGTCGGGATGGATATGACAGTTTCTCTCCCGACCTCTGTCACCGCGCATCGGATGGTCCTGATAGTGCTCTGGAATCACCTCATCGTTAACCAGTAGTACCACTATCAGTTCCAGATCCTTGTCAAGAGTCTGGCGATATCGGCCGCGTTTCTCCCTCCTGAAATCGCGCTTGAAACTCCTAGTGCGTCTAATCGTCCTCATTCAGATCTGCTATGAGCTCGCTCACCGAACCCATTGTGACGAGGTCTCCCCGTTCCGCATCAGCAATCGCTGCCTGCGTTTCCTCGTTGGGTACGATGCAATGGAAATGGGGCATTCGTCCTTCAACCACGATATAGTTCAGCATTAGTCGCAGGGCCTCGGAAAGAGTTATCCCTTCTTTAGCCAACACCTCATTTGCTATCGCAAGGGTGTCTCCGTCAACATCGGCAGTGAAAACGGTCGTGTTCATGCCATTCTCCCGAGGGCAGCGAATCTGATTTCATTTCTGATGGTAAATTACATCCGCACTAGGGGCAAGCTTCCCTGCGATTGTGTTGCCCCTGAGGTAGTCGTTCACAATTTACATGCCCAGACCCATTGCACGGGAATATGAGTCTGCCATTGGTATGGAACGGGGTCTCTTCGCCGCTCCCGGTTGTTTAAGCGTCCTGGGTGGGATATCTTGCGCCGATGACACTAATTTGGCAGCCGCTAAGCCTTATTGCGTTGGGAATTGCAGCCTACATTGGCCTGAAGCTACCCGACATTGACCAACAGGTAGGGTTCTTGCTGCACCGTTCGATTATCACTCACGGCCCATTGTTTCCGTTGGCCGCTTTCGTTCTGGGTCAGGTGGACAATCCATTGCCCCGCCGATTCGGGATGGGTCTTGCACTGGGATATACCGTTCACCTGGCATTCGACTTGTTCCCACGGTCGTGGCAGGGATATGCCCTGATCAGCATCCCCGGCTACGGGTGGATACCATCGATTGCGTCCTGGATTTGGATCGCACTGACCGTGCTGCTGTGCATGGTCCTCGCCATTAAGCTGTACCGACATTGGGGAGACGGGCTGGTCCTGGTGGTTGCCTTGCCCACGGTGTTCGTTTTCGCATCCGGCAGGGAGACTGCTTTCTGGCTGCCGATGGTCGCGACTGTCGTATCGCTTGTGATTGCGATCTGGGCGATAAAACCTACCCGTAGGGAGTCAGGGAAAACCCCGCAAACAGAATGAGTCCCCCGGTATGGGGGACTCATTGCATCGTCCGGTACAGAACTGCCTACCCCTACCGACCCTCAGCGCGCTCCAGGTGAGTGCGGGCCGCGGCCAGGAAATCCGGGGGGTTGTCGCCCTGCACCAGGTGGCCGGCGTTGGCGATGGTGATTGCCGTGCAGTCAGCGATCTCCCGGCCCATGCGCTGCAGCGTCTCGTCGGCGAAGACATCGCTGCGGTCGCCGCGGGTCACCAGCGTCGGGCAGTCGATGCGACGCCAGCACTCCCAGAGCTGCTCCGGTGACCACGGACCGTCCTGCCTTCCGCGCTCGCGAATGACCCGGTCGTACTTCCATGTCCACTTGCCGTCGGAGCCTTCCCGGATGCTGTACTTCAGCGCGCCCAGGACCTGCTCGCGTGTGCGGCCGGTGTATTCCTGGATCCGGTCGGCAAACTCGTCCAGTGTGTCGAGGTTGTCCGGCAGTTTCTGGAATTGCTGGATGCGCTGGCGCCCCCGTGAGGCAGTCTCCGGACCCGTGTCAACGACGGTCAGCGACTTGAGCGCACCCGGATGCCGCGACGCCCAGACGAAACTGTTGCGCCCGCCCATGGAATGCCCCATCAGGTGGAACTTTTCCGAGTCCAGGCTCAGTGCCGGAACTATGGCGTCCAGGTCGGCGATCATCGCATCCAGGGTGTAGTCTTCGTCCGGCGCCCAGTCCGAGTCCCCGTGTCCCCGCTGGTCCAGCGACATGACGTGGTAATCGGGAGATAGCGGCAGGCTGATGAAGTCCCAGCTGTGCGCCTGCTGCGATACTCCGTGCAACATCAGCACCGTTGGGTTGGCGGGATCCCCCCACTCGAGGTAGTGGAATCGGAGACCATTGGCGTCCACGAACCGGTCCATAGGCTCGTTCTCGTCTACAAACGGCACGCCCATGCGTCGCGCCGCCTCGTGCAGCGAGAGCCCCAGAGAATGTGACGCCATTTCCGTCCTCCACCTGTATTTCAGCCGGTATTTCGGCCCCTGTTTGGGCCAGCATGAAATCAGACCTTATGATAAACGGGCTGTCAATTTATCATCGATTCTTGGCGGATAAAAAAGGGAGCTCAAGCCCCTGCAGCCGAACCTCACGGCCTCCGGATTCGTACCCACAGGCAATCTGCAGCATTCCCTTCAGACAGGCCGAGTGGTATCATTCGTGTTTGTGTAAACCCACGCGGAGAATGCCTTTAGCGCAGAGCGGCGCTTGAGCGCAGTGGAGAGTTAAATGACAACCAGCGCGGTGCAATTGGAACTCCAACCAAGGGAACTGATGGGCAAAAAAGTTGGCCGACTGCGGCGGGCTGGCATAGTTCCTGTACATCTATATGGGCCGACCATTGAGTCCAGGTCGCTGCAGTGTACCG
This sequence comes from Dehalococcoidia bacterium, assembly GCA_963664175.2. Taxonomy (GTDB): domain Bacteria; phylum Chloroflexota; class Dehalococcoidia; order Lucifugimonadales; family UBA3495; genus VXOI01. The sequence continues at coordinate 11,143 of CAXXOI010000023.1, forward strand.
GGGCCATTCTGGTCAGGGCGCTTGCGGAGGCGGGAGCCAGTTCCCCCATAACCGTCTCCATCCAGGGCGAATCCGGCAGCCACATGGCCTTCGCCCGGGAAATCCAGTGGGACCCCAGGCGCGACACCGTGTTGCACGTGGATCTCCTGGCGCCAGACGTCACCCGGCCCGTGACCGCGCAGGTACCGGTGACGCTGACCGGCGAGGCTCCGGGAGCGGCCCGCAGCGGCGGTAATGTCACCCAGCAGGTGTTCGACATCCAGGTGTCGGCTCTGCCCATGGAAATGCCTGGCCAGATCGAACTGGATCTCGCGGTCCTGGACGAGCCCAACAGCGTCATCAGGACCGGCGATATCTCTTTGCCCAGCGGAGTCACCCTGCTCACCGACCCGGAGGAAATGGTCGCTCGTATCGATGTCCCGCGCGGTGCCATGGGTGGCGATGAGGCGGAAGCGGGAGACGCGGGAGGAGAAGCGCCGGGCGAGGATTCCGCATAGCCGTTGTCAGGTTTCTCGCTGCCCGCAGGCGCGGGTGTCTCCGTGAATCAGATAGGAGTGCGACGGGATGCATCTGGTATATTTGGGACAAGCAGGACTAACCGGAACCAGCACCGCCGGCTCCTCTGCCGACCACGAACTGGTGGCCGGTCTGCTCCTCCACGAGACACAGATCACATCCATGAACGGTGAATTCGACGCTCTGTGCCGTCGCCACTTCGGATCCTCCCTGGGAGTGGACGATGCCCCGGAAATGATCCAGCCCGCGGACCTGTTCGATGGCCTCGAACATTACTCATCCTGGGAGCCGGACCAGCGCTCGCAAATGATACAGGACTGCCTCGATATCCTGATCCGGCGGGAGACTCCGGTACTCTCCGCCTTTCTGGACAGACGGGCCCTGAACGATGCGCGCACCAGCGCATCCTCGCCCGCGGCTCTGCTGTGGAGCGAACCCATCGGCCCGGTAATGAGCCGGTTCCTGTTTGCCCTGAGCATGTACCTGGACGAGATGAACATGGCAACCCTCAATCACGACCAGATCATGTCGGGCGCATTCCCGGTTACCCAATACGCCATGATCATCGCCCAGGACGGCACCAACATCGAACAACGGATGATGTCCGATTTCTTCCATTCAGAGGATGGTGAAGACGCGACCGGATTGCACGAAAACGTCCACTACGTAAATGCCAAATACTCGCCGGCGATGCAACTGGCCAACCTCTGCGCCTACTTCACTCACCGCTGGTGCCAAAATCCGGACCATGCCAATCCGTTCTTTGAGGTCCTGCGCGACAACAAGGTCATACAGGTACTGTATCCCGTAGCCTTGTGAGCTGCAGCGCCGTTTACGAACAGCGGCGCGCGGTCCCCGGTCCGGCGTTCTTTACATCCACAGCGCCCATTGCTAGAATCCTCTCAGTTTCAGGAGGGTCGCGCCCTGGGCGGGCTCTCTTGCGTTTTTTTCATGTCCAGAGGAATTCGCCATGACTCAGCCCACATACCTGACCCGTGAGGGGCTGGAAAAACTGCAGGCCGAGTTGACTCACCTGCGCACCGAAAAGCGACGGGAGGTGGCCGACCGAATACAGCAGTCCCGTGAGCGGGGCGGCACGGTCAGCAACGCCGAATACGAGGAGGCCATCAACGAGCGCTCGTTCGTCGAGGGCCGCATCCAAAACCTGGGCGATATGATCAGCAACGCCGTCCTCATCGACGAGGAACGTGGAGAGCGGGACTCGGTGGACGTGGGGTCAAAGGTGACGGTGAAAAACCAGCAGGGCAAACCTGCCACCTATACCATCACCGGCAGCGCCGAATCCGACCCTGCACAGGGGAAGATCTCCAACGTCTCCCCCATCGGCAAGAGCCTGCTGGGCAAGAAAGTCGGCGAGGTAGCCGAGGTTAACGTGCCCTCCGGCAAGGTAGAGCTGGAAATAATCGCCATCGAGTAGATGTAACTTCCTATGACCGGTCGCCAAGAGATTCAGGCGGAAACAACACTTTCAGACACCGACTCAGAAGCCTCAGTACATATCGCCAGCCGCACAGCAAAGCTGGATCGCCTCCGCGAAAGGGGCGTCGACCCTTACCCTCCAAGGTTCTTCCGCACCTGCGACAACGCCACGGCCGCTGCGACCTTCACCGCCATCGAGGCAGAGCAGCAGCCGGAAACTGATGGAACCGGCTTGAAACTGGCGGGGCGCATCGTAGCCCTCCGGAACATGGGCCGGTCCGCTTTCATCGATATGCAGGATGAATCCGGCTCCATCCAGGTGCTTTGCCGGCGCAACAACCTCGGCGAGGACTTCGAGCTCCTGCGGGACCTGGACATCGGAGACCACCTGGGAGTTGAGGGCAACCTGATTCGCACCCGTACCGGCGAGATCACCGTCGACGCCACCAGCGCCGCCATCATCGCCAAGGGCATGCGGCCGCTTCCCGAAAAATACCACGGCCTCCGCGACACCGAGACTCGCTACCGGCAGCGCTACCTCGACCTCATTGCCAACCGCGAGGTCATGGACGTCTTCCGGCTGCGTAGCAAAGTTATCAGCGGCATTCGCCGGTTCCTCGACGAGCGCGGGTTCCTCGAGGTTGATACGCCGGTTCTGGTGCCCGTGGCAGCCGGGGCCCACGCCCGTCCGTTCATCACGCACCACAACGCTCTCGACGAGCAACTCTATCTGCGCATCGCCACGGAACTCTACCTCAAGCGGTTGATCGTGGGCGGGTTCGACAAGGTCTACGAGATCGGACGAGTCTTCCGCAATGAGGGCATCGACCAGGACCACAACCCCGAGTTCACGCTGCTGGAGAGCTACGAGGCCTACGCCGACTACAACCATGTAATGGAGATGGTCGAGCAGATGATCTCCGGCCTGGCCATAGAGGCCACGGGATCAACGCAGGTGACCGTGGGCGACCAAGTGATCGACTTCGTTCCGCCGTGGCGCCGCGCGTCCTTGCGGGAGGAACTGCAGCGCCGTGGCGGAATTGACCTCGAAGCCTGCGATGACGCCGAGCTGCAGCAGCGGGCCCGCGCTCTCGGCGTGGACACCGGCATCCGCGAGAGCCGCGGACGGATCATCGACAAGCTGATGTCGGTCCTGGTGGAGCCCCACTTGGTCCAGCCGACCTTCCTGTTGGACTATCCCGAGGAGATGTCGCCCCTGGCCAAGGCCAAGCCCGATGCACCCGGTTACGTGGAGCGGTTCGAGGCATTCGCCTGCGGCATGGAGATCGCCAACTCTTACACCGAGCTCAACGACCCGAAAGTACAGCGGGAACGGTTCGAGGGGCAGGAGGAGATTCGTCAGCTCTACCAGGACGAGGAGGTTGACCGTCTCGACGAGGACTTCCTCACCGCCATTGAGTACGGCATGCCACCCACCGGCGGACTGGGCATTGGCATCGACCGGCTGGTCATGCTGCTATCAGGCCAACGCTCCATCCGAGACGTGGTCCTGTTTCCGCAGATGCGCCACCTGGGGGACTGACAGGGTTACTGTCCGTTCCTGTTGGCATCACCTCGGAGGGCAAGAACACGCGCGACGAGGTCGCGGACTTTGGGCCGGTCAGTAGTCCACTCCTCGTCTTCCATGAACAGGTGATAAGAGTCCCGGTGATACTTTTCTGCAACGCTGAATTTCGACGCTATCAGCGGATCGGCGTGTTCCTCCGCGAGCCGTTCGGCAGCGCGTTTCATCGCAGGATGGCTGGTATGCGGCCATCCTCGTTCCAGGGACACGGCCATGATGGCCTGCGCTGCGGCTCCCCACAGCTTCTCTGAGGCCTGGATCTGGTCCCCCTCGGCAAAGTGCCGGTCGGCCTTCTCCAGGAACTCCACGGCGGTTTCGGCGTGCTGCTCTTCAGTCAACATCTGGGGACAACCTGCGGGCTCAAGTCTGCTCTGTAATATAATAGCTTCTCTGAGTAACCGTCGCACGCCAAAGCGTGGAGACAAACAAGAAACCCAAGGGTCAAGCTGAATGATTGCCATTGAACAGATACGCCGCGAACCCGACGTCATACGCCGGGGCATGAAATCGCGCGGCGAACCCGACACGGTGGACCAAATCCTGGAACTGGACGCCGCCTGGCGCCGGGACAGGACCGAGGCGGACGAGATACGCAACCGGCGCAACCAGGTTAACCGGGACATCGGCCGCGCCCGCTCCGCCGGCCAGCCGCCGGCGCCCGAGGTCATCGAGGAGATGCGCACTCTGGGACGCCGGGTGGACGAGTTGGAGGCCAGCGCGCAGGAGGCCGAGGAGCAGGTGCGGGAGATGCTGCTGAACATCCCCAACCTTCCAGTGGACGATGTACCCGTGGGCGCCGATTCCGACGCCAATCGCATATACCGCGAGGAGGGCACACCCACCGACCTGGGCTTCGAGGGACTGCCCCACTGGGAACTGGCAGAGCGACTGGGCATCATCGACTTCCAGCGTGGTGCCAAGCTGTCCGGCAGCCGTTTCTACACAACCATGGGCGCCGGCGCAAGGCTGGAACGCGCCCTGATCTCCTGGATGCTGGACCTTCACACCGGCGAACACGGCTACACCGAGCTTTCCCTGCCCGCAGTGGTCCGGCGCGATGTCATGGAGGGATCCGGCAACCTGCCCAAGTTCGCCGACAACCTCTACCACGACGACGAGGACGACCTCTGGCTGATACCCACGGCCGAGGTCCCCATCACCAACCTGTACCGCGATGAAATAATCCCTCCCGGCCGACTGCCGCTCCAGTACGTCGCGCAGACGCCCTGCTTCCGGCGGGAACGGGCGGCGGCGGGCCGCGACACCCGCGGCATCAAGCGGGTGCATCAGTTCAACAAGGTGGAGATGTACCAGTTTGTAGAGCCTGAAACATCGGCTGACGCGCTGGAACGATTGCTGGGCCACGCCGAGGAAATCTGTCGTCGGCTGGGCTTTGCCTGGCGGGTGCTGGAGCTCTGCACCGGCGACATGGGTTTCGCCGCCGCCAAGACCTACGACATCGAGGTTTGGGCCGCAGGATGCCAAGAGTGGCTCGAGGTCAGCTCCTGCTCCAACTGCACCGACTTTCAGGCCCGTCGCGCTAATATACGCTACAGGTCGGAACAGGGAGCCCGGCCGCAGTTGCCGCACACCCTGAACGGCTCGGGGCTGGCCCTGCCCCGCGTGATGATCGCCATCATGGAAAACTACCAGCAGCCCGACGGCTCCATCATAATTCCGGAGGTCCTGCGCCCCTATACCGGCTTCGACCGCATCGAGGTGCCGAAGATCTGAACGTCAACGCTGGTTTGGGCGGCCAAGGCAGGCAGACCCCTGTATACAGACCACGAAAGAGGAGTTGAGCAATGGCAGGAATATGGCCCGGTGAAACCCAATGCGTGGCAATGCTGGGGTTCGACGTCGACGGCGTGTCGTCCTGGCTGAACCGCGATCCCAATTTCAAGAATCACCCCAGCCTGATGTCCATGGCGGAGTACGGTCCCAGCGTGGCCACTCCTCGCATACTGAACCTGCTGGACGCCCACGAGATCCCGGCCAGCTTCTACATCCCCGGCTACGTGGCCGAGACCCACCCGCGCCTGGTGCGGGAAATCGCCGCCCACGGCCACGAGGTCGCCCACCACGGCTACATGCACGAGCCACCGTCCACGCTGACCCGGGAGCAGGAGGACGAGGTGCTGCGCCGCGGCATCGATATCCTCAGCGACATCACCGGCGAGCGCCCCGTCGGCTACCGGTCGCCCAGCTGGGAACTCAGCGAGCACTCCCTGGACCTGCTCTCCTCCCACGGGTTCGTCTACGACAGCAGCCTGATGGGCGACGACGCGCCCTATATCGAGACCGCGCCCCAGACGGGCCAGAAGCTGGTGGAGATCCCCATACACTGGCTGCTGGACGACGCGCCGAACTTCGTTTACGCCCCGGTTGCCAACCGCCTCGGCCCCATGCGCAACCCGGACGAGGTCTACGGCACTTGGGCCGCGGAGTTCGAGGGCCTCTACCGCTACGGCCGCGCCTTCGTGCTGACCATGCACCCACAGTACATCGGCCGCCCCGGCCGCCTGCTGATGCTCGAAAAGCTCATCGAGTTCATCAAGAGCCACCGCAACGTCGAGTTCATGCGCGCCATCGACGCCGCCCGCCTCTTTGCGCCGGAGGGGTGAACAATGGCTGATAAAATTTAGCCCTTAATTTTTATCACCAACGTCCTGTTCTAAAGTTTCTTTCGCACGGCGCAATACCGTGGGCCCCGCCTCCTGACGGGAAAGCGGGGCATTTTCATTGACTTGACTTGACTTGTGCTAATAAAATTTAAGGCGTAAATTTTATTAGCCCCACACTCTGATAAAGAGACTTTATCAAGGACTCTAACCTGTGCAGCGCGAGCAAGTTGAGAGATACGAAATTACTGTAACCTCCGGAGAGGAGGTCCGGGCATACATACCCAGTCCATTACCGCCAGAACCTGCTTTGGACTTGCTTTCATTGCAACCAATGCTATCTAGGGCATTGGTCTCCCTGGGTCGCTTGGACGGGATGGCTCGGCTCTTGCCCAATACTCTCTTGTTCCTCTATGTCTACGTCAGAAAAGAGGCGGTGCTTTCTTCGCAAATTGAAGGTACCCAATCGTCCCTTTCGGATCTGATGCTTTTCGAGACAGATGAGGTTCCCGGAGTCCCAATTGATGACGTCACGGAAGTATCGAACTACGTGAGGGCTATGGAACACGGGCTTGCTCGATTGGCAGAGGATTTTCCTGTCTCCAACCGGCTGATCCGCGAAATCCACGCCGAGTTGCTATCCCGCGGACGTGGCAGCAACAAGACACCCGGCGTGTTCCGGCGTTCTCAAGTATGGATTGGCGGAACCCGTCCAGGCACAGCCCATTTCGTCCCGCCGCCCCCTGGTGCCGTCGCGGACTGTATGGGTGATCTGGAGCAGTTTTTGCATACGGAACACCCGGGAATCGATCCTCTATTGCGGGCCGGGTTGGCGCATTTGCAGTTTGAGACCATTCACCCGTTTCTGGACGGAAACGGACGAGTTGGACGCCTGCTTATTACCCTGCTTTTACACAACGATGGGCTGCTCCGCCATCCTTTGCTGTACTTGAGTCTGTATTTTAAACAGAACCGCTCGGATTACTACGACCTGCTGGACACAGTCCGACGTACAGGCGATTGGGAAGAATGGCTCAGGTTCTTTCTGGAGGGCGTGGCTCAGACGTCTGAATCGGCAGTTGCCGCCGCCGAATCTCTGCTGGCCCTGTTCGACAACAATGAAACACAGATACAGACTCAAGGCCGACGCGCCGGATCTGCTCTGCGGGTGCATCAGGCCATGAAAGAACGGCCGGTTATCTCCCTGAGGGAAGTCGCTAATCGTACCGGTCTAACACTGCCAACCGCCGCCGCGGGAATGCAGGTCCTTGAAGAACTTGGAATGACCCGCGAGATTACGGGGCAAGCCCGCGACCGCCGCTATGGCTACCAGCGCTACATCGACATCCTGTCCGAGGGCACCGAGCCGCTCTGACCTGCGCCTTGCCAACGCCGCTCCTCGCCATTAGCATGGCGCCAAACCACCCGGAGGGCGCGTTATGGCCAAGGTTCACGATATGGGCGGCAGGCCCAACGACGACCCCATCGAACAGGGCGAGCACGTGCTCATGGACTGGGAACGGCGCATCGACTCCATCCGCGGCGTCCTCGGCGAAAAGGGCTACCTGGGCGTGGACGAGCTCCGCCGCGCCATCGAGGCCCTGACTCCGGAGCGTTACGAGGCGCTGGGCTACTACGAGCGATGGACCGAGGCAGTGGAGGCCCTGCTCATCGAAAAGGGCGTGCTGACCTCCGCTGAGCTTGACGCTACCATGACCCGGCAGGAAAGCACGGGGAGCTGATCATGACCTCCACAGCACAGACAGCGTTCAACAACGGCGACACGGTGACGGTCCGCACCGGAAACCCGCCGACCCACTACCGCACCCCCGTCTATTGCCAGGGAAAGACCGGGACGGTCGTGGCGCTATGCGGCATTTTCCCCGACCCGGAATCCTTGGCCCACGGCGGCGACGGCACGCCCTACAAACCCCTCTACCGTGTCGAATTCCCCCAGACCGACCTCTGGGAGGGCTACAACGGGCCCATTACCGACCGGCTGCAGGTGGATATTTACGAGCAGTGGCTGGAAAGCGCCGGCTGATTCCCCTTTCCATAAGGCAGAGGGTGCGGGTGAAGAGTAAATGCAGGTAGCCTCCAGTATTCTGCCCCACCGCCTATTAAACCCCCTCCCCTGAGGGGAAGGCTGAGATGGGAGTGAATCCACGGGCAACGTAACCGCCAACGACAGGAGACAACTATGAGCGAGATCGATCACGGCGACCACACCCACCCAGGCATGGACACCGAGGAGCTCGGCTACCACGCCCGCCGCGTCCGCGCCATGGAGACGCTGCTGGCCGAGAAGGGAGTCCTGACCATCGACGAGGTGCAGCGCAACGTCGACAACGTGGAGTCCCGCTCACCCGCCGACGGCGCCCGCGTGGTGGCGAAGGCGTGGACCAACCCGGAGTACAGGGCAAAACTGCTGTCTGACCCGGAGGCCGCGCTGACCGACATGGGCTACGAGCTGCCCGACCCGACGCCCAAGCTGGGCGTGGTCGAGAACTCCGACGACGTGCACCATCTGGTGGTCTGCACCCTCTGCTCCTGCTATCCTCGCGCTCTGCTGGGCCGCCCGCCCGACTGGTACAAGAGCTTTGCCTACCGCTCCCGTGCCGTCATCGACCCGCGTGGCGTATTGCAGGAGTTTGGCACAGAAGTCAGCGAGGACACCGAGGTGGTCGTGCTGGACAGCACTGCCGATCTGCGCTACCTCGTGCTGCCCCAGCGGCCCGCCGGCACCGACGGTATGAGCGAGGATGAGCTGGCCGCGCTGGTAACCCGCGACTCCATGATCGGCGTCTCCCGCGCCCTGGCCCCTGAGCCCGTCGCCGCCGACGACTAGCCGGGAGACCTGGACGACAGCGAAGGGGCAGGTGTTGAGCCTGCCCCTTCAGCTTTGGATGCAACTTTGCCCGGCCTATCTTTGGGCGGTCAATCGCCGGGGATCAGTGCGGAAATTGCTGTCGCTAGCGTGGCTATGACTCCGGCGCCGATGCCGAACAACATGAACATCAATTTGTCCAACCGGGAATTGGTTTCGTTTAAGCGTGCGTTGGATTCAGCTATACGGGCGTTGGTTTCAGTTATACGCGTGTTGGTATCGTCCAGGCGGCGGTTCGTTTCAGCCTGCCCGACCTCCAGTCTCCCAAGACGTTCCTCGGTGGTGATCGTGGTCATGTCGCCGCCTGTCTCCCTCTCTGTGCCCCGTACAGTTGAATGAAAGCGCTTTCAGGCATATTGGTAGATGCATTTGACATTATATCGGGTGTTGTTTGCCCTAGTCCATCAGCCCATCCAGCAACGTTTCCACCTCGGCCATCGCCGCGTCGTCGCCCATCCCCAGCCGCAGCGGCGTGATGGACACGTAGTTCTCCCGGAGCGCCACTATGTCCGAGTCCTGCGACTGGGTCTGGTTCCCCGGCCGGTTGCGCGCAATGCGGTACAGCCTGGCGTCGCCGTCGGAGCCCTCCTGCCTGACCGACTCGCGATATGAAAGGCCGCCGAGCTTGGTGACGCGGATTCCCTTGACCAACTCAGGCGCCACGTTGGGGATGTTCAGGTTGAGGAACAGCGGCTCGCCCTCCCTCTCCGACAGATGCCGTGCCAGCCCCTCCAGCAAGCGGCCTGCCACCTCGTAACGGGGCGACGACACCGATCCGTACGAGACAGCGATGGTGGATTTCCCGCGGTTGAACCCCTGCACCGCGCCTCCAACCGTGCCTGACACCATCACGTCCCAGCCGGTGTTGGAGCCGGAGTTGATTCCCGACACCACCAGGTCCACTCCGGTTGTCAGCGTCTCCAGCGCCAGTATGCAGCAATCACCGGGCGTGCCATCGGCAGACCAGGCGGTGACCGGGTGCTGGTCTGCTCCGCACTCCGCGAACTCGGGCTCAGGAGTCCAGGACGTAACCCTGACCGGGGAGTGCAGCGTCAGCGACGCGCCGACTCCACTCTGTTCCCGCGCCGGCGCCACCACCACCACCTCGCCGACCTGCCTCAGTGCACGCACCGCCGCCCACAGGCCGGCGGACTGAATTCCATCATCATTGATTACCAGTATTTTCGTCAAAAGCCTTTATCTTTTCTCCTCTGGATTGGGACGGCCTGAAGATCAGGCAAACCACCCCAGCCACTTGTGCGCCAGCAGACCGGCGTAGACCAGGATGATGACAGCGCCGACCCCGACGGAAAGCCACTGGTCAAACAGACGACTCTCGGTATCCGGGAAGAGGAGCAGATAAATCTCGCTCCCCGATTCCGACACCCGTTCCAGCTTGTGGGCGTCCCGTTCCCGGTCGAGGTCAATGGAATAAATCATCAGGAAGATGATAACCGATGACACCAGCATGGCGAACAGGTCGATCAGCAGTCGGATCCAGCCATCCGGTTCCCCGGGCCTTGTGAACATCGTTAGGAATATCGTGATCCCGGCGAAGACCAACAGGGCGAATATCTCCCCCAGCACCGGCGAAACCTGCTTGGACCTCACCAGCATGTCCAGCTCAGCCTCGGTCTCGTTGAGCCGCTGGCGGTCTGAGTCGTCACCGGGAACGGCGCTGGCTATGTACTCCCTGGTCTTCAGGTAATACTCTCTCAGGGTTGCCTGTTCGTTGGACTCGTCAATGACCATTATGCAACGACGAACATCGCCATTGATGACATCCCTTCTCACCAGCGAGTCCAGTTTCCGCAGGATACTGAAAGTGCGGTTTTCCTCGTCGCTGGTCCGGGTGACCAGCCGGGCCACCCGGAATGCCAGCAGCAGCGTGAACACCGTGGCCGAAAGCGCTACCGATCCGAAATACCCATCTCCGGTCCAGGTCCAGCTGGATACACCCAACCACTCGAAGACATCCACCCTGAAATACACCAGGGTCCCGCAACCTCCCAGGGCAAGTATCAGCGCCTCGAAGCTCCACCGCACCTCCGCCTCAAAGTTGATGAGTAGATTGGCAACTATTATCGCGGTCGCGCCCAGTATCAGGTAGTCAACCCGGGTGATGTCCGCCTGATCAAAAGCAAACAGGAACAGCAGTGCCAGTACCGGTATGGCATAACCCAGGGCGTTGAAGCTGATATCGTCATCTGCCATGTTGGCTTTGCGCCATAGTAGGCCCGCCGTCGTGTTGACCACCAGCCCGGCCGCGAATGCCAGGGCCAGCAGGTCAAGGTCAAAGGTCTCGCCTCGGCCAAAACCCACGATCAGGCCTACTACGGCCGCGCCCAGGCTGCTGAACAGGAACGAAATGATCACGAAAAAGATGGCAGGATCGCTTCCCAGTCCTCTGAGGCTGCCGGACAGCTGTTGCCCCAGATCCCTCGCCCACTCGATGCCGAACGCCTTCAGGTTGCTGAGGGTCAGGGCGCCAACTGCCAGGACCAGTCCGATTACCAGGTGTGACAGCCCTTGTTCGCTGAACTGTCCGAATTCCCCGGTCTGGCTGAATATGATAAAGACGAAGCCTATGACCCCGAGTCCCATCAACAGAATCAGCGAGAGCAAACCCTTTCCCGAGGGGTCCACCCGGGCGTCCCTGCGAAGCACCAGGGCAGACAACAGGAGAAAGAAAATGGGCCAGGACTGGAACAGGATGGTGGTGACCGCGATGTCGATGAACTTGATCGACCACGCAAAGAGGGCATATTCGCAGTTGCCGAGAATGGTGAGGATTATCCGCCAGTCGATGAAGTCGCCCGGTATCTTCCAGCCGACCAGCGGGATGCGCAGCTCGTCTACGCGCAAATGAAGGCGAATGACCGGGAATCTCCAGTCTATCGCCTTGGTGTCCGAGGTGGAGAGGTGGTACCTGAATCTACCCCAGTTGTACCTGTTGAACCAGAGTGGCACATATAGCGTGAGAAGGATGGCAACACAGCCGACGGCCACACCAGCCCGCCAAGCACCCATGAAAAAGAACGGGAGTTCCTTCCCCCCGATATGCCCGATCAGGGTGGGAATCAGCGCATAGGAGACGACCGCGATGAAAATGTATCCCATCGCAATCCGACTGTGCTTTCCGCGGCCTGCCTCCGTGGGGGTTGTCATTTCGGCGGACAAGGGCAGCAACCTCCTGGGAGATGCTGGGGCAGTAGCAAGCGGTCAGGGTCGGAATGCCTGATAGCAACTCAGTCGCTTCTGACATGGTCCAGTGGAAAGGCGCCAGTATAAACGAAAACGGAGCGAAGGCCTTCCCCTGCCGATCGGACGGGGGCCTCCGCTCCGTTTCCTTTCGTTCCGAAAGTCTAGTGGTGGGCCAGGCCCACGGCGTGGTAGAGGGCGTGCTTCAGTTCGACGGCGGCCATGCTGCGCCGGTAGTCCGCCGATGCGTAAACGTCGCCCAGCAGGTCATTGCCCAGGTCGCCACCTACGCCGGCAGTTGCAGCGGCAATGGAGTCCAGGGTGAGTTCGCTGCCGGCCAATTCGGCCTCCACCGACGGCGAGCGTGTCGGCTTCGGCGTCAGGCCGCCCACGGCGACACGGGCTGCCGTGCAGCGGGGCGCCGCGTGGTCGTGGCCATGTCCGTGATCATGGTCGTGCCCATGATCATGCCCGTGGCCGTGACCGCCATCGCCTTCCAGAGTAACCACCGTGGCGGCGCCTACGACGGCGAAGGACGTGGCCGGGTGGGCCATCTTGGCGTACTCGGCCACCTGGTTGGCCGCCAGCACCGGCACGCTGACGCCGGTCAGCACCTCGTCGGCGCCCACAGCCGTCTCGAAGGGGCCGGTGAAGAAGTCGTCGGCCGGCACCGTGCGGGAACCAGACGGCCCCTGTAGCTCAAAGCTCGCTCCCAAGGCAGTCAGGACCGTGGGATAGTCAGAGGCCGGGTCGGCGTGAGAAACGTTGCCGCCTATCGTCCCCCGGTTCCGCACCGCCGGATCGCCAATGCCGCCAGCCGCCTCGGCCAGGATGCCGCAGTTGGCCTGGACCTCTGCCGAGGACGCCACGTCCTGGTGGGTGGTCAGGGCGCCGATGCGGATCGAGCCGCCGCTGACGCTGATACCCCGCAGCCCGGCTATCCCCCCGATGTCCACCACCCGCGAGGGGCGAGCCAATCGCAGCTTCATCAGCGGGATTAGGCTGTGGCCCCCGGCGATGAGCTTGGCGTCCGGGTCTCCCTGCAGGATCTGGATGGCCTCGGCCACCGATCCCGCCTTGGTGTATTCAAACTGCGCCGGATACATCGCTTAACTCCTGTGCCAGTCTCCCTTTCTCTCGGGCGACGCCCTCACCCTAACTCTCTCCCTCCGGGAGAGGGAACTAATTGTTAAGCCTTGGCGTCCTGGATTGCTTGCCAGACCCGCTCTGGGGTCAACGGCATCTCCAGCCGCGTCACGCCCAGCGGGCGCAGCGCGTCGATGACCGCGTTGTAGATGGTCACTGTCGAGGCGATGGTGCCGGTCTCGCCGATGCCCTTGACGCCCAGCGGGTTGTGGGGCGACGGCGTTTCCGATGACAGCGTCTCGATGTCGGGGACCATATGCGCCTTGGGCAGAGCGTAGTCCTGCATGGTGCCGGTGAGCAGCTGCCCATCGTCGCCGTATACCGCGCCCTCCCAGAGGGCCTGTCCGGCTCCCTGCACCACGCCGCCGTGGACCTGGCCCTCGACGATCATCGGGTTGATCTGCGGACCGCAGTCGTCCACCGCCACGTAGCGGCGAAGCACGACGTGCCCGTTGTCGGTGTCGACATCGACCACTGCGACGTGTGCGCCGAAGGGGTAGACGAAGTTGGGCGGGTCGTAGAACGCCGACGCCTCCAGCCCTGGCTCCATGCCTTCCGGCATGTTCCAGGCCACGTTGGCCATCAGCGCGATTTCCTGGATGGACTTTGCCTGGTCGGGCGCGCCACGGACAAAGAACTGCCCATCGGCATACTCGATGTCGGCCTCGGCCGCCTCCAGCAGGTGCGCTGCCAGGGCGCGGGCCTTGTCCTTGATCTTGTTCAGGCCCAGCATCAGTGCTCCGGCGCCAACCGCCGTGGTGCGGCTGCCGTAGGTGCCCCAGCCCATGGGCGTGTTGTCGGTGTCGCCGTGGACGATCTCAACATCATCCACCGGCACACCAAGGGTGTCCGAAACAACCTGGGCGAACGTGGTCTCCTCGCCCTGCCCGTGGGGCGAGACGCCGACGTAGGCGTTGACCTTTCCAGACGGGTGGAAACGCACCACCGCGCTCTCCCACAGTCCGCCGCCGAAGCCTACGGCGCCCGCCACCTGGGACGGGCCCAGGCCGCAAATCTCGCAGTAGGTAGAAACGGCGATGCCGGTGTAGTGCCCGTGCTCGCGGGAGTGGGCCTGCTCTTCGCGCAAGCCGGAGTAGTCGACGTGGTCCAGGACCATGTCCAGTGCGCCGACGTAGTCGCCGCTGTCGTAGGTCAAGCCGGCACAGACGTCGTGGCCGTTATCGAACTTGGGGATCAGGTTGATGCGGCGCACCTCCGCCGGGTCCTTGCCCACCTCGGCGGCCACCAGGTCAACCAGACGCTCCAGCAGGAATGTGGCCTCGGGACGACCGGCGCCGCGATAGGCGTCCACCGGCGTGGTGTTGGTGAACACGCCGTAGATGTCGGCCTTCGTGGCCTCCAGGGCGTATGGGCCGCTGTACATCAGCCCGTGCAGGATGGTCGGAACCCCCGGCGCGGCGGTGGACAGGTAGGCGCCCATGCCAGCGTGCACCACCGAGCGGACGCCGGTGATCTTGCCATCGCTGTTGGCCGCCATCTCCACCTGCTCGATGTGATCGCGCCCGTGGATGGTGGCCAGGAAATTCTCGGAACGGGTTTCCGTCCACTTGACCGGACGGTTGAGACGCATGGCGCAGAAAGCCGTGATCATCTCATCGGCGTAGACCGGGATCTTGCTGCCGAACCCACCGCCGACCTCGGTTGCGATGACCCGTATCTTGTGCTCCGGCACGCCGGTGACCAGCGAGCCGAGGAACCGGGCGATGTGCGGGTTCTGGCTGGTGCTCCAGAGGGTCAGCTCGCCCATGGAACCCAGCCAATTGGCCAGCGCCGAGCGCGGCTCCATGGCGTTGGGCACCAGGCGCTGTTGCACTATGGTGTCCTTGACGATGACGTCCGCCGCCTCGAAGGCCGCGTCCGGGTCGCCGCCCACGGCCACCCAGTGGAACGCCTGGTTGTTGGGGGCGTCCTCGTGCAGTTGGGGCGCTCCCTCATCCATCGCCGCCACCGGGCTCACCACAGCGGGCAGCGGCTCATAGCTGACGTTGATCAGTTCCAGCGCGTCCTCGGCCTGGTAGCGCGTCTCCGCCACCACCACGGCCACGGCGTCGCCCTGGTAGCGCACCACGTCCTTGGCGATGGCCGGATGGGCCACCGGCTTGACGTCGGATTCCGGCGGAATCCAGGCGCACGGTATGGGGGCCAGCGCACCCTCGGTGTCGGCGCCGGTATAGACGGCAATGACTCCGGAGGCGGAGGCCGCCACCGATGTGTCGATGCCCGTGATGCGGGCGTGGGCGTGCGGGCTGCGCAGGATGGCGGCGTGCACCATGCCGGGCAGCGTTACGTCATCCGTATATGAGGCGCCGCCGGTAATGAGGCGCGGGTCCTCGCGTCGGCGGATTCCTGAGCCAAATATCCTGGTGGTCATCGTCTAGCCTCCCTTGGCCTCGGCGGCCGCAAGGACTGCCTGGACGATGTTGTGGTAGCCGGTGCAGCGGCAGATGTTGCCCTCCAGCCCGTCGCGCACTTCCTGCGACGTCGGGTTGGGATTGCGCTCCAACAACTCGACGCAGGTCATAATCATGCCGGCGGTGCAGAATCCGCACTGCAGGCCGTGTTTGTTCCAGAAGGCCTCCTGCACCGCGTGCAGTTCGCCGTCGGTGGCCAGCCCTTCGATGGTGGCAATCTCGGCCCCGTCGGCCTGTACCGCCAACGTCGTGCATGACTTGGTGGTCACGCCGTTCATACGCACCACGCAGGAGCCGCACTGGCTGGTGTCGCATCCGATCTTGGTTCCGGTCAGCCCCAGGTTTTCCCGGAGGAAATGCACCAGGAGTAGTCGGGGCTCGACGTCCCCCTCCCGGGACTGCCCGTTGACAGTCATCTGAATTCGCAACGCAGTACCCCCTCAGGTGTAGGGTTCTGTACGTTCGGACGCCTTTGCCGAACGTGCCCGCAGTATAATGATGCCCCGCACAACGGTCAACGCAACCGGGATTGCGCAGCGTACGCGCAAAGCCCTATGATTTCCGTGTGAGTGTTGCTTGTGTCGCCGGGAAATTTACATGCCAACTGTGCTGAGAGAGGGACCCTACCGGTTGTTCTTTTATTCCGGAGACGGCTCTGAACCACCGCATGTGCACATCGAGCGCGAACACCGCGTATGCAAGTTCTGGCTCGACCCAGTAAGGATGCAGATCAGCGGCGGCTTTAACCGCACGGAGATTCGGCGCATTGCCAGGATCGTTGAGGACTATCAGGCTACCTTGATCGAAGCGTGGAATGATTATTTCAACCGTTAATGTAAACGTCCCGGACGCTGAGGCCGTATCAGTTTCCGATGATACTCTGACCGCCGAGCTGTCGGACGGACGGACAATCTCCGTGCCGGTGGCCTGGTATCCCCGTCTGCTGCATGGAACGGCCAACGAGAGAAACAACTGGCGCCTGATTGGCGGCGGTCAGGGCATTAACTGGCCCGACCTTGACGAGGACATCAGCATCGAGAGCCTATTGGCAGGACGACCATCCGGAGAGAATCAGAATTCGCTCAAGCGATGGCTGGAATCACGGCCAGGAGGCGAAGGCTCCTCAAAACCCGCCTAGCAACGCGACTCAACAGGAGGAATCCCAATGTTCCCCAAATCCGTGTTCCCTGACACCGCCGAGATCAACGCCGCCGGCCACCTGGTCATCGGCGGCTGCACCGCCGAAGCTCTGGCCGAGGAGTACGGGACGCCCGTCTACGTCCTCGACGAGGCCACCATCCGCGCCCGCTGCCGCTCTTTCGTCAGCGAATTCCAGCAACGCGTTCCAGGCGCCAGGGTCGCCTACGCCTGCAAGGCGTTCATCAACCCGGCGCTAGCCCGCGTTCTTGCCGAGGAGGGCCTGGGATTCGACGTCGTCTCCGGCGGCGAGCTGGCCACCATCGCCAACTCCGGGGCCTCTCTGGAAAACGTTTATTTCCACGGCAACAACAAGACCCCCCAGGAGCTGGAGGAGGCCATCGACCAGTCCATCGGCTGGGTCGTCGTCGACAGTTTCCACGAGCTTGATCTGCTCGACCACCTGGCCGGCGAGGCGGGGAAGACGCAGGACATCCTGCTGCGGGTCTCGCCCGGCATCGACCCCCACACCCACGTGTATACCACCACCGGCATCCTGGACTCCAAGTTCGGATTCTCCATCCAGACCGGCCACGCCGCCCAGGCGGTGCGGCAGGCCCTGGCCGCCAAGAACCTGAACCTGCGCGGTCTGCACTTCCATCTCGGCTCCCCGGTGTTCGAGCTGGAGCCCTACGCCGTCGCCACCGACCTCGTCCTGCGGTTTGCCGCAGAGTTCCGCGAGGAAGGTCTGCAGCTGCAGCACTTCAGCCCCGGCGGCGGGTTCGCCGTGGCCTACACTCGCGACCAGCAGCCGCCCTCGGTCGCCGAGTACGCCGAGGCCATCTGCTCCGCAATGACCGCCACCTGCGAGGACCTGCGCATGGAGCTGCCCACCCTGGTCGTGGAGCCCGGCCGCTCCATCATCGGCCCGTCGGGAGTCGCCATCTACCGAGTTGGCGCCATCAAGAACATCCCCGGCGTCCGCAAGTACGTCAGTGTCGACGGCGGCATGGGCGACAACATCCGCCCCGCCCTGTACCAGGCGGAGTATGAGGTTGTCGTGGCCAACAAGGCCGACCGCGACCCGTCGGAGACTGTAACCATCGCTGGCAAGTACTGCGAGTCAGGCGACCTGCTGGCCTCCGACGTATCGCTTCCTGAGATCGAGTCGGGCGACCTGCTGGCAATCCCCGTGTCCGGCGCCTACTGTCCGTCAATGGCCAGCAACTACAACCTGAACCCGCGCCCGCCCATGGTCCTGGCCGCGGACGGCAGCAGCCGTCTCATCCGCCGCCGCGAGAGCTACCAGGACCTGATGTACTGCGACGTCATCTGACCCCATTGAGCACAAAAGGCGTAGGGGCGACCCTTGTGGTCGCCCTTTGATTCGAGAAACAAGGTCCCTGCGCCCACTGCGTACTCTGTGGTGAATTAAGGCCATGACCTGGAAAACCCTCGGCCAGGACCACCTCATCGCCCGGCTGCAGCCCGCGCTGGAGCAGGGGCGGGAGTCCCACGCCTACCTCCTCACCGGCCCGCCTCACGTTGGCAAGCTGACCCTGGCCCTCGAGATCGCCCAGGCCGTTAACTGCACCCAGGGAACCGGCGTCCCGTGCGGAGAATGCACCCAGTGCCAACGCGTCGCCGACCACCTGCACGCCGACGTGCGAGTTGTGGACCTCGAATTCACCCGCACGGTGAGCGGCCGCGAAAACGCCACGGCCATCTCCATCGATGCCATCCGGGAATTGGAGCGCAGCGTAAACCTCAGCCCGGTCGAAGGTTCCCGCTCCGTCATCATCATCGACGGCACCAGCACCATGACTGTCGACGCCGCCAACGCCCTGCTGAAGACCCTGGAGGAGCCGCCGCCCGGGGTGCTGTTCCTGCTGCTCACGGACGAGGAGGAATCGCTCCTCTCCACCATCCGTTCCCGCTGCCAGACCCTCCAGTTACTGCCAATGTCCCGCCAGCAGATGATTGACCACCTCTCCCGGAACCACGGCACGACGGAGGAGGAGGCCGACCGTCTCTACCGGTTGTCGCGGGGCTGCCTTGGCTGGGCCCTGCAGGCTCTGACCAACGCGCAACTGCTGGACCAGCGTCAGGCCGACCTCGAGCGCATCAGGGAGACTGTGAGCGCCGGTCTTGACGCCAAGTTCGCCTACGCCAACGAGGTGGCATCACTGTTCGGCTCCAATCGGCCCGCGGCCCGCGAGCTGCTGTCGCTGTGGCTGCGCTGGTGGCGCGACCTGCTGCTGGTAAAAGAGGGTGCCGACGGCTACCTGCACAACGCCGACCATGCCGACGCCGTCCGCGCGCATGCCGCCACGCTTTCCACGGCGCAGATCGCTGCATTCATCCGCCGCCTGCTCGACACCCTGGCCGCCCTCGACGCCAACGCCAGTCCCCGCCTGGCCCTGGAAACGCTGATGCTTCACGTGGAGTGAGGGACAACCACAGACTGAACCGGAAACCATATCAAATTGCCAAGCAGGGCCCCGTCATTCCAGGCAACGGCATAGACAGCAAAATCGAGCAGTAGAGGATGGATTTTCGCGGCTCTGCCGATAAACGCGATTGCGCCGTTGGGGCGCAATCACTTTGGATAGCAACTGAGTGAGGATGGACCGCCCGCCCCTCACTCCAGGTTCCAGGGTATGTAGGGCTTCCAGACCTCCAGGATGGTCCGGTTCTGCAGTATCAGGTACGGGTTGGGGTCGGGGGCGCGTGGCACGGTGCGCAACATCATCTTGGCCTCGGCGGGGGTGTGCCCCGCCTTGCGCAGATTGCAACGGTTGCAGGCCGCCACTACGTTCTCCCACGTGTGGGCACCGTTCTGACGGCGGGGGATCACGTGGTCTAGCGTGAGGTCCTGCGCCTTCTTGCCGCAGTACTGGCAGGTGAACCGGTCGCGCAGGAACACCTCTTTCTTGGACAGCTTGCGCGGCAGGAACGGCCTCTTGACCAGGTAGACCAGCCGGATGATGGCCGGCGCTTCAATTTCGCCGGTGACAGTGTGCAGGCTGCCGTCGTGCTGCTCCAGCAGCTCGGCCTTGCCCTTGTCCACCATCACTATGGCACGACGCACCGAGCAGACGTTGACCGGCACGTAGTTCAGGTTCAGCACCAGCACCGGGGCTCGAATCAGGACGCTAGGATCGGGCCGATCTCCGTTACCATTCAGAGAAACGGCCACGCCGTTTGCGGGGGCAACCTTGGACTTGTCAACCACTGTCGCCAATAATCGCGCCTCCCGGTCTGACTGAAGACAACGGTGCTATTCCTGAGCGCCTCTTTGTTCGAGTGTTCCCCTGTTTACCCCTCAAGTGCCTGAGCTAACCAAGTTAATTATAGCGCAAAGACCGACACGCCTCGCTACCGCCATGTTAGCCCGCTCAGACGCTCCCAATCCGGCGATATTTCAATAGAAGGCGCGTACTTGTCGACCCAGCCAATGGGCCTGTGAGCGAAGGAGGATTCACCTATTGCTTCGGCAACGGATGGCACCGGTATCTGCTGCAATACTATCAACAAAATGGAGAGGACAACGCAGCCGTAGATCAGTCCCGCCACGGCGCCCCCTGCCCGGTTGAGCAGAGCCCCCACGGGTGCCACGGAAATCGCGGTCGTCGCTGCCGCTATGCCGAGACCCACGAGCGAGGTGACCACTCCTCCCACCGCCAGCAGGGCCGCGAAAACGACCAGGAACACGATGGCCTCCCGGGCATACTCCTCGCCCAGAAGTTCCGGCAGGCTGGGTCCCACCGCCATCGATACCGTACCCGCCAGCCCCACACCGGCCAGGAGGAACAGAAAGGGGACCATAAGCTTGAGGAATCCGCCCAGCAGGCCGAATGCCAGGCCTCCAAGGCAGGCAATCAGCATTGTTGTGTCCACCCAATTCACCATTTCAGTCTAACACGGGCATTTCCGACACTGTTCGCAGCTACGGGCCCCTCCGCATCAGGGACCGGCACGCCGCCTCTCAAGCCAGCGACGGGCTGATATGAGCAGCCACAGGTACAGAGCACCGAACAGGAATCCTCCGATCACGTCGCTCGGCCAGTGAACTCCCATGTACACACGCGAGACGCCGACGGCCAAGATGAGCAATAGCAGGATGCCCTGCGTAATCCGTCTGAGAACTGGCCAACCCTCGAGAGATCCTGGTCGTCCCAGCATCCATACCAGGGCACCCAGAAAGGCCGCGGCGAACACTGAATGCCCGCTGGGAAAGGCGAATCCGGTCTCCGCCACCAGCCACACCTCCGGGTCGGGCCTCGGCCTCGCCACCAGCTCCTTGATCCCCAGGTTCACCGCTGGAGCAAGAGTCGACAGGGCCAGGAACACGGCATCGGCCCATCGCCGCATCACCAGAGGGGCCGCCGTCACCGCGACGGGCACCCACGGGAACGCGATGCCCCAGCCTATCCCGCCCTGGCCAACAGTGGACACCGCGATGGCTACGGCATCCAGCCACTCCGCCCGCAACTGCGCCAGTTCCCGCAGCGCCCAAGCGTCGCCGGGAAACGTCGCATACACCCTGGCCAGCA
The DNA here is from genome assembly GCA_963664175.2 of Dehalococcoidia bacterium. GTDB lineage: Bacteria > Chloroflexota > Dehalococcoidia > Lucifugimonadales > UBA3495 > VXOI01. Next base: position 32,664 of record CAXXOI010000023.1, read on the forward strand.
CGAGCATCGCTACCGTCGCCGCCGCGACTGCCGGAATTGACAGAGTACCTTTGACCACAGAGACTCCGGATAGCACAAAGGATGTTCAACCCAACCATCATAATCATAATCTCGGTGTTCTCTGTGCCCTCTGTGGTAAATGCCCAATGATATAATCGCCGGACTATGATTCGGACCATCGCCATAGACGGGCCGGCGGCCTCGGGCAAATCCGTAGTGGGTCGCAGGCTGGCCGAAAGGCTGGGATATTGGTTCCTCGACACTGGAATTATGTACCGTGCACTGACCTGGCTTGCGCTGGAAGAGGGGGTCTCCCCGGACGACGCCGAAGGGCTGGGCAGTCTGGCCGGTTCCGTACGGCTGCGGCCCGTTTCCATGCAGGGAGAGTCGGTCGAGGTGTCAGGGACCCGTGTGGGACCCGAGCTGCGGGAGAGCCGCGTGGACAATAACGTTTCCAACGTTTCCCGCCACTCGGTGGTGCGAGAGGCACTGGTGGAGCAGCAGCGAGAATACGCCAGTTCAGTTATGGGCCGCGGAAACGGACTGGGCCCGTCGAAAGACCACAGCGGAATTGTCATGATTGGCCGCGACATCGGAACGGTGGTGCTCCCGGACGCAGGACTCAAGGTCTACCTCACCGCGTCCGCCAGCGAGCGGGCCTCCCGCCGCTGTCGGGAGATGCAGGACCGCGGGCAGGCGGCCGACCTCGAGAAAGTGCTCGCGGAAATCGAGGCACGAGACGCCATCGACTCCTCACGGGACGCCTCGCCGTTGCGTCCTGCCGAGGACGCCTGGGAGCTGGACACCACCAGCCTGGAAATCGATGAGGTGGTCGCGGCCATACTGAAGCAAGTGAACGACGCCCGATGAACGGCGAAAGGGCAACGACGCTGTACCGCCTGGGACGACCCTTGGCACGGTTCTGCTTCGGCACCTTTGGGCGCATGGAGGTCATTGGCGAGGAGAACGTGCCTCCCCGAGGGCCGGTCATACTGGCCTGCAATCACCTGGCCTTCACCGACCCGCCGCTGCTGGTTGCGGCTATCCCGCGACCCCTGCACTTTCTGGGCAAACGAGAGCTCTTCGCCAATCCCATCGGCCGGTTCCTGATGCACGGATTCCACGTTTTCCCTTACGACCGGTCCACCGCCAGCACAGAGACGATGCGCACGCTGCTCAACCTGCTCGACCAGGACCGCGCCGTGGCCCTGTTCCCGGAAGGAACTAGGAGCAAGAGCCACTCGCTGCAGGAGGCGCAGCTGGGCATCGTTTACCTGGCCCTGAAATCGCAGGCGCCTATCCTACCGGTGGGAGTGACCGGCACCCAGAACCTCCGGGGCTGGCGAATGCCCTTTCCACTGTGCCGGCTCACTGCCAGCGTGGGCCCACCCTTCACCCTGCCGGTGATTGAGGGCCGGCCGCCGCGCCCGGTGATGCAGGGCATGTTGAGGATGATTATGGAACGGGTGGCAATGCAACTGCCGCCCGAGTTTCGTGGGGTATACGACCCCACGTTGGCTACGGTTACGGAAACCCAGTAGGATCGAGGCGAGCAATGCAAGACGCATCCAAGTTCGGCATCTACCTGAATGACGCAGAAAAGAAGGTCGTGCGGATCAACTCCCCCTACTGGTTCCCCGAGGAACCAGACTGGGTGTTCGTGACGCCCGAGGTCAACGCCACCCTGCTGAGCATCCGGGACCTGGCCCGGGAGCAGGGGGTCAGCACAGACGCTGACGCAATCACCTGGGGAACCATCCCGATGCGGGAAGAGTAGGAACAGTTAAGGCGCCGGGCGCGCAACACTGATACCGGCGGAAATCCTGCTCGCCGACTCGTCGGGCTGCAATCGGGTTTTCTTCCCCCTGTTTGCAACCTCCCTGGCGCGGCATCTTATGGTGCCGATCACCAGTCTGCACGCGGGCGACAGAACCGTCAGCGATTGCTGACTGCCGCCAAGGTACCTATCCGGGAGTCGGAATAGACGATAAAAACCCGCTCGTCCCCTAACGTGGGATGGTGAGCGGGTTTCGCTTGTTCCATGTCGGAAGCGCAGCTTTCGGTGTTAGCCCTTGAACGCGGGCATAACCTCTTCGGCGAAGATGCTCAACTGGTCCTTGAAGACCTCCAGGGGCATACCCATAACCGAGCCGATGTTGACCCGCTCCACGCCCGGGTAGCTTTCCTCGGCCTTCTTGAGTGCCTCCAGCGCGGTCTCGGGGGTGCCGCAGATCCAGCCGCCTCCCTCGACGGCCTCCTCCAGCGTCGGCAGCTTCACGCCACCGCTGCGCCTACCGGCGGCCACTGCGTCGATCTGGTCCTGGCTGAGCGCCATCAGGCCCAGAGGGGCGGCGAATTTCATCGCCTCCTCGAAATAGGGCTTGGCCTTCTCAATGGCCTTTTCCTTGGATTCAGCCAAGAACATCCGGAATCCCAGAGCGGCGTTTTCCCCCAGCTGGGTCTCGCGGCCAGCATCCAGCTGCGCCTGCTGGTACATCCGCATGCGTTCGCCCAGGGTCGGCTCCGGCGTGTTGGCCAGCAGCGGCTTTATGCCCACCCTGGCCATGAATTCCACGCCGCGCGGATTACCGCTGACCAGCGGCTGCCAGATCTCCACCGGACGATTGAGCGGACGCGGCACCAGGGTCAGCTTCTCCAGTTCGTAGCCCCGGTAGGGCACCCGGGCAGGGATCTGGAAGTGCTTACCCTGGTGGGAGAATGAGTCCTCGTTGAACGCCTTGACCATCACCTCGACCTGCTCCTCGAACAGTTCGCGGTTGGCATCGGAGTCCCGCATCGGCGCGCCGAAGGTCTCGACCTCACGGGTGTGGTATCCGCGGCCCACGCCGAAGATGATGCGGCCCTTGGTCAGGATGTCGGCCATGGCGAAGTCCTCTGCCAGGCGCAGGGGGTGCCACATGGGCGTGATGTTGAATCCGCAGCCATACTTGAGATGCTCCGTCTGGGTGGCCAGGTACAGCCCCAACATCAAAAGGTTGGGGATGCCCTCGTACCCCTCCGGCTGGAAGTGGTGCTCGGCCATCCAGAACTCGTCGTAGCCGCTGGCCTCGAGGTGCTTGGATATTTGCAGGGCCCAGTCGTAGGTCTCGGCAAGCTTCTCGTTGGTATACCAGCGATCATTGGCCGGAGTTCCGTCGAACCCCAAATGGTCGTCTACCACGTGCCCGGCATAGGAGGCAGAAAAATTCTTGAACATAGCTACTCTCTAATTTCGATTTCATGCGGGTTGGGGGCAATTTACTTATCAGATAATAGATCAGCCCATCAACGCATTTTGCACTGCCAAGCCTGCCATCCCGGCTAGTATTGCTATGGAGCCGCCAACGATGGTATACCACAGCCGATCGATGCGCTTATTTGTTTCCAGATAACGCTGTTCATTACGTACTTCGTGCCGCTCGAACTGCTGATTGTTAAGCTCTTCGTGCCGGTCCAATCGCTGATTGTTAAGCTCTTCGTGCCGGTCCAATCGCTGATTGTTGACCTCTTCGTACCGATCAAATCGCTGCTCTATCCTGGCCAGGTGTTCTCTGGCCTGTTGCTGACCTTCCTCCAACCGCCCCAAGGTTCGATACACCTCGGCCACATCCATCACCGGAGGTTGCGGCGTCTGGGGCTGCTGTGTTGCTTCGGTAGTCATGATAACCCTTGATTCGGTTTATCGGCTCCTGAATTCCGGCAATTCTCCCGCATCGCGAACCGCTTGGCAATGGACAAGTGTCAGGAAAGATTCCAGGCCTACTCGCGCACCTGGCTGGGGGCCGGGTTGTAGAGTTCCAGGCCGATGGTGGCCGGGAACACGCGGGCAAACTCCTCCACGGTCCACTTGCCGTCCTTCTGGATCGTCTTCACCGGCTCCGGCTGGTTCAGGAGGTTCACGAGGCCCTCGGTAACGTGGAAGACCTGCCCGTTGACGTGCTGTGCCTCATCGGAGGCCAGCCAGGCAACCATGGGTGCAACGTCGTCGGCCTCGCCGCGCAGGGTGACGCTGGCGCCGGTGCTGATGCCACGGGCAGCCCGCAGTTCGCGAGCCTCGTCAGGGATGCTGGTGGTCATGCGAGTCGCCGCGCTTGGAGAGATGGAGTTTGCGGTGACCCCGTAGCGCCCCATGTCGCGGGCGACCACCCGGGTGAACCCGGCGATGCCGTCCTTGGCGGCGCCGTAGTTGGCCTGACCGGAGTTGCCGTACAGTCCCGAGGTGGAACTGAAGGTGATGATGCGGCCCGACCGCTGCTGCCGGAAGAGGACGGAGGCGTTCTTGACCACTGAGAAGGTCCCCTTCATGTGGACGGCGATCACGTCATCCCACTCCTGCTCGGACATATTGAACACCATGCGGTCCCGCAGGATACCGGCAACGGTCACCACGACATCCAGCTTGCCGAAGCTGTCGAGGGCCGTCTGAACGATCTTTTCGCCGCCGTCCATGCTGGCAACGTTCTCGGTGCAGGCCACGGCCTCGCCGCCGTCCTCGCGAATTTCGGCCACGACGGAGTCTGCCACGGAGACATCCTGGCCCGAGCCATCAACGTTCACGCCCAGGTCGCAAACCACGACTCTGGCACCTTCCTCCGCCATCAGGCGGGCGACGCCGCGCCCAATGCCGCGTCCCGCTCCGGTTACGATCGCCACCTTGTCTTGCAGCCGGTTTGCCATTCCTATGCCTCTACTTTAGCTCGGCGTAATGCCCGGCCCTATTGCCATTCCGATGGGTAGCCGGCATTTGCCTGGAATCCACCAAGTTTATTTTCACCGGGGGATGATCGGGTATCAGGTCGCCCGCTCCCACAGGAGGACCACTGTCAGGTCGGCCCGTGAGCCCTTGATGGGCAGGGTGCTCAGTTGCAGCCTTCCGTCCTCTCCGAAATCGTACCGGCGAATCTGCCGGTCTCCGACCCAATTCGGGAAAAAACTGCCCTCGACGTCGTGCACCATCAGGCCGCCGGCCTCGTCCACCGAATAGCTGCCATAGTAGGCGACGTAGCCCTCAAAGGCGGCCCGCACTTCATCGTCGCTGCCTTTCAGCAGATTGCCGGTAACGAAGGCGGGTCGTTCGCTGGCCATGATCTGGCCGGCAAAATGGCCATTGCCGTCATACATCAACTGCCCGCCGGGTTTCTCACCATAAGGGTGTGTGATACGGCCGTCAGTCCAGCGCCCCTCGCAGGCAAGGAGCCGCCACGTCCCTGTGAATTGGTCTGCTTTATCAGCCATCTGCTGGAGTAAACCTTGCGACGTCGGGATCAGCCGTCATTCCCGCGGCGGGGTAGGCGGAGCAGGGTTGGTTATGCCATGGGTGAGCACGTCCCGCGCCAAGGGAGCCAGGGTATCGAGGTCCCAATGGCCCGAGGGTTCGTAAATGGAATTCTCCGGACGGGGCTGAGACATCAGCGACACGGTGTCGCCATATACCAGGAACGTCTGGCCGTTCACGTTGTAAGCGTAGTCGCTGGCGAGGTAGCAGATGAAGGGCGCTATATGTGTCGGATCCAGCTCGGTCAGCGTGTCCTCGCCGGGAATCGCCGCGACACCGCTGCGCGCCCGGATTTCGGCGGCGCTGTCGGGGATATCGCCGATCATTCTCGTGTTGGCCCTGGGAGCGATGGCGTTGGCAGTCACTCCGTATCGGCCCATGTCCTTGGCCACCACCTTGGTAAATCCGGCGATGCCCGACTTGGCGGCGCCGTAATTAGCCTGACCGGAGTTTCCGACAAGGCCCGACTCGGAACTGAACGTGATGATTCTGCCGGACCGCTGCTGGCGGAACAGGATGCAGGCGTGCTTGACCACCGTGAACGTGCCCTTGAGGTGGACAGCTATCACATCGTCCCATTCCTGTTCGGTCATGTTGAATATCATGCGGTCGCGCAGAATGCCGGCGCATGTGACGACGATATCCACCTTGCCGAAATTATCAACAGCAGTTTGTATGATTCTTTCGCCACCCTCCATGGACGTCACCGACTCCATGCAGGGAACTGCCTCGCCCCCGGCGGCCTTGATTTCCTCGCACACCTGCGCGGCGACCGAGTGGTCCTGGCCACTTCCGTCCACATTGACGCCGGGGTCCACCACGACCACCTTTGCGCCCTCTGCCGCCATCTCCAGCGCGATGCCGCGGCCGATGCCACGACCCGAGCCGGTAACGATTGCCACCTTGTCCACCAGTGAATCTACCACCGTCTTACCCCTGGGAAATGAGAATTTTGGTCTCTAATCCGACCCCTATGTCGCCGGATCAGTTCCTGGGCAGGGAAACCGTCGCCCGCCCGGGTGTGGTGCGCTGGCCTTCCTGGTTCTCCAGCCAGATTTCGCAATCGACGAGATACTCGCCGTCCTCCTCGTACTTGCTGGAGACTACGCCGCGGGCAGTCACTGGACTGCCGGGAATATCCATTCCCCGGTACTGGCAGGACAGTCGCCGCAGGTTTCCGTGCGGGCCCATCCAGTCTGTGACCAGGCTGCCCAGGAACGCATTTTTCAGCGCACCATGGAGGATGATGTCTTCCAGTCCCGTGCCCTGGGCGAAGTCCTTGTCGTAGTGGATCTGATAATAGTCGCCGGAAGCCCCCGCATATTTCACGAGTTGCTGGCTTGTGGGGAGCCGCACCACGGGACCGATCTCCAAACCCTCGTTGATCTCGTCCCAAACAATCTGGTCTGCCATTTCAAACCTCCGAAAGGTGACTGGATGCCATTCGCGACGCCGAGTGATTGACGGCGCCTTCCCCTGTCGGGGATCTGCGCTGTCAGCGTTTTGCTCCGACTGGAGCGTTGCGTCAGTAGCGAATGGACGTGTTGGTCTGAGTAGCTACCACCTGCCCGAACTGGTTGGTATAGGTGATGACGATGGTCTGAATCAACATCAGGCCAATGCGCCCGTTTCGTTCATTGATGTCATCAATTCGCGAGACAGCGGTGATGGTATCTCCGGGACGAACGGGCTCGAAGTACTCCCAGTCGCTCCCGCCGTCCAGCACACGCTCGAAGGGCACGTCGAAGGGCAAATCCGGGCGCGCCGACACGGCTGAGCGCAGGAACGTGGGCGGGGCGATCAGGCCGCCATACCTGGAGCCGCGGGCCGCCACCTCATCGTTATACAGGAGATTATCGTCGCCGATGGCCTCGGCAAACTTGATGATGGCGCCCTTTTCCACCTCGAGAGCCTTGGGCTCGCTTTCCTGCCCTATGGCTTGCTGGCGCATTTCCTCGGTCAAAAACGACGGCGCGGTGGACACGTGGTACCCCCTGAATTCACTGCTTCTGAAAATAGCCTCGGCCTTGAGCCCCTGATGTCGAGGTTCCGCCAAGGGCAGTTAACAAACTGTTAACAACCCGTGAGTCTATCGGCGGGATTGCGGAGTGTCAAGGATGGTATCTGCACCGGGACGGTCACTTTGCCGCCGAATTACCACCACATCTGGGCATTACGCCAACCTGAATTCAGCAGACCATGCCATCGAATCGATAGACCCGTGCCGGTGTGCGACGATTTAAGATTGTAGCCAAACAGCCGCGCCACCGGGCAGCGGAGACCAGCTTCGAACCGGGGCGAACCGGGCCAATCACGGCATCCGCACGCGCCACCCGACGAACCTCACAGCCCCGTGTCAGCCACCGAGTGCCCCTGGTCCTGCATAGTTCCGCCTGGAGCAAAGGGAACATGGCCGCCGGTGCCCCGTCATACCCGGGAGCAGCCGAACGGCCATTCCAACGCCCCGTGGGCCTCTACTGCCCAAGCCCGCGCTGCATGCCGCGCAGGTAGCCGGCCTGTCCGCCGTGCTGATTGACCTCCCATATCAGCATTCGAAACATGGTCGCGAGGGGCATCTCGTTGCCCTGGCGGTTGGTCATCATGGTGCTGGCTAGGGAGTCGTCGTCGTGCTCGGCGAGGAGTCCCAGCAGATTGTCCCTCGCGGCTGTGGCATATGCCACCAGGAGGTCCTTGTCCGGGCAGTTCCACCCGGAAAGATCCTCAACTGAATAGCCAAATCCCACGTCCATCGCTTCCGCCTTGAACCCCAGTCTCTGTGCCCATTCCCTTTCGTAGAGCTGTTCCTGCTTCCGGGCAAGGGTCTGAGCCCACATGTCCAGGGCGCGCCCGTAGTGCCACAGGATGAATCCTATGGAGTGGCATTGGTCGTTGGGCCGGTACTCAATTTCCTCCTGGGACAGACCATCGATGTATCGTTCCATCCATTCCCAGTTGGTGGCGAAAGACTCCCTGATAAACTCCTGCAATGCCATCGCGTCAGCCTCCGCAGTCGGATTTTCCTGCAGGCATTCTATATGAGCATGGACGGGAAATCGCCATCTCCCTCCGGAAGAGAGTCGGGATGAGGGAGTTCCCCGTTTCAAGAGGCCATGCGAGAAACCGGGTTCCGCCACCGCCGGCTCACGCGGTCCGGTGCATCGCCCAAGGCTAACCACACCCCGCCTGTTCCCGCGATCTCAAAAGCCAGCGGCTCCGGGCAATCCGGAGCCGCGTGAAGTTCCGCCAATGCGACCATTGTCTGAGTCTCTGAGCTTTCAGAGAGCAATATGCTGGATCGTGGCTATAGGGGTGCTCTCACAGCCTTGCAGGCTGCGGGCGCCGAGCGCCGTTCCGCAACACCACCGGTTTGCTCATCTGAGCAGCCCTTGAGCTACCCGGAGACGGCGTGGCGGCAGATTCGCTCTGATCGGCCAAGGGGCGCGGCTTTGCCATGCGGTAGCCAACACCGTGCTCCGTGAAGATATACGAGGGCTTCCTCGCGTTGTCGCCCAGTTTCTGTCGGACTGACTTGATGTAGGAACGCAGGAGCTGGGGTTCCCCGAGGTACTCGGGCCCCCAAATCCTCTCCAGCAGCATATCCTGCGTGAGAACCCTTCCCGCAGAATTGGCAAGTTCGGTGAGCAGCTTGTATTCCGTGGCCGTAAGCTGAACTGGTTGTCCCGAGACGGTGACGATGCGCTCGTAGAAGTTGACCAGCACCTCTCCCAGCTGGAACGCACTGTTGTTTCCGGGTTCTGATCCCGCGTTTGATCTTCGGAGCGTGGCCTTTATCCTCGCGATCAGTTCGGATGGAGAGAACGGTTTGACCATGTATCCATCTGCCCCCATTTCGAAGGCGCGAACGACATATTCCTCGTCGTCCCGGTCGCAAAGCACGATCGCAGGGAGAATATGCGACTCCCTGGCCCGCCTCAAGGTACGGAAGCACTCTTCCTCGCGCCCGGATATGTCCATGACCAACAGCTTCGCATTGCCCGAGGTGGCAAGGTGTTCCAATTCGTCCAGGCCGGACGTTGTCAGGGATTCGTATCCTGCGCCGATTAGAACCCTGCGAACTGTGCTCTCCATTTTGAAGTTGTTTATGGAGACTAGAATCTGAGTATTCTCCGGCGGCGCGGGCAACTGTCCACCACTGATCTCCGGTACATCGAGGGCTGACACTTCAAGCTCTTCCTCTTCGATGGAGGGCAGCGTGAATGTCAGTGTAAGACGACCGTCCTGTTCGTCGACCTCCGTCCTCATCCTCCCGCCGTGCGCCTCGACCACGCCACGACAGAAGGCAAGCGCCAGACCTTCGCCCTGCGAGGACAATTCAGCGGTCTTGTTGTGTGCCTGGGATATCTTTTTGAACATCCCTTGAGATGCCGCTGTTTCAAATGGCGAAATGATTTCTTCGGTCGAATCCTGTACGCCATCAATTGATACCGAGATGGATATATAGATGTCTACCAGGGACGCAGACACCTTGACCGGCGACAACTCGTTGGAGTGTTTCGCCGCCTGTCGGAGGAAGTTCTGCAACACCTGGCCAATGCGGTGCTTGTCCACCGCCACGTTGGGCAGCCCTTCGGGAATCTCCAATTGAATGGATAACGCAGAGTAGTCTCTCAAGTATTCGCCGCAGGACCGCTCAATCAGCCCGGCAACTTCAGCCGGTTCGGTGACTATGGATAGCGTCCCGGCTTCGATTTGGGTCAGTTCGATGAGGCTGTTGACCTGGCTGCGCATCAGGTCGGCCTGCTGGTCAATTATCCGCAGCAATTGCTGCGGCTCCCTCTCATTCATGGACTGAACGATGCCCTTGAGAGCCAGGGCAGACCCCTTGATGGTTGACAGGGGCGTTCGCAGTTCCTCGCTGACCTCTCCCAGGAATTCACCACGTCTCCGTTCCAGCTCCTGCAGTGGAGTCATGTCCTGTATGACGGACATCACGGACACCATTTCCCCGGTCTCGGAGAAGAGCGGAGCGCAACTTACCAGGGCGGTCATGGAATTCCCGTTGGGAACGTGAGTAACGATTTCCTCGGCTCTCACAATCTCGCCGGTCTGAATGGCCTTAGTGCCGGGGAGGTCTTCGAACGGTATCTCTCTCCCGTCAGTCCTGGTGAATCTGAGATAGCCGTAGGCGTTTTCCATTTCCTCTTCGGGTATCCCCATTGCACCCAGAATTCGCCGGCCTTCCACATTCATGTAGGTCATTTGGCCTATCCGGGTGTCAAAGACGGACACTGATACAGGCGAGATGTCCATAAGGGCTTCCAGTTCCATCTTGTCCTGGTGTGCCTTCTCGTACCGTTGGGCGTTGCAGATAACCGTCGCGGCCTGAGCTGCCAGCATTGCTGCTATATGCTGATCTTCCTCGGTGAACTCCGAACCCCCTTCCTTTTCGGTCAGGTACAGGTTGCCGACGTGCTCGTCGTGATTGACAATCGGCACCGCCAGGAAAGTCTTCATTGGAGGGTGGTTTTTGGGGAGACCTACGGATTCGGGGTGGGACGCCAGGTCCTTCACTCTGACCGGAGCCTTGACCTTGCTGACGTAGCCCAGCAAGCCAAGTCCCTCGGGAGCCTGTGTCATTAGCTCTTTTTCTTCCTGTGAAATGCCGTAGGTATAAAACTCGCGAACACCGCCCGTCGTATTGAAAGTCAGGAGCGCACCGTACCGGGCGCCGGTGAGCATTCAGGCGCTGTTTACGACTTCCTGGAATACGGAGTCCGAATCGGCGTTTTCAAAGATGCTGATGCTGGCCTCGGTCAGCCTCATCAGTCTTTCCCTCAGTTCATCGACCTCAGTTCTGAGCGTCTCCAGATCAGCGTTCGCGTTGCGCACTTCTGTAAGTTCCATCGTCATCCTCACGACTTCGGGCGAATAGTTGCACATTCCCCACCCCCATTCCGACCAAACCAGTCGGGAAATTTCGGGATGATTCATCCCTGGAGCGATTTCGGGTTGTCTGGGCTTCTCGCACCTTCGGAATGGGTACTTGTGAACCAGGGGGCATCGGGTGCTTGATACTAGCATTTGCCGGTATGTGAAATAAACACAAAATTGATATGTCGGGCGTTATTCTCACAAATCTCTTATTAACGAATCAGACGTCTTCACAAAAAATACATAACTCATACGTGAAGGCCCTATAACTTCCTGCGAACCCATCAAATCGCGGCCAACTTCGCCAGCGTTGGACCGGGAATATCAGCGCAAGATGCTGACCACATCTCGCCCACGTTCAGGCGGCAAGTGCGATGCCGATGGCGGCGTGACTCCCTCTTGCATACCCCGCCAACCTTCAGGATGCTTCAAATCAGAATGCGTCCGTATGCTAAAATCGAGGCGAAATTTCCCTAGTGGAGAAGCGCATTGGAATTCGGATTCTATCTGCCCAACAGCGGCGAGGGAGCACAGCCTGATGCTCTCGCCAGCATAGCCCGGCTGGGGGACCGGCTGGGGTACAACTGCATGGTCGCTCCGGACCACATACTGATGCCACGGCAGGTGGAATCGGTATATCCCTACAGCCTGACCGGAAACATCCTGGCCGGGGGCAACTCGGGGGCGGGAGAGTGGCCGGAGCAGATCACGACCCTGGCCTTCCTGGCCGGTGTCACCGAGCGCATACGGCTGGTCACCAGCGTCATGATCGTGCCCTACCGCAACCCACTTCTCTGCGCCAAGATGCTGGCCACCCTGGACATGCTGTCCAAGGGCCGCCTCATTGTGGGCGCGGGCGTCGGCTGGATGGAGGAGGAATTCCAGCTGCTGGACGCGCCCCCATTCGCCGAGCGGGGAGCGGCAACCGACGAGTACCTCCGGGCTTTCATCGAGCTCTGGACGGCGGAGAATCCGTCCTTCGACGGCAAGTACGTACAGTTTTCCGACATCATCTTCCTGCCCAAGCCGGTGCAGAAACCCCATCCGCCCATCTGGATCGGCGGACAGAGCCGGGCCGCCCTGCGACGCGCCGCACGGCTGGGGAATGCCTGGCATCCCGTGGGGGCCATCCCTGCGGCGCCGCTGGAGCCGGAGGAACTGGCGGACAATGTGGCGTACATGCAGCGCCACGCTGAACGCGCCGGGCGGGACCCATCGGAGATACAGGTGACCATGAAGGCGCCGCTCTACGACGCCTCCAGCGACAGCTCGGGAAATCGCCGGCGATTCACGGGGTCGACGGATGCGGTACTGCAGGACATCCATACCTACGCCGAGGCCGGTGTATCCCAGCTGATCTTCGATTTCCGCAGTGCGCAGCACGCCGAAACCGAGGAGCGGATACAGAGGTTCTCGGAGGACGTGATGGCAGCCACAGTGTAGAGGAGTTTTCCGTTTGCGCCTGTGACACGGGGAGGGGACGATAAGAGTCCACATTAGGATAAAATTCCTCTCCGTTGCATATTTCCCCGGAACGGGACATGGAGGAGCAATACCTTGGAAACTTTGGATGACCGCTTCAACCGAGGCCAGGAAATGCGGATGCGAATGGCCGGGGGCAACCCCAGCCACTACGCCCTCCCGGGCATAGATCAGCTTGCGCCGGACCTCAAGCGCATCGTGGACGAGGCGCTCTGGGGATCCGTATGGACGAGACCGGGCCTGGCTACGGAGTACCGTTGCTTCTGCACCATAGCCGCACTCACGGCGCTGGGGCAGATGCCGCTGCTCCGCCGCAACATTGAGCGCGCGCTGAATCTCGGGGTTACTCCCGACCAGATCGTGGAAGTTGTCATCCAGATGACCTTCCTCGTGGGTATCCCCTCGGTTGAAAGCGCCATGAAGCTGACCAAGGATATATTCGAGGAGCAGGGCATCGAATACGTCCCAACGCGCTCTTACGACACCAACCGTACCGTCGAGGAGCTGCACCAGAACGGTCTGCGGATTTACGACGAGCAGATGGGTGAGCCACCCCTGTATCCGGTGGAGGATCCTGAATCCCTAGAGAACGAGGCCCAGAGGTTCATCGAGGAGTACCACTGGGGTGCCATCCACGACCGCCCCGGGCTTGACCCCAAGAGCAGGGCGCTCTGCAGCCTTTCCGCCATGACCGTGCTGGGGCAGTACGACCGGCAAATCCGCCGCCTCATTGAGGGTGCCCTGCACGTTGGTACGACACCGCAGGAGGTCATGGAGGTGTTCTTCCAGCTGGTCTTCTACGGCAGCTACACCAACTCGCGCACGGCCATGCGCGTGGCCCGTTCGGTATTTATCGAGCAGGGACTGACGCCGGCGCCTGCTGACTGACGCAGCCGGAACGCCTGCACCAGCTCACCACAGCGACTGGCTGGTCCACTCACAACATAAGGCAAGGCAGGGAGCCATTATGAAACTCCGCCTGGACGACGGTACGGAGCTTTTCTACACCGTCGACGATTTCACCGACCCGTGGACCGAACCGGACACTGTGTTGATGCACCACGGGATGGCCAAAAACCACGGCATGTGGTTCGGGTGGGTGCCCACCATCGCGCGCCACTACCGGGTCATCCGGTTCGACATGCGGGGTATGGGCCGGTCGGACTGCCCGGACCCGGGCTACCCATGGTCGCTGGACAACTTCACCAACGACCTCGAGCAGGTGGTCGACCGGCTGGAGCTGGACCGGTTTCACCTGATCGGCGAAACGGTGGGCGGCTCCATCTCCATGAATTACTCGACCCGGCACCAGGAAAAGCTGATGTCGCTGACCGTTTGCACGTCGCCGACCAGCTTTGACTCCCACCACCAGGAGAGCGCCGCGCTCATCGAGCGCGAGGGAATCGACGCGTGGGTGGAGGACAGCATCGGGCGTCGCCTGGATCCGGAACTGGTCCCTCCGGAGTACATCCGGTGGTACGCCGATCAGATGAAGGCCACTCCGGCCCACGTGGTGCAGGGATTCCAGGCCAATGCAGGGGGCGACCTCGGCCCCGCGCTCAGAAACGTCCAGACACCGGTGCTGGTGCTGGCGGCGGCGAGCCTGCGAGAGGAGGTGCTGGGAGATTTCCGAGGGGCAGCCGATCTGTTCCCCAACGGCGAGCGTGTTGTGTTCCCAGGCATCACCGGGTTCGTGCAGCACATTCTTCCCACGGCGTGCGCCCGAGTCTGGCTGGACTGGGTGCGGTCACTCTAGCCTCGTGATTTTCTGGGGCCGTCGAGGGCGCAGGTCCCGTCGCGGCCGAATGGCCGCGGTGCTGCTCGCCGGGATGTTGCTGCGGCGCCGCCAGAGACCCCTGGACTACAACCTGTTATTCCTGCGGCTCCTTTCCGGGAGGGACCCGGAAACCGGAGAGGCATGGACCTGGCGAGACCCCGGATTCGTCAGATTCCCTTGGTCCTTTGTCTTCCAGGCTTTACTGGCTACCGGGGTCATGCTGGCGATCCTGACCTACGTTCAATCTCTGTCATCGGCGGCGATCGCTGCTGGCCTGGCCTCCAGCGTCGTGGGCATATTCATCGGCCCCTCCAACCAGACGGCCCGGATCCGGTCAGTGGTGGGCGGCCACGCCGTGGCGCTGGTACTAGGTTCGCTGTTCTCCCTGATGCTTTTCTTTGGCCCGGTTGAGACTTTTCTGATTGACGCCGAATTGCTGCGCAACCTCAGCTACGCCACCGCAGTGGGCGCTGCCATGCTGCTGATGGCAATCACAAACTCGGAGCATCCGCCCGCGGCAGGCACAGCCCTCGGCATGGCCAGCCGGGAGTTCGACATCCTGATATTCCTCAGCATCATAGGCGCTGTGGCACTGCTGGCAGTGATGAAGCTGGCCATTCGCCCCTATCTGCGGGACCTGACGTGACAAGAATGGGTCAGTGATCCGCCGGTTACCGCATTCCCTTCCGTTCATCAAGGCAAAATCATTCCCAGGAGCCCTGACAATGCCCGAAACCCTCGCCCGCACATACGCCCGGTTCGTGGCCGGGTTGGACTATTCCCAGCTGCCGGCCGGGGTGGTCGACAAGCTCAAGGCCTCGCTGCTGCACGCCACCTTCGTCTCCCTGGTGGGCGCGCAGACGGCTCACGGCAAGGCGGCCATCGGGCTGGTCAAGGAAGAGGAGTCCAGCTCCAACGGCGCAACGGTCCTGGCCGACGGCGCGCGGGCGACCCGCAGCGGCGCAGCGTTCGCCAACAGCAAGCTGATGCATGCCACCAACCAGACCGACTCCTACCGTATGCTCATCCATCCCGGCCCGTGCATCATTCCGGCGGCGATGGCGTCCGCCGAGCTGTCCGGCGCCAGCGGTCAGCAGCTGCTCACGGCCATGGCGGCAGGCTACGAGGTGGAGGCGCGAATCGCCGGCGATTTCATCCCCAGCACCCAGGCCAGGGGGTTCCGGTGCAGCCCGGTCTACGGCACCCTCGGCGCGGCGGTAGCCACGGCCAAGCTGCTGGGCCTGGACGAAGACCAGGTGGTCACCGCGCTGGCACTAGCCTGCACCTTCGCGGGCGGCACCACCGAGGGACCGAGAGTGAGCGGACGGGAAATGCTGTACCACGAGCCCAACGCAACTCGGAGCGGCATCATGGCCGCCCTGCTGGCCCGGGAGAACCTGCGCGGCTCGGAGACGTGCCTCGAGGGGGATGCCGGGTTCTACAACGCCTTTGTCGGCAACAACCGGGGCGAGCTGCCCTACACGTTCTCCGCCAACCCTCCCGGTGATGGCGGCCCCGGGACCACCGACCTCGCCGCAACGGTGGAGGAACTGGGCGAGCGGTGGGAGCTCATGCACGTCACACCCAAGATCTACCCCACGGCGGGCTACAACTGCCCGGTCATCGAGCTGACCACAAGGATGCGCGCGGCCCACGACATCCCGCCGGAAAGCATCGAGTCCATTACCGTCGAGATGAACTGGCTGGAGACAACCTATCCGTCGCCGGCCTTCCCGAACACGGACCGGCGTATGCCCGGCGTGGGCAGCACCCACTACTTCACCGCCTACACCTGGGCCCATGGCAGCTATCCGCCGCTGCGCCAGCGCCTCGACCCGGGCATAGACTCCGCTGACTTCGACCGGCAGGTGATGGACCTGCAGGAACGGGTTACGGTGGAGGGGCAGCGCACTCGCGGCTCCTTCGCGCCGCGCATCAGCGTGCGCACACGCTCCGGCGAAGTGGTGAGCGACGAGTTCACCGGCGACGAGCTGAAATGGGATTTCGCCACTACCTCCAACCGTCTGAGTCAACTCTTCCCGGACATGGAGTGGCCCACGGACAAACTGAGCGGGCTAGCGTCGGCAGTATCGAGCATCGACGGCGCTCCGGATGCCTCGGGCCTGATTGCCTGCTGCGTGCCGGGGTAGCATCCTCAGTCGGGGCGTGCGTTACAATCTCGTAGGAATAGGGGTGACGTAGTTGCCAATGAAATACCCTCTCCCCGTGAGGGAGAGTTAGAGTGGGGGTGAGACCTCCAATCGCTGAAATTTCCTCTCCCTCAGGGGGAGGGTTAGGGTGGGGGTGAGACCTCCAACCGCGTTACTCCTAAGGAATTCAGCAACCCAGGAGCAGCAAATGGATCTCGGACTCGAAGGCAAGATCGCCATCGTTACTGGCGGCAGCAAGGGCATCGGGCGGTCCACGGCATTGGCGCTGGCCCAGGAGGGCGTGGACGTCGCCATCTGCGCCCGCGGCATGGAGGACCTGGAGGATGCTGCCTCGGAAATCCGTGCCCGCACGGGGCGCCGCGTCCTGCCTGTTCGCGCCGACACCGGCGTCGCGGAGGACATCCAGAACCTGGTCGCCACCACCGTCGCCGAGCTGGGCGGGGTGGACATCCTTGTCAACAACGCCGTGAACTCCACCGCCGCGCCGTTCATGGAACTGGCGGACGAGGACTGGTGGAACCATATCAATGTCAAGGTCATGGGCTACGTTCGCTGCGCTCGCGAGGTCATCCCTCACATGCGGGAGCGCGGCGGCGGTCGCATCATCAACATCGGGGGCATGGCTGCCCGGCAGTCCAACCCGCTGACCAACAGCAACGGCGTTACCAACGCCTCCGTGTCCAACATGGCCAAGAATCTCGCCGACCAGGTTGCCACCGACGGCATTCTCGTAAACTGCATCCACCCCGGCACCACCCGCACTCCGCGTCAGACAATGATCCTTGAGCGCCAGGCTCGCGACGCCAGCATCACCGTGGAGGAGGCCGAGACCCGTGCCATCGCCGGGATTCCCATCGGCCGCATGGTCGAGCCTGACGACATCGCTGACCTGATACTGTTCCTGGTCTCAGACCGCGCCGGCGCCATCACCGGCCAGACCATCGGCGTTGAGGGCGGCGCCGTCCGCACCATCAACTATTAGAAACTGACCGCAGAGAATCCGGGAACAAAATGGAATCAGGCAAATTTATGAAAAAATCTCTGTGGTCTCTGTGTACTCTGTGTTTAATTCTCCTGGGGGTCGCCTGCGGCGGTTCGGACGTCATCGTACCGCCGACGGAAGAGTTCGGCGGCCCGGAGTTCGCCGCCGTGGTGGTGAATTCCGACCTCGGAGTGGGCCGGGAACGGATCGCCTTCGGCGTGGTCAGGAGCGACGGTCCCCCTCTTGAAGCGGAAAACGCCACCGTGCGCACCTACTACCTCCCTCCGAATAGCGAGGCGCGCGAGGCACGGGAATCTCTGACCGCCAGCTACGAGGCCTGGCCGTTCCTCGGTGGGGTGTTCGTCATCCACCCCAACCTGGACACCGCAGGCGCCTGGGAGCTGGAGACGGAATTCACCAGCAGTGAAGGGCTGGCCGTATCGGCGAAATCGGCGTTCCTGGTCAAGGAGAACAGCGCCACCCCGGCCATCGGCGCCGAGGCACCGGCCAGCATGACCGCGAGGGCCTCGGACGTTCCCGATCTCTCGCAGATAACGACCGATCCCACTCCTGACCCAGCCCTGTACGCGCTTTCCCTCGACGAGGCGCTGGCCGATGGCAAGCCCCTGGTCCTGCTTTTCGCCACCCCCGCCTACTGCGTCACCGCTACCTGTGGGCCTCTTGTCGAGGACCTCACCGGTCTACGGGGGCAATTCGGAGGTCAGGCCAATTTCGTTCACGTCGAGGTCTACAAGGACCCGCACCTCATCCAGTCCGGGCAGCGCCCTGGCAAGGACGATGTGGTGGACGCCGTGACCGAGTGGAACCTCCCCACGGAGCCGTGGACCTTCGTGGTCGACGCCGGGGGCATCATTCACGCCAAGTTCGAGTCGTACGCTCCTCCTGACACGATAAGCGCCTCTTTGCAGGAGCTGCTGAATTAGCGGGCTTGCGGCAATTCCCCTCTCCCTCCCGGAGAGGATCAGGGTGGGGGCATTCCTTTCTGGCCTGCTGATCCTGTCCGTGCTATGCCTGATCAGCGTTGCGGCGGCCTGTGGGGGCAGCGAGCCCGGAGTGGTTCGAGGCACGGTAGTTGAGGCCACCGACCGGAACCTGGCGGAGATCGAAACGCTACGCATCCGCGACGAAGCCGGCCGCGTGTGGACGTTCACCACGGACGCCGCTCTGGAAAAGAACGGGGCGCACCTGCGGCTTCACCAGGTGCTCGGAGAGACTATCGAGGTTAGCTACGAGGAGCGTGAGGGCCACCTGATCGCCACGTCGTTGCGGGATTGACCTTTACCTTCCCGAGCACCCCCTAGGGTTTCCTGCCTGCCGATTCGCTATCGGAACCGGAACACTCGCACGGCGAGCAGCGCGGTGGCCACAGCCCAGGCGCCGAGGGCGGCAAGCTGTGGCCACGTATCCCACAGTGGCGCGCTGTTGATGGCGACCTCTCGCAGCGCGTCCAGCATTGGCGTGAGCGGCAGGACCATCGCGGCGTAGGGGAGCACCCAGGGCAGGGACGCCGTGGAGAAAAAGGTGCCGGCGAGGAACATCATGGGCAGGGCCACGGCGTTGCCCATGCCTGAGGCGGCAGCGGGGCTCCGGGCCCAGGCCGACAGGATGAACCCGATGTTCAGGAACACCACCGTTCCAAGGAGCACAATCAGCAGCACCCAGCCAAGGTTGCCGTGAATGTCGCCGCCGAACACGAACACCCCCACGGCCAGGATGATCAGTGCCTGCACTATCGCCAGCAGCAGGTGGGCCAGGATCTCGCCGGCAAAGAACTTCCACACTGGCAGGGGCGTTGCCAGCAATCGTTTCAGCACAGCCTGGTTGCGGTATGTACTGATGCGCACGGCGATGGAAATGATGGAGTTGGTCATGATCCCCAGTCCCAGCAGGCCCAGGAGCACGGTGTCGAAGTAGTCCACCTCGGGGACGTCGATGACCTCCGATACCACCAGGCTCCGGGGCAGGACCGGCTGGCCGTCGGAGCGCAACTCGATGACCAGGCTGCGAATCGCGCCCTCGACGAGCTGGTTGCGCTCGGGATTCCGGGTGGAGTACACCAGCGTCACCGGCTCGGGAGCGCCCACTCTGCTCTCGGCAGCAGGGTCGTCAAGACCTGGAGGGATGACCACCAGGTAACCCAGGTCCCCGTCGACCAGTCGGTTCCGGGCCTGCTGCAATGCGCCGTCCTCATCGGCGACCAACTCTTCCCGGTCGAGAAAGGCGATGTCGTCGAATCGTTCCATCAGGACTTCAGACCTGGGTCCGCCCGAAAGGTCGGCAACCGCCAGCCCCGTGGGAGTAACCCCCCGAAAATCGAACAGACCGAAAACCACCACCAACAGCAGCGGGAAAATCAGGGCCCAGAAAAGGCCCTGTCGATTCCGGATCATCATTTTTACGTTGGCCAGGGTTATCGCCAGCAAGTAGGCCTCTTTGTCTGAACTGTGATTTTTGTGATTAGAGGATTTTCATGATTTTCCAACATCCAATCAAGTTAATCCTTGTAATCACAAAAATCACAGTTCGGACAATGCGTTCAGTTGCGGGTCAGTTCTATGAACACGTCCTCGAGGGTTACTGGGGTAATTTCCAGGTGTTCCAGGGCAATGCCCGCCCGTGCCATCCGGTCCATCAGATCCTGGAGAGCCGCGGGCGAGCCGTCGATGCGGAGAAGGTAGGCGTTCGCGGCGCGTTCATCGATGCCGCCAAGGACGACGGGGGCGTTCCCACCGTAGGTCTGCAGCGCTTCCAGTTGCTCGCCGTCCAGCGGCGCCTCGGTCTGCACCTTGACGGCGTAAGTCGCCTCGACGCGGCTGATCAGCTCCCGGGGGGAACCGCTGTCCAGCATCCTCCCGTGGTTGATGATGCCGACCCGGTCGCAGTGCTCCTCGGCCTCTTCCATGTAGTGCGTGGTGACAATCACCGTCGCGCCGCCCTGCCGGACCCGGGCGACTAGTTCCCACAGGTCGCGGCGGGAGACCGGGTCAAGCCCGGTGGTGGGCTCGTCGAGGATGACCAGCTCGGGGTTGTTAACGAGGCTGGCGGCCAGGGCGAACCGCTGCTGTTCTCCTCCGGAAAGTTGCCGAACCCGGCGGCGGGCCTTGTCCCCCAGGCTGACCGTCTCCAGCAGTTCCCCGGGCGACAGGCGGGTATGGTAGAAACTGCCCATCAGCGCGAGGATCTCGTGGAGAGTCAGGTACTCATAGTAAGAGGACGCCTGCAATTGAACGCCGATGCGAGACTTGACCTCGCGGCTGCGGGTCGCCACATCCAGGCCCAGCACGCTGACCATTCCCGAGTCGGCGGTGGTCAGCCCCTCGACTATCTCCAGCGTGGTGGTCTTGCCTGCGCCGTTGGGCCCCAGCAGTCCGAATATCTCCCCGCGCTCCACGAAAAACGACAGCTCATCGACGGCAACAGTATCGCCGTAGCGCTTGACCAAGTCTTCCACAACCAGAGCGTGCGACATTTCAGATTACATCAATCCAGATTTATTGCGGGGTTACTCACCAGTCCCGGGTCCGCAAAACAAGCTAGCACAATTGTCGCCTCTCTGCAGAGGAGGATTGTGCACGTTGTATGGATTCAGGGCCCCGAAAAAATCGACCGCGGCGTACACCCGCCGACTTACTCGCCAGTCCAGCAATGGAGCGGGCGATGGCTTATATTATCTGATACCCCCAACATGCAGGAGCGAAACGTGCCGCCCAACAAACGAAAACTGAGCAGTGTCTCCGATGACGCAGTCGCCGCCGCCACCGGCAGAAACTGGGACGAGTGGGCCGCGTTTCTCGACGAACTGGGCGCCGCCGAGATGACGCACAAGGAGATCGTGGCGCTGATCGCCGGCCCCGGAGGCCTGTCCAGCGGCTGGTGGCAACAGTCGGTGGCCGTGGGCTACGAGCAGGCCAAGGGACTGCGGGTGGTGGGTCAGACCTCGGGCGCCGACTTTCAGATCGGCGTGCAGAAAACCCTGCCGGTGCCCCCGGACGTGGCGTGGTCCCTGCTGGCCGAGAGTCCGGGGAGGGACATCTGGCTGGGCAGTGTCGAGACGCTGGAACTCAAAAAAGGTGCGAAATACCGGACAGACGAGGGGCACGAAGGGGAAGTCCGGTCATGCGTCCCTGGGGAGCGAGTCCGCCTGACGTGGAGCCATCCAGACCTGGCTCAGCCGTCCACGCTTCAAATCTACCTGGCGCCCGCCGGAGACAGGACTTCCGTCCGATTTCACCAGGAGCGCCTGTCCAGTCTCGAGGAGCGGGAGCTGATGCGCACCCACTGGCGCGCGGTGCTGGATGAGCTGATGGAGCTCGTGTAGCGTCATTGCCACAACACGATTGGAAGGATACTGTCTGAACTGTGACTAGTCTGATTTAGGGATTTCCCTGTTGGGAACCCAATCTTGTCTTTCCCTGAGTCCTGCAAATCCTGATAGGAGTTACGCAGTTGGAGATCTCACCCCCCACCCTGACCCTCCCCTGAGGGAGAGGAAATTTCATAGCCAACCTCGTAATTCCTATCCTGATTTAGACAATGACCTTCCGTCCACCTGACCGATGACACCCTCCTGGTTGGCAGCCGGTTGACAGTCGGCGGCGGATGGGACATCATTGCTGCAGGCATTTCGGTGCCGGTTTACAACCGAATAACCCATGCTGGGAGTGCCCTCAAAAGGGGTAAACGAGGAAGCTGGTCAAAGTCCAGCGCTGTCCCGCAACGGTAGGTCACGGTGGCAATAGGCTACTGCGACGAGTCCGGTCCACGGCTCCTGGCAATGTTTCGGCCTTCGAGGAAGGGCGCCGGCATATCGTTTGTTGTCTTAGCTCTGCCCTCGAGGGCAGGGCTTTTTTGTTGCCTTCAATTTGTACCGAAATGCCGGTCCGGCGAAGGGCGCTAACAGTCAGACCAGAACTGGAGACGCTATGGAAGCCACTCTGCCGATCATTCGTGAACTGACCAACCTCGGCGACTCCCTGATGTGGATCGTCGGGCCCGGCGACATGGTCAGTGAGAACTACTCACGGGGCATTCAGGAGCCGCAGGCGCACGGCAAATACATCACCATCCGGGCCCACAACTGGCTGTTCCACCTGGAGCCCGAGATGGTGGGCAGCATCCAGTTGGTCGAGACTCACGGCGATCTGACATCGCACTACGTCCGATTAGTGGACTCGGACGGAGAAACCCTGCTGCGCGCATACCTGCCGCGGGAGTCCGCTGGGAATCATGATCCCGAGACTGCTGGCGGGAATCACGCGTTCGACGAGATGCGGGCACGGTATGCCGACCTCAAGGGTGTGGAGATGGTTCGCAGGGAGGTTAGCTCGTCCGGCATCCAGCCAGGGTCCTGAGAACACTCCCGGATGGGGGACGGACGCTCAAGAACAGCATTCCCTGGGATGAGGGAACCGCGGGGGATTTCCCCCATCCCATTCCGCCCATTGCTGCCGGGTGCGGGTCAAGCGAGGACTCTCCTCCCCTCGAAAGGCCCGCCACCGGCAGCCAATTCCAACCGTTACCATCGACGTGCGGCGGGCGTCGCTGGCCGTCTGTCGGCCTGACGTATGGACGCTAGTTCATGCTGAACTTGGGCAGGCGCGGGCTGCCATCCAGGTTGAGACGGTTGCGGTTGTTACCGTCCAGTTTCAGCGAGCCCAGTACCGAGTCCCATACCGGGCGCGCCCGGTCTCCGTCCTCGGGCCAGAAATCGAAGGTGATGAGCGCGTAGGCCCCTGGACCTCGGGCCAGGGCAATGCGAGAGTGCGCTGGCCGGTTCTCGGTGGGGTCCGTAAAATCGACCTCGAGCCACGCCGCCTCCAGAGTGGCGCGCCTGAGCTCCTGGTAGGGGCCTCGGTTGGTAATTCCGCGGGAATCCCCGGACAGCGCCGTTTTTTCGATCAGCACCGGTAGGGGCAGTCCACTCCAGTCGATATCGGGGGCGTAGATCAGGGTGACCTCCAGCCGTATGTCGGCCTCCTCCTCCCGCTTCCTGTCGAAGAACCGGATGGAGCCGCTCTCACCCTGGCTGAGATGCCATTTGCGGGGCACCTCGAACTGCATGGCCCCGGCATCGGCCACAAATACCTTGTTGCCGGGCGCCGCCGTCCACTGATGATCCGCAGCGAGCTGATGCTTTTGCTTTTTCCATTTTTTCTTGGCCATGGATGATCTTTCCCACATTCGCCAACTTCGTTAAAGCACATTTTAAGGTGAACTGGTTTTTCTGGCGAGGGGTAGGGGTGGCATGGCCATTGTCTGAATCAGGATTCACAGGATTCTGAGATTTTCATGATGCTCCCCGATCTTGATCATCCTTAAATCCTGCTAATCCTGATTCAGACAAGATTCTTGGCGCCGCATAATCCATCCGTCCTGATCCTGATGGGCACAATCGAATTTCATTGACAATCCGGGCCGCTCGATGATACGTTTTTCGTCGCCGTTTTCCCCAATTTGCTGCGGGCAAACCTGTTTGGCACTTGGCCGAACACTCGCCACCGGATGATTATGGGCCCTCTCTCCACCTCTCTGCGGCTTCCTTCCCGGGGTAAGTACGGCATCTCTTTTCACTCGAATCCACCAGGATCCCCGCTCCGGCATATTGCGCCACAAACCACGTGTCCTGCGATATCGGACGGTGCGACGCCATGGCAGTAGCCGTCGGTAGTCGGTTCACCTCCGACAGCGTGGCCACGGAGGGCTGGTTCCGGGGACTGGCCTGGGCCGCAGCTATCTCGGTTTTCGCCATGCTGATTCTCGGCGGCGTGGTGCGCGTTACAGAGTCCGGGCTGGGCTGCGGCGACGACTGGCCCCTGTGCTCGGGGCAATGGCTGCCGCCGCTGGAATCCAAAGCCATCATCGAATACGCCCATCGCGTGGCGGCGTCATTCCTCGTCGGCCCGCTGGTGGCCGCCACCTTCATCGGCGCTTGGCTGCGATACCGCAGCGAGCCATGGGTCCTCTGGCCTGCCACGGCCGCCATCGTCTTGGTCATTATCCAGGCCCTCCTGGGGGCGGTGACCGTAGTGACCGAGCTCTCGGCCCACGTCGTCATGACGCACCTGGCCGTTGCGGAGCTGACCATGGCCTGCTGCGTCCTGGTGCTGATAATGTCGTATCGTGGCGGAATGCAGGGTGAGCCGCCGTCGTGGGCCACGGGGAAAGTGCGTCTATTCCCGCCGCTTTCGCTGGTGGCGGCGGTGGCCCTGTTCCTGTTGCTGCTCTCGGGCTCCTACCTGACCAATGAGGCCTCTGCCACTTGGGCCTGCCCTGCCTGGCCACTGTGCACCAACGACTGGGGCGGTTTTTTCCCGGGCAACAAGCTGGCGATGATTCACATGGCGCACCGATGGGTGGCCCTGATTGCCGGTCTGGTGGTAATGTATGCCCTGCACCTGGGATTCCGCGGACGCACCCAACCTCCCTTGGTCCGGATACTGTCAATGTCCGCCGTGGCCCTGTTCGTAGCGCAAGCTCTCGTTGGAGCGGGCGTAATCTGGGCCGGGTTCGGCAAGGATGTGGAACTACGGGCGCTTCACCTGGCACTGGCCTCGGGGGTCTGGGCCTTTGCGGCCGCGTTGGCAATACTCAGTTATTCACGGGAACCGGCCCGATAGCCGGCACTGGACGATATGGCTGAACAAGCAGGACACATAGAGGCTCTCGACGCATCGGGCCTGACAGAAGGGCAGTCCGCGATGGATGCGACCGGCGAAACCGCGGCCTCCTCGAGGAATGGCGAGCGCACCGGTCTGCTTCGAGTGCTGGCGGACTACCTCACCCTCACCAAGCCGCCCATCATATCGCTGCTGCTGGTGACCGCCATCGGCGGCATGTTCCTGGCCTCCCGGCACACTGGCGGATCGGGCATCCCGGACCTCTGGACGCTCCTGCTGGTCTGCGTCGGCGGAGCACTGGGCGCGGGTGGAGCCAACGCCATCAACCACTACATGGACCAGGACATCGACTCAATGATGTCGCGCACCGCGTCCAGACCGGTGGCGGGGTTACGGGTGCGCCCCCTGGCTGCGCTGGCATTCGGTATAGCGCTGAACGTAGTGGCCTTCGGGGTGCTCACCTACTGGGTGAACCTGCTGGCCGCCGGGCTCACGCTGGCCGCGACGCTGTTCTACGTGCTGGTCTACACCGGATGGCTGAAGCGGAGCACGCCGCAGAACATTGTCATCGGAGGCGCGGCGGGCAGCATTCCTCCGGTAGTGGGTTGGGTTGCAGTGACCGGCGCCTTCGATCTACCGGCGCTTTACCTGTTCACCATCATCTTTTTCTGGACGCCTCCTCATTTCTGGGCCCTTTCCCTTCTGATTAAAGGGGACTACGAGCGAGCCGGGGTGCCCATGCTGCCGGTCGTGGCCGGTGAGGAACGGACAGTGGGCAGCATTTTCATGTACTCGCTGGTGCTGGTGGCCCTGACGCTGGTGTTTGCCGCCACCGGGGCGGTGGGGCTGGTGTACCTCGTTGCCGCTGCGGTGCTTGGCGGAGTATTCGTATGGGGCGCCTGGCGCCTGCGCCAGCAGCCCCCGTTGGACCAGCCAAGGAGACCCAGGGCGCGCAACCTATACCTGTACTCTCTGCTCTACCTGGCCCTGCTTTTCGGGGCCATGATGGCCGACGGCGTTTACCGCCTACCTTTGTAATTGACCAAGGGCCGTAGGTTGGTGGCTGTGAGCGCCCAACCGGACGATATCTAATGACCAGGTATTGACTGCCCGCCATACGCCTCCCCCTGGAGGGAGAGGCGTTTTTTCCTCAACCGCGACAACACCCATTTCGGCTGCAGATTTCATTGACACTAACGGCGGCCTGTGATACTGTTTCGCGCGGTACGTGAAAAATTGCACATACTTCAATTGGCGAGCGAATTTGGGGAGTCCGCCACTGGGGTATCAGTCCTCTTGAGAGCCCTTTGACTACGGCAAAGGGAGGCAGAAGGTTGAGTTCCCCAGCGGAAACCATTCCCACGAGCCCTGAAATGTCCTCCGACGACCTCAAGCTACCCATCCCGCGCCTGTTCCGGCCACGACGTGTGGCTGTTTTTGGCGTTTTAGCCGTCCTTTTCCTGCTATCAGCTGCCTGTAGCCAGGGGATCCAGTCAACGTGGGATCCCGTAGGGCCGGTCGCCGAGAAACAGCTTCAGCTTTTCAACGTCCTTCTCTGGACGATGGTAGCGGTTTTCGTCTTGGTGGAAGGCGCGCTGATTTACATCGTCATACGCTACCGGCGCCGACCAGGCCAGCCACGCCCTCCCCAGATCCACGGACACACGGCGCTGGAAGTCACGTGGACCATCGTTCCCACCGCCCTGATCCTCGGGCTTGGCATCTGGTCGGTGTTCACCCTGTTCGAGTTGGATCAGCCTCCCACCGACCAGGGCGAAATCCTGGATGTTACAGTGATTGGCCACCAGTGGTACTTCGAGTTTGAGTACCCTGATGCCGACGGCAATGGCAAGCGAATCACCACGGCCAATGAGCTTAAGATACCCGTCGACCGCCCGGTCAGCTTTACCCTGGAGAGCGACGACGTTCTGCACAGTTTCTGGGTTCCCAAGCTGGGCGGCAAGGTCGACGTGGTGCCGACACGCCAGAACACCCTCTGGCTGATGGCCGACTCGGACCTGATCGAGCAGCAATTGCCCGCTACCTATTACGGCCAGTGCGCCGAGCTGTGCGGCATCGCCCACGCCCAGATGCGGTTCCGCGTGACCGTGATGAGTGAGGAGGACTACCAGGACTGGGTGCGGGACTACAGCCCGCCCAGTGCCCTGACACCGGTGAGCCAGAAGGGGCAGCAGTTGTTCAGCGTCCATTGTTCGCTGTGCCACACCGTCAACGGGCCGGAACAGGAATCGGTCGCCCAGGTGCGGCTGGACCAGTTCCTGACCGGAGCGGAGAACGCCGCGGTTCCCGGGCCCAACCTGACTGACCTTCGCACCAGGCAGACCCTGGCGGCGGGCATCACGGACCTGACCGTGGAGAACTTGCACGCTTGGATCAAGAACCCGGAGAACATCAAGCCGGGCAACTACATGCATTCGAACGCGCTGTTGTACGACGAAGGCGGCGACGCCAATCTGACCGACGGTGAAATCAACGCAATAATTGAGTATCTATTGAACCTGCGTTAGACTCGGATTGCGCTAAAATCCCAAGTGTGGGCCGGGCGAGACGGCCCCACTGATTCCTCCTTGTTCAGCAGGGTTGCTGGAAAGTGAAACGATGGCTGCAATAACAGAGGTACTGCCCCGACCAGCTTACGGCGCCACCGGCGTTTGGAGCTGGATAACAACGGTCGACCACAAGCGGATTGGCGTTTTGTACGGCGCCACTGCGCTGGTCTTCATGCTGTTGTCCGGTATCGAGGCCGGCCTGATACGCATGCAGCTGGCCACCCCCGATTCGGACATCCTCGGGCCGGGCCGCTACAACCAGATGTTCACCATGCACGCCACGGTAATGATCTTCATGGTGATCATGCCGATGGGTGTTGCGTTCTTCAATTTCGTGATCCCGCTGGCCATCGGCGCCAGAGACGTGGCCTTCCCGCGCCTGAATGCACTTTCCTACTGGATATTCCTGTTCGGCTCCATCCTGATGCACTTCAGTTTCATCGTGAACCAGGTGCCGGATGCGGGCTGGTTCTCCTACGCGAATCTGACGGAACAGCCATTCAGCCAGAACATGGGGCTCGACTTCTGGGCCATCGGCCTGCTGATCCTGGGTACCTCGTCCGTGGCTGGTGGTTTGAACTTCGTGGTAACGATCATCAACCTGCGAGCGCCGGGGATGTCGCTGATGCGCATGCCCGTGTTCGTCTGGATGACGCTGCTGACCTCCATCCTGCTCATCCTGGCCATGCCAGTCATCACGGTCGGGTTGATCGAGCTGGTGATGGACCGCAACTTCGGAACGCATTTCTTCATCCCCAGCGAAGGCGGAGACCCGATCCTGTGGCAGCACCTGTTCTGGGTGTTCGGGCATCCCGAGGTGTACATCCTCATTCTGCCTCCCATGGGAATCGTGTCGGAGATCCTGCCGACCTTCTCCAAGAAGCCACTGTTCGGCTATCCCTTCGTCATCTTTTCCGGCATCGTCATCGCCATCATGGGCTGGGCGGTGTGGAGCCACCACATGTTCACCGTGGGGCTGGGACCCATCGCCAACTCGGTGTTCACCATCACTACAATGCTCATCGCGGTGCCCACCGGCGTCAAGATATTCAACTGGCTGGGCACAATGTGGAAAGGCAGCATCGAGCTCACCACTCCCATGCTGTATGCCCTGGGCTTCATATTCCTGTTCATAATCGGCGGGCTGAGCGGCGTGTCCCACGCGGTCTCTCCGTCCGACTTCCAGCAGCAGGACACATACTATATCGTCGCCCACCTGCACTACGTGCTGTTCGGCGGCTCGATAATGGGCATATTCGCCGGCATCTACTTCTGGTGGCCAAAACTGACAGGCCGGCTGCTGAACGAGAAGCTTGGCAAGCTTAATTTCTGGCTGATATTCATCGGCATGAACATCACATTCTTCCCAATGCACTTCGTTGGGATGAACGGAATGCCGCGCCGCATATACACCTACTCCAGCGAATTCGGCTGGGGCGACCTGAACATGCTGGCCAGCATAGGCTATCTGGTACTGTTCGTCGGCTTCCTGGTGTTCCTGTACAACCTTTTGCAGAACCGCAACGCCCGCCGGGTCAGCCACGACCCGTGGGACGCTCCCGGCGTGGAGTGGACGATCGCCTCGCCGCCGCCAGCCTACAACTTTGCCGAGGTTCCCCGGGTCAAGGGCCGCGACCACTATTGGATCGTTAAGGAAGAGGCTCGCGAGGCCGGCAACCCTATCACCGAACCGGAGGCCGCGGTGGACCCGAGCACGATACACATGCCCAGCCCGTCGTACTGGCCGATCATCGTGGCGGTCGGTGTGGGTCTGATCGGAGGGGGACTGCTGTCCCACTACGGCGTGTCGTTCTTGGGCGGACTGATCGCATTCATTGGCGTCATCGGCTGGTCGAATGAACCCCCAGCCGCCGAAGAGCACTAGGATAGCCGGGCAGGAGACGCTTAACTTGGCCCACGCACCACAAACGGCCCATCATTCGGATGCGGGACATGGCGCCCACGAGGGCGGCCACGACGAACATCCCGAGCACATAGGCCACGATTACACCACCACCGGTCTGAACCACCGGAAGATGTTGATGTGGGTGTTCCTGGGGTCGGACTGCCTGTTCTTCGGCTCCCTGATCGCGACCTACATGGTCTACCGCGGGCAGAGCCTGCAAGGACCCTACCCAATCGATATCATCGACATTCCAATTACCACCATCAGCACTTTCGTGCTGCTGTGTTCCAGCTTCGCAATGGTGCGAGCCCTGGCGGCCACCAACGAGAACAACCAGACGGGTATCAAGCTCTGGCTGCTGGCCACCGCCATCCTCGGCGCAATCTTTATCGGGTTCCAGGTCTACGAGTTCAACCTGTTCAAGAACGAAGGGCTGACCCTGGGCCAGAACCTGTTCGGCGCCACGTTCTTCACGCTGACAGGATTCCACGGCGCCCACGTAACGCTGGGCATCATCTGGCTGCTGGCGCTGTTCATCATCTCATTCAAGGGCCGCCTGCATCCGGGCACGGCGCTGGACGTGGAACTCTGCGGCCTGTACTGGCACTTTGTCGACATCGTCTGGATCGTAATCTTCACACTGTTGTACCTGGTGGGCGGCTTCGACGCAGGGCCCACCGTGCCCCACTAGCCGGGCAGGTTCGATTCAAGACTGGTTACCGTTCAATAAAGGCAATAGCGGCTTCGCAATACCGGGAGACACTCCAGATGGCATCAACTCACGAAACTGAACACCACGGCGGAGGGCACCCATCCCTCGCACAGTACGTCGTCATTGCGATACTGCTGTTCGCCATCACCATCGTCGAGTTCGTCATCATCATGGACTTCCCAGGCGAGGCGGAGAAGGTAATCAGCGACGCCCTCGGGGAACCGTCAACCACCATCCTGCTGTTCCTCCTGTCGGGCATCAAGTTCGCCATTGTAATCCTGTTCTATATGCACCTGAAGTTCGACAACAAGTTCTTCCTCTGGGTGTTCGTTGCGGGGATGGTGCTGGCAGTAATGGTGGGGTTGTCGCTGATTGGGCTGTTCACCGCCATCAAGGGCGGCGACCTGCGCGCCGACGATGCTCCCTACGTCCAATGCTACTTTGACCACGAACGAGGGGAGCACGGCGAGAACGTCTGCCCAACACCGGAACCGCAACCGATCTCGACGCCGCACCCGGTGGTGCCGACCATCGTCTACAGCACCGTGGAACCCCCGACCAATGGACCGGGTCCCATTGCCGGACCGCCGAGTGAGCCGGATGCCGGCTACGGTGAACAGCTGTACGTGCAATATGGATGCAATGCCTGCCACACGACGGACGGGACTTCGCTGACGGGGCCGACGTGGCAAGGACTGTACGGATCCCAGGAGGACCTGGCAGACGGTACATCAGTTACCGTCGACGATGAGTACATCAAGGAGTCCATCCAGGACCCCAACGCCAAGATCACCGCAGGGTTCACCGCCGGCCTGATGCCCACAACGCTGGGGGTCACGGACGAGGAGATCCCGCACATCATCGAGTACATGAAGTCGCTGCAGTAGGGTGAGGCCCCCCTTGGCTTCACCCATTGCCCTCCTCCTGGCGTCCGCCTCCCTCTTTCTGTTGCTGGCTTGCGGCGGTGGAGCAGCCCCGGTCTCAACGCCCACCGCTACCGCGCTCGCCAACGAATCGTCCTCGACATCCGCGGCAGAACCGACCACTCACGCTCCCGAACCTACCGTCAGTGTGACTTTTTCTCCCAGTCCCGGAGTCGGGCCCGACGCAGCACTGGGCGAGGAAATCTACCTGAAATATGGCTGCAATGCCTGCCACTCCACCGACGGCACCACGCTGGTAGGCCCGACATGGCAAGGGCTGTACGGCACCGAGGAGGAACTGGAGGACGGTACTTCGGCCCTGGTCGACGAGGCCTACGTCGTCGAGTCAGTTAAGGAACCCAACGCCCGGATCACCAAGGGATTTACGGCAGGGCTGATGCCTGCCACCCTGGGAGTGACCGACGACGAAATCCTGCACATCATCGAGTACATGAAAACGCTGCGGTAGGTAGTACGTTCTTCCCTCACCACCCTGGTTGGTTCAAATTCGCTGAATGGGGATTGATCAGGCCCCGCTTGGGTTAGCCCGTTCGGTTTGCCGTGGCGAATGGACGACCTTACCCCAGCCCCACACCAGACTGAGCGGTGACCGGCACCGCCCTCCTCTCGTTTGGCTCAGTCCTCGGCAGGGCGGTAGGATTCTAGAAAACCGTCGCGGAGCGGAGGGATGATGTCCTGCCCCAGCTTTTGACCGGCGATGGCCAGGCCCTGCTGGGCGAACTTGATGTCTCTGGCCAGAATGTCCTGGCGGCTGGACTGGGCCATCTGTGTTCCAAATTGCGTCAGGAAACCGTCCATTTCCTCCCGATTGTCGGCCATTCCGGCGAAGATGCGATACATTGGCAGGGTCCGGGCAAAATTGTGGACCTCTTCTCGGCTGTACTGTGGGTGGCGGTCCAGCAGTAGCGAAACGCGAAAGTCGATGAGGGTGCAACGGCCGTCGTCTGCCACGATCAGGTGCGAGCGGCCCTGGGGATCGGCGAGAGTCGCATCATTGTAATAGATCCCGGCCTCGTGCAGTCGCCGTAGCATTCCGCCCAGCTGCTGGCCCACCGACCGCATCGTGGCGGCATCCCTCCGTTCGGGTGGAAGGTCAGAAAAGAACACCCCATCCGCGAACTGCTCGGCCAGGTAACCCGAGAGCGACGGAAATTGCCTCGGTCCAGCGTCCACCGACGCGGCGATGCTGGCGATTTCGTCCTCACGCGAATTCTGGAACGGCTTGATGGCCAGTTGGTCATCGCCCGACTGCAATATGCCCACAGGCCCGCGGGTTCGTCCTGCTGTCCGGAACGTCGGGACTGATCTGCCCTCTCTGCGCCACTCCAGCACCGTCGGAAAGAACGCGTACTGCGCCAGGGCCATCACCCACCGGTCCTGCGACACACGGATGAACAGGTCCGGCTCCAGGTCGCTCAGTTTCCAGAACGGGCGCATCCAGTCGGGAGGCGCCGTTCCGATCACTGCCATGAACTCCGCCGGAGGGGCCGGTGGAGCGGGTGCGATGGCGCGCTGGATCATTGCCAGCTCGTGGGTAGTGTATGGCAAAGAGGGATCACTCATTGGCTGGTTCCCCGGAGATCGTGTGCCTGCCGTCGGAGTCCAGGGTGAGATCCCGGACACGGACCACGGCATCAAGGTCTATTTTCCCGTAGATGTGCGGGTAGATCTCGCCAGACCGGCTGGGCTCACGCTTGACCTCCGCCCTCAGCCTCCCGGTGTCTACGTCCAGCACCTGCAATCCGCTGACGCCGGCGTAGAGGCGCTCCGCCACCCGCAACGTCTGTGCCTCGTCGGCGGAGCAGTGGATGAACCCCTCGTCAGCAAGACTGGGTGCCTCGTACTCGCCGGCGGCCTGCGCCGCAGCCCACTCCACGCTACTGGTCAGGTGGTAGATGATGGCCATGCAATTCTCCGCGCAATCAAACGTGCATCCGGGCATTCATTCACGGAAAATGATATCCCCTTTTCATAATCGCGGCCACATACCGGTTTACATCGCGTGTTACCATGGTTGGGCAGGCACTGCCGGTGGAGGTCAGCATGAAAGGCGAGATGCACGACGGTCCCGGACTGAAATACCTGACCGTCTTACCCGACGAATACGACCCGGACGCATCGTATCCCCTTGTGATAATGCTCCACGGGTTCGGGGCCAACATGCAGGACCTGGCCGGTCTGGCCCCCGCCATCAACCCCACCGGATACGTCTATGCCTGCCCCAACGCTCCCATCCCGTTCAACCTGGGGCTTGGCCACGCGGGATTCGGGTGGATGACACCTCGCGGCGGTTCGACTCCAGACGAGGTGGCCAACTCGGAGACCCTCCTGGGCGAATTCTTTGACCGTGTGCTGGAGCAGTTCAGGGTGGAGCCCGGCAACTGCCTGCTGCTCGGATTCTCACAGGGCGGTGGTATGACCTACCGCTGCGGACTGGGACGACCGGACACCTTCGCAGGCCTCGCCGCGCTGAGCTCGGTGCTGCCGGAGGCAGGCGAACTCGACCCGAAGCTGCCCGACCAGCGCTCCCAGCCGATTTTCGTCGCTCACGGCCGCTACGACCAGATGATTGCCGAGTCCACGGCCCACGCCGCCAGGAGCTACCTGGAGAGCGCCGGCTACAGCCCCGAGTTCCACGTGTACGACATGGGGCACGAGATCAGCGGCGAGGTCATCCGCGACCTGGTGGCCTGGATGGACACGGTGCTACCGCCGCGAGGGACCTCCCTGAGCTGATCTACCTTCTTAAAGGTTGGCTTTAAAGTCCCCTCCCCCGGAGGGAGAGAGGACTTTTCTTGCAGCGAGACTTCGGGCTTCGGTTCCCTAATCGCCGCCGTCTCTCCAAGAGATGAAACGGTCGGGAACGATGGTGATCAGGGCCATACGGTCTTCGGCCAGCAGTTCGCGGGCGTATTCGGGGCCGCGCTCCGGGCCGTCATACTTGACGCAGATGCGTTCCACCATCGCCTCCAGCCCGTCCCCTCCGGTTGAGGCAGAACCCTCGACAGTGACGAAAGCGTAGGGCCGATCGGGAGTCGCCACGCAGACCGATACAGCCGGGTTGCGCCGGACGTTGCGCACCTTCAAGGCACCGGCGTCGGCCATCACGTAGGCTCGACCCTGATCCCACAGGTACCACACCGGGGCCACATGGGGTGTCCCGGATGCGCGCAAGGTTACCAGGTGGGCAAGGTGCGGCTGGGACAGGAACTCGTCTATTTCCTCTCGGCTCAGTGAGGCCATGCTCTTTTCTCCAATCTTAGCGTGTAGCTGCACGCGCCTATTCCATGTAACCGCTGGCGTAATGATAGCGGAAAATGTGGGCGCCGGGCCGCTGCTGCCCAGGAATTCACCCCCACTCCAGCCATCCGTCCCAAGGGAGCGGCTGAAAGGCCGCTCCCACCCCGGCCCATGCGCGAACGGGCCGACGATTGGAAGAATCCAGGATCGGGGTTACAATGCGCGCAAGCAGGAGAACAGACGCAAAAGATAGGAGGAATACGATGGCAGAGACCATTCGTGAGGAATATATTCGGAGAAATCCCCGGTCTGCGGCGCTGTTTCCCCGGTTCCAGCAGCACTTTCCCTCGGGAGGCGCCGGACACGACGGCTACGTCGCCGACCCGTTCCCCATCACCATCGAGCGCGGCCAGGGGCCCCGCAAGTGGGACGTCGACGGCAACGAGTACATCGACTACGGCCTCGGCTCGGCCTCGCTGCTTCTGGGCCACTCGCACCCCGAGGTGGTGGAGGCCCTGGTGCGGGCGGCGCCCCAGGGCTCGCACTACGGTTCGCCAGTGGAGTCAGTGCTGGAGTGGGGCGAGCGAGTATGCAACCTGATGCCCAGCGCCGACAAGGTGCGGTTCGTCGGCTCCGGCGCCGAGGCCACATCGCTGGCCATGCGTGTCGCGAGGGCCTACACCGGCAAGGAAAAAATCGTTCGCTGGCAGTCCCACTATCACGGCTGGCACGATTACGTCATGCCGGGCAACCTGGCCCCCTTCGACGTCCCGTCGTCCACGGGCATCCCGCAGGGCACGGTGGACTCGATGATCGTGCTGCCGCCGGACCTGGACGCCCTGGAGGCCGTGCTGCAGACGGACAGCAACGTCGCCGGGGTGATCACCGAGGGGTCCGGCGCATCGTACGGCACTGTGCCCAGAATTCCGGGTTTCGTCGAGGGTGTCCGCGCCCTGACCGAGAAATACGGCGTGGTGATGATCCTGGACGAGGTAATCACCGGTTTCCGCTGGAGTCCGGGCGGGCTGCAGGAAGTGCTGAACATCCGGCCGGACCTGTGCACCATGGCCAAGATCCTGACCGGCGGGCTGCCGGGCGGCGCCGTGGCCGGGCGGGATGACGTGATGGCCGTGATGGAGCAGACCGGCGACTCGCACCATGACCGGTTCCAGCGTGTGTACCACGGCGGCACGTTCAACGCCAATCCGTACGTGGCCGCCACGGGCAACGCCGCCATGCGCATCGTGGCCACCGGCGAGATGCAGGCACAGGCCGACGCCATGGCCGCTCGCATGCGGGCGGGGCTGCAGCAGGTGGTCGACCGCTACGAGGTGAACGCCTCGGTATACGGCGAGTCCTCCACGTTCCACATCTACTTCGGCGGCACCTCGGTCGAGGGCCTCGATGCCAACGTGCTGAAGGGCGTGTCGTCGGAGATCCAGACCAACTTCCGCCAGGCACTGCAGGTCAGGGGCGTCGACCTGATGTCCCGCACCAGCGGCGTGCTGTCGGGCGTTCACACCGAGGCCGACATCGACCAGTCGATCGAGGCATTCGACGGCGCAATCAAGGCGTTGATGGACGAGGGCCTGATCACCCACCGGTAGCCCGATGCATGGAGCAAGTACGGCGTACTCGCCCCGCCTACCTGAGCAAGAAGGGGTCTCCATTTGGGGCCCCATTTTGTTTGAATCAGGATTAACAGGATTAGAGGATTATCGGGATTTTGATGACGTTCCCTGACGCATTGCAATCCTGAACATCCTTTCATCCTGCAAATCCTGATTCAGACAAATAATCGAGAGGCCCACGAGTCTTGCTACGCTCTTCGATTATCTGGTTGCGATTTCTTCCGTAAGCCCATTGGAAGCTAGTCGACACTAAAATGCGTTGCGTTCGGCAAGGACCTCGCCCCCACCCCAAAACCCCCTTGAGGGAGAGGGAATTATGCTCATTTCACTTTGATTTGGCTCTCGCGCTCCCAGTCCAGCGTATAATTGATGGTGATATTGAACCTCGGACGCGTCCTGCGCTTGATGAAACCGACCACATGCCTTCCGGCAGCCCGGGTGCAAGCAGCCCTCCGATTCCTGGCTTTGCCCATCCTCTTGGCGGTTCTCAGCGGGCTCGCTACAGCCTGTTCGGGGAATCCGGAGCCCACGGCCACCGTCATGCCCACGGCTCAGATTCCAACGTCGACGGCAGTTCCCACGGAACCGCCCGCCACGCCCACGCCGACGGCCATTCCCGCCACCAGCACTCCGGAACCGACGGCTACGCTGAAACCGACCCCGACGCCAGCCGCCGCGCACGAGGGGCCACTGGTGTCGCTGCCGGAGGACGAGGCGCCGCACGAGACGCCCATCGAGTGGTGGTATTTCAACGGGTTCCTGCGAGACGACAACCGCCGGGAGTACAGCTTTCACTTCGTCACTTTCCAGTCTCCCACCATCGGCACGGGTACGCCGCATCTGCTACACGCCACCCTTGGCGACCACCAGGAACTGCGGCATTTTGCGGGGGAGCGGCCGGCCTTTGCCGTTCTTGATCCAGATGCCCCCAGCGTGGACATCGAGGCCGCTGGCTGGGTCATGCGCGGCGACGGCGAGGGGTACGCGCTGCGGTTCGACCTGGGCGGCAAGTCGCTGGACCTGGAGGCTGTATCAACCCGGGACGTCGTGCTGCACGATTCCACCGGGCTGGTGGATCTGGGAGAGGCGGGGGAGACGTATTACTACTCGCGGACACGCATGGATCTGGCCGGCTGGCTGGAGGATGCGGCTGGTCGGCGGGAAGTATCGGGAGCCGGATGGATGGACCACCAGTGGGGTGACATCTCGCGAGTCGACGTCGGGTGGGACTGGGTCAACCTGCACCTCAACGACGGCTCCGATTTGATGGTAGCGGTGGTCTGGAAGCCAGTCGATCCGCCAGAAAGTTGTGCTGCCGGGTCTTGCCCCGTGGAGGGTGAGCGCGTGGCAGCCTACGCCACCTACGTTCAGGCGGACGGCACGGCGACGCACGTCCCCAGCGAGGGGGTGTCACTGCAGGCACTGGACACGCGGGTGAGTCCGTATACCGGCATCCATTACCCCAGCCACTGGCTTCTGTTGATCGAGCCGTTGGATATTGAACTCCTGCTGTTGCCCGTGCTGTTATACGCCGAGTTCGACGCCGGGGAAATCCTGCCCGTGGTCTACTGGGAGGGGGCCGTTACAGCCACAGGCTCTATCGGCAAGCCGCAGGTCATGGGCAAAGGATTCGTGGAACTGGTGGGATATGACCCTGGCCAATCGTCAGCAAAGATACCGAGGCCGTGAAAGCTGGTTCACAAATACTGATACCAATTCAGCGGCACCCTGTCTACAATGGAAATACTGCCCATTCCACGGGCGATCGACTACAAATCACTGCATCCCCTGCGGTCCTGAACATCTATGTCATCCACAGCCAACGCCACCATCGCCGACGCCCCGGAATTTATGAGGGCCACCAACCTGCGGAAGTCTTTTGGCGGACTGACCGCGGTGGACGGCGTCTCCTTTGGCATCCGCAAGCAGGAGATTTTCGGGCTGCTGGGCCCCAACGGGGCCGGCAAGACCACCACAATCCGCATGCTTTCCACCGTCCTGGCACCGGACGAGGGAGACGTGACCATCGGCGGCCACTCGGTAACGAGGGAGAGCGACGCCGTCAGACGGCTGGTGGGCGTCTGTCCGCAGGAGCTGGCACTCTACCCGGAACTCTCGGCGACCGACAACCTGGTGTTCTTCGGGCGCATGGCCGGTCTCAGCGGGCGGGAGGCCAAAACGGCGGCGGCGCAGCACCTCGAATCAGTCGGGCTGACCGAGCGGGCCCGGGACAAGGTGGACAAGTTCTCGGGGGGCATGAAGCGTCGTGTCAACCTGGCTGTGTCGCTCATGAGCCGTCCGCAGCTCCTCTTTCTGGACGAGCCGACGGTGGGCATCGATCCGCAGTCGCGCAGCCACATCTTCGATACCGTGGAGCGCCTGCGCGGCGAGGGGATGACCGTCCTCTACACCACCCACTACATGGAGGAGGCGGACCGCCTCTGCGACCGCTTGGCGGTTATGGACAACGGAAAGCTGATTCGGCTGGGGCGTCCAAAGGAGCTGAAGGCCGAGTTCGGGGACCCTGCCGAGGTCACCCTGGAAACGGTGTTCCTCGAACTGACCGGCCACAGCCTGCGGGACTAGCGCGGGCGATTTACTTGCATGGCTGGACAGGATGGACAGGATTCTTGATGGCCGTAAGCAATGAGGCTTTCACCCCCACCCCACCCCTCTCCCTGAGGGGGAGGGAGTGCGACCGGTAGCGCGGCCCATTCCCCATGCTCCGACCTGTACACATCGCCCTGCTCGAACTCAAGCTCTTCCTGAACAACCGGGCTGAGCTGGCGTTCAGCATCGCCCTGCCCATCCTCTTGTTCGCGTTGATGTACGGTGCGCTCAGCAGCGAAAGCGAGGTGTTCACTCCGGCCAGCGTTGTGGACATGGACGGCGGCGTCCACGCTCGGGGACTGGTTGAGAGGCTGGACTCGTTGGCCGAGATTGAGGTGGAGGAGCGCACCGAGGCAGACGCCACCGCTGCCCTCGACCGGTCGGCCATCCTGTTCGCGGTGGTGATACCAGCGGGGTTCAGCGAGGCTATGGAATCGGGCGAGCCTCCGCCGCTGGTATTCCGGCAGCGGGGCAACGGCGGCGACACCGGGCAGATCGTGGCCGCCATCGTTCGGGGCATTGCCCGGGACATGGCCACCGACGCCCGGGTCCTGCAACAGACCCGGCTGGCCCTAGCGGACTCCGATGTCCCCGTGGATCGCATCGGGCAGGAGGTCGCAAAGCAGCTGGCCTCCATCCGGGAGAATCCGGCCGTTACCGTGGAGGTGCGTCGGCCCTATGACACCATCAGAGAGGGACAGGAGGCCTCCGGGGACGGCGGCATTGGCCTGTTCTCCCGACTGCTACCGGGCCTGATCGTCATGTTCGTGATGTTCTCGGTCACGCTGGCGGCGCAGGCTTTCGTCGAGGACCGGCGCACCGGCACGCTGGAGCGGCTGATGACCACCCGCCTGGGCGTCAACCAACTGTTCCTGGGCAAGCTGCTGTCCGGCCTGTTGCGGGCCATGTTCCAGACAGTGATCATGCTGTCGTTGGCCTTCGTCGTGTTCCGGCCCGCCGGCCCTCTGGCCTACGTTGAGTTGCTGGCCTTCTCGCTGCTGGCGGCCGCCGCGTTTACCGGCGTCTCCCTGGTCATCGGAGCGGTGGCCCGCACCCGTAACCAGGCCGCCTGGGCCGCGGTGTTCTTCACCCTGCTGATGGTGGTCTTCAGCGGCACGTTTTTCGAGATAACGGAAGGCAGCCTTTTGCAGACCATTTCCCAGGCCACCATCAACGCCTACGCCATAGACGCGATGCAGAACATCATTGCCAAAGGGGAGCACCTGGGCCAGCAGTGGCTGGGTCTGTCGGTTATGGCGGGAGTGGCGGTCGTTGGCCTGACAGTGGCCCGATTGCTGTTCCGCATAACGCCGGAGGGACGGTAACCCGCCATGCACACTATCCTGCGCCAGGCCCTGCTACTTGCCTCCAAGGACACCCGGATATTCTTCCGGGATCGGGCGGCCCTTGCCTTCGCCTTTCTGCTGCCGTTCATCTTCGTCATCGGGTTCAGCCTGGCGCTGCGAGACGTGGGGCCGGAAAACGAGCCCCTGCAATTCATCCTCACCACTCAGGAGGCGACCGGAATCAGCATCCTGGCCCTGGATGCCATAGCGTCCGATCCGGACGGGCCGATTGTGGCCATGGAGCACAGCGAGGCTCTGATCGCGTTGGAGTCGGGCGACATCGGCGGTTTCGTCTCCTTTCCGGCCGATTTCACCCAGCGCTACCTGGCTGGCGAAACGTCGTCCTTCGAGGTATACGTCGGCGACGTGCCACCTGCAGAGGAGGCGGCGCTGCGGGGGTTCGCCCAGGAAGTCGTTGCCCGGTTCTCCGAGGCCCGCGCCAGCCTGTCTGCGGTGGGTGCCCTCGGCGGTCCGCAGGAGGCCGCCCTGGTTGCACAGATTCTGCTGGCCGACACGGAAGGCCCGGTTGTAGATCTGCGGATCGAGCAGGTGGGGGACATATCGCCCTTCAATTCCTCGAACTTCGTCCTGCCGGGCTACCTGACCATGTTCGTCTTTTTCACCGCCGCCATGGGCGCCGAGGCCCTGGCCCGCGAACGCCAGACGCACACCCTGGAGCGACTGATGGCCAACGGAGTGCGCCGGGAGTCACTGATCGTCGGCAAATTCCTGGCCGGCGCCACCATCGGCGTGGTGCAGGTGGCGGTGATGTGGACCGTGGGGGCGCTGGCCTTCAATATCGACCTGGGCGGGTCGCCAACGGCCGTGATCATGCTGTCCCTGCTGATGGTGCTGGCATCGGCGGCCTTTGCCGTGCTGCTGGCCAGCTTCGTCAGCAACGTGCGTACCGCCTCTGCCGCCGCCGTGCTGACATCGCTGGTGCTGGCCCCCATCGGGGGGAGTTGGTGGCCGCTGTTCATCACGCCGCCGTTCATGCAGTCGCTGGCGCGCCTGACGCCCCACGGCTGGGCCAACGACGCGCTGAACCGCCTGATGCTGTTCGGAGCGGAGTTCACCGACGTACTGCCGTCCATGGTCGCGCTGGTAGTGTTCGCAGCGGTGTTCCTGGCCCTCGCGCTGTGGCGCTTCCGCCTTGCGCCGGGGGAGTAGGGGGAGCCGCTTTCCTAAGGCGCCATAGTTGTCAAACCATCTTCCCGCAAGTATCGTTAACCATAGAGTAACCAGAGGGGATGGTACACTGACAGTGCAGACAGAGACAAAAGTTGCGCCGTGGCGCAGGCGCCTTTATTTGCCGGCGTACCGGGTTGTCGAGGCGGGTCGCTATGCCGAGGTGCACCCCCAAACTGTCAGCCGCTGGCATTTGGGGAACCCGCGAACTACGGCAGCGTTACCAGGCCGGGGCAAGGGTAATGATTTGTCCTACTACCAACTGGTTGAGGTCGCTTTCGTAGCTACCTTTCGCAAGTTTGGAGTCTCGCTGCAACGAATTCGTAAAGCCAGAGATTATGCTGCCCAAGTGCTCAAGTCAGAGTATCCCTTTGCGGAGCATTCTTGGCTTACCGAAGGACATCACGTCTTGCTGGAACTTCGGGAAACCGTAGGTCAGGCATTTGCCAACAACCTAGTAGTTGCAGATGCACATGGTCAGATAGGTTGGAAAGACGTGATCGGAGACCGATTCCATCAGTTCGAATACGAAGATGAGACTGCGCTAGTCTGGCATCTACGCGGGAGAGAAAACCCCGTGTCCATAGACCCACGGATTTCCTTTGGCGCGCCAACAGTCAAGGGCATTCCTACTTGGGCGCTCAAAGGGCGGTGGGATGCTGGTGAGAGAATCAAAGACATTCAAGACGACTTTGGACTTAACGAATACGACGTTCGGCACGGGCTGCAATTCGAGGGCGTCGATTTCAAAATTTCGCGACGAATCGCATAGATGGCTTCCGCTTCCACCCGTACATCAACAGAAGTGGACCACTTGACCTTGTTCTTTGATCGCGATGTCGGAATCTCTCTTCCTAAGGCACTAGAAATCCTGAGACTTCCAACAAGAGTGGAATATCACCAGAATCACTTCCCTGCTGATTCTCAAGATGACGAATGGATGGCCGACGTTGGATCAAGGAGCTGGATAGTAATAGGCCACGATAGTCAACACCACCGAAGACAGGTTGAACTCTCGGCGATTCGGCAGTACGACATCGGGTGCTTCTATTTGTGGGGGAGACACGCTCAACGGTGGGAGAAAACGCGTTGCTTCCTCAATGCTTACCAACGAATCTTGGATGCCGTAGGCAGTGCTCCTCGGCCTTTCGTATTCCGCATTACTCAGACCGG
Organism: Dehalococcoidia bacterium; assembly: GCA_963664175.2. Classification (GTDB taxonomy): domain Bacteria; phylum Chloroflexota; class Dehalococcoidia; order Lucifugimonadales; family UBA3495; genus VXOI01. The sequence goes on from CAXXOI010000023.1 coordinate 75,200, forward strand.
CAGGTTGGAATCTGTGCCGATTGTCTAGCTGGAGAGTTGATCGACTTTCTATCCACCGCATTCTTGCCCTTTTGGCTCAAAGTTGCGGCAGCTGGTTGCGTTGATTATCATGGTTGTGACGGATTCGATACACATGCCGCCGCATTATGTCTGCGGCATCCGGGGGTCTCGCAAAAATGGACTCCGCAAACCTGCGTACTTCCCTGTATGACACTCATGTCGCCGCCGAGGGGCGGATGGTGCCCTTCGGCGGCTGGGACATGCCGGTGCAGTACCCCTCGGGCATCATCTCGGAGGTGCGCGCAGTGCGGACCTCCGCCGGGCTTTTCGACGTGTCCCACATGGGTCGGGTGTACATTTCCGGACCGTCCGCCACGGCGTTCTTGGATACAGTGGTCACGGGATCGGCAGCAACCCTCGAGATCGGGCGAGCCCGGTACTGCATGATCTGCAACGACCGGGGCGGAGTCATCGACGACACCATTTTCTATCGCCTCAGTCCCGATGAAAATGGGGAGGACCGCTACCTGTTGATCCCCAACGCCGGCAACCGCCACCGGGTCCTCGACTGGTTCGGGCTGGTCATCGGACAGCGATTCGGCGACAGCGTGACGCTGAACGACCAGACCCTGCAGACCTCGCTGTTGGCCTGCCAGGGCCCGGCGGGCCTGGGGATGGCAGCCGCGCTGACGGAGGCCGGCCTCGAGGGGCTGCGGCCATTCGCCTGGACCGACGCGCGAATGTGCGGGGCAGATGTGCTGGTTGGGCGCACCGGCTACACTGGAGAGGACGGCGTTGAGATCATGGCCCCGTCCAGTGCCGCACCAGCCATCTGGAAGGCCCTGACCGACGCTGGCGCCGTCCCCTGCGGGCTGGGAGCGAGGGACGTGCTGCGCACCGAGGCAGGCCTGCCCCTCCACGGCCATGAACTGGACGAGTCAACCACGCCGGTGGAAGCACGGTTGGACAGGTTTGTGGATTTCGGCAAGGATTTCATTGGCCACGCGGCGCTGGATAAACAAAGAGTGGAAGGCGCCAGGCTCACCCTGGTTGGCCTGCAGCTTCCCGGGCGGTCGGCGCCCCGGGCCACATATGCGCTGTCCGTGCTGGGCATTCCGGCAGGGCAGGTCACCAGCGGCTGCTACTCGCCCACCCTTGACACCAGTCTGGGCATGGGCTACGTTTTTCCTGAATACTCCCGACCGGGAACCGTTCTCGAAATGGACAAGCGGGGTCTCGTCGAAGAGATCACCGTGACCACCCTTCCCCACTACCGCCGCCCCAGAACAGCAAGAGCCAGGCGTAGCGACTAGACTGCAAATCTTCCCGACTCCTCCCTGGCACAAGGAGCGTTGAACCCCGATGAATCCCAACGACCGCAGTTACACGCGCGAGCACGAATGGATTATCGTTGAAGATGCCGAGGCCCGACGGGCGCTGGTTGGCATCACCCATTTCGCCCAGGACCAGCTTGGAGACATCGTGTACTTCGAGCTGCCCAAGGCCGGTGACACCGTTTCGCACCTGGGCAAGATGGGCGAGGTTGAGTCGGTGAAAGCCGTGTCGGACCTCTACTCTCCCGTCAGCGGCGAGGTGATCGAGGTCAACCCCGCGCTGGCAGACCGGCCGGAGCTGACCAACGAGGACCCGTTCGGCGATGGGTGGTTGATACGCGTAACCATGAGCGACGTCTCGGAACTGGATACGCTGCTTTCCTCCGAGGAATACACCGCGTACGCGGCCGAGCAGCACTGATGGCTGCTGACCGAACCGCCAACGGCGGAGGAAACGGCCACTTCCAGTCGCACTACATCCCCAATACTCCCGACGAACAGGCTGGAATGCTGGCATCACTGGGAGTCTCGTCCATCGACGAACTGTTCGCTGACATTCCCGAGGAACACCGCAATCCCCCTCTTCGCCTGCCTGACCCGCTCCCTGAGCTGGAGATCCAGCGGGAGCTGGGCGCGCTGGCCGGACGCAACCGGACGCTGGGCAGCGGCCCATCGTTCCTGGGGGCGGGCTCTTACCAGCATTTCATACCATCCATCGTTAAATCGCTGGTGACCCGCGGCGAGTTCATCACCGCCTACACACCCTACCAGGCCGAGGCCAGCCAGGGCACGTTGCAGGTCATCTACGAGTTCCAAACGCTTATCTGCAACCTGTATGGCATGGAAGTGGCCAACGCCGGCATGTACGACGGCGCCACCAGCCTGGCCGAGGCCGCGCTGATGGCCTGCCGCGTGACGCGCCGTGAGCGCATCGCCGTGCTGGACACCGTCTCACCTGCCTACCGGGCGGTCATCGAGGCCTACTGCCGTCCCCAGAACCTTGAGGTGGTAATGGTCAGCGACGCTGCGTCGGGCGTGAACGACGCGACGGCGTGCCTGGTTTCCCAGTACCCGAATTTCTACGGTGGTATCGAGAACCTCGGAGCGCAGGTAGATACAGCCCACGGGGCAGGCGCCCTGTCGGTGGTCTCCTGCGACCCCATCGCCGTGGGTATGTTCCAGCCTCCGGGCCACTACGGGGCCGACATCGTCACCGGCGAGGGGCAGCCTCTGGGAATTCCTCCCAGCTACGGCGGACCATACGTCGGGCTGTTCGCCACCAAGCAGGAATACATTCGCCAGATGCCCAGCCGCCTGTCGGGCCGCACCGTGGACCGCAACGGCGAGGTGGGCTACGTGCTGACCCTGCAGACCCGTGAGCAGCACATCCGCCGCGAACGGGCCACCTCGAACATCTGCACCAACGAGGCGCTGTACGCCCTGGCGTCCACCATCTACCTGGCCGCGCTGGGCAAATCGGGGCTGCGCCAGGTGGCCGAGCTGTGCTACCAGAAATCCCAGTACGCCGCATCGCAGGTCGCCGCGCTGCCGGGCTATTCCATCGCCAACGGCGGGCCTTTTTTCCGCGAGTTCGTGGCCCAGTGCCCGGCGCCGCCCGCTGAGATCAACCGGCGGCTGATGGAGCAGAACATCCTCGGTGGTTTGGACGTCAGCGACCGCTACCCCAACGGCATGCTGCTCTGCGTAACAGAGATGAATACCAGGGACGAGATCGACCGGCTGGCGTCGGCGCTGGCAGCGGTGTAAGGAGAGGCACTGCGGTGCACCCTGCATCGCCGATCCGCAGAGGCCAAAGTCGCTGCAACCTGCTTGTCGTATACTGTGGACCAATTGCTATTCCTCATCAGGGCAGGACTGCTATGACCACCAGACAATCCGCCCCACCGCCCTCCACCCGGGTAGAGCAATACCCGGATAGACCCTCGAGGAACAATGTGCAGAATTCGGTGATTCTCGACGATCCCGCATGGCAGGCGGCCCTGGCGAGGCACTTCAGTGAGACGGGGAATGCCTTAGTCATCAGTGAGATGCCCATAGTCTGGACATTCAGCCAGCGAACAGGGCAGCTATATCCCGACCTGCTCATCGCGTTCGACGTGGATCGCGACGCTGCCGTCGCCCGGCGGTGCTTCGCCTTGGACGAAAGAGGGAAACCACCGGATTTCGTCCTAGAGGTCGCCTCCGAGCATACCGCCTCCAATGACTATGAAAACAAGCCGCGGGGCTACGCCAACTTTGGCGTTCTGGAGTACTGGCGCTTTGACTCCACCGGCGGTAACTACTACCCCGCGACCCTGGCTGGCGACCGGCTGGTGAACGGCGAGTACCAACCCATAAGCATCGTCAAGGTGGACGAAACGCGGTATTGGGGCCACAGCGACGTCCTGAATTTGGACCTGTGCTGGGAGTACGGCCAATTGCGCTGGTATGACCCAGTTGCCCAGCGTTACATCGCCAACTACGACGACCAAGCGAACGCCCGCGCCGCTGCCGAGGCTCGACTCAGCGCAGCCGAGGCGGAACTTGACAACGAGCGTCAGGCCCGCATCGCCGCGGAGGCACGCATACGAGAACTTGAGCAAGAACAGGGATCCCAGAGCGACGGACACTAAAGCCAACATCTGGGAAACTCCTCACCCATACGGAGACGAGAAATGCGTCAAGGCGGAAACCGCGATACATCCAAACTGCTGATGGAACGCAGCGTACCGGGACGGGCCGGGGCCGTACTGCCGGCGTCCGACGTGCCTCCGCAGCCCATGCCAGACGCGGCGTTGCTGCGCGACGAGCTCCCCCTCCCTGAGATCTCGGAGCCGGAGGTGGTGCAGTATTTCACCGGCCTTAGCCAGCGCAACTTCTCCATCGACACGCATTTCTATCCCCTAGGCAGTTGTACGATGAAGTACAACCCCAAGATCAACGACGAGACTGCCTTCCTGCCCGGATTTGCCGGCATCCACCCGATGCAGCCCGCCGAGCAGTCGCAGGGCGCGCTGGAGCTGCTGCACCGGCTGCAGGGATTCCTCGGCGAGATCACCGGCCTCCCTGCGGTGAGCATGGCTACGCTGGCCGGCGCCCACGGCGAGCTGGCCGGCATGCTGATGGTCAAAGCCCACCTGCAGGCCCAGGGCCATACAGGACGCACCAAGGTGGCCATCCCCGACAGCGCCCACGGCACCAACCCGGCGTCGGCGGCCATGGCGGGGTTCCAGGTGGTGGAGCTGGCCTCGGACAGCCAGGGCAACGTGGACCTCGAGGCCCTGCACGACGTCGCCGACGACAGCCTGGCCGGAGTCATGATCACGCTTCCCAGCACTCTTGGCCTGTTCGACACCAACATCGTCGAGGTCTGCCGCATCGTCCACGAGGCGGGCGGGCTGGTCTACGGCGACGGTGCAAATATGAACGCCCTGCTGGGACGGGTGAAACTGGGCGACCTGGGCTTTGACGTCTGCCACCTCAATCTGCACAAGACCTTCAGCACGCCCCACGGCGGCGGCGGGCCCGGCGCCGGGCCGGTGTGCGCCACCGAGCGCCTGGCGCCTTACCTCGCGGCTCCCGTGGTAGCGGGGTCGGAGTCCGACCGGTACCGCCTGACCGAGCCGGAACATACCATTGGCAAACTGGCCGGGTTCCATGGCAATTTTGGGGTCCTGGTACGCGCCTACACCTACATACGCACCCTGGGCGCGGCGGGGGTCCTGTCAATCAGTGGTAACGCGGTGCTGAACGCCAACTACATGATGAACCAGCTGCGCGACGTGTATCGTCTGCCCTACGACCGCACCTGCATGCACGAGGCGGTGTTCGCCGCCGACTGGCAGAAGGCACGGGGCGCCGGAGGGCTGGAGATCGCCAAGCGGCTACTGGACTACGGATTCCACGCCCCGACGATGTATTTCCCTCTGATCGTCCCCGAGTGCCTGATGATCGAGCCGACGGAGTCGGAGACGCAGGAGACCATCGACGATTTCGTGGCTGCACTAAAGCAGATCAACGCAGAGATCGACGAGGACCTGGACCTGGTACGCAACGCGCCGCACACCACGCCGGTAGCCCGCCTCGACGAGGCCCAGGCCGCACGCCGCCCCAACCTCCGCTGGACGCCGGAGGGCTAGGGGGCTAGAACCGCCACCCTTCGCGCTCCATCAGTTGCTCAAGATTGATGCACTGGATTCCAAAGTGGCCACACACATTGGGAATTCTTGCAGCATTGGGCCGAAGTACCTCTTCGGTCACGACGCACATACCCATAGTCGCCGCCTTGGCTATTAAAAAGGGATCCGCTACGGGAGTTCCTTTGGCTATGGCCTTGGCATTGAGCAGGCCCAAGAAGTGAGGAATGCCAAATATCTCGCCGACGAAGTCTTGCTCTACTGCGGATGGCACCGAGAAAAAACCTTGATTCAACTGTCTTAGCTCCTGGACCGCAGATGAAAGTCCAACTGGGCCTCTGAGTTCAGCTTCGACTTCGCTGACGGAACTTGCCCTACCAGAACCCACCACGCTGTGAAACCTTACCCAGAAACTGGGGAACCGGTCTCGGTAATAGAAGCGATAAATTTGGCTGAGCGTGTTCGTGTCGAGACAGTAATCTGTCATCGAGAGGCCAGCCTTTGATTCAACCAGCTTTCGATGCCCTCAATGTTTGATGCCTTTACATCGAGGTAATCAGACAGCTGGTCGACGTCATAGGCACCTCGGTAGAAGCCACGGAATGCGAGGGCAGTGTATTTGGCTCCCAAATACGTCCCCTGATTGGCATAGTAGTTCCCACTTCCTGATGTGTCTCCGCGCTCAACAGCTTGTTCGTTCCATTCCCGAACTTTTTCGCTATAGAATGAATTGTCAATCCAATTCTGATTCAGGCACCTTCTCAGGACTACCTCCCGACTGACTTTGTATCGCCTTGCTAACAGATTCAGGTTTCCGTCGTCTAAACCGTCTGAGATAAATGAGGCAGCGAAACTCCTGAAATGGTCAGTAGGCACCAAGAATTCTCCCGCAAATCTATTGCACGCAATCTCAACTGCTCTGTCATGCCCCGCGAGCGAATCCATGTAGTAACCGACATCGGAACGTTCCAAGTGGTTGAATCCATGGAGCAGGTGAGCTACCTCGTGAAACAGAGTGAATATTTGGCGCACCTTTGATTGCCCGTTGTTCAAGTAAACGATCGGCCGATGAGCACCATTCAGGCAAAACCCAGCAACGTCTTTCTGCTTGAAATGACGTTTAAAAACCCAAATGCCGACTGATTGCACCACCTCCCGCCAATTCTCAAGAGCAGCGTCTTCTGACCTCCACGAAAACTGCTCATCTAAAGAGACTCCGAGATAATCGCGAGCATCCCTAGCCAGGCTGTCCGCTCCATCCTGCCTGACGCCATCCGACAGATCCCGAACAATCAGTCTCTCCTGGGAATCGTCAAACTGAGCTAATTCCTCCAAGTCCAACTGTCGTGCCCTGGCCTGGCGGACAGCCAGCCAAGTGTCTGGTTCCAAGTCGTCGAGCGCTGCTTCCGGAAGGCGTCTGAATTCAGCACTCGGGACTTTCCCATCTGGGGGAGAGGGTAGGAAGAACAGAGCAGTTGGCCGATGGTAAAGATCTCTAGCCAACCGCTCGAATTGCCGCCACGTCGGAAACTTGGCTCCTGATTCCCAAGCCTCAATGTCCGCAGCGGGACGTTTCAGGCGAGCAGCGACCGCTTCGACGGTCGCGTAACCAGCCTGTTCTCTTGCCCAACGGAGCATTTCGGGATTAATACCTGTAGCCCGGTCCACCATAGCTCAACCTCGATTTGACGGTTGAGGATTCGAGATCACCGATTTTACTACAGCCCTACCCCGACTGGCGTTCCTCTTCGAGGAGGGCGTTCAGGAGGTCCTCGTCGACGCGTACCTCGACGCCGGCGCGTTCCTCCTGCAGCAGCATGGCGACGCGGGAGTCGCGGTTGCCCCAGCCGCGGTTGAGGGCCTCGGTCATTTCCTGCAGCGTCAGCTGGGCCAGCCGCATGGGGACGTCGTACTCGCGTCCCACGGACAGGGCAAGGTCAACGTCCTTGCGGGCCAGGCGCAGGGCGAAATCGGGCGGGTCGAACTTGCCAGGCAGCAGGTGCTCGGCCAAACCCTCGAAAGTACCTCGACGTCCCTGGGCGCCCTTGCGGACCGCCTGCCACAGCGCCAGCGGCTCCACACCCGCCTTGACGCCCATGGTGAACACCTCGGCCAGCGCCGCCTGCACAATGTAACCGGTGCAGTTGTGGACCAGCTTGGCGATGGCGCCGCATCCGACGGGACCAACGTAGTAGGCCTTGTCGCCAATGCTGTCAAGCACGGGCTTGCAGCGATCAAAGACCTCCTTGTCGCCCCCGACCCAGATGGCCAGGTTCCGGGATGCCGCGCCCCGGGGCCCGCCGCTGACAGGCGCGTCCAGGACGTGTATGCCACGGGCTGCCGCCTCCTCGTGGATGCGGCGGATCAGGGTGGGAGTGCTGGTGCTGAGGTCAAAGTAGACCTTGCCTTCGCTCATACCCTCAAGGATGCCGTCCTCGCCCATGCCGACGGCCTCTACCTCGACCGGCCCCGGCAGCGAAGTGAAGACGATCTCTGACGCCTCGGCCACCTCGCGAGGTGAGTCGGCCCAATCCGCGCCGGCTTCCAGGTGCCGGGTGGCCGACTCGCGGCGGATGTCGTGCACCACCATCTCGTTGCCGCCCTGCAGGCAGTTATAGGCCATGCTGGCACCCATTGTTCCCAGACCGATGAATCCAACCTTCATTTCCAAGCCTCCGTTGGAGTTTGGCCCATATCATACCGTAGCGCGTATTCCAGGGAGAATAAATCAACAGCAGGCATTCGCTTATGTTTTCCAATAATATACCGACATTACTATTGTATATTGCAATTCTTATTGGGGGTCAGCCTCAAGGTTTCACAATATTTCATTATTTCTATTATTATCTTTTCATATAAACCACTGGTTTCCGAGTCAGTCCGCCTCTAACATAGAACATATTCTTTTTGTAGGGAGGCAAGACATGGGCTGGACACTCGGCAGAAATCTACCGGTTACCTCTGGTCGACGGGCACTCTTATCTGCAGCAATCGTGCTGTCGGCAATGATATTTCTATTGTGGGTAAGCAGATCTGCAGATCCCGGCGTGGCGTTGGCCGCCGAGGCTGGGGCTGATGGCAATCAGGAGACCAACGAACGCTGCTTCTTGGCTATCCCTTGCTGGCTCAGTGGCGGGACCCCCGTCGGTGCGCAAGCCGACGGAGAGCAGTTCAACCTGACCGCACAGGCTTCGGGGATTTCACTCGGCTCCAACGGAGAGCAATTCAATCAGGAGACCAACGAACGCTGCTTCTTGGCTATCCCCTGCTGGCTCAGCGACGGGACCCCCGTCGGTGCGCAAGCCGACGGAGAGCAATTCACCCAGGCAGTACAGGCATCTGGAATCTTGCTCGGCTCCAACGGAGAGGAGAACGTCGAACGATGCCTCCTTCCGGGAATCCCCTGCTATCAAGACTCCAGCAACGCCCAGCAGTTCCAATCTGGTAGTGTCCAAGGGACCCAGGAGCTGCGCACCTACTAGGGACGGTCAAACATTCGGAATCCCTGCATAGCCGGGGATGCTCCAACCAGCGGACAGCGGTTCCGCGATTGGTCGACCGGAACCTGCCACGGACGGGGGCGAGACAAAGATCTCGCGCCCGTCTCTACTTGTAGGCTTGCACGCCCCTGCCAGAACCAAGGTGCCGATCTCCGGTCCCCTTCCACTTCCCTCTACAGTAGCCAAATCACTCATACCCATGCATTTGGCAACGATTCACCAACCACCGACCAAGTGAAATGTGCGAAAATAATCACGGTTTTGACTTTGTGGTGGTTCCAGCTAATGGACCCAGAATCGACTTATCGCAGAGTTGGAATCGCGGTTTCCAATACATCAAAAGGCAGGACGCTATGGTTGAGCAGGCGGAACGGCTCTGGACTTACGACGCAGTGGAGTCCGGACAATACGGCGCTGAGACGGTGGTCGAAATAACGGCGGAAAACGTCGCCGGTTATGCGGAGGTAGCCCTCAACGACGACCCTCGCTATCGGGGACCGGCGCCGACGCTGGCCATGCCAACCATGGTGCTCAGCTACGCCGTGCTGCTGCGGGAGGAGATCGCGGAGGCCAATGGTTTCGTCGGCTACGAACAGTCGCAGACCGCCCGCAAGCAGACCCCGTTCGCCAAGTGCGAAATCCGCTGGCATCAGCCCGTATCGGTCGGCGACGTCATCACCGGCACGCGCGGTGTGCTGGAGAAGTACGAGCGCCGGGGCAGCCGGTTCGTAACCTTCCGCGTTGAGGGAATCAATCAGCTCGGCATAAAGGCCGTCGAGTACGACTACACCTGCATCTTCGACTACGCCAAGGGACAGCGTGAGGTACCAGCCAGTTCCGGCGACTCCAACCCCACATCCTCACTGCCAATTCCCTCCCCCTCCGGAGGAGGATCAGAGAGTGGGCGTTCCCAGCTGCTCGACTTCGATTCGGCGGTGGAGGGAACGGCTCTGGCCGAGCTGAGCATCACGGAGCGCCAGGACGTCATCAATCGCCGCGGCGCCTTCCGCTTGGCGGGACGGCCGCCCAGCGAGAGCAACATACACACCGATGAGGAGTTCGCCCGGCAGAACATTTTCGGCAGCATTGTGAATTCGGGTCCGGCCACCATGTCCTACGTCGACCAGATGCTGCAGCTCTCGTTCCCGCCCGAGGCGTTCTACAACGGCGGCAGCCTGCTGATGCGGGCCATCACGCCCTTCCGCAGCGGCGACACGGTAACTTTCGGCGGCGAGGTCACCGGGCGACGACGGGAGGGCGACCGGGGGATCGTAGAGTGCCGGGTGCGAGGCACCAACCAGCGTGGCGAGTTGGTCTGCCTGGCCGACGCCTCGCTGGGAGTGGGCTAGGCCGGCACCTCGTCCTCAACGATACGGATAGCCTCCCTGACTTTTGGCGGCACGTACTCTGGCTCTTTCCGATCCGACCGCTCGTCCTGCAACAAGCTCAGGATGAGCGGTCGGACTATCGCCAGTGCCTAGTCCCTGGTGAATCCGTAGACCCGCTCCGGCTCCACCAGGACAATTACGGCGTCCTGTTTGACCATGGCCTGATCGTACTCCTCCCAGTCGGGGTGGTCGCCGTGGGCGCTGCAGGTGAGATAGACCTCGCGCAGCTTGACGCGCATGGTCTCGGCATCGGTGTCGTGGTAGGACATAGTAGACGCCGTGCCCTCCACGGATATAGCGCTCCGCCAGCCCTCGCTGACTGCCGTGACCGTGCAGCGATTGTCCCGCTGGAGGTTGCGCACCTTGATCGAGCTCCCGTGGACGATGACGTAGGCCGCCTTGCCCTCGTAGGCGCCGACAACCACAATGCTGACGTGGCCGGCACCGTTGCGGCGGTAGGTGGTGATGATGCCGCGCTTGTTGTTTCTGTTCACGAAATTCTCGTAGTCCTGGAACTCCATCTCGACTCCTCCCAAATTCGACCCGTTAAGTTTGACGTGATTGGTATAACATAGCCGGGAACATCCTGCATACCGATTGTTTGAACTGTGATTAATTTGATTGAAGGATTTCCTTGATCTGTCTGCTCTTGCAAGACCCTGGCAATCGCGGCCATCATAATAATCACACGAATCACAGTTCAGAAAAGAGCCAGAAGGAGCCTATGGAGTACCGGGAGCTGGGCCGCACGGGCGAAATGATTCCTGAGATCGGTCTGGGCACGTGGCGGTACCGAGGCGGGCCGGAACCGCTGCGACGAGGCGTGGAGTTGGGGGCGAACCTCATCGACACAGCCGAGATGTACCGCAACGAGGACGCCGTCGGTACGGCCATCAATGGCATCCGGGACAGGGTGTTCCTGGCCACCAAGGTGCTGGGTAGCAACCTGCGCTACGACCAGGTGCTGCGGGCTGCCGAGAGGAGCCTGGAAGCGCTGGACGACGACGTCATCGACCTGTACCAGATCCATTCGCCCAGTCACAGTATCCCCATCGCCGAGACCATGCGGGCCATGGAGGAGCTGGTGGACCGTGGCATTGTGCGCCACATCGGCGTCAGCAACTTCTCGGTCGCCCAGATGCAGGACGCCCAGGCCGCTATGTCCCGGTACCCCATCGTATGCAACCAGGTCCTGTACAACCTCAAGCGCAGGCGCATCGAGCGGGACCTGATCCCCTACTGCGAGGAGCAGGGCATCACCGTGATGGCTTACACGCCACTGGCCGATGGCTCCCTGGCCGTCCGTCCCCGGATGCGGGCGGGCCGCGATTGGGAGGCGCTGGAAGGCGTGGCCCGGGAGGTCGGCAAAACTCCGGCGCAGGTGGCACTGAACTGGTGCCTGTCGCGGTCGCCGGTGGTGGTCATTCCCAAAACCAACAGCGTGGCCCGCACTGAGGAGAACTGCGGCGCCTCCGGCTGGAGGCTGACGGCGGACCAAGTCCAGCGCCTGGAGACAGCCTTTCCCCTCTGACCACGCCTCTGGATGGATGCCCTCTCCCTACGGGAGAGTGTCAGGGTGAGGGCGTCCCATCGCTAACGGACGAATCCCCTTGCCGATCCAGGCATCTACCCCTGGCCAGATTCCGACTTGGTTCGCAGCAGGGCGAACGGGATGGCCACCAGCGCGACGATTGCGGCGGCGCGGAAGAATGCCCTGAACACTGTCAGTCCCGCGTCGTTTATGCCCTCGGTGTACTGGGCGACGCGGGCGTTAAGTGCCTCGGTGGTCTCCCCTGTCTGCGGAAGGGGCAGCTCCAGCCCCGAGGTCAAGACCTGGAAATGCTCCACGCCCCAGGCCGACATCGCCGCCAGCCCGAGCGTCATGCCCATCATCCGGGCCACTGTCACCAGCGAGGCAGCGGTGGCCCGGTAGTCCTCGCCCACCGCCTGCAGGGCCCGGTGCAGGATGGGAGCTATCACCAGACCGAAACCCACGCCGGCCAGCAGGAGCTGCAGGGTGAGCTCCGGGTCATCCACGCCGATCTCCCAACGAGAGCACATGAACAGTCCTGCCGCCACCATGAGCAGCCCTGCGACCGTCAGCGTGCGTCCACCCGCCCAGGGCAGCATCCACCCGCCTATCACCGACGCGATGGGAATCACGCCAGTCATTCGCAAAAGCCACATTGCACCGGTGAACGGGTCCTTCAGCATCACAGTATCGGCCGTCAGCGGCACTGTAACCAGGGCGAGGATCAGCGAGACACCGACCAGCGCCTGCGAGATATTGGCCAGTATGAACTGCCAGGACCGCAGGAACACGTGAGCCAGGAGCGGCTGCCACACCCGCCTTTCGACCAGCACCAGCACGCCGCCCAGTCCGATGCCCGACGCCGCCAGGATGAACGGCCACGGCGTTTCGATAGTGAAAAAGTCTTTGCGCGACAGGCCCATTGCCAGCAGGAACAGTGCCACTATGAGCAACGAACCGCCGAGGTAATCGACCTTGGCGCCGGGAGTCCGGTGATTGGGGAGGCGCATCAGTGCAACAAACACGATGGCGCTCTGGGGAACGTTCAGCCAGAATATCCAGCGCCAGCTCGATACCTCGACGATGGCACCGCCGTATGCCGGCCCCAGCATGGACCCAGCCTCCGCAGCGCCGCCGACCACACCCAGGGCAAGGGCTCGTTTTTCCGGCGGCACCAGCGTGGTCGCCAAGGCCATACCCAGCGGCACCGTGGCGCCCCCGCCGATAGCCTGGATCACGCGGGCCCCGATCATGAACTCGAAGCTATTGGAAATGGCGACCAGGCTCGTGCCGATGCAGAACACGATCAGGGATGCCTGGTAGACCCTGGGATAGCCGTAGACGTCGCCAATGCGTCCGATCAGGGGCATGGCTACGGTGTAGCCCAGCAGGTAGGCGGTGATGATCCAGGAGACCCGGTCCAGCTCAGTTATCGGGATCTTCAGGTCCAGCATCACGCTGGGCAGGGCGGTGACCACTACCGTCTGGTCGAGGGCGGTGATAAACGCGCCCGTAGCGGCGACAGTGAGGATCAGCCAGGTGGAGTGCTCTCGGAAGGGTTCAGCCCGGCTGGCCTTGGAGTCGAGGGTCAAAAGGCACCCCGGCTAGCTCCCATGGCCTCGGGAGGAGGAAATTCACGAATTCCAGTATCTCACAGCTCAGGTGGTTCTACGGTCACGGGTTCGTTAACGCGGTCGAGCGTGAGCTGCCGTTCCGACTCCGCAACATCAGTGGCAACCACCTGGCCGGTGATCAGGGCGCGGCGCAGCATCCCGGTCTCCCTTTCGGTCCACATCTGCAATTCCACCGGAAAACCGGTACCCGCCGAGGGTACGAGCCCCTTGAGCACCTCTGACGTAATGCTCCCGCCGATATGATAAAAGTCCACACCCTCAATATTCTCCTGACCAAGTAGCCGGGGAGACTGGACCTCCTCCACGATGCCTGCAAGCGTGGAGCCGAAATCACCCAAGTTTATCGGGAGGGAATCAGGATCTGCCTCCTCCCACTGTCCATTGGCCAGGTTGGTGATATACCCCTGTTCGCCGATGTTGATCATGCCGATTTCCAGATACGACCGGGGGAACAGCAATTCCCCCTCAACGGTTATATCAAACTTTCCCGGTACCACCGCATTGCCATACGCCCGGGTCATCAGCACACCGGGCAGCAGATTGGTCGACCCGACAAGGTGCTCCAGGTCGAAGGCCACGGACTGCAACGCCGTCAGGCTCTCCACTGTACGCTGCAACTCCTCCTGAGGATCCACCGGGTTTGGGGTCGCCGTCGGCGTTGCAGTGGGAGCAGTCTCCGAACACGCCACCGCGGCCGCGAGGAGAATGACCATGGCAAGCAATATGCCTGCCACCTTTCCCACTCTGGCCCTAGCCGATCTATCAGCTCCTGACATCAGTTCCAGGACCACACTGCCAGCTTGCCCGAGGCGATGCGCTCGGCATTCCCAGTGCTGACATCGACTACGTAAACCTGCCCGCCGTGGGGGCCGCTGCCATTGCGACGGCCGGACTCGGCGCCGTCGGTGCCGGTGACCACGAGGGCCGAGCCATCTGGCGCCCAGATGGAATGCGAGTAGGCGTATTGATCGAAAAAGCTGAGCATGCCGAACATTTCGCCCGTAGGAGTGAAGGTAAACAGGTGGCGCGGTTCCCCAGCGGGCTTCCCGCCTTCGACAGTAGACACGGCCAGGTCCATGGCGCGACTCAGCGGCTCAAGGCCGATCCAGGCAATCTGGTCGCCCTGGGGAGACCAGTAGAACGCCACCATCTGCTCCTCCACCAGGGTCGACGTCTCGGTCCCATCGGCAGAGATCAGGCTCAGGCGGTCGAAGACAGGAACGTTGACCCTCAGCTGCTCGGCCACGGCCAGATATGAGCCGTCGGGCGCCCATGCGAAAGCGGTCAATCCCTCGGTTTCCAACAGCAATTTCGGCGGAGGTCCCCCGCTTTCAGTGGAAGCCAGGAACACTCCCCGGAGGCCACCCCCGATCCCGGCGTAGACAACCTCTGAACCCGTCGGCGACAGCGCCGGCGCGCGGAATGCTATGGCATCCACGGCCACTCTCGTATCTGACCCCTCCGGCGTCGGGTCCTGCACAATGACCCGGTCTCCGGTGTGAACAGCTAACTGCGTCGAATCCGCGCCCCAGTGGTAGTACAGGGGAGCCCCAACAGCCACCGCCCCAGGCTCCTCATCAGATTCGAGGTCATTGACGAACAGCGTCAGTCCCTCGGGCGTGGGAGCGAGAAAGCTCAAGTGACGGTCATCGGGCGCCCAGTAGATGTAGTGGGGAGTCCCGTCCGCCACGGGCGCTTGTATCTCGTTCTGGTAGGTGGTTTCCATCCGCCCGGACGCCACATCGAACAACTGCACGGAGAGCCCGGCGGAAGCACCGGCCACGGTAACACGCGAGGCCGCCAACCTGCCGCCACCACGCGACCAGGTTGGCCAGCTGTATGAATCCCCACGGTCCAACGCCTGAGAAAGGAGACCGGCCCTGACGTCACCCGTCAGTCTATCCTCTCCAGTGGAATCAGGATTGATCAGAAAAAGGTCGCCAGAATTATCAATGTAGGCTATCCGGTTCACCATCGCTTGTTCTCTTTCATCAGTAGCCGTTGCCTCCGCATCGGGTTCCACCGCATTCGGCTGACCACACCCTGCCACGACGACAAGGGTGAGCAGGACAACCAACGCCAGGAACCATGAATTTACGGGCGTCATGACCCTCTCCAGTCAATGCCGGCGGGATCCTCCGACAGCGCCGATATAATATCAAACAACTCCCGTGGATAAAGTGGATAGTCCTGTTGGCAACACCCTCAAATCAAGTTTATCAAGTACCCTGGCCTGTGGAAGCCATCCACTCATGCCTTCCAGCAAGCTGGAGAGCACCAACATTTCAGCGCACTGAAGGAACGATTACACTCCCCGAGGCCCACGATGATCGAGGACTTGTCCGTGATAGAATGTAGCGGAAAAGAAAGGATTTTCCGGTCTCCCAATCCACCTGTTGCAGAACAAAACAAAAGCGCACTGATTTATCCACAATATCAACGGTCTTACTGTTATTTCTATAAGAATGAATCAAACTTGTTACTTAGCCTTTAATTTCGTAACCATAACGGTGGATAACGAGCAGTCAAGTTTTTCTGACGCATCACCCAGACTATGATTGATACAGTCCGATTGAACATCAGGGCAGGTGGCGGCGGTAACGGCTGCGCCAGTTTCCTGCGAGAGAAATATCGCCCCAAGGGCGGTCCCAACGGAGGGGATGGCGGAGATGGCGGTAATGCCTACCTCGTAGGTGACGCCTCGTTCAACACCCTGCTCCATATCAAGTTCAATAGTACCATCTATTGCGAATCCGGCGGGCACGGCAAGGGCAAGAATCGCCGGGGCGCCAATGGGAAGGACACCGTGGTTCCCGTTCCACTGGGAACGGTGGTTTGGCGCCTCAATAGGGATGGTTCCCGGGACTTTCTGACGGACATCACCAATGATAGTCCGTACCTTGTTGGTCGCGGTGGCCGGGGAGGCTGGGGAAATGCCCGGTTCGCAACATCCACCAACCAGGAGCCGGTCCTGTCCGAACGCGGCGAGAAGGGCGAGGCCGCGGTGCTCTTCCTAGAGTTGAAACTGCTTGCGGACGTCGGCCTGCTGGCACGGCCCAACGCAGGAAAGTCGACTCTGATCTCGCGCTGCTCCGCGGCCAAGGCCAGGGTTGCCGACTATCCGTTCACCACGGTGGAGCCTGTTCTGGGCGTCGTCCGCTCCGGCCGGAGGGATTTCGTCATGATGGAGATCCCGGGTCTGCTGGAGGGTGCGCACAAGGGAGTTGGTCTCGGCCACCAGTTCCTGCGCCACGCGGAACGTGCCAGGCTGTACGTTCACCTGGTTGACGGCATAAATGATGATCCGGTCGACGACTATCGGATGGTCCGGGACGAGTTGCTTCGATTCAACCCGGAGCTCGGCGACAAGCGCCAGATGATTGTTGTAAACAAGCTGGACGTAACTGAGGTCAGGGATCGACGTGATGAGCTTGCCATTGCCCTGGACTCTGCGCTGAGGGACAAGGGTGAGCATGCCGGCGAGGTACTGTTCATCTCCGCAGCCACCGGAGAGGGCGTCGATGCAATGCTGGCCAGAATCGCCGACATTCTGCAGGAGCTGCCTAAGGACGAGGTATCCGAGCAGGAGGTATCTCCCGCACGGACCGCTGCCCGTGCCCGGCGCTTGCCCGAGGCGGTCAGGTTGGAGGATGGGGTCTACGTCGTCGAGTCGGAACGGCTGGAACGGCTCAGTGCCCTGGCGGACACGCGAGACCAGCGGGTGCTGCTGCAGCTCTGGCGCGAGATGCGCCGCACCGGGATGGCTGACAAGCTGATCGATGAGGGCATCGAGGTGGGCGATACCATCCGCATCGGCGAGGTGGAAGTCGAGTGGTTCTGACCCAGGCCGGTAGACGAGTGGGCATACTGGGCGGTACATTCGACCCAGTGCACTGCGGCCACCTGGAGATTGCCCGCCGGGCCGTGGACGAGGCCAGCCTGGACCGGGTGATTTTCATCCCTGCCGGCAATCCCCGTCTCAAGTCCTCTGAGCCAACTGCCTCTGCGGAGCATCGCATGGGGATGCTGCGGCTGGCAGTCGAGGGAATTCCCGGATTCGACGTCTCGGACATTGAGTTGGGCCGGTCAGGTCCCACCAGGACGGTGGATACACTGAGTGAGTTGCGCCGGGAACTCGGCGAGGACATCGAGCTGCTTTTCATCCTTGGGCTGGATGTCCTGGGGAGATTCGATCAGTGGATTGATCCCCAACTCGTGGTGGAGCAGGCCAGATTGCTGGCGGTCAGTCGCCCGGGCTACACTGGCTTCGACTGGGAGGAATTCTACGGAAAAAATCCCTACGCAGCCGGTCGGGTGGACTGCATCGACTCCGCTGCCATAGACATCAGCGCCAGCGAGCTCAGGGGGCGGCTGGCCTCGGGAGCATCGGTGGCGGGACTGCTCCCAGTGGCGGTGGAACAGTATATTCAGGAAAATGGGTTGTACGGGACCTGACAGGAGTTGCCAATGGCCATAGAGTATTCCCAGCAGGCGGCCTTGCGCTATGAAACCAGTCCGGTGGACTTGCTGACGGGATCAGGGGCTTTGCTCTTTGGAGAGTTCACCCTGTCGTCGGGAAAGAAATCGGACTATTATTTTGATTCCAAGAAACTCACCCTCGAGCCGGCAGGTGCGCGGTTTGTCGCCCGCCAACTCGTTGAGCACCTAGACTCGGAAGGTATCGAATATGTCGGCGGAGTGGCCTACGGGGCTATTCCCATCGTGGCCCACGTCGTGATGTTCAGCGGTATGCGCGAAGACAGGCCGATACGCGCCTTCTACCACCGCAAGGACTCCAAGGAGCATGGTACTGGAGCGTCGGCGGAGGGCCAGTTCCCACCCCAGGACGAGCCGGTTGCGATCTTGGAGGATGTGGTCACGACCGGCAGCTCCCTGCTCACGTCGATTCGTCACGCCGAGGAAACCGGGTACAACGTCACTCACGCCATGACCCTGATCGATCGCGACGAGGGAGGACGAGAGGCGGTGGAGGCCGCGGGCTACAAGTTGTGGGCGCTGTTCACGGTGCATCGGACCGACGACGGCGTTTCTTTCGTCTTCAACGGCAGTTGACCTTCCAGAACCATCACAGACATCAGTTACGTAAAAGAGCCCTGCTTTCAAACTGCAGGGCTCTTTCTTGTAGCGTTGAGTCGATATTCCAACGGTTCCGGGTGAGCGTCCGACGCTAGCTGAAATCCTGGCCGGGGCCGAACAGCTTGGGCAGTTCTTCCACGGTTGCCGTGCCTGACCCTTCTGGCTGCAGATCCAGCTCCTGGCCCTGTGTGGCTGATGCGGTGCGCACGAATCCCAGTCCGCGGAGTTCGCCGCCCGGTGTGCGGTAGACGGAGGTTACGGTGCCCGCCTGCCTGCTCTCCAGGTACAGGGGCTCACCGGGCGCAACGTCACATCCATCGGAAAAGCGCAGAACCGACAGGTACCTCTGGACGCGCTCGTAGCTGTCGAGGCGAGCAATGACTTCCTGGCCGATATAGCAGCCCTTGGTGAAATCGATGGCGCCGATGAGGCCGGCCTCCAGGGGATTGTAGGGCTCGCCCATCTCGCTGCCGAAGGCAGGCGCGCCGCAGGAGACCCGCAGTGCCTCCCACTCGTCGGCATCGGCCTCCGACGCTCCGGCGGCGGCCAACGATGCAGCAACGCCCGGGGCCACGTCGGCGGGGCATACCAGCAGACTGCAGGGCAACGACCCCAGCGGTCGGCTGATGGCGATAACGTCGTGGCCACCCAGTGCCAGCGTGGGCGCCGGGTACTGCATTCCCGGCAGTCGTTCCTGCGCTGCGTCATCGAGGCCCAGGGTGGCCTCGGCGACCTCACCCGCCACGGCGATGACGGCGGTGGTGGCGGAAACGTCCTCAACCTCCAGGTCTTCCATGATGGTGTACTTGTCCAGCCACTCCATGACCGGTTGCTGCTGGTCGGGGCTGGTGAGCAGGTAGACGGCATCACCGGCTTTGATGACGCACAGCAGGTCCACGATGCGGCCGCGGTCGCTGGTCAGCACGGTGGGAGCCCAGTGGCCTGGCTGCAGGTGATCGACCTTGTTAGTGGACAGGCGGTTCAGGAGATCGAGAGCATCCTCGCCGGTGGCCCTGAGGCAACCATAGCCGGTGTCCTGGCAGAAAATGAGGCCGTTCTCGGACCGCCCGATCAGATCCGGGACAGTGGCGGGTGATTCCTGGAGTGCCATGTGTCCTCCTGGGATTGGTGGCGTAAGGATTAACGACCAAACGCCGTCTTCGCAGGAGAAGACGGCGCTGTCGTTGCTGGTTTCGGGGTTGTCCTGCCTCGCGGGAATCGCAGGTCAGGGCGATGTTAAACGCTGAAGGAGGTGCCGCAGCCGCAGGCCTTCTTGGCGTTGGGGTTTTCAAAGACGAATCCCTTACCGTTCAGCCCGTCGGAGAAGTCCAGCTGCGTGCCGACCAGGTAAATGTAGCTCTTCTTGTCGACGATGACCTTCACGCCGTACTGCTCGACCACCTTGTCGGTGTCGGTGTGCTCGCCCGTAATCTTCAAATCGTAGGTGAGGCCGGAGCAACCGCCGCCTTTCACGGCAACGCGCACTCCCACGTCGTCCGCATCCCCATCCTTTTCTGCGAAGTACCTGATCTTTTCGGCGGCCTTCTCGGTGATTTCGACCGTCAGTTCCACGCCGTCTCTGGTGATTGGCATACTACCCTCCGGGGCCGTGTTGAAGTCTTCAACGCGGCATCTCCGCCCAATGAAGCGGACATGCCAATTCTATGCAAAGGCCATCGCAGCGTCAAGGCGAAATGGCCTGCTACAGCTCGATGTTCTCCGTCTCTGCTACGATACCGATGTCTTTGTCGCCGCGCCCGCTGAGGCAGACCACGATGATACTGTCCTGCGACAGCTTGGGGGCCAGTTCGGCAGCGCCGTAGATGGCGTGGGCCGACTCCAGCGCGGGAATGATGCCCTCGGTGCGGCACAGCAGGTGAAAGCCCTCCAGGGCCTGCGGGTCCGTAACCTCCCGGTACTCGGCACGTCCCGACTCCTTGAGGTAGCTGTGCTCGGGCCCGACACCCGGATAGTCCAGGCCCGCCGAGATGCTGTGCGCCGGGTTGACCTGGCCGTCCTCGTCCTGCAGCAGGTACGACATTGCTCCGTGCAGAACCCCCGGGCGACCGGCTGTCAGCGTGGCCGAGTGCTCGCCGGAGTCCAGTCCCCGGCCGCCGGCCTCGATGCCCACCAGGCGGACGTCCTCGTCGGTCACGAATGGGTGGAACGTGCCCATGGCGTTGCTGCCGCCGCCGACACAGGCCATCACGTAGTCCGGGAGGCGGCCCTCGGCCTGCAGGAGCTGTGCCCGGGCCTCCCTGCCGATGACGCACTGGAAGTCCCGAACCATCACCGGGTACGGGTGGGGGCCGACGACGCTGCCGATGAGGTAGTGGGTCGTCTCCACGTTGGTGACCCAGTCGCGGATGGCCTCGTTGATGGCGTCTTTCAGAGTTTTGGTACCCGACCCGACGCTGATGACCTCGGCCTCCAGCAGGCGCATGCGGTAGACGTTCAGCGATTGGCGGCGGATATCCTCCTCGCCCATGTACACGATGCACTGCAGGCCCAGCATGGCGCAGGCGGTGGCGGCGGCCACGCCGTGCTGTCCCGCGCCGGTCTCGGCGATGATGCGGTGCTTGCCCATGTGCTGTGCCAGGAGCGCCTGCCCGAGGGCGTTGTTGATCTTGTGGGCGCCGGTGTGGGCCAGGTCCTCACGCTTCAGGTAGATGCGCGCGCCGCCGAGATGACGGGTGAGGTTCTCGGCGAAATACAGCGGGGTCGGGCGCCCGACGTAGGAATCCAGCAGCCCGGCCAGCCGGCCCTGGAAATCCTCGTTGGCCTGCACTGCGCGGTACACATCCTCCAGCTCGGCCACAGCTGCCATCAGGGTTTCGGGGATGAACTTGCCGCCGAAATCGCCAAAATGCCCGTGCTCGTCGGGGAATACTTGCCTTTGTCCAGAAGTCATCCGTGTACCGTCCATTCGATTTTCCTCCCCATTGAGGGAGAGGGCCTTGGTGAGGGTGGAATCCCTTGGAATTAAGGGTCTTCACCCATCGGTGAGACGTCCATTCGATTTTCCTCCCCATTGAGGGAGAGGGCCTTGGTGAGGGTGGAATCCCTTGGAACTAAGGGTCTTCACCCATCGGTGAGACGTCCTTTCTCTGACGCTCCCCTGGGAGAAGGGGTTGCCGTGATGTCAAATCAAGCCGGTCAGGGCGGCGTCGGCGTCGCGGGCATTGCCGATGAACCGTCGTATTTTGCCCCGGTCCTTCTTGCCTATCGTCTCCACGCCGGTGGAAACGTCCACACCCCAGGGCCTGACGACGCTGATGACGCGGCCGACGTTGGCGGGGGTGAGTCCGCCGGCCAGGATGAATGACCCGCCGCGATGAGCCATGGACGCCGCGACGTCCAGGTCAAATCGCTGTCCGGTCCCGCCCTGCAGGCCATCGACCAGCCGGTCCAGAGTCACCAAGCAACCGGCGTCGGCGTATTCCTGGACCCTGGCGGCCAATTGCGGTACGTCGTCCGGTGCCCGGTACGACGCGGGAACGTGGACGACCTTGATCACCTGGCAGTCCACGGCCGACGTGTATTCGACGCTCTCCTGGCCGCAGAGCTGCACGGCGTCGAGGCTACATTTGGCGACAATCTCATTGACCTCATCCAGGGGCTGGTCTGCGAACAGGCCCACCATCTGGGGAGATGGGCCGTCGAGACCTCGCACGGAGTCCACTAATTCACTGGCGGTGTCGGAGTCGATGCGCCGCCGCCGCTCCGGGACGAACACCATGCCGATGTAATCGGCGCCGGCCTCCGCCGTAACGCGGGCGTCTTCTGGCGTGCCGATACCGCAGATCTTGACGCGTATCATTCTTGGGACTCCCCCACCCTAACCCTCACCGAGAGGGAGAGGGGATTTGGCCGGCTCGCGCTGGCCCGAGAGCTCCCGCACCTTGGCGGCGGTGTCGGGCGCGGTCACGAGGGCCTCGCCGACCAGCACGGCATTCACTCGGAAACGGCCGAGCAGGTCCAGGTCGTCGGAGGTGAAGATGCCGCTCTCGCTGACCAGCACCTTTCCCTCGGGGACCAGTGACGCCAGCCGCTGCGTGACCGCCAGGTCGGTGGTGAAGGTGTGCAGGTCGCGGTTGTTGACCCCGATTATTTCGGCCCCCGCGTCGACCGCCGTTTCCATCTCACTTTCGTCATGTACCTCCACGAGGCACTGCATTCCCAACGACGCAGCAGTCTCCAGCAGCTCTTTCAGCTGAGACGGCTCGAGGATGGCGACGATGAGCAGGATCGCGTCGGCGCCGGCGGCCCGGGCCTCAAATACCTGGTATGGGTCGAAGATAAAGTCCTTGCGCAGCACCGGTGCGTTTCCCGAGGCGCCGGACTGCTTGATGGCCGACAGGTGGGCCAGTTCACCCTGGAACCGTGGGTCAGTGAGGCAGGAGATCACAGCGGCGCCGTTGGCCACGTAGGTCCCGGCCAGCCGCACGGGGTCAAAGTCGGGCGACAGCAAGCCGCGGGACGGCGACGCCTTTTTCACCTCGGCAATGAGACGGATGGAGGCGCCGTTCAGGGCTTCCGAGAGGCTCAGTGGGCGGGGCTGCTCCGCTGCAGAACGCTCCACGTCGGCCAGCGGTGCGGCCCGCATGGCCTCCGCCAGCTCGACGCGCTTGGCCGCTACGATTTCGTCAAGAATGCTGGGCATGTCAGGCAACGTTCACTTCGTGTGTGATTGGTATGGCCTTAGTCGAGGAGAATATATTACTAGCTCAAGAATCAGTTGCACCGCCAATGCTGTCATCGCGTATTTGTACCATTTCGTTCGCAAGTTGGCTGATGTGAGAGTCCTGATGTTTGGCCAATTGTCTTTCCATGCAGATAAGAGCCGCGCCGACCAGTATCGTCGTTGCAGAAGTCCCTGCGTAAGTCGCCACGATCCAGATCCCAGCATCAGCGATCATTAGTGGTGCAATGGACAGCCCAGCGGTAATCCCTATACCAAAAAGCACGGAATAGGCTATCGACCATGGCCGAAACTCCTGCTTGGTTCCCTCAACCCTCTCGACAAATCCATTCCACGTCGAAACGGGAATGACCAATCCCTCTTGGTTTGCGGGGTAATTGAGCCGCATACCCCATTGGATAGTTTGACCTTGCGGGTCGCTGTCCTGGCTCATTTTTCCTCAGGCTTCTCAACAAGACCAGCAAGGATAGCGTTAAAAAAAAGGGTATTACCGCACGTTTTGCAAGTAATAGTCAAAAGTGGGACAACTTGTCCGAAAGAGGCCAATCGGCCTTCATCAAAAGGGCGTAACTCCATCGCGTATTCCTGTCCCGACCAATTGGTATTGCCGCAGATGGGACAATTCCATCCTCCCTTCCAATGAGTTTTCAACCACTCGGTGGCTTTTTCAAGATTGAGCGTTACGGTTTTCCGGTTAGCTGCTTCGACCATCATGTAGTCCTCTGAGCCCCGTTGGGGCCTTCTAAATACAGGTCACCTATCAAGGACAGCCAATTGTAACCTTAACCGAGAATCGTTGCTTACTCACCCGCGTTGCTCAGTTCCACCAGCGCCTCCAGCTTTTGGCGGGCTGCGCCGCTGTCGATGGCTTGCGCGGCCGCCTGGATGCCATCGGGGATACTGCCGGCTGCTCCTGCGGCCAGCAGGACGCCGGCGGTGTTGAGCAGCACCGCGTCGCGTATCGGGCCGCCCTCGCCGTCCAGCAGACTGCGCATCATGGTGGCGCTGGCTGGAGGGTCACCGCCCCGCAGGTCGTCGATGGCCCAGCGACCCAGGCCGACGTTGTCGGGGCTGAAACTCCAGCGATTCACCCGGCCGTCCCGGAGTTCCCAGACTGTGGTCTCGCCGTCCAGGGCGATCTCGTCCAGGCCGCCCGCGCCGTGGACCACCAGGGTGCGCTCCGACCCCAGCACGCGCATTACCTCGGCCATCTGCCCGCCCAGCTGCGGAAACGCGACGCCGATGAGCTGTCGCTGCGCCGCTGCCGGGTTGGTTAGCGGACCCAGGATGTTGAAGACCGTTCGGATGCCGATCTCGCGGCGCACTGGCCCGGCGTGGCGCATGGAAGGATGGTAGGCCTGGGCGAACATGAACCCGATGCCTCCCTCCGTAATGCAACGCTCCACTCCCTCGGGAGAGAGCTCGATGCGGACGCCCAGGGCCTCAAGCACGTCGGCGGCTCCGCAGCTGCCCGAGGCGGCGCGGTTGCCGTGTTTGGCGATGCGGACGCCGGCCCCCGCGGCGACCAGCGCCGCAGCGGTGGAGATGTTGAACGTGTTGGAGCCGTCGCCGCCCGTGCCAACGGAGTCCACAAGTGTTCCTTCGACACGCACCTTGAGGGAAAACTCGCGCATGACGGTGGCCATCCCGGCGATTTCCTCGGTGGACTCGCCCTTGAGCCGCAGCGCGGTCAGGAACGACCCAAGCTGCGCGGGTGTCGCCTTGCCCTGCATGATCTGCCGCATCACCGCCGCAGCCTGCTCCATTGTCAGCGACTGGCCCGATACCAGAACGTCAATTGCTTCGCGAATGTCCACGGTTGGCTGCTCCGTATAAAGTGCATGTTTGGTTAGGGAGCTAGAGGGGTAAATCAGATGGTCTTATCCGGCGGGATCCATGGATGATTCTGGAAATCTCAACATCACTGTCCTGGATCGGTAAATCAGACGATGGCCGCGAACTTTAAGATTTCGAAGGTCTTCCTTGTTACCTAGAGAGAAATCATGACCGAGATACGGATATTCACTCAGCATATCTGACACGGCAATCATGCTTTCCGCGAGATCCGCTGCTGCCTGTGGGGATTCGCTGGCTAAATCTCGAACGATAATCTCGAGATCATTCAGGCTGCGGGGCGACCAGATTACTCTAGCCACTGGCGAATTCGCCTCTTGGCTTCGTCATGGGGTATACCTTCTCCGTTGTCAAGCTGCGCCAGCCCCTTTTCTATCTTTGATGCGACATATAGCTCATAAATCGCATCCTCGAAAGTCACGTCGTCAGGTAAGTCCTGCATGATTTTGATGATTCTGTCCTTCGCAGTCATGGCGGCTACTCCTCGAATTCCTCGACATCAGAACTCTGCGCGCCGTGCCGCACCGACACGATCAGCACTTGGTCTCCCGGGCCAAGATGGTAGTTCAACCTGTAAGTCCCAATGATTACTTGCCTTACATCCATGCGCCCGCGCAGTGGGACAATGCGGCCCAAGTGCGGGAAGTCTGCAAGCTGGTCAGCCATACTCTCGATGCGCCGTACGACGGCGCTCGCGTTTTCCGGGGACTCTGTCGTCAAGTAAAGTCGAATTTCGTTGAGATTGTTCAGGCTTCGTCTGGTCCACCTTACCGTAACCATTTTTCAATTATCTGCTTGGCCTCTTCATGGGAGACCGTTTCGCCCCGTTCCGCTTCTTCCAAGCCCTTTTGAACGTCGTAAAGCAACTGCAACTGTTTCAGCGCTTCATCAACCGTGAGGTTGTCCGGGATCTGCTTCATCAGTTCGAATATTTCTTCCTTCCCCGTCATTACCCCTCCGATTTGCCGTGGGCAGCCACTTGATCGAGGTAGTTCTGCAGCAGGGCCTTGCCGTCGGGGGTCATTATGGACTCCGGGTGGAACTGGATGCCCTCGACCGGATGCTCCTTGTGGCGGATGCCCATGATCAGGCCGTTCTCGCTGTGGGCCGTTACCTCCAGCGAGTCCGGCACCGTTTCCGGATAGACCACAAGGGAGTGATAGCGGATGGCCTCGAACGGGTTGGGCAGGCCGCTCAGGACCCCCGCCCCGTCGTGCTGGATCATAGAGGTCTTGCCGTGGCGGATTTCCCCGGCCCGGTCCACCCGGGCGCCATAGACGTAGCCGATGCACTGGTGGCCGAGACAAACGCCCAGCGTTGGAATGCTCGGCCCGAACCGGCGGATCACGTCGTTGGACACCCCGGCCTCCATGGGTGTGCAGGGCCCGGGCGAGATCACGATACCGTCAGGTCCCATGGCCTCAATTTCATCAAGCGTTATCTTGTCGTTGCGGTGGGTTTCCACCTCTGCGCCCAGCTCCCTCAGGTACTGGTACAGGTTGTAGGTGAAACTGTCGTAGTTGTCGATTAGCAGCAGCATGTGGGCTCCTGATTTGATTGAAACACGTTTGATTTCCGAGTCCTCCCCCTACACTAACCCTCCCTTTCAAGGGAGAGGGGATTTCGAGCTGAGGCGGGTCTTGTCAAAACAGCTCGACGAACTCCAGCCAGTTGCCGTCCGGGTCGCGGGCGTAGCAGGCCTTGCGGGACAGGTTGCCGTTCTCGTCGAACATTGATGCCGGCGGGTTGTTGTACTGCAGCCCTTTCTCGCGAGTGTCGTCGTAGAACCGGTCCAGGTTCTCGACGAAAAACGCCAGGTGCGCGGCGCCGAGATCGTTGCGCTCTAAGGCGTTGGGTCCGCTCCGGGGCGAGAGGTACTGGACCAGTTCCAGCTGATGGCCTTCACCCATGTCCACGAAGCCGCCCTTGATATGGGCGCCGGGAAATGCCAGCACCTGCTCCACGAACTCGCCCTGCCGCTCCGTGCGTCCCGCAATCCGCATCCCCAGGATTTCCGAGTAGAACTTGACTGATTCCTCGATGTCTCGCACCACGAATCCGGTGTGAAAGAATGATTTCAGCATGGTTCTCCTCCCTTATGTAGCTGGAGTAGTGGGTGTGAAGTGAGAAGGAGGTGGGCGCCTCTTTTCCACATTCCGCATTCCCAATTCCTCATTCAGAACCCTGCCTCTGCTACGTCGATGGCCCGCATGAGCGCGCCGGACTTGTGGCGGGTTTCCTGGTACTCGTCCTCGGCCACGCTGTCGGCGACGATTCCGCCCCCGGCCTGAACGTACATGGTGCCTTCCTTGTAAATGCCCGTGCGGAGGACCAGGGCGGTGTCCATGTTCCCGGAGTAGCTGAAGTAGCCGACGGCGCCTCCATAGGGGCCGCGCCTCTCGCCCTCGATCTCGGCGATGATCTCCATGGCCCGAATCTTGGGGGCACCGGAGACCGTGCCTGCGGGGAAGCAGGAGCGCAGGGCGTCGTAGGTGGTCAGGTCTTCTCGTAGCCGCCCCTCGACGTGGGACACCAGGTGCATGACGTGGGAGAACCGCTCCACTTCCATCATCTTGGTGACCTCGACGGTGCCGGGATCGCTGACCCGACCGATGTCGTTGCGGCCGAGGTCCAGCAGCATGACATGCTCGGCGCGCTGTTTCTCGCTACCCTTCAGCTCCGTTTCGTTGGCGTCGTCCTCGCCGGGTGTGCGTCCCCGGGGGCGCGTCCCTGCGATGGGATGGGTTGAGGCGACGCCGTCCTCCACCTTGACCACCGATTCGATCGCGGCACCGACTATCTGAAACCCGTCCAGGTCCAGATAGTACATATAGGGCGACGGGTTGACGCTGCGCAGGGCGCGGTAAATCTGGAAGGGATGGGCGCCGGTCTGCCGGGAAAAGCGCTGCGAGTTGACCACCTGGATAATGTCGCCTGAGTAAACGTACTCGACGCATGTTTCGATGGCGTCGGCGTAGCGGTCGGTGGTGAAGTTGGACTCGATGGGGCTGGGGGGAGCGGAAACGTTGGCCTGCAACTCCTCCGGGAGTGTCAGCGGGCGGGAGAGCAGGGCCACCATCTCCTCGATGCGTGCCACGGCGTCGGCGTAGGCCTGCTCCACGTCACTGGACTCAGGACTGTCCAGCCTGGCGTGCGAGACAACTTTGATGTCGCGGCGCAGGTGGTCGAATATCAGAATGGTCTCGCCGAACATGAAAACAGATTCCGGCACACCCTGGGGGTCCTCGGGCATCACGGGCACGCGTGGCTCAAAGTAGCGGATGGCGTCGTAGGCCACGTAGCCCACCGCGCCCCCGTGGAAGCCCGGCAGGCCGTCGACGGGTATCAGCTTGTGCCGTGACATCTCTTCCTCGACCAGGGTCAGCGGGTCGACTTCGCCGTATTCCTGGCCGGGGCCAGAGATGATCACCCTGTAAGGATCGGTACCGATGAAACTGTACCGGCCCAGCCGCTCGCCGCCCTCCACACTCTCCAGCAGATAGGAATAGGGGCCGCGAGCGACCTTGAGATAGGCCGAGACCGGCGTTTCCAGGTCGGCGTGAATCGAACGGTAGACTGGGATGAGATTACCCTCCCGTGCCCGTGCCTTGACCTGCTCCAGCGTTGGGTAGTACATATCAAACTCCAAACAAAAAGACCCGTCCTCAAAGGGACGAGTCTGCATCGTGTTGCCACCCTCATTCTCCGGCACTGGCTCGAGCGTAGACAGCCAACTCCGGAATCTCAACCGGCGGGGGGACGCATTCGCAACCTCAATCGGCCCTACGCTGCGCCAGCCGTAACCTGCGCTACGCTGCGGAAGGCAGTCCTATGCCGCGGGCCTTTAACGGTGCCCTTACCGGCTCGGCCTAGCCCTTTCCGTCAGATGACGATGGAGGATCGGCCTGCGGCTCCGGGGTCCATTCGCACTTCTGCTCTGGGCGCCGGCTTTCACCATACCCGGCTCGCTTGTTGCCCCGCTGGAAGCTTACTACTCCCCTTCACAGCCTTTGACCATATTCAATTTTCTGCAGAAAAGCATAGGACAGCGGACGGAAGGGTGTCAAGCGGGACATCGACAAGCTGCCTATGCGGCCAGCTTGATTGGAATATGGGTAGGGTCTATTATCCGGTGTAGGAATGCACTGTATTGGCACCAGTGCGGCGCACTCTCGGCGAATCTCAGGTTGAAGGCTTCGGCTGGAACGTCTGGATTCTAAATAATCAAAATGGCAGGTCCTGACTTGGTTGATCCCATTACCACCAACACATCCCCCAGTGGCGGCATAGCTGCTTTCGGAGCGGCGCAATTCATCAACCGGCTGCAGCAGATTGTCGGGTCCACCAACGTTGTCTACCATCCGGACGACCTGCTGGTGTTCGAGTATGACGGCTCCATCGACCGCGGCATGCCCAACGCCGTGGTGTTTCCGCTGAACGCACACGAGGTGAGCCGGACACTGGCGTTGTGCCACGAGGCCGGCGTGCCTGTGGTCGGCAGGGGCTCCGGCACGGGTCTCAGCGGCGGTGCTATCTCGCATCCCGACGGGATCCAGATCGCGTTCACCAGGATGAATCGCATCCTGGAGGTCAACCGCGAGAATCGCCACGCCGTAGTTGAGCCCGGCGTGATCAACCTGGACCTGGACACCCACGTTCGCCGGTATGGCATGAGATACGCGCCGGACCCCTCCAGCCAGCGCGCCTGCAGTCTGGGCGGCAACATCGCCGAGAATGCCGGGGGCCCCCACTGCCTGGCCTACGGCACCACCACCAACCACGTGCTGGGCATGGAGGTGGTGCTGGAGGACGGGACCATAGTCAATCTGGGCAGCCTGGCGCGGGAGACGCCCGGGTACGACCTGCGAGGCGTGTTCACCGGGTCAGAGGGGACTTTTGGCATCGCCACCCGCATCATGGTGCGCCTGCTGCCTGTGCCCGAAGCCGTCAAGACCTACCTGGGCATCTTCCCGGACGTTGAGTCGGCCTGCACGGCCGTGTCTGCCGTTATCGGCCACGGGATAGTGCCGGCGGCCCTGGAAATGATCGACGCCCTCAGCATCAAGGCAGTGCAGAACGTTTCCGACGCGGGTTATCCCGATGACGCCGGAGCGGTGCTGCTCATCGAGCTGGAAGGGCTGGCCGAGGAGGTGGATGAGATCGGGCTGGAGGTGGAGGCGTCCCTGTGGGATACGGGCGCCAGCCAGGTCAGATTCGCAGCGGAAGCGGAGGAGCGTGAGCAGCTCTGGAAGGGACGCAAGGGGGCCTTGGGCGCCTTGGGCAGCCTCGCTCCCAATTACTACCTGGTTGATGGAGTAGTTCCTCGAACCCAGCTGGCCTCGGTCCTGACCCAGGTAGCCGAGGTGGGTCGCCGGCACGGCGTGTCCATCGCCAACGTCTTTCACGCCGGCGACGGCAACCTCCACCCCTGCCTGCTGTTCGACGAGCGAGAG
Organism: Dehalococcoidia bacterium; assembly: GCA_963664175.2. GTDB lineage: Bacteria > Chloroflexota > Dehalococcoidia > Lucifugimonadales > UBA3495 > VXOI01. The sequence goes on from CAXXOI010000023.1 coordinate 105,829, forward strand.
CCTGGGGCGCTAGAGAGGATCACGGTGGCCGGCGCGGAGGTGCTCGAGGTGTGCGTTGCCGCCGGGGGCACTTTGACGGGTGAGCATGGCGTCGGCCTGGAAAAGAAAGAACAGATGCATTTGGTGTACACACCGGAGGACATGACCGTAATGCGGCGCGTTCGTGATGCCTTTGCTCCGATGAATAACATCAATCCGGGGAAAATCTTCCCAGACGGCCACAGGCACCATGCAGCCCCGCATCGCCCAGCTCCGGGAATGTATGCCTGAGCGAACCCCTGGATGCTCCTCCGTGATGCCGAAGGGAGTACAATGGGGTAGCAGGCTTGGAACGAGAAATGACCACCGTTAACGATTTCACAGACATTCTCCGCATCATTCGGGAACAGCCGGAATGGGGCGATGCCCTGCGGTCTGCGCTGCTCAGCAAAGAGCTACTGGAAATGCCGCAGACCCTCGCGGAGTTTGCCAAGGCCACCAACAAGAGGCTGTCCACCCTTGAGAGCGATATGGCCGAGGTCAAGAGTGATGTGGCCGTACTCAAGAGCGATATGGCCGAGGTCAAGAGCGATGTGGCCGTACTCAAGAGCGATATGGCCGAGGTCAAAAGCGATGTGGCTGTACTCAAGAGCGATATGGCCGAGGTCAAGAGCGATGTGGCTGTACTCAAGGACAATGTCTCGGGCTTGCGAGGCAATTCCTATGAGCAAAAGGTGGCTAACAGCATCGCAAACCTTGTTCGCCAACCGATGGATCTTCTGCGCGTCCGTGTGCTGAAGGGCTACGGAGTGACCAACCCTATGACTTTTTATGAATTCATAGATTCCGCAGAGGAACAAGGAATCATCAATAGCCAGGAAAGGTATGAGGCTGGCCAAACGGACATAGTCCTCCAGGCACGGAGGGCGTCGGACCGGTCCGAGGTGTATGTCGCGGTCGAAGTTTCCGTCACCGCCGCCAACAGCGACGTCATTCGAGCGGCAGATAGGTCCGACTATCTGCATAGAGCTACCGGCCAAGGGTCCCTGCCCGCAGTGGTCTGCGCCCACGCGGACGACGCCCGCCGGCAGTATGCCCAAGAGCGAAACGTAACCCTGATCACCTACGGCGAATAGGCGCGGTTTCGTTGTCCACCCCCTACGTCGATGAGCTGGGCGGGATTGTCCCGAGGGAGTCACTGCCACCCCCCAATATTCACGGGGAGTACGCAGTTGACGGCCTCAGCCCGATGACCGTCGTAGTTCCCCAGGACCGTGACCAGGTGGCGGCAGTGATGCGCTGGGCGTCGAAATCCGGAGTGACCATTTTCCCTCGAGGGGGCGGCACCAAGATCGCTCTGGGTAACCCACCAGAAGCCGTCGGACTCGTCCTGGATCTCTCGCGGCTCAACCGCGTCATCGATTATCAGCCGGGAGACATGACCGCCACCGTGGAGGCTGGCATCACACTGGAAGGGCTGCAAACCGAACTCGCGGCTGCCAGGCAGTTCGTGCCCCTTGAGTCGCCGCTGTCCGGGCGGGCGACCGTGGGCGGGACTCTGTCCGCCGCTCTCTCCGGTCCCATGGCCCACGCATACGGGCCGCCCCGCGACTGGCTCATTGGTGTGGGTGTCGTCGGATCCGATGGCGTGGCCACAAAGGCGGGTGGCCGGGTGGTCAAGAACGTCACCGGCTACGATTTGAACAGACTGTACACCGGATCGCTTGGCACCCTCGGGGTCTTGGTGGAAGCCACGTTCAAGGTCTCTCCGGTGCAACCCGAGGAATACGCGCTCGTCGCTCCGTTCGACAGCATGAGAGAGGCGGTCCAGGCGGGCTGGGATGTCCTGAATCTTGCTGCGGGGCCGACAAGCTACCTCGCGCTGACCCGTGGCATGGCGAGGCTTTTTCTGGCCGCTCACCCGGAGTTCGCCCTGAACCAGGCGATGGGAGAGAGGATGGGAGGTCTGGGGCTGAGCTTTTTCTCAGGCAGGTCGTCCGCTGTCCAACGCCGGGTGGAAGATACGTCAGCTATCCTATTGAACGCCGGCGCCATTGACGCAGTGGCCGTGGGTCACGACGGCCCTCGGGAAGCCCGCCAATGGGTGCTCGACCTTGGGTGGGAGGAGAGTACCAGTCCGTCGCTGGCAGTCCGGATCTCGGCGCCGCGAAGAATCGTACCGGCCCTTGTCGATACTTGCCTGCGAATTGGCCTGTTGGAGACTCCGTCGGAGATACTGGCTGACCCCGGGTTCGGATTGGTCAGAGTCCTGTTCTGGGGTGGTTCCGACAACGAGGGAATCGTGGAGACCATCGAGGAGGTCCGGAGGGCAGCCAGGCAGCACGGGGGCTCCGCTATAGTTGAAATCTGCCACCCCTCCATAAAGTCAACCCTGGACGTGTGGGGAGAGGAGCCGGGTAGTATGGAAATCATGAGGCGCATAAAGGACCAGCTTGACCCTCAGCACCTGCTCAACCGCGGGCGCTTCCTCGGGCGGATCTGATGACGTCTGCACGGGAAGACGGCACCGGCGTCGAGCCGGCCGAAGACTCGGCTCCGTCCGTCGCCGAGGTCGATCAGCCCGTCGGTTCCGGTAATCCCGCCGCCGCTGGCGGTCTTGCAGCGGTGTTCGCCGGATTCTCGGGCGCTGATGCTCCAGCCGAGGCGGACATGTACCGCTGCGTGCACTGCGGGCTCTGCCTCAGCGCCTGCCCGACCTACGGAGTTACGGCGCTGGAGATGGAGTCTCCCCGTGGCCGCATCGCCTACATGAAGGCGGTCAATGAGGGTAGGGTGGACATCAGCGACCGCATCGTATCCCACTGGGAGGCGTGCCTGAACTGTCGTGCCTGCGAGGCTGTGTGCCCCTCCGGCGTTCCATACGGCCGGATGATGGAACGGACTCGGTCGCAGGTGCGTGTCAGAGGCAAACAGTCGGGCGGTCTGAAGCGAATGACTCGCTGGTTCCTCCGGGGCCTGCTGCCGCGCCCCGGCCTGATGCGTTTGGGCGCGAACCTGCTGCGCCTCTACCAGGTTCTTGGCATACAGGAGATGGCGCGCCGCACTCGTATGGTGCGCGTGCTGCCCGGCAACATCGGCGAACTGGAGGCCAAGCTGCCCAGGATGAGCAGGCGGTTCTTCGGCCCATCCCGGCGTTCATTCCGTCCGTCTGACGAGGAGCCCAAGCTCAAGGTTGCCCTGCTTTCTGGATGCGTTATGCCCCTGATGCAGGCCGACACCATGCGGGCCACCGTCAGAGTGCTGACCCGCAACGGCTGCGAGGTATTCGTGCCGCCAGGGCAGGCCTGCTGCGGGGCCCTGAACCTCCACGCCGGAGACCTCGAAACGGGTCGGGCCATGGCTCGACGGAATATCGACGTCTTTCTCTCCCTCGGCGTTGACCGAATCGTCACCTCCTCTGCCGGCTGCGGTTCCAGCATGAAGGAATACACAGAGTTGCTGAAGGACGACCCGACATACGCTGACAAGGCGCGGCAAGCCAGTGAAATGACCCAGGATATCAACGAGCTGCTCGTCGAGTTGCCATTCCGCCGTCCTGTCATCCACCTGGAACGATGTGTGACCTACCAGGACCCATGTCACCTGGCCCACGCACAGCGGATTTCAGCCGCCCCGCGCGCGATATTGCAGTCCATCCCTGGGGTGCAGCTGGATGAGATGGAGAATCCATCAATGTGTTGTGGCGGGGCCGGAATTTATTCGGCGGTCCAGCCTGAACTCTCCGGCCGCATTCTGAGCCGAAAAGTGGAGGCAATCGCCGAGACGGAAGCGGAGGAGGTCATCACCGCCAACCCCGGCTGCATGCTGCAACTGGAGCAGGGTTTGGGCGCCGCCGGACACAGGATGCCGGTGCGTCACGTGGTCGACATCCTGGATGAGGCTTACCGACTTGAAGAACCGTCGCGCGACAGAAACACCGGGCGGCCCGACCGCAAGCCACAGCGCGAGGCGGCACGGCTGCAGGTTGACCTTGATGAGGCCCGCGCCGAACAAACGCAGAGTTCCAGGCCCCTGGGCCGCCTACAGGGACCACGCGGCAGGCGGAACAGGAACCAGTAGCGCCGGCATGTTTCGATTGCCACTCGGGGAAGTCCAGCAGGTTTGCCGCAAGGCAATCCTCCGGAACTACAACCAGCCGCCAATTCAGGCGGCTGGTCTTTCGCAGGTGCGGTGGGACTGCCCATTTGAAGGGGTGTCCCTCTCGGTTCCCCGGCTCGGCGATAGTCTTTATTGATCAGGGCAGTTGACTACGGAAACAGTGCAATTGTCCTGACCTGAAGCGCTAGTCGCCGTAAGTTGCGAGCGCCCTCTGGGCCGCTGCCAGGCTCGAGCCGTAGGCGACCTCGTAGCCGTTGCTGTTCAGGATCTGCTCCAGCGCCGAGAGAAGGGCCAGCACGTTGCGGTCCCTGGCGGAATCACCCATCAGGCCGATGCGCCAGGCCTTGCCGCGGAACTCCCCCAGGCCGCCGCCGATCTCGATGCCGTAGTCGTTTAGCAGTGCGGAACGCGTGGCGGCATCGTCGATGCCCTCCGGAATGCCCACCGTGGTCAGGGGATTCAGCCGGTGGTCAGGGTCCGCCAGCAGCTCCATCCCCAGAGCTTCCAGGCCGGCGCGCAGTCCGGTGGCCACCCGGGAGTGGCGATCGATGCGGTTTTCGATGCCCTCCTCCATCATCATGCGCAACGCCTCGCGCAGTGCGTAGGTCATCGATATGGGGGCAGTGTGATGATAGGCGCGATTGCGGCCCCAGTAGCTTTCCAACTCCTGCAGGTTGAAGTAAAAGCTCTGGACCGGAGTCTCGCGGGTCCTGAGTACCTGCATCGCATCCTCACTGAGGGTGATGGGAGCCAGGCCGGGAGGGGCGCCGAGGCATTTTTGCGTGCCGCTGTAGCACACGTCGATGCCCCACTCGTCCACCTGCATGTCGTGACCGCCCAGGGACGTTACGGCGTCCACGATGGCCAGCGCTCCGTGTCGGTGAATCACGTCGATGATCTCCGGCATGGGAGTGAGAACCCCGGTGGAGGTTTCGGCATGGACCACACCCACGGCCTTGACCCGCGGGTGTTTCTGCAGCTCATCGCTCAGGGCCTGTGGATCCACAGGCTTGCCCCACGGTGTGTCGACCTCGTAGACCCGTGCGCCGCAGCGTTCGGCGATGTTGCCGAGGCGGATGCCAAAGTAACCGTTGCGACAGATCACGAAGGTGTCACCGGGCTCCAGCATGTTGGCGCAGGCCGTTTCCATGGCCCCGGTTCCAGTGGCCGAAACCGGCATGGTCATCATGTTGCTGGTGTGGTACACCTCGCGCAGCATGTCCCCAATGTCGTTCATCACCTGGAAAAAATCGGGGTCCAGGTGCCCCATGACCGGAAGGGTCATCGCCTGCAGCACCCTGGGATGGACCGAGCTGGGTCCCGGGCCCAACAGCAGCCGTGTGCTGGGCTGCAGTTCGTTAAAGTATGAAGCGGTCACGCTTGTCCTCCAGGTTTAGGCCGTTGTTCAAGCCGTTTTGTTGCCAGTGGCCATTTGAATCGTTGCGTTTGCTGCCATTCGCAATGTAGGGGCGCACTGCTGTGCGCCCCTAATTTGTTTTCTGCCCCTCCGAACGGGGGTGCCAAATCATTCAGGACACGGAGCTTTAAACGACTGCCGATGCCCCGCCATCCAGGTTTACGGCGATGCCGGTGAGAAAACTGGCCCGCTCCGAGGCGAGGAATGCGATGACGTCCCCGGCCTCCTCGGCCTCGCCGACCCGGCCCAGGGGCACTCGCCCGTCGGCCAGCTGGTCGTAGAAGGCATCGATGGAGAGGTCAGGCTCGGACTGGACGCGAAGGTCATAGCGTCGCTGGTGCTGGCCGGACTTGATCAGGCCGATGCACACTGTCGAAACCAGGATGTTGTCGCTGGCCAGATCTTTTGACAGGCCCTTGGTGATGGCGATGCCAGCGGCCCGGGAGATCGAGGTTGGCATGGAGGCGGGTCCCGGGGTACGCCCACCCAGATTCGTGACGTTGATGATGCGACCGCCGCCGACCTTGCGCATCTCGGGTATGGACTCCTGGATGAGGCGAACAGCGCCCCATACCTTCAGTTCGAAATCGAACTCCCAGTCATCCTGCGACACGTCCTCAAAGGGCTTGGCCATTGACTGGCCGGCGTTGTTCACGAGGATATCCACCCTGCCGTATTTGTTGAGGGTGCTCTGCACGATGCTCTTTGCCGTCCCGGGATCGGTGACGTCAGCTGAAATGGACATCACCTGTCCCTCGGTGGCGGTGAGGATTTCCCTTTCCGCTTGGTCCAGAACCTCCTGCCGCCGGGCAACGATGACGACGGACGCTCCCTCCTGGGCCATGCTCAGGGCCGCTGCCTTGCCTATTCCGTCGCTGCCTCCTGTGATGATGGCAACCTTGTCCCGGAGACCCAAGTCCATAACGCGCTCTCCCGCAGGGCATGATGGCGAAATCCGGGGTGGATTATATCACAGCCCCCCGTCGCCTCGGGTGCCTGAACACCACCATTGGAGAAGCACCGTTGCATCTAATTCAACCCGCCCAATGCCCCAAAGCCCACTTGGACCTGCTTTCGTTCACTAACACTGAGAGCGATGATGGCGGATCATCGTCACTCAAATGCAACCGCCTTGTTCAGTATCATTAGGTGATTGCCTGTTGAATTCGCCTGTGATAGCTTGTTTGTTTAGCCAATCATAGAGGACCGTTTGTGCTAGGGGAGACGAGACCAACAATTCTCATCGTAGCCTTGGGGCTGGTGGTGTCGGTCACGCTGGCATTGCTGGTTTTCCAGCCCGGTGTAGAGGGTGAACCCGAACCTTCCTTAACTGCAACCGCCTTGTTGATTTCGCCCGGCGGAATGCCGATGGGGAAGGTTACCCTGGAACAGTCGGCCGATGGTGTGCTGGTACAGGCTGAAGCGCATGGACTGTCCCCCGGCGGACACGCCATTTCCGTCTACGCCGTGGGGTCCTGTATGCCAGGGCATTCTGCTGCTGGCGAGGCCGTGAAGATATCGGAGGCGGATAGCAGTAGAATTAGCCTGCGAGCCCAGGGCGATGGTCAGGCTGGGTTGCTTCCCAACATCTATGCCTCCGAAAACGGCACGGCCAGGGCCGATTTCTTCACCGACGCGATAACCATATTGGCCGACATGGAACACTCCGTCATTGATGAGGATGGGTCGGCCATAATAATCCATGAAAAACCGGATCCCTATATGGGTGAGGAGAATCCTGACATCGGATTCCTCGTAGCCTGCGGGGTCATTGAGATGGACGCCCCCGAGGTTACCCAGATGTAGCCACGCACTTTCCGAACTGCTGGGACGAAACAAACCGAAAAATCGCAGTTAATCGGATTGACTGATGCTATATTCCAGAGTATATTCGCCTTGTGAATAAGTCCGCTTCCGTCGTCATCTGTTGTTCTTGTCCGCCCACATAGGTGGGTGTAAATAGCTGCGTAACTGACAAGCCGCAACTGGACCTGATTGCCCGCCAACGAATATGGAGTTGGCGGGTCTTTTTTTGTTCAAAATTTAGTGGATCAGAATTGGAGGAGACCTTGAGTACCCAGACACCTAGCCAGCAACGCACCCAAGAGGAGATCCACAACGACAGCCTCGAATTGGCCCGGTCGTCTCCGGCGATCATCCCGTTCATGGACGAAGAGGTTGTGAGGCTCGAGGAAGAGTCCGAGAAATTCACGTCCGGGGAACAGGACAACCTGCAGTTCACTCCCTTCCGGCTCAAGCAGGGGGTTTACGGCCAGAGACAGGCCGACGTCCAGATGATCCGGGTCAAGATCCCTGGCGGAATCCTGACCCCCGAGGCAATGGATGGCCTGGGCGAGGTAGCCGACAGGTATGCTCCCTTGGGCAAGGGGCACATAACCACTCGCGAGAACGTGCAGTTTCACCACATCCCCCTGGATGAATGCCCCGATGTCCTGCGCCTGCTGGGCGGAGTCGGCCTGACGACCCGGGAGGCCTGCGGCAACACCGTCCGCAACGTGGTCGGCTCCCCCTACTCCGGCATCGACCCTGAAGAAGTCTTCGATCCCACGCCGTACCTCGCGGCCTACGTCCGGTTCGGCGTACGGCACCCTCTCACCCAGAGCTTTCCCCGCAAGTTCAAGTCGGCCTTCACCGGCACCGACGCCCGCGACCACGTGTCGGCGGCCATCCAGGACCTGACCTACGTGTCTCAGATTCGCACCGTTGACGGCAAGGAGCAGTGGGGGTTCAAGGTGTTCTGCGGAGGCGGTACCTCTATCATGCCTCGCCTGGCCAAGCCGCTGTACGAGTTTGTTCCCGTAGAGGACTACCTGCGTGTGGCCCAGGCCATCTGGACGGTGTTCAACAACGCAGACATGCTGCGCAAGAACCGCATGATGGCTCGGCTCAAGGTGCTCATCGACCGCATCGGCCTCGACGAGTTCCGCGCCATGGTAGACGCAGAGCTGGAAGAGATCGGGCCCATCGACCCTGCTCCCTACATGCAGGTCGATGAACTGCTGCGGGAGACCCCACCGCCAGCCGTAACCGGCAACGGCGCCGATGTCTCCGAGGAATTTCGCCGGTGGCGCGAGAGCAACGTGGAGGCGCAACGGCAGGAGGGATACAACTCGGTGATGGTCAAGCCGGAGCGGGGCAATCTGGACGGCGCGCAGTTGCGGGCGCTGGCGGAGATCATGCGCCGCCACACCGGTGGTCGTGCCCGCGCCACCCAGGAGCAGAACCTGCTGCTGCGTTTCATCCCCGAGGGCTCGCTGCACACGGTCTGGGAGGAGCTCGACAAGATTGGTCTGGCCGAGCCGGACTCCAAGGCCATCACCAACGTCGTGTCCTGTCCCGGTACCGACAGCTGCAAGCTGGGCATCACCTCCTCCATGGGGCTGGCCGGGGCCCTGCGCGACGAGATGGACCAGTGGAGCGGCGAATTGCTGGACGATCAGGGTGTGAGGGACATCCGCATCAAGATGTCGGGCTGCCCCAACGGCTGCGGCCTGCACCACATCGCCAACATCGGGTTCCACGGAGCCGCCCTGAAAGGCCCGGACGGCAATCAGGTCCCTGCCTACGAGCTGTTCCTCGGCGGCAACTACGGCGACAACCGGGTGGAGGACTCCCGCATCGGCACCCGAATCCCCCGCGTCAAGGTACCGGCAAAGGCCGCCCCCGGTGTCCTCAAGACCATAGTGTCCTACTACAAGAACAACCGGGCCGACGATACGGAAAAGTTCAACCAGTTCCTCGACCGTGTCGGGCTGGAGCAATTGACCGAGGTGGCCATCGCCGCCGAGGAGTCAGCCAGGGCTGCGGATCCCGGCTCGGATATGTACGTGGACTGGGAACGCACCAACATCTACAAGCTGGAACGCGGCGAGGGCGAGTGCGCCGTCTAATTCATCACGGAGGACTCGGAGGGTACAGAGGTACTGGTCTATTGTCTTCGTCCTCTGTGCTTTCTGCGGTAGGGAAAGTATGCCTGCATCGTTGAACGGACGCACCATAGCCTACGTCGAGGCGCGGATGCAGTCGCAGATGGGCGCACTGGTGGAGCGGCATGGCGGGGTGCCCCTGGCCGCTCCTGTGCTGCAGGAGGTCTACAACACCGACACGCCGGAGGTTGCCGCGCTTATCGATGACCTGTGCGCGGGCCGGGTTGCCGCCGTGGTGCTGCAGACTGGCGTCGGGACCCAGGCGCTGTTCGGCGCCGCTGAGGCACGGTACAGGCTGCCGGAGGTGCTTGCCGCGCTGGAGAATGCGACCGTCATCGCCCGCAGCCCCAAGCCCGCTGCGGTGCTGCGTCGCAACAAGGTGCGCATCGACCTGATGCCGCCGGAACCCTACACCACCGAGGACCTGATCGCGTCTATCTCCGGCGCGGAGTTCGCAGGGCGGGAGGTTGCCGTGCAGGCCTATGGCGGCCCGAACAGCCTGCTTACCCGGACCTTGACGGAGCGGGGAGCCAGCGTCAGGGAGGTCGCTCTCTACAGCTGGGGGTTGCCCGATGACGTCTCACCGGTCCTGGAGATGGTCCGGAGGCTCGCTGCAGGTGAGGTCGACGCTTTGGCGTTCACCAGCCAGCCGCAGGTGGTCAACCTGCTGGAGATCGCGCGCAATGCCGGTCTGGAGGACACCCTGCGAAAATGCCTGAGCACGGATTCGGTCGTGGTGGCCTCGGTCGGCCCTGTCTGCACCCGCCGCCTGCGAGAAAACGACCTGCCGGTGGACGTGGAACCCGAGCATCCGCACATGGGGAGTCTCGTGTTGGCGCTGGCCGAGCGATATGGTGACCAAACCGCGAAGGCGTCTAACTAGTCCCCTCTCCCCGGGATAGCGCTAGACTTGTCCTGAACCTGGTTATGGGGTGAGGTCGTCCCCTGGTCTCCTCAGCGAGGATGGGAAAACACTCCGCCTGCTATTAGTGAGCCAAATGGCCGTGCCGGGCACTCGCTCAGCGGCGGCGCCACCCGTCCTGCGGCTCGTCCGGGTCGATACGACGCCCCCGCCACATTTGCTGGGCCCGCGATTCTCCGGAACTCCCTCGCGGGGCCCGGTAGTAGATTACGTAACCCGCCACCACCAAGACAAGGCCAGCAAGGAAAAAGTAGAGCCAACCCGCGACCGCCCCCAGAACAATCAGGACTATGCCTGCGATGAGGGCATACTGGTACTTGAAGCCGAAGTGGCGGGTAGATGGTCCTCGGCGCGGCGACGGAGAACCACGACGACGCTGCGGAGCCCGTTTGCCTCCTGTCTGCGGCTTTTCGGAGGGTGACTCTCCGGCCTGCTCCAGGATTTCCTCGATTTCTTTTTCGTAACGCTGCCGGCTCATCGCTTTCGCCGTCTGCACAGATTGGCTATCGCAGAATACGTGTGACTACCTTGATTCTACAGCAATACCCGTCAAATTGAACAAATTAGCCACCCGGAATACAGAAACTCCCTCGGAAGCCGAGGGGGTCGCAACTCTCGGGTATGACTGTCCATGTTATCAGCCAAAGCGTCCAGAGATGTAGGACTCGGTGCGCTCATCCTCCGGGTTGGTGAAAATCTTGCTGCTTTCGTCGAACTCCACCAGGAACCCGCCGATGTTGCGCTCGTCGCTGAGCATGAACGCGGTCTTGTGTGAGACCCGGGCCGCCTGCTGCATGTTGTGGGTGACGATGATGATGGAGTACTGCTCGCACAGCTCGTTCATGAGTTGCTCGATGGCCAGCGTGGCGATGGGGTCCAGGGCCGAGCACGGTTCGTCCATCAGGATTACGCTGGGCTCCACCGCCAGTGCCCGGGCGATGCACAGGCGCTGCTGCTGCCCGCCGGAAAGGGCAAGAGCGCTGTCCTTCAGACGGTCCTTGACCTCGTCCCACAGCGCTGCCCCGACCAGGGAACGCTCCACCAGCTCGTCCATGTTTCCGCGAAAACCATTGATGCGCGGGCCGAATGCAACGTTATCGTAGATGGACTTGGGAAAGGGGTTGGGCCGCTGGAACACCATGCCGACGAGGTAACGGATCTCCGTGGGGTCGACCTCAGGGTCGTAGATGTTCCGGCCCTCGAAGATCACGCGCCCGGTGGTCGAGGCCGTCGGCACCAGGTCGTTCATGCGGTTGAAGCTTCGCAGCAGGGTGCTCTTGCCGCAGCCGGAGGGGCCGATTATGGCTGTGATCTGGTGCATCGGCACATCCATGCTGACGCTGTTTACCGCAGGCTTGCCGCTGTAATAGACGCTGAGTTCCTCAGCCTTGATGATGCTGTCGACAGCTACTTGCACGGCGCTAACCTTCCAGTCGATTTGAGAACTTGTTGCGCAGGAAGACCGCCAGGCCGTTCATCAGCAGGAGCACAATGAGCAGCACGATGATGCCGGCGGCGGCGGCCTCGTGGAATCCGGCCTGGGGGCGGGACACCCAGTTGAATATCTGGATGGGCAGCACGGTGAACCGGCTGAGAGGTCCATCAGGCGCAAAGGGCACAAACGTCAGCGCGCCCATGGCGATCAGGGGCGCGGTCTCGCCCACGGCCCGGCTGACGGCGAGGATGACGCCGGTCAGGATGCCTGGGAACGCCTGGGGCAATACCAGGTGCCGCACCACCTGCCACCGGGTCGCTCCCAGCCCGTAACCGCCCTCGCGGAGAGAGCTGGGCACCGCGCGGATGGCCTCGCTGGAGGCCACGATGATGATGGGGAGGACCAACAGCGCCAGGGTCAGGCCGCCAGCCATAACGCTCCGGCCCAGTTCCATCACCCGGACGAATATCTCGAGGCCGAGCAGGCCGTATACGATGGAGGGCACCCCGGCCAGGTTGGCTATGTTGATCCGGGCCAGCTGGGCGAACTTGCTGCGCTGTGCGTATTCCTCAAGGTACACCGCTGCCGCTACACCCAGGGTGAATGACACTATGCCGCCGATTCCCACCACGTAAATGCTGCCCAGCAGCGCGGCGTGGATACCCGCCTGCTCCGGGTGCCGGGACGGGAATGACGTGATGAAACTCCAGTTGACTCGCGAGTATCCGTCGGAGGCCAGCTGGAATAGCAAGACCCCCAGCATCGACAGGGAAACCAGCACAGCCCCCAGGCACAGACCGTAGAAGATCTTGCCTTTCAGTTCCCGCCTGCGCTTGAGCCGGGCGAACTCGCGCTGAGTCATCAACGCCACTATTCGTACTCCTCACGGAACCGGCGTACCACGTACTGGCTCAGCAGGTTCATTGCCAGCGTTATGGCAAAGAGCAGCAACGCGACGGCGAAAATGGTCTTGTACTCCAGCGTGCCGGTGGGCGTATCGCCCAGGCTCACCTGTACGATGTAGGCGGTCATGGTTTCGATGGGTACGAAGGGATTCAGCGTGAAGTTGGGTGTCTGTCCGGCGGCGATGGTAACGATCATGGTCTCGCCGATGGCCCTGGATATTGCGAGGATGAAGGCGGCGACAATCCCCGACAGGGCCGCCGGTACCACGATGCGGGTGGTTACCTCCAGCTTTGTCGCCCCGAGCCCGTAGGCCGCCTCCCGCAGCGACCGGGGCACGGCACGCATGGCGTCCTCGCTGAGGCTGGCCACCATGGGCAGGATCATAATGCCCATCACTATGGAGGCGCTCAGGGCATTGAATACGAAAATCTTTTCCGATATCCCCTGCAGGATCGGTGTTACGAAAAGGAGGGCGAAGTATCCGTAGACCACCGTCGGGATACCCGCCAGCACCTCGAGCACCGGCTTCACGATCTTGCGGATAGTCTCGGGAGCGTATTCGCTCAGGTAGATTGCGCTGAGCAGCCCCAGTGGCAGCGCAACGACCATTGACAGCGCTGCCGTGAGGAAGGTGGCGCTGACAAGGGCGAGCACGCCGAAGTGCTTGGATTGAAAGAGGGGGGTCCAACGGGTGCCTGTGATGAACTCTATGAAGGAGACTTCGCCGAAGAACTGGAGGGCCTGAAAAAGGAGGACGAAAATGATGCCGACGGTGGTGAGGATGGACATCATGGTGCACAAGACCATGATGATCGTGATTATTCGTTCCGGGAGGACCTTCCGCCAGCTGGCCCTGAGGGCCCTCCCGTCATGTGTCGTTCTCATGCCCTCCAATGGATAATCGCCAGCCATTGCCCGACCTTCCCACCGTGATTCAGGATACCGCGAGTCCATTTGAAAAAAGGCAAAAAAAATCGCTCCCCGGAACGCAAGTCCGGCGAGCGGCCTAAGAACACCTAAAAGGCTTCTGTCTCATGACGGCTACGATTGTATCTTCGCCTCCACTGGGAAGCAACCCGAGAGTCCGCCCGGATCCGCCCGCTCGCTCCCGCCAAAGCCACGGACCCGGCCTTGAGCCTCTGAGGGCAGCCTGTCTGGCACTCCAACCCACCTGCGGAGAAACTGTATACTTAAGCCTCAGCAGCGTTCCTTTTATCCAGGGCATGTTACCCGAGTCCAGGAGGGATCCTTTGAGCCAGCAACTGTATCTGAGCGTCGTTGACCAGTCCCCGGTGCGGACCGGGGCAACCGCCGGCGACGCCCTGCGGGAGACCATCGAGCTGGCGGCGGCGGTGGAGGAGATGGGCTACCATCGCTACTGGGTGGCCGAGCACCACAGCTTGCCCAACTTCGCCGGCACCAGCCCGGAGGTGCTCATCGGACACATCGCAGCCCGCACGAAGAAGATCCGGGTGGGCAGCGGCGGCATCATGCTCTCTCACTACAGCGCGTTCAAGGTGGCCGAGAACTTCCGGATGCTGGATTCGTTACACCCGGGCCGCATAGACCTTGGCATCGGGCGGGCGCCGGGCAGCGACCAGATCACTGCGGCGGCACTCTCCTTTCCCAACCACCCGCGCGAGATCCGGCACTTCCCCCGGCAGGTGGTTGACCTGTTGGGCTACCTGCGTGGCGACCTGGAGGACGGCCACATTTTCTCGCAGATCCAGGCCGGCCCGGAGCGTGAGCCGGTTACGGCACCCGATGTCTGGCTGCTTGGATCTCGCTACGAGAGCGCCTACATGGCCGCGCAGCTGGGCCTGCCATTCGCCTACGCTCATTTCTTCGGGATATCTGTCGAAGAGGGACCTGCCATCTGCGCCAACTACCGGGAACACTTCAAGCCGTCGGAGTACCTCTCGGAGCCAAAGGTAAACGTGGGCGTCCACGTGATCTGCGCCGAGACCGAGGAGGAGGCGCAGCGGCTGACCCAGCCTCGCAACCTGGCTCGTCTGCAGAACATCACCGGGCGGGCCAAGGGCATTCCCTCTCTCGAGGAAGCGCTGTCCTACCAATACACGCCCGACGAATATCGCTTTGTACAGCAGTATGCCCAGGTCTGCATCGACGGGGACCCGCAGCAGGTCAAGGAGGGTCTGGAGGACATCGCTGAGATGTACCAGACCAACGACCTGAGCGTCGTAACCATCACCCACGACTACGCCGACCGGCGTCGCAGCTACGAGCTACTGGCAGAGGTGTGCGGGTACACTGGGGAGAACCCTGAGGCGTAGGGATGAGTCCCCGCCATCCAAGCAGGTCCCGAAGGCCCAAGACCAAGTCCCCTCTGCCTCTAGGGGAGCGTTTAAGCAGGGGCGTTCCCTTGCTCCTGTCTGACGCGAGTTCGCACGATAGTCCCTGACCCCTAGCCCCCAGGCGCCAGCGCCTCGATGGTGGCTCGGTGCGACTCCTTGTTGTCGCCGATGGCGAAGGGCGCCACCACCGGCAGTTGCAGGCCCGCTGCCCGGCGCCGCTCCAAGGCGGCGCGGCAGTGCTCGGGGCTGCCCACCACCGCCACCTGGTCCTGCATCTCCTGGGTAATGGCCTCCGAGGCCCGGGCCAGGTCCCCGGCGTGCAGTGCGTCCGCGGCCTCGGTCATCTCGTCTCCGAACCCCGTATCCACGAAAAAGTTCCGGTAGTAGGCGTTGCTGGCGTAGCGCGCTACCTGGCTGCGCAGCGAATCGCGCACCGCCTCCTCGTCGCCGCCCGTTGCCACCCGGACGTAGCCGGCGATGTCGATTTCCGAGATGTCGCGTCCCGCCATGTGGGCGCCGCGGCTGATGTGCTCGATGGCCTGGGGGAGGAAACTTTCGGCGGTCCAGTTCATCAGGATCCCGTCTGCCATCTCTCCCGCCAGCTCGAGCATCTGTGGTCCCAGGGCGGCGATATATATCGGCACTCGCTCCCTGGGGGCCGCCGCTCCCAGGGAAGCGTCGGCTATGTTGAAGTGATATCCCTTGCTGGACACTGTTTCGCCAGCCAGCAGCCTTCGCACGACCCGAATGGTCTGCCGGAGCCGGGCGATGGGGCGGCTGAAAGGCACTCCGTCCCGGCCCTCGACGGTGGGGCGGTGGCCGACGCCAAGGCCCAGGATGAACCGGTCGTCGGAGACGGCGGCCATGCCTGCGGCACCCATGGCGGTGTTCGTCGCTGTGCGGGCATAGATGGGCAGGATTCCGGTGCCCAGCATGACCCGCTCTGTCTTCATGGCAATGCTGGAAAGGGCGGTCAGCGAGTCGCGCCCGCCGCCCTCCGGCACCCACACGGTCTCGTAACCCAACGCCTCGGCCTGCATCCCCAGTTCCTGGTAGTCCTGCGGGGTCAGCGACGGGTCGTTTTCGAATCGCACTCCGTAACGGGCCATGGGGCACCTTCCTCCGAATCGTCTTGGTATATCCCGATGCCGGTGGCAACCTCTATTTGCAATTGGAGACTGGAAAGGCTGAGGTCCGGCGACCGCTTTGAGAGGTTGAGCATCTCCATCCCAACGACCTGTTCTGCCTCGTTGTAGTCCAACACGATCCCTGGGGCAACCTCCTCCGAATCGACTATATGAGATTCGTCCAGACGCAGGTACAACGCATCTGCTTCCTTGTCGATGCTGAGCCCATAGCCTTCCTCTCATTTTGTGATCGAAGAAAACGGTGATAACCCTGCGGGGTGTGGCGCGAGTGTTGACCGCCACTCTGAGTACCCGGTCATCATTCTCTAGTATGGACCTGTAAAACCGCTCAACTTCAGGGTCATCGGGGTCCTGTGTAACGAGTGCCGGTCCTTCAACCGTCCGTTCCACCCACTCCTCAGGGATTTCTCTTTCGATCAAAGCCCTTGTTGCGTGTTGGGTATATGTCAAATAGATGGGCAATACAGGGAATCCGCTGTGATCGCAGGCTAGACCCCCAGCCGCGAGGCCAGGTCGCGGAAGTCGGTGGCCACGATGTCGAACGACGGGTCGGGCGTTGGGTCAGGCTTGCGGTCCGGGCCAAACTCGTTGGGCCTCGGGACGAATGCCGTCCTCAGTCCCTGCGCCCCGGCGGCCAGCAGGTCGTTCTGGTGCGCTGCCACCATCATCACCTGCTCCGGCCTGAGGCCCAGCAGCTCCGCCCCCGTCAGGTAGGTCTTCGGGTCTGGCTTGTAGGCGTGGGCCAGCTCGGCACCGAGGATCACGTCCCAGGGCAGCCCGGCGTACTTGGCCATGTTGGTCATCAGTGCAATGTTGCCGTTGGACATGGTGCCGATGATGTACTTGGCCTTGAGGCGGCTGAGTCCCGCCGGGGAGTCCGGCCAGGGGTCCAGGTGATGCCAGGCCAGGGTCAGCTCGTCGATGGCCTCGTCGCCCACGCCCTCAATGCACAGATCACCCAGCAACTCTACTAGGCCCATGCGGTGCAGCACGTCGAGCTTGGTCCAGGGCAACTCGCCGGTGCGGACCTTGTTCATGTAGGGCTGGTACTTGCCGCGCCAGCCATCGGCGAAGGCCCCCCAGTCGGCCTCGATGCCGTGGGTTTTGCCAAAGGCGGCGCCGTGCTTCGCGATTGAGCTGCGCCAGTCCACCACGGTGCCGAATACGTCAAAGACCAGTGCCTTGACATCGTCCATAACTAAAGCTCCTTAAACGTTCACTATTAAATTCAACACAGAGGCCACAGAGAGCACAGAGATTTTCTGATTTTTCTTTGCGTCCCCTGTGGTCTCTCTGTTGAATTCCTTATTTGATCTCAAAACGATGCGCCGATACCGAGCAGAATCTCCGCCACCTCACGCGGGTGGCTGACCATTGGGTCGTGGCCGGAATCCAGATGGTACATCCCCCACCCGGCTTCGCGGGCCCGGTCCGCCACGGTTTGGAATCCTGCCTCCTCTCCGCCGATGAAGCTGCGGGGTATCTCTCGTGCCGCGGGGTTGCCAATGCGCACGGGCCCGGCCATGGCGGCGGCGGGTTGCGGAGTCACCTTGCCGAACATCCACTCCCGGTCGGCGGCATCGGGGATTCCCCACCGGCGTCCGATCTCCTCTGGCGACGCAGGGGCTGCCAGGTAGCCCTCTCCCCGGTCGATGTGGCCGCGCACCCAGGCCGCGAACTCCGCTCCTCGCACCGGGATCAGCTGGTCCGCCATGCACTCGCCGTCGGAGGGAATCACGCCGTTGACATACACCAGGTGTTGAAGCCGCTCGGGACAGACCTCGGCAATGCCGGTGATGACCATTCCCGCATAGGCGTGGCCGACAAGGACCACATCGTCCAGCGATTCGTACTCAATGAGCTGGGTGATGTCACGGATGTGCAGGTCCAGATTGACCTGAGCCGGGTCCAGCAGTTCGGCGAGATGGGCACGGTCGCCCAGCCCGCTCAGGGTGGGCGTGTAGACTGCCGAGCCCGTCCGGCGCAACAGCGGCGCCACCTTGCTCCAGCACCAGCCGCCGTGCCAGGCCCCGTGCACCAGTACGAATGTCGCCACGCAGTCCTCCGCCATATTGACAGGGATGGACAGGATATACAGGATTTCGAAGTTATTTTAACCTACGCTCTTAAGCTGTACATCCTGCCTATCCTTGTGAGAATTAAATGAAACGAGTGATTATCGACACGGACCCTGGCATCGACGATGCGGCGGCTATCCTCATGGCACTGGCCAGCCCGGAGCTGGAGGTTGTGGCCCTCACCACGATCTTCGGCAACTCGTCGGTGGAAGTCTGCACCGCCAACGCCCGCCTGGTGCTGGAGGCGGCAGAACGCAGCGACATCCCGGTGTACATGGGCGCGGGCAAGCCGCTGCTGCGCCCGGCCAACGAGGGCTGGGCCTCGCACATCCACGGCGGCGACGGCCTGGGTGGCGTGGCGACCGGCTCACCACCAACGGGTGAGTTAGATTGGAAGCACGCGGCACTGGCAATGATCGAGGCCGTGATGGCCGCGCCCGGGGAGTTAACGGTGCTGGCGCTGGGGCGGATGACCAACCTGGCCCTGGCCATGTCGCTGCAGCCGGGCCTCGCCAGTGCGATGGCAGAGGTCGTGGTTATGGGCGGAGCGGTGACCGTGCCGGGCAACGTCTCCGGCGTGGCGACTGCCAACCTGCACGAGGACCCCGAGGCGGCGTCGGTCGTCTACCGTTCCGGCGCACCAATCGTCCAGGTGGGTCTGGACGTCTGCAACCGGGTCACTGTCAGTCCCGAGCAACTCGAGGCCATCGCCGGTGCTGGCTCAGCGGCAACGCGGCTGCTGTCCGAGGCCACCGGACACCTGCGCGAGGCATACATCCGCACCGGGCGCATCGGCCCGACCGACGGAGTGCGCTACAACGACATGCCCGCCATCGGTTACGCCATCGATCCCGGCCTGTTCACGGCGCGGCCCGCGTACGTGGAGATCGAGACGCTCAGCGAGCTGACCAAGGGGCAGACAGTAGCTGACTGGAACGCCGCCGAGCCCAACGCCCGCATCTGCCTTGAGGTGGACGCAGACGCCCTGACCGCGCTGTTCACCGAGCGGCTGAGCAATGGGTTCAAGTAGGATGACTTAGCCCCCTAGGAATGGGCACAAGAGTAGGGGCGCACATCTGTGCGCCCCATCGTTCGTCTCCGGGCCTGTGGCAGCGTAGTCGGTTAGCCGCTGATGGCGGCGGCCTGCTGCTGCACCTCGTCGTAGTCCGGCTCGTTGAGCGGAGACTCGCCGACCCACTTGTAGCGGATGACGCCCTGACCGTCGATGATGAACACGGCCCGTTGCGAGGCGACGTAGCCCTCGATGCCGGCGAGATTGGGCAGCGCGACGCCGTAGGCATTGACGGCGGTGCGGTTGAAGTCGCTGAGCAGGGTGAAATTCAGGCTGTTCTGATCGGCCCAGGCCTTCTGCGAGAAGGGCGTGTCCACGCTGATGCCGTAAACGACGGCGTTGACATTGTTGAAAGCGTCGGAGCGGTCGCGGAAGCTGCACATCTCGGTGGTGCAGACGCCGGTGAATGCGCCCGGGAAGAAGGCCAGGACTACAGTCTGGCCGCGATGGTCCGCCAGGTTGCGCACCTGCCGGTCGAAGTCATAGAGGCCGAGTTCCGGGGCAGGCTGTCCAACATCGGCTGGCATTGATTGTCCTCCAGATGGAATGATTTCGGCGTCATCTTAACATACGAGAGGCCGGACTCCCGGCTCATGTAGTATCGACAGAGCTCCGTGCTAAACTGCGTTATACGGCAGATTGAAATCTCTAAAGATGCTGAATGGAAGTTCAGTTGAGACCGAATCAACCTCTCCAGCAGAGAGTCTGACAATGACCAGTCCTAAAGCAAAATCAAGGGACTACCTGGCAGGCCTCCCCGACGACTGGCAGGTGCCTGACCCGCCGCGTGAGCACGATATGGAACAGTGGCAAAGCGCAACCACTTTCGACGCTATGTTAGAGGCCTATTTTTCAGACCGCAGCGATGTGCTGATTTCCGGCGCTGGCTATCTCCGTAATGACCCGCGGAATGAGGAAGAACAGTTCGCTCCCGACTGTGTGGTTGCTTTCGGCGTAGACTCCGACGCCATTGTGTCCCGCAACGGCTACGTCATCCAGCACGCGGGAAAGCCGCCCGACTTCGTGCTGGAGGTGGCCTCCCGCAGGACCGGGCGCCGGGACTATACCGTCAAGCGCGAAGGCTACGCGGGCTACGGTGTGCGGGAATACTGGCGATTCGACCACACCGGAGGTCGATATCACGACACCGCGCTGGCAGGGGATGTGCTCACCGGCGAGGAATACACGCCTATTCCCATCAACCGCGACCCGAACGGCCTGCTCTGGGGTCACAGCGAAGTGCTGGGGCTTGACCTCTGCTGGGACGAGGGTGCCCTGCGGCTGCGCGATCCGGAGACGGGAAACTTTTTGCTGACGCCGCAGGAGATGCAGTCCCGAATCTCAGAATTGGAGGCGGAGCTGCGTCGGCTGCAGGAAGACTGACCGCCGGCCGGACGGGTCTAACCGACCCAGAGGCGGCTGCTCCCTGTGCTACAATCGCGGGGTTGCGGGAAACTGCGGCCAAGGCTACGGAAGCCCGTTCATCCTGAGCTAGTCGAAGGGCACGTATGTATTTCGACTCCCGACGCAGCACCGTTCTGGCCACCAATGGCATGGTGGCCACCAGCCAGCCGCTGGCGGCCATGGCCGGCCTGCAGGTACTGATGGACGGCGGCAACGCCACCGATGCCGCCATCACCGCCGCCGCCGCGCTGAACGTGGTCGAGCCCAACTCCACCGGCGTGGGCGGCGACCTGTTCGCGTTGGTCTGGAACGAAAGCGAAAAGTCGGTGCGGGCCATCAACGGCAGCGGCCGGGCCTGCGGCGCCTCCGACATCGAGGAACTGACGTCGCAGGGCTACCGGTCCATGCCCGGCGCCGGCCCTTACTCGGTGTGCGTGCCGGGGACGGTGCACGGGTGGGAGACGCTGCGGGCCGAGTGCGGCAGCATGCCCCTGTCCCGCCTGCTGGAGCCCGCCATCCGCTATGCTGAGGATGGCTTTCCCGTCTCTGAGGTTATCGCTTTCCAGTGGGAGAACAACCTGCCCAAGCTGCGCTCCTATCCGTCGGGCGAGGAGATGCTGGTCAACGGCAACGCGCCGCGGAAGGGCGACGTCATGCGGTTCCCCACCTTGGCGCGGACACTGCGGGCCATCGCCGAGGGCGGCTGCGAGGCCTTCTACCACGGCCCCATCGCCGAAAAGATGGCGTCCTTCGTCCAGGAACATGGCGGCTGGCTGACCGTCGAAGACCTCGCGGCCCACACCACCGACTGGGACGAGCCCATCACCACCGACTACCGAGGCGTCACCTGCTGGGAATGCCCACCCAATGGCCAGGGCATCGCTGCCCTGGAGGCCCTGAACATCGTCGAGGGATTCGACATCGCGGCCATGGGCGCGCAGTCCCCAGACGCCTATCACCACCTGATCGAAGCCATGCGCCTCGCCTTCGCCGACGCCTACCGCTACGTCGCCGACCCGCGCGTGGTGGATGTGCCGACGGAGCAGCTGGCCTCCAAGGCGTACGCGGCCCAGCGCCGGGAGCTTATGGACCCGCGCAAGGCCATGGTGACCGTGCCCTACGGCCAGCCCATCCCCGGCGGCAACACCGTCTACGTCAGCGCCGTCGACGGGCATGGCAATGCCTGTTCGCTGATCAACAGCATTTTTTCCGATTTCGGCTCCGGCATGGTTGTGCCCGGCACCGGCATCGTGCTGCACAACCGCGCCGGGCTGTTCTCGCTGGACGCGGCGCATCCCAACGCCCTGGCCCCGGGCAAGCGGCCCTACCACACCATCATCCCCGGCCTGGCCACCAAGGACGGCGAGCTGCTGTACTCCTACGGAATGATGGGCGCGTTCATGCAGCCCCAGGGACACCTGCAACTCATCAGCAACATGGTCGACCACGGAATGGACCCGCAGCAGGCCATCAACGCCCTGCGGTTCATGGTGGGCAATGACCAGGCATTGGTGGAAGAAGGCATCAGCCCCGACACCGCCCGCGAGCTGCAGCTCCGCGGCCACAAGCTGGGCCTGATGGCCGGACGCTCCAGGGTGTCCATCGGCGGCGCCCAGGTCATCTCCCGCGACCACGAGACCGGAGTGCTGCAGGGCGGCACAGAACCCCGCAAGGACGGCGCCGTGGTGGGATACTAAACGCCGAGCACGCAGAGAAAGCCGAGGAATCAATGATTAGTCCTTTATGAACTCGGCGCCCTCGCCGAACTCGGCGTTGAACTGATTTTTGCAAGGGAGACGAACATGGCCGAAGCTAACAGCGACCGCAGCTTCTACCGCAACTACTACCGGGAGATCGACGTGCTCCACGGGCTGCAGTCGACGCCCGAGGAGCGCGACTGGCTGCTGACCACGCCCAAGGGCGACGTCAAGCAGTCGGACATCGTCCTGTACCTCGGCTGCAATGTGATGCGTACCACGCACCTGGTGCGGACGGTCATGGACGTGTTCAAGCTGCTGGACGTGAATTTCGCGGCAGTCGGCGGCGCGGCCTACTGCTGCGGCATCCAGCACCACCAGCGCGGCGACGAGGCGTCGGCCAAGTCCGTCGCATCGACCACAGCGGCGAACTTTCGCAAGTTCGAGCCGGAGCAGGTGGTGATGTGGTGTCCGTCGTGCATCTTTTTCTACGACGACATCATGGACATGCGTGAGGATTTCCCATTCCAGCACGTTACCGAGTACCTGGTGCAGAACCTGGACAAGCTAAACCTGCAGCCCCAGCCGGAAACGACCGTCTCGCTGCATTACCACGCCGGCCGCCCGCAGTCGGACGCCGAGGCCCAGAGCGCCCTGACGCTGCTGCGTGCCCTGCCTGGCGTCAACGTCGTCGACATCGGCGGCGATGAGCGGTTTGGCCGCCACTGCACACCGGCGGTGCGGCAGCAGATGGGCCCGGAGGCGTGGGACGAGATGAACAACCAGTGGGTGCAGAAGGCGGTGGACGCTGGCGCCGACACCTATGCCACGCTGTACCACGGCTGCCAGCGCCACATGTGCGGCCTGGAGGCGGAATACCCGGTGCGGGTGGAGCACTACCTGACGCTGGTGGGACGCGCCCTCGGCATCGAATACGAGGACCAGTACAAGAAGCACACGCTGTCCGGCAACCTCGACGCCATCATGGCCGAGACCGCCCCCTGCGCCGTCGCCAACAGCATCCCGCAAGAGGAGGCCCGCGAGGTCATCGGGCGTACTTTCCCCGCGCGGTAGGGGTTAGATCGCCGCGAGGGCGCTCTCGGGCGAAAGAACGCTAAGGTCGTAGCGGGTTTGGATGCTGCAGGCGGCGAGGTCGGCACGGAGTGGACGGTCCGTGGTTACGAGGGCCGTGTCCCTTTCTGATTCCTCGACAGCCAACCTGACTATGAATTTGTCATCCTTGCTTCCGGTCGGAATATCATCCTCTTCGGGAAACGGCGGGGCAGTGTGGCCTAGTCCGTCAATCTTTCCAGGTACCTGCAATAGCTCATATAGCCTGAGCATAGCGTAAGCCCCCTCGTCAGAGTGGTAATGCTCGGGCCCATTTAATTGCCGGTCATATTTGTCCCAGAGAACATCATCTACTGAAAAAACCAACGTCTCCTCGTTGGCAATCTTATCAAAAAGGTCTCGTGAGATTGAATCTGGGTGATCGTATTCATTCAGCCTTCTCTGGGCATAGATAATCACGTTTTCATCAAGGATGTACCTGACAGTCATACGTTGTTGCGCAGGCCGTCGGTGTAGCGACGCATCTCATCTCGGGTGGCTTCATGGAATCCGGTCAGCCCACCCTTTACCTGACCTCGCTCAGTTACCTCGATTTCCGTTGCGGAGCATTCGCCTTTCTCGTCCTTATCGAACGAATAAATTGCGAGTTCGTCGGTAGTTAGCGCCCCCTCTGCCACCAGCGTGAGCAACCGCCCCGCGACGTACTCGCTGTGGGTGGTCATGATGATCTGCTTGTCCTCGGCCTTGGCGGTCTCGGCCAACACCTCCGCAAGGTCCGCCTGCGCCTTCGGGTGCAGGTGAATCTCCGGCTCTTCTATGAGGACGGTGGCTTCCTTGTCGGCGATGATGAGTTGGTGGAGCAAATGTATCAGAGAATTCGTGCCAAACCCCTCCCACACCATGTTGACCGGACCAGCTGTAGATAGGGCTTTGATTTCGACGGACTGCGGAGGTACCGTTTCTGCTCGCAGTCCAGTTTCTGTGATCTTTTCCAATAGGCTTGATAGTGTTTTTTCAATAGGGCGGCTATATCCGAGGTTAGTTGCCATTTGGCTTGCGTGGGCATCTATGCCCTGATCCAAGGAAATGTGGTGTTCGTATTTGTTCCCCAATGAGTAAACCGGTCGAACTAGACCCCTTACTGCTGGCACAAATTTTAAAGAATCTAGCAATGACCCAATTTCTAATAGAGACCCTTCAGAATCGTATGCGGATCCGGGGATAGGATTCGGGTGAAGTGGGCCTAAAAAACGAAGTTGCCGCCCGTCTCTTTCCCCCTCAACTCCTAACCGAACAGGCGATTCCGGGGCGAACTTCGCGTCCAAGTCTCTCTCATTCCTAAGACTAAAGAACTCTCCTCGAAAGTTAATTGAGGATCCTCTTGTAGACTGCTTTAGCAGCAGCAGCGCTTGCAGGATGCTGGACTTGCCGGTGCCGTTGGGGCCGATGAGCACCGTCAGCAGCTTGGGGTTGATGCTGACGTGGCGGAAGCACTTGAAATTTTCGAGGGTGATGTTCGTAATCATGGCGTTGCCCTCCGTGCATCCATTGTAGCAGTCGGGGTTGAGGTGGCTGATTGCATGGAATCACCCCCACCCTGGCCCTCCCCCTCAGGGGGAGGGTACTGTTTACGCCCTCACTCTCACCCGGTGGGAAAGGGGAGAGGACTCCCTCACCCTAGCCCTCTCCCGGAGGGAGAGGGGACTCACGCGGATTCAGCAGGCGTCGGCGGAGGCCAGCACCGGCTCGGTGGCGATGAGGGCGCCGTCGGTGAGCACCACGCCGTCGGCGCAGTAGGCCTCGACTCGGCCCTCGCTGTACTGCTCGGCGTACAGCCGAGTATAGACGCCTCAACGATCGAGCAGGTCCTCGTGGGTGCCGTACTCCTTGACCCGGCCCTCCTCGATCACGTAGATCACGTCGGCAGCCAGGATGGTCGACAGCCGATGGGCGATCACCATGGTCGTGCGGCCACGCATCAGCGGCAGCAACGCCGACTGCAGCAGCCGCTCGCTGCGCGCGTCCAGCGCCGAGGTCGCCTCGTCCAGGATCAGGATGCGCGGCTCGTGCAGCAGGGTTCTGGCAATGGAGAGGCGCTGTCGTTCGCCGATGGAGAGGCCGAAACCCCGCTCGCCCACCAGCGTGGCGTATCCGCCCGGCAGCTCCATGATGCGGTCGTGGATGTAGGCCGCCCGGGCCGCCTCGACAATCTCGTCCTGGGTGGCGTCGGGCTTGCCGTAGCGCAGGTTGTCCTCGATGGTGGTCTGGAGCAGGTAGGTCTCCTGGGTCACGAACCCCACGGTGTCGGCAAGATCGGCCAGCCTGACCTGCCGGACATCCGTGCCGTCGATGGACACCGACCCCTCGGTCACGTCATAGAGCCGGGGTACCAGGGCCGCGATGCTGGTCTTTCCCGCGCCGCTGGGTCCTACGAAAGCCGCCAACTGTCCGGGCTCGATGCGGAGACTCACGCCGTCCAGGGCCCATGGCCTCACACCCGTTCCCTCTTTCTCCAGCAGGGCATTGGGGTGGGTGCGCAGTCCCGGACTCAGGACTCCCCGCTGGCTGCTGACGCGCACCGAGTCGAACACCACCTCGCCTTTGACCTTGTCCCGCTGCAGCGGAATGGCATCGGGGGCGTCGGTGATCTCCTGCTCCAGGTCCAGGTAGCCGAAGATCCGCTCGAACAGGGCCACCGACGTCTGCAGCTCCACTGACACCTGCAGCAGGCGTTCGACGGGCTGATACATGCGTGCCTGCAGGGCGGTGAATGCGATGATCGTTCCTGCGGTGGCGACAGCGCTGTCGCCGAGGAAAATCAGGTATCCGGCAGCCAGGTAGACAAGAGCGGGGGACAGGGTGAGGAAGGCGGTGGCCGCGGTGTAGAAGCTCTGGGCGATCATGCGCTGTCGCACGGCGAAACGGGACAGCTCCTCGTTGTGGCGGCGGAAGTGGTGCAGCTCGTCGTGCTGCCGCCCGAACAGCTTGGCCAGCAGGATGCCCGGCAGCGACAGCGTCTCCTCCGTTACCGCCGTGACCTGGGCCATGGATCCCTGGGCGCTGGCCATCACCTCCCGGCGCTTCCGCCCCACCCATCGGGTAAGCAGGAAAAAGACCGGCAGCAATGCCATGGCCACCACCGTGAATTCCCACGAGAGAAACAGCATGGCCACCACTACGGCAATGAGCGCGACGATGCTGGCCACGGTGTCCGCAAAGGTGCTGGTTACGACCGGCTCGATGCCGTTGATGTCATTCGACACCCGTGACTGCATCTCACCGGTGCGGGTTCTCGCCAGAAAATTAACCGACATGCCCAGCAGGTGGTTGTAGACCGCCTCTTGCAGGTCGCCCGTCACGTCCTGCCCCACCTGGCTGGTCAGGTAAGTCTGTACAATGCTGAGCACGGCTCCGACCACCACGATACCCACGATGAGCGCCGCCAGCAGCCACAGGAGCATCAGGTCCAGGCTGCCGACTGCGGGGAACAGGGCCGAGTCGAATACCTCCCTGACCAGCAGGGGGTTGATCACTCCCAGCCCCGCGTTGACCACAATCAGCAGCCCAACCAGCGCGACGGGCAGCTTGTACGGGCCGAACAGCCCGATGATCCGGCGGGCCAGGCCGTGGCCGGGGCGGTTGTCTACCTGGCGATGGAGGTGCGGCTGACGCTGCTCGGCCATTGGTGGCGCTCCGGGTGCTGGGAGAATCAGGCGGCCACAATCAGTGAGGGCGGGCAGCGTAGGAGGGTTCTGCGGACGGAGGGCCCACGGTGCCGTCGCTGTACACCACGCCGTCCTGGAACCGGGCCTCGATTCGTCCGCTGTCGTATTGTTCGCGGTACAGCCGGGTGTACAAGCCATTGTTGGACAGCAACTCGTCGTGGGTGCCGCTCTCCACGATCCTGCCCTGGTCAACGACGTATATCACGTCGGCAGACATTATGGTGGAGAGCCGGTGGGCGATGACCATGGTGGTGCGTCCCCGCATCAACGGCTGCAGCGCCGCCTGCACGTAACGCTCGCTCTCGGTGTCCAGCGACGAGGTGGCCTCGTCCAGGATCAGGATCCGAGGCTGGTGCAGGATGACGCGGGCGATGGAGAGCCGTTGCCTCTCGCCGCCGGAGAGCCGGAAGCCCCGCTCGCCAACGATGGTGTTGTAGCCATCCGGCAATTCCATGATGCGGTCGTGGATGAATGCCGCCTTGGCGGCGTCGACCACCTCGAAGCAGGTGGCGTCCGGGTGAGCGTAGAGCAGGTTCCGTTCCATGGTGGCGTGGAACAGGTAGCTTTCCTGGGTCACGTACCCGATGACATCCGACAGGTCGGCGAGCCTGATGTCGCGTACGTCTGTGCTGTCGATGCGCACCGCGCCCTCCGTGACGTCGTACAGTCGCGGCACCAGCGAAGCGATGGTGGTCTTGCCGGCGCCGCTGGGCCCGACGAATGCGGCCAACTGTCCGGGCGGAATGCGGAAGCTCACTCCGTCCAGGGCCCACAGCCGGTCCTGCTGATCGGCAGCATCGGGCTCCTCATCGCCGCCACCGGGCCCTTGCCGGTAGTTGACCCGCACCGAGTCGAATGTGATTTCGCCGGAAACATCGTCCTTGGGCAGCGCACGGGCGGTCGGCGAGTCGGTGATCTCCTGCCTGAGGTCCAGGTAGCCGAAGATGCGCTCGAACAGGGCCAGCGAGGACTGAATCTCCACCGACACCTGCAACAGACGGCCCACCGGGAAATACATGCGGCTCTGCAGCGTGGTGAATGCGACGATGGTGCCCGCCGTGACAAAACTCGGGCCGCTGCCGGAAAGCATGAAACCTGCCAGCAAGTAGATGGCCGCCGGGCTGAAGGACAGGAAGGCCATCACCAGCGAGAAAAACCCGGTGCCCATCATCTGTTGCCGCACCGTAAGGTCCGACAGCTCCTGGTTATGGCGGCGGAAGTTCTCCGTCTCCTCGTACTGCCGACCGAACAGCTTGGCCAGCATGATCCCCGAGATGGACAGCGTCTCCTGGGTGATTGCGGTCACCTCTGCCATGGACCTGGAAGCCTGGGAGGTGACCGCGCGGCGTCTCTTCCCCACCCACTGCGCGATGAAGAAATAGAACGGCACGGTGAATACGGCAACGACCGTCAGTTCCCATGACAGGATGACCATGGCGATAATGGAACTGGTCAGGGAGACTATGTTGAACAGGGTGTCGCTGGCGGTGGCGGTCACCACCTGCTGGACCCCGGTGACGTCGTTGGTAACCCGCGACTGGATCTCCCCGGTGCGGGTGCCGGTGAAGAAACGCAGCGGCATTCCCTGCAGGTGGGCATACACGGCGTCGCGGAGGTCCCGCATCACGTACTGCCCGACCTTCTGGGTCATGTAAGTCTGAGCTACGCCCAGGATTCCGTTGGACGCCGCAATGATCGCCATAGCCCCAGCCAGCATCCAGAGCACTCGCATGTTGGGGCCGCCCTCGGCGAACAGTCCGTTGTCGAACACGAACTTGACGAGGACTGGGTTGATCACCCCGAACCCGGCCGTGGCGATTACCAGCAGGACGACCAGCACCACCTGGAACTTGTAGGGCCGGAACAGCCGCAGTACGCGGGGCACCAGCGGCCGGTCGGCGTCGGGCGCCGGGTCGACCGTGGGCATTGCCCCGGTGGAGCGCGGAGGCTGATGTGATTGCTGGCTGGTCATTGCAGGATTCCCGACATGCCTCGTCCAGCGGTGAGATTTATGACTTATCCTTCGGGTTAATATTTTATATCAACCGCACAAGGTCACTAACAAGAGGCCCCCTCCCGTGTTTGGGAGAGGGCCGAAACAGGCGACAGCCGTAGCGATAGTTACCAGTCCCGGATGACGGGAAGCACTTCCTTGCCGAACAGGCCGATGTTGGACATGGTGGACTCGTGGTCCATTTTGGACTCCTGGCCGTACATGATCAGGTGCTCCATGCCCAGGCGCTTGTGGATGTACTCCAGCTTCTCGAGGACCTGGTCGGGAGTGCCGCAGACGATGTGGTAGTTTTCCTTGAGCTCCTCGTAGGTCTGGTTGGCCAGGGGCTTGATGGTGCGGCGGGCGGCGATAGACGCGCTGGCCTGGGAGCGGTAGCCCACCGGGTTCATGTACTCGCGTGGCGCGCGGGTGGTGGCGCCCATGCGCCAGACGAAGTGCTTCGCCTCCTCGTTGGCCTTCTCCTCGGTCTCGGCCACGTAGCAGCACAGCAGGTAGCCGAAATTGTCGGGCGTCGTCTCGCGGCCCTCCTCGGCAGCGGCCTCACGGTACATGCCGAACAGCTCCTCGGTGACATCGACGTCGGTCAGGAAAGCGACGTAGGTGTAGCCATGACTGCCGGCCCACTGCGCCGTCTCCGGGCTGGAGGTGCCGGGGACCCACACTGGCGGGTGCGGCTTCTGGATCGGCACGATCCACGGGTTGACGGCACGGAAGTTGTAGTGCTTGCCCTCCCAGCGGAAGGGACCGGGCTCGCTCCAGGTCTTGATCAGCAGGTCGTGGCACTCCTCGAACCGGTCGCGGTTCTCCACCGGGTTCATGTTGGTGGACACAGTCTCGACGCCCGTGCCGCGCACCATGCCGGAGATCACCCTCCCGCCGGAGATCACGTCGATCATGGCGATCTCCTCGGCCAGGCGCACCGGGTTCTCGTGGATGGGCAAGATGTTGCCGAGGAGCAGGATCTTGGCGTTCTGGGTGGTGCGGGCCAGCACGGCGGCGGTCAGGTTGCACGACGCATTCATGCAAGACGGCGTGCTGTGATGCTCGTTGACCATGATGCCGTCGTAGCCCAGTTCATCGACGTACTGGCACTCGTCGAAGTACCGCTTGAACAGCTGGTTGGCGGTCTGCGGGTCAAAGTTGCTGTTGGGGAAGGTGAGCCGTATCGAAGGATACTTGAGACTCTCCTCGTCAGAGTACTCGTGGTAAGGGAACTCGCTGAAGTAGTAGACCTTCATGGAGGTGTGTGCTCCTTTATGTGCCGGAGAGTGGGGCGACGCTATGTGTGGGACAGGATACCACGCTCACTCGAACCGCAGTTCAACAGTTTCTAAAGGAACTCCAAGCTTCTCAAGCAGGAATTTGGAATTCTTAATAGAGTTCTGTGGATTGTAATTGGTCTCGATGAAGAGTCCAGTTGAAGTCGTTCGTGGCTGAGCAAAATTGTTGCCGTTCGGGTGTTTGCTGGATGGTGGATGTTGCGAGCTTGTATTGATAAGCACTCTCACGCCCTTGCCGCTAGGACTGGGGACTGGACAGTCTAATGCCGACAGCTTTCCATTAGTAGCGAGCCATTCACAAGTCTCGAACCAAGTGTCCACCCAATTCTTTAGGGGCTTCGAGTTCGAACCCAAAAACCTAATGCCCGTTGGTTTACTATCTCCCAAGTTGTAGTTGATGCTTGACAGGGGTTTCCAATCGGCAGCGCCTGATGTTGGAATGGCTACGTCATCTACCTGATGCGATATTATTACAGGTGAAGATGAAACTGTTAGTTGGGATTTCGTCTGATCAACTGAGAATTCGGGTTGCGTAACTAGAATCGGTGCATTCGCCGCCACCGGCTGCCCCGACGCCAGGTTGGGCCGCCAGAGCAACAGTAGTTTCAGGGCAGCTTCGTGGGCCGGTGTGTTTGCTATGGCTACTTCCAAGATGCGGCGCCGTTCAATAGGTGCTTGGTCAAACACTGTGTAAATTTCCCAGTGATTGCCGTCAGTTAATCCCGCATACGGGATGCCTGAGGCATTAGCGTAGTTGAGCATCTGCATCCGATGCGCCTCGAGTGATTCGCCAAGTTTCTTGGCTTCAACCAATGCCGACGGATTTCCGGTTGATGTTAGTAAGGCGTAATCTGCCCTGCGCCCGCTCACGTCGTACTCAGGCAGCACCAATGACGGGTCCGACGTGTCCCAGCCCAAAGCCTGCAACAGCGGGTCAATCAGGGCCATGCGAGTGCGCGTCTCATTTTCCCGCAGGAAGCTGCCGTGGGTGGCGATGCGTTCCTGGATCATTTCAATCGTGGAAACTAGCGGTTTCAAAAGCATAGTCTTTCCCTAGGGTGGCGAATCAGGCCAGCAGGTCATCTACTCTGAACTGTATATTGGGCAACCCTTGGATGGTCAGCGTGTCGCTGCGGCGGTAGGTCTGTACGTTGGCGTAGCCGTCCGGCGTGGGTTGGCGTGAGACCTCGATCTCGTCGTTTTCGAGGGCGAATATCCACAGCTCCGGGATGCCGCTTTCTGCGTAGCGCCGGGCCTTATCCCGTCGATCTGTGAGGAGGGACGAACCTGCTACCTCCACGACGAGAATTACTCCTTCCGGACTCGGTAGGTTAACTGCGTCTTGAGATGCGGCAGGGGTCAGCAGCGCGATATCGGGCTCCGGTCCAGACAGATCATTCAGCCGTATAGTGCCCTGTATGCTTACCTCGACGTTTTCCGGCACCGCGCGGGCGAAAAGCCGTACCAGCCGGTTGACTCTAATCTCGTGGGGTCTTCCAACGGGCGCCATTTCCAGAATCACTCCGTCCACCAGTTCCAGCCGATCTTCCTTGCCAAGTACCCCAAGCTCCACCATCTGCATATATTCGTCGACGGTGAATTTCCTTGGCGACCGGGCTGCGGACTTGGCCGTTGATTTAGGCGATAGCAGACCCGCCTCAGCCAAAACGCTGTGCTGGCGCTCGGTGAACTTGTACCGGCCAATCGTTTTACGCATTCGGTTTCCTCGTCTTGGTAAACCAACCTAAGGGGACAAGTATACCGCCGTGCCCGGTGGACGAACCCTATTTCACCCTCTCCCGAGGGGAGAGGGAGTCCGCCGGGCGCGATCGCTGTTGAATCCCCCTACTCCTCCAGCGTCGTGATGTCGCCGGGGTCGAGGCCCAGCTCCTGGGCCTTGAGCAGACGGCGCATGATCTTGCCGCTGCGGGTTTTGGGCAGGGTCGGCGCGAAATCAATCTCGGCGGGGACGGCTATGGGCCCCAGCTCGTTGCGGACGTGCAGCTTGAGGGCGTTGACCATGTCCTCCGACGGGTCGTTGCCGACGCGCAGGGTCACGAACCCCTTGATGCTCTCGCCGCGCAGCTCGTCGGGCTTGCCGATGACCGCCGCCTCGGCCACCGCCGGGTGCGACACCAGCGCGCTCTCCACCTCGGCCGAGCCGATGCGGTGCCCGGCCACGTTCAGCACGTCGTCGGCGCGGCCCACCACCATGTAGTAGCCGTCGGCGTCGCGCAGAGCAACGTCGCCGGTGAAATACACGCCGGGGATGGTGTTCCAGTCGCGGGCGTAGCGGTCGGGGTCGCCGAACACGGTGCGGAAGAAGTGCGGGAACGGGCGCTTGATCACCAGCAATCCGCCCTTGTCCGGCTCGGTGATGGGCTGCCCCTCTCGGTCGACGATGTCCATCTCTGCGCCGGGCAACGGGCGCCCCACGCGGCCGGGCTTGACGGTCATGGTGGCGGTGGTTCCGAGGCAGGGGCCGCCGGTCTCGGTCTGCCACCAGTTGTCAACGATGTGGCCCCACTCGCCGTTGCCGCAGATGTGTTCGTAGCTCCAGCGCAGGGCCTCGGGGTTCAGCGGCTCGCCGGCGCAGGTCAGGAAGCGCAGCGACCGCAGGTTGTACTGCTTGGCGTAGTCCTCGCCGTAGCGCATCAGCATACGCAGGGCCGTGGGCGCTGTGAACAGGACGTTGACGCCGTATTTCTCGACGATCTCGTAGAATGTGCCGGGGTTGGGGTAGTCTATGGCGCCCTCGCGGAACACCGTCGTGGCTCCGGCCACCAGCGGGGCATAGACGATGTAGCTGTGTCCCACCACCCAGCCGATGTCCGACATGCACCAGAAAACGTCTTGGTCTTTCACGTCCCAGAAATTCTTGAAATGGTAGTACGTTCCCACCATGTAGCCGCCGTGAACGTGCTGCACGCCCTTGGGCCGCCCGGTGGTGCCGCTGGTATACA
Source organism: Dehalococcoidia bacterium (assembly GCA_963664175.2). Taxonomy (GTDB): domain Bacteria; phylum Chloroflexota; class Dehalococcoidia; order Lucifugimonadales; family UBA3495; genus VXOI01. The sequence continues at coordinate 139,321 of CAXXOI010000023.1, forward strand.
GGATGTACAGCGGGTCCTCCGAGTCCATCTCCTCGGCGTCGCACTCGACGCTGCTGTTGGCCATCAACGCGTCAAAGTCCACCTCGCGGGCGCCCAGCGACGACGCCTCGCTCGACGGTCCCTTGCGGCGCCAGAGGATAACCTTTTCCACCACATCCAGGTCCTCGACGGCCCGCTCGGTGATGCCCAGCAGGTCGACCTCGTTGCCCCGGCGGTAGCCGACGTCTGCCGTGACCACCACCTTGGCCTGAGCGTCGAGGATGCGGTCTCGCAGGGACCCGGAGCTGAACCCGGCGTAGACCACGCTGTGGACCGCGCCGATGCGGGCACAGGCCAGCATGGCGATGGCGCCCTCGGGTGTAAGGGGCATGTAGATAACCACGCGGTCGCCCTTGCCCACGCCCAGGGAGCGCAGCCCGTTGGCGAAACGGTTGACCTGCTGCGCCAGGCGACCGTAGGTGAAGATGCGTTCCGACCCGTCCTCGCCGAGCCAGATGAGCGCTGCCTTGTTGCGGTTGCCGTTGACCAGGTGCCGGTCCAGCGCGTTCTGGGTGATGTTGCACTTGGCGCCGACGAACCAGCGGAAGGTGGGGTAGTCCCACTCGAAAACGGTGTCCCAGCGGCGCATCCACTCCAGTTCCGAGGCGACATCCTCCCAGAATCCCTCCGGTGAGGCCATTGAGTCCCTGTAGGCCCCATCGTAGTCCTGCAGGAACGCCTGCCGCACCAGGGACTCCGGTGGCTGGATCTGCCCGGTCTCCTGAAGCAGGTGGTCAATCTGTCCTTGCTGCACCATGTTGTGGCTCCTTTACTACCTGTTCTGTCTGCCGATTACGGGGATGGAAAGTCTGCGGCATATCCCTCGGGCGGTCTGGTTGTCGATTTCGGTGTGCCTCGGAACCGGGTTGGTTTGTTCTGTGATTGGGTTGACCCAGATCGAATGGGACCTGCCTTCGCGTAGCAATTCGCAACCGTGATCAATAAGATGCCGGATCAGGTCCCCGCGCTTCATTGGACGACAATTACCTCTCGTACGGCTTCGATGGGTATTTCGCGTAATCTCTCATCCCGCTCCACTTCCAGCATGAGGAGGATCGCTTCGGCGAGATTCTCCAGCACGTCCTCCCTGCTCTTGCCTTGCCCTATGGCACCTGGAATCTCCGGACAATGGGCCACCAGCCATTCCTCGCCCTGTTCAATAACGGCGGTGAATTCGTTGGTTACCAGAAATTCCTGCTTTCTATAGGTGAACGTGGCCTCCGACTCTCCCGGTTTCAATGTTTTTGTGAGTTGCTCCATAGCATTTCCTCCAGACTGCCGGATTATCATTGCGTAGAATTCGGCGTCTCAGTACAAGCTGATCGTTTCCTGAACGGCAATAACCTCTTGTTTCGCGTCGGGCTGCAGGTCAAACAGGAAATCTCGCAGCGTTTCCTCGCGGCGAGCTTGCAGTGCGCGTTTAATTGACTCGGTCAGCTTGTCTCGGGCTTCATCCAGCGTCTTCCCCTCGACGTTGGCGCCAGCGATCTCGACGCAGTAAGCGATATAGCGGGGCTCTGTTCCGCCTTCATCCAGCTCGTAGATCGCGGTGAATTCGTTACGCATCGCTGCTACCTCTTTCCGGCTGACGTCCTCGAACAATGATACACAGGACGCATCCCGGGGAAGTGTGTTTCAATAGAATGGCCCGCCCCGGTTTCCGTTGTGGGGCGGGCCATAGGGCTTTACGGCATTTTAGCTTTCGGGATTAAACAGGGCAAGGAACGGAAACACCGGCGCCTGAATTCGTTGACCCTATTCGTACCATTAGCCTACAATTTGTTTGTAATTTGTCATAATGTTTTCGCAGTCGTATTCATCGCTGTTTACGGCGACGGATGCAACGGAGGTTCAGATGGCCCAGGAAGATTACACGCATCCCGAATACCTGGTGGAGCCGGAATGGTTGGCGTCTCACATGGATGACGCCAACGTGGTGGTGGTGGACTGCGACGTTGATCCCGCCTACAACCGCGCCCACATCCCCGGCTCGGTGGCGGTGCCTGACAATTTCGAAAAGGACCCGGACACGGGGCGCGTACACCTGATGAGTCCCGACCAGTTCAAGGCCATGTGCGAACGGCTGGGCATCGGGGACGACACGCTGGTCGTCACCTACGACAACTCCCAGAGCTTGTACGCCGCCAGGCTGTGGTGGGCGCTCAATACCTACGGCCATTCCAACGTCAAGGTGTTGAATGGCGGCTGGCGAGGCTGGGTCAACTCCAGCCAGGGCGTGGGCCTCGACCGGCCGGGTGCGGCCCAGGGAGTCACCTTTACTCCCAATCGCGACGAGTCCCTGCTGGTCAAGGTCGACGAGTTGAAGGAGGCCTGCAGCCTCGACAGCGCCGTTATCTGGGACGTGCGCAGCGACGGTGAGTGGGACGGCTCAGAAATGCGTGGCAACAAGCGCGCCGGGCACGTCCCCGGGTCCGTACACCTGGAATGGTTCAACGTGATGGACCGTCAGTCCCATCGGTTCCGGCCCGCCAACGAGATTCGACAGATGCTGGCGGACCACGGCATCACACCCGACAAGAACATATACACCTATTGACAGGGCGGCATCCGTGCGGCGCACGGCGTGCTGGTCCTGCAGCTGGTGGGCTTCAATCAGACCAAGAACTACGACGCCTCGATGGGAGAGTGGGCCAACCGCGACGATACCCCGCTGGAGCTTTAGCTTCCAGGTTTGACTTTCCGGGGTCAGGCTCCCGCTACGGAAAAACTGCCCGGGTATTCAGGGGCTGGGTGTGGGTGGAAACCCGGCGTGCCCCGTGTTAGGAGACTGTCCAGATGGTTCGAAGTATCCTTGTTGTCCTGCTTGTCTCGATTCTGGTCAGTCTCTTGGCTTGTGGTATCTTCGGTGGCTCCGACGATGATGGGCCCGTGCGCATGGTGCCCGACGATGTCTTCGAGCTGGTTGTGGTCGACGTCGCGGAGGCGGCTCTGAGCCGAACCGACCTGCCCATGGATCTAGAGAACCAGGTCTCGAACTTGGAGGATTTCGGTGACGTCCAGAAACAGGCCTCGCTGACCCTTCCCACGGGGCAGGTTATGATCGCCAGCGGTGATTTCGATTTCGAGGACATTCGCCTCAGCCTGCTTAACCGGGGATACGTCTCCTCCACCTACCGCAAGTACAGCTTCTTGGAATCGGGAGATGGCCAGGAAGCCGCGGCACTGCTTGAGGAGGAGGGATTTTACGTCTGGGGGGACTCCGATGCGGTAGTTGCCGTTCTGCGCGATAACGGCCGAGATCAGGGGCTGTTGAAAGACGACGATGAGGGTGAATTGAGGCAGGCCATGGAACAGGCCGGCGAGGGCCTCGTGATGACCGCCGGCGGGGCTTGCCGCCTGGAAGGCAACCTGGGCTGCAGGGCCGTGGCCTGGGCGTTCTCCCGAGGAGAGGACCGGCGCACCGTAATCGAGGGGTCTGCCGCCCTGTTGTTCCGGGACGGGCCCTCAGCGATGGCAGCCGCAGCAACGGTGGAGAGAGCCATGGGAGAGAACCCGCTGATCCACCTGACGGAAATCCAGACTGACGATGATGTCATCAGCCTGCGAGTAGATGTCAACCGCGATGACTTCGCCCTGCTCGAATTTCCCATCCTTCTCGGGGGCAGGTAGGGCCCTAGCGTTGGCGTTTGGGAGAATTCCGGAGCGGCCCTGATCCAAGCAAAATAACCCTGAGGCTGGCAATTCCGGATACATCCGGAGTTGCCAGCCTCACTACTTTTCGTCAATAGCGACGAATCGCGTGCTCTGGCCCGCTACAGCGGCAGCGACACGACCTGGCGAGACTGGGAGCTGCGGGTCACGGCCTCGGTGAACTCCATGTAATGGAGGCCCACGTCGAAGGGCGTGCGGGTGATGCGCTCCTGGCCCCGGATGGCGTTGCAGAACTCCTCCTCCACGCGCCAGTAGGCCTGTCCCTCGGGAGGATTGTGAATCTCGGCCAAGGCGCTTTCGCCCCGCTGCCCACCGTAGACATTCAGGGCGTGGTCAACCCGCAGGGTGCCCTGGCTGCCGTAGATCCAGACCTCGTTGCCGCTGCCGAACCCGGTCACTGCGCTGAAACGCATGTTGGCCTGGGCCCCGCTGGCCAGGTCGGCCAGTATGTCCACGTGGTCCGGAATGGTAACCGGCACCGGGCTTCCGTCATCGTCCTTCCGCTGGCGCACGTTGACGCTGGTGTTGGCCATTACCCGTGTGGCCGGGCCGACCCACCGAATCATCGCTTCGTACCAGATGCCCATGTTGAGAATGTTGTAGCCACTGAGGTCGCGGTCGTTGCGCCAGTGCATCGCACCGCCAATATCCGCGAATCCGGGCGCGTAAGACTGTACGGAGACAGCAAGAACGTCGCCGATGTATCCCTCGGCGATCTTCTGGCAGAGCAGGTTGTCCACCTTGAAGGTAAGAGGGGACGGCACAATCTGGGTGACCAGATCGGGGAATGCTCTCGATGCGTCCAACATCTCCCGCGCCTCGGCGGCGTTGGTCGCCATCCTTGCCTCGGTGAGCACGTGCTTGCCCGCCTCCAGTGCGGCGATGGTCAGCGTGCGGTGCATGTAGGGCCAGGTGCCGATACAGACGGCGTTGATCGACTCGTCCTCCAGCAGTTCCTGCCAGTTGTCATAGACCGTGGGAATGTTGAACTGGTCGGCCACCACCTGCCCGGACGCGCGCGACCGGTTGGCCACCGCCGCAATCTCGACGCCGCTGACCTCGTGGAAGCCGGGGATGTGCCGGTCGCGGGTGTTGCGCCCCGCTCCGATCAGCCCGATTCGTATGCCTTCTTGTGCCATGTTGTCATTCTCCTTTGACGTACTTTTAGCTGTGGATTATTAAATGCTTCTGTTCATTCGCAAGATGCGAGTGGGGAATAATCTACGGCGCAGTGGGTCCACTGCGAGCCTGACTCCCTCCAATGCATGCGCGCCCAACAGCGGGGGAACGTTCTCTGGGCCGAAAGTCACCCAGGTGAATGTCTCCAGCCCGGCGATTCGAACGCGTACCTCCGCGATTGGATCCTCGACTACTCGCCCATCAGCGAGTTCTGCTTCGACCGTATCGGTGGGAGAAATTCCCAAGCCACGCAAAAGTGAGCCAGGTACCTGGGAATAGGACGCGCCAGTGTCCACCAGCGCATCAAACGTTTCAACCCTGTCTCCGTTCGCGCTCAAAACCTGCATTTCGTGGTAAAAGGTGCCCATTTGACTTTGTCTTTCTACCAAACGGCTCACAGTAGCAGGGCATCAGCGAGAACCAGAATTTCCTCGACGGGGTCCACGACCAACAGAATCCCTTGCAATGTGTCCGCTCCAAGTAGCGGTGGAATATTCTCGACGCCGAAGGCCACAATGCGAGTGACCTCCAGTCCGTTGACTCGCAGCTTTGTCTCTCCGATTTCCCGCGGAATCCTGCTTCCGTCCGCGACCCGGTGCATCACTGTCCGAAATGGAACGACCCCCAGCCGCCGAAGAATACTGGCAGGCAACACCGTGTGGTTCGCGCCGGTATCAACCAGGGCGTCCACCGTCTCCCACCGCGTACCGTCGGGGCTGGAAACCTCCAATGGCCAGTAGAAAGTTCCCAAAGCCGTTACCTCTACTCCCTGGGCCTAAATTCTGCCGGTCCTGGGAATCAATTGCTCGCCCACGGGATCAATCAGCAGCAGAAACTCCTGAAGGGCGTTTGCGCCCAGCAAGGGGGCCGTGCCTTCTTCCCCGAAAATAACGCGCATTGGGCTTTCTTCACCATTTATGACCAGTACGGCCCGTCCTACATCGCGGTCAATTAAGCTGCCGTCGGCCTGCTCGAAAGACAGCATAAAACGCTTTTCGATGCCCAAGCGCGCCAGCATACTCTGGGGGAACATCGAGTACGACGCCCCGGTGTCCACCAACGCATTTACTGTTTCCATTCGTTCTCCGTCGGCGCTCCATACCCCGACTGGCCAAAAGAACTCTCCCATCAGGAACCTCTCTGCTCTACCTCTTCACCCCCACCCTGCCCCTCCCCCTCAGGGGGAGGGGATTATTTCAATGGTGAGTTACAGCGGCAGGGAGATGGCCTCTCCGGTCTGGGAGCTGCGCGTCACCGCCTCGGTGAATTCCATGTACTGCACGCCGATATCGAAAGGAGTGTGGGTGATCGGTTCCTCACCGCGGATGGCGTTGATGAACTCCTCTTCAACGCGCCACTTGCCGCGATTGATAACGGGCAGCTCGGAAAGGCCCTCGTCGCCGCGCTTGCCGCCGTAGACCTTGTCGAACGGCGGGCCCTGCAGGCTGATGGTGCCCTCATTGCCGAAGATCCAAAACTCCATCCCTGTCTGGAGGCCTGTCACGGTGCTCCAGCTGAAATCGGCGGCGGCCCCGCAGCCCATCTCGCACAGCACGTTGACGTGGTCGGGCACCGTTACCGCCCGCATCACGCCGTTCTCGTCCATCCTGCGGTTGGCGAAAGTATGTGTCATGGCCGACACCTTGGTTGCCGGGCCCACGAACCGCATGATGGTCTCGTACCAGATGCCCATGCCCAGGATGTTGTACCCGCTGAGCGTGCGGTCCTGCCGCCAGTGCAGGGGAGCATCGTAGTCGATGAACGTGTCGAACCGGTTGGCCCGAGCGTGGTTGTCGCATACCCGCAGCCGTACCGCGAGGATGTCTCCAACGTAGCCGTTCCCGATGAGGTCGATGACCGTGTTGTCCACCTGCAGCGTCTGCGGCGCCGGGACGATCTGCGTCACCAGGTCGGGGTGCAGGCGGCTGGCGTCTAGCATCTCGTGGGCCTCGTCGGCGTTCATGGCCATTCTCGCCTCGGTCAGCACGTGCTTGCCGGTGGCTAGGGATGCGAGCACCAGGTTTCGGTGCATGTAGGGCCAGGTGCCGATGCAGACGGCATCGATGCTGTCGTCGTTGAGCAGGTCAGCCCAGTTGTCATAGACCGTGGGGATTTCGAACTCGCCAGCGATGCGCTCCCCGGATTCCCGGCTGCGGTTGGCCACGGCGACGATCTCGACGTCGCGCTGTTCCCGGAAGCCGGGGATATGACGGTCGCGGGTGTTGGCACCGGCCCCGATCAGGCCGACGCGGATCATTCCGTTCATCATCAGACAGTCTCCTTATTACTGCCACCACAGAGCGCAGCGTGGCACATGGTGGCCTTGAACAGTGTGGGCCAATTCTATCACGGGGGATAATTCACCACGGAGGGCACGGAGAACGCAGAGAGGCTAGGAGACTTTCCCTTATAATTCTCTGCGAACTCTGTTCTCTCTGTGGTTAAAATGGGACTGTTGAACGCCCTGTTTGCCCCGTTTCGCGGATTCCTGAACCTGCTGTTTTCTTCCCCGGTGCGCGTGGAGGGGGATAGCATGACGCCGACACTGGAAGACCGGCAGCTGGTGCTGGTGGTGAGGCCGGTTTTCCCGTGGAACCGGCTGCGGCGTGGCGACGTGGTGGTGCTGACGCCCCCGAGTCCAACCCCCGGCCTGCCGGAGGAAACCTGGTTCATCAAGCGGGTGGCCGGCTTGCCCGACGAGGAAATCGTGCTGTCCGGAGGCTCCCTTTACGCCGATGACGTGCTGCTGGCAGAACTGCCCCAGGATAATGTCCACCGGCCCGCCGACAAGGAGTCTGGCAGGAGCGAGTGGTGGAACGGACCGAACGAGTATTTCGTCCTTGGTGATAACCCCGGAGACAGCCGTGACAGCCGCGCTTTCGGCCCCGTACCCGGCGAACGCGTCGTCGGGCGGGTCTGGTTCCGCATCTGGCCCCTCGGCTCTCTGGGTCCGGTGCGATAACTGCGTTTCCCATACTGCACGAAATGTACTATCATGAATAGTTGTGCTTTCCATCTTCCTTTCCACCTTCCCCGGTTGTGAGTAGCCTTGGTGACTGATTCGACATTAACGCCCCGGACATTGCTGCCCGGAACGCTGGTCCGCGACAACAACGCTCGCGTGGGCAGGGTCGCTGGCGCACCCACAGTCATTGAACTCGACGGCAACCCCGTGGGAGTCTACCCCGTTGACTTCTGGGGCTCCCAGGTGAAAAAGCCTGACAACTGGCTTACTTCGCTGGCTCCCGACTGCCCCGAAGCCTTGCTGCTTGAGCGACCCGAGGTGCTGGCATCCTGGGCGGAGGACTCGCCGCTGAAACTCGTTGCCCTGGCCCTCTCCGTTGACGGCGGTACCGGCCGGGTCTCGGACATAAGGGCCAAGCTCAGCGGCCGAGTAATCGATGAGGGCCAGTGGGAAAACTGGTGGAAGAAACAGCCGCAGTTGATGCGGAAAATGCCGGACCATTTCAGGATAAGCAAGATCGGCAAGGATAACGAGTACACTCTCCTCACCGACGTTGAGTCCGTGGATGCGGCCCACGATCCGAAAGCCACTGCGTCATCGGAACGCAGTTCAGCCTCCTCCTCAAGCTGGAAGAACTGGCTGGAGGCGCAGACCCGCGAACCCGCGCCTGGCCGCTTCCCGCCCCGCCAGGTCGCCAATTCGTTGGCCAGGTGGCCGTCTGAGACCATTGAGCCAGTGCTGTTCCGGCTCATAGTTGGCGCAGAGGAGTTCGTTGCGGCGCGCGAGTCGTCTCCGCAGGTGGCGGAAGGGTGGCTGCGAGCCATTGCCCAGGCCGCGTTGCGCTGGCGGGAGTCAGGCGGCAGCGACCCCCGGGGTTACACGGCGGCACGCGTCGGCGAGGTCCTGGCCAGGTTGGTCGGCATCGCCGGGGAGCGAACGCCGCAGGATCTGCTGCTGCAGGCAGGGGCGCTAGACGGCATGGCCGACGCCTGGCGTCGCGGGTTTCTTGCCGGGATGTGGGACTCCTTTGAGGGCGATGACGCTCGGGACATGTACCTGGCATCGGCGTCTGCGCTGGGAAGGCAGGCCCGGGGCGACCTGGCGAGGCAGATTACCCTTGCCGCATTCGGCCCTGATATGCCCGAACATCGCCACGCCGAACTGGACCGGCTCCTGGACGCCCTGCCCGAATCAGACCGGGTGCCCCTCCTAGAGGAGGTGATGGCAAGAGCCTCCTCCGCCCAGAGGGCAGAGGTGCGGGATTACCTGGCTGGTAGCCGGCATTTCTCGGGTGCGGAAACGCTCGGGGTTCGCCTCAAGGGTGTGCTGACGGTGTCCAATCCGGGCGACGAATTCACCGCCCGCACGTCGCGGGAGTTGGCGGACGCTCTCGCCTCACCGGAATTGCTCGCTCCCGAGGTGAATGCCCTTTTTGCTGAAGCGGCGAAGGGAATTGACCAAGCCAGGTCCGACGCCAGGACAGAGGCGCAGAAGCAATCCCAAGAAGCTCAGGCGCAACTGGAACAGGAGCGGCAGGAGCAGGAGCGTCTCCGCCAGCAGGTTCGGGAGCGCAACGCCGAGCTTACCGCCAACCGCGAGGAATCCCGTCTGGAACTGCGGCAGGACATGCTGCTGGCAGTCGGCGAGATTCTGCAGTCGGTCTGCAGATCGGATGATTCAAGGGCGACGGAGAATAGTGTCGTCGCCGGGCTCGCGCTGGCCCTGAAGGCCGGCGGCGCCGAGCAGTTGGGAACCCCCGGCGAGGTTGTCGAATTCAACCCGGAACATCACCAGGTCGGGACAAGTGTGCCGGAGCGCGGACGGGTGAAAGTGGTCGCTCCGGGTGTCGTATATCGCGGCGAACTTCACGGCGACCGTGTGTTGCTGAAAGCTCAGGTCAAACACGAGGCAGGTTAATGGAAATCGTAGGCATAGACTTTGGCACCACCAACGTGCGCATCTCAACCTGGGACCCGGACGACCCCAACGCAGGTCTGCCGCAGCCCCGGCTCATAGGCCGTGGCGACACTACTGTTATGCCAGTGGTGGTCGCGCTGCAGCGCCAGGCCGGCGGTGAAGTCACCGTGGTCGTTGGTGAAGACGCCGACGCGCTGGAAGACGAAGACAACACCCTGGTCATCCGCAACATCAAGCGGTGGGCCCTCTCTGGCGACTCCTACGTGCAGTGGCGCCTGGAAATCAGCCAGACCGGGTGGCCCACCTGGTGGAATCCCGAAATGGGGTGCGTGGAGGCCTGGGGCGAGCATTTCCAGGTCAGGGACCTCATAGGCGACATCCTGAGGGAGGCCGTGAATCGCGCCGGCCTGCAATCGCCTTTCGAGTGGCGGGCCGGATGCCCGGTGCAGTCGGGCTACGACTACCGTTCCATGCTCTCGGAGGTGATGGCGGGGCTTGCGGGCGAGGGCCGCGTGGAATGGGTGGTCGACGAGCCCGTCCTGTTCCTGGCCGCCGCGCAGCGCAACATTGACCCCGACTCGGAGTTCAAGCTCGAGGGATCATTCCTGGTATACGACCTGGGTGGCGGATCATTCGACTGCGCCATCGTCGAAGTGCGGAGTGATGGCGAAATGATCGTGTTCGGCGCCGACGGCGACCCGTTGCTGGGCGGCTCCAACGTGGACCGCGAGTTGGCGGCGTCGCTTGAGTACGAGGGCCCGCAAAACCTGCTGCGCCTGGCCAAGGAACAAGCCACCCCGGAGACCCCCAGCGTCCCGGTCACCGGGAACCTGAGCCTCAGCTGGGACGATGTGCAACGTGAGCTGAAGTCCTGCAATTTCATCCAGCGGTCCCTCATGGCCATGAGGGATGCCTATATCACCGCCAGCACAGTGGTCTGGGGCTCAGTGGTCGATGAGAGGGAGGACACTGGCCAGGTCAACTTCGTCTGGCAGCGCGACTACTCCGATTTGGCGCGGGACCTGGACGGCGTGATCATGTTCGGCGGTCCCACAAGGTCGCCATTCTTCGCGGAGAATCTCTCGCGGTGGTTCGGCGATACCAAGGTCATACAGGCGCGGGACCTGATCGGCGGCGTGGCTGACCCGGAACTCATCGGCATCAGCATGGGCGCTTGCTACTTCCCGTCGGGAGACAACTTTCACCAGGTTCCCACGCGCCTGCCCTACCGGGTCGCGCTGGAGAATACCAGCACCGGGCGCCTGGAGGACACGGTGCAGTACCGTCCCCACCAGCACTTTGTCGACAATTTCAAGCCAGCCGACCAGTTCGAGTCCCCTTGGCTGCCCCAGGAGCGGGACAACCCCCAGGAGTACGAGCTGACCATAACCGACCCGGACGGCGTGGTACTGGAGCGGCAACCGGTGGATGGCTATCTCGAGCCCGGAAACCGCCAGCCGGCCACGAGCCTGCGGCTGGTCATTGACCGGCTCGGCCCGGTGTACGTTGAAAAGCGATCTGAGGGCGTGGGCCTGCCGTGGACCAAGCGGGTCACAGTGGTGGAAACACCGCCCTGGCAGAGCGATGAGCAGCGGCTGATGCTGGACTCGTTGCGAGAGAGGGAGCAGCGCCGGGGTGAAGAGAGAAGGCAGAGGGAGCGGATAACCCTGGACCGGCCAGCGGAACTGGACGTTTCCTAAAGAGACCGGGGCGGCACTAGTGCCGCCCCGGTCTCTTTTGCAGTCAACCGCAGAACCGACAGCCGGGTCACACCCGCCACATGTCTCCCGTTTGGAAGATGTAGTCGACCTGGTGGACCTCATCCGCGGGCCATCCCGCCATCTTCATCCAGTCCTCAAAGTGGGACTGCTCGACGGCTTCGCATTCCGTGAACAACCTTCCGCTGGAAGTGTCGGCGTACACCTTGAGGATGGTGGTACGGCGGTCGGGACGCCACTTGCTCACGCCGCCAGTGTAGGCGCCCAGCTTTTCCCTGAGCTGCTCCTCGGTCAGTCCCTGTATGGTGTGCGTGGCTAGAAACCTGGCCATACGGCGTTTACCTCGTTTTGATTCGATTGACCGCAGAGGGCACGTTGTTTGCGGAGGGACTCACCCCCACCCTGGCCCTCCCCCTGAGGGAGAGGGAACAACAAGATTCTCCGTGGCCTCTGTGTTCGCTGTGGTGAAACTAGTCCTGGGGCGGGACGAACGGGTACGGGATAGGCGGACCGTCGCGCAGCGGCAGGGCGACGGTGGCCGTGCCGGGCATGCTCTCGATGCCGTCCTGCGTTTTCATGCCAATCTCGAGATCGATCAGACCCATGCCGCCCTTTTCCTGCTTGCCGGTAATCCGGCCCCACATGATGAGCACGTCCCCGGGGACCAGCATGGCGCGGTGTTCGAACTGGGCCTTCCACGGCCAGCCGTTGGGCAGCGTCCAGTCCTTGAGGTACTGCGGAACCACGCTCTGCTTCCACGAGCCGTGCACCAGCAGGCTGGGGTTCCGGTCGTGGTTCAGGCCGAAGTCCAGATCGTAGTGGATGCGGTGGAAATTCTCTATCGCCGCGCTCCACCGGAACAGGTGCGTGGGAGTGGGGGCGTAAATGTACTTGGGCAGTTCGTCGCCCACCTCCACATCCTCGAAATAGGTCTGCTGCTTGTTGCGCAACTGCTCGGCCGAGAGTTTCTCGTTGTGTTCGAGTATCCTCTCGGCAGGCATCTGGAGCAGGTCTTCCAGGCTCGCGGTCATAACTATTTCCTCATTCTAATTCACCACTTGATTGCGCAGAGGACACAGAGATTTTCATTTATGACCTATTGCCCTCCGCAATCTCTGTGGTGAAAACCTTAGCGTCGTATGGAGGACTGGCGGGTGATGCAGAGCAGGTCGCCGTCCTGGTTGGTGTAGCTGGTCTCGACCGAGATGATCAGGAACGCCCGGCCGTCGCGCCCGGAGCGCTCACGGATGTCGGAGTACCGGTTCTGGAAAAATATCTTGTCCCCGATGCTGGGGTACTTGTAAATCTCCAGCTCGTTGCCCGCGTTCAGCACGCGCACCAGGTGCGTCGGGACCGGAGGAAGGGCACCGGGGCGCTCCACGCTGCCGATGCCGTCGGACTCGGGATTCTCATTGAAGGCCCGGGTTATGGGGTCCTCCTGCTCGGGACGATGCCGCCCGACCATGTAGCTGACCATGATGGGAGGGGCGATGACCCCGCCGAACTTGGTTCCCTCGGCGAATTCCCTGTCCCAGTAGCGGGGATCGGGGTCCATGACCGCCTGCGTGAAGCGGCGCAGGTATTCCTCGTCCACGAAGCCCCACGATTCGACAACCTCGCCCTCCACGCCGATCATCGCGCGGACCTCCGGCGTGAGGACAGACTCGGTATCGTGCTGG
>CAXXOI010000024.1:0-149095 GCA_963664175.2 Dehalococcoidia bacterium
AGACAATCCCGTCAACCGTTCGCTCAGTTCCCACAGGCCCTCGGCCAAGCCCGGATCATAGCTCAACCTTGACGAGGACACCGGGCGGCAGTCCACGTAGTACTTTCCTGTGGCTTCCTCCACCTCGTTCGATGCGGCCAGGTAGACCAGCGTCTTCGCGCCCTGCACTACGTCTATACCTCGGGCTCCGATGAAAAAGTTCACCACGCGGCCCAGGGCTCCGTTGTTTCTGGCGATGTTGGTACGCACCAGCCCGGGATGGAGCGCGTTGACGGTGATGCCGGTCCCCTCCAACCGGCGGGACAGCTCGTAGGTGAACAGGATGTTGCAGAGCTTGGAGCGGCCGTAGGCGCGATAGCCCCGGTTGCTGCTGGGCTTGGGCAGGTCCTCCAGCCGGAATCTCCCCGGGGAGCTGTGGGAACTTGAGGATACGTTGATGATGCGGGCGGGCGCCGATTCCGTGAGCAGGTCCATCAGCTGGTTGGTCAGGAGGAAATAGCCCATGTGGTTCAGGGCGAAGGTCATTTCCAGCCCGTCGATGCTGGTCTGCCGGGACAGGAAAATGGCCCCAGCGTTGTTCAGCAGGACGTCCAGCCGCGACGCCCGCTCCCTGACCTGCTTCGCCAGCCTGCGGACGTCGCTCTGCGACGACAGGTCGGCGACGAAATAGCTGACATCATCGTTCTTGGTTTCGTCGATGATGCGCATCACCGCTCCGTGGGTCTTGGGCGCATTGCGTCCCACGGCGATGACGCTGGCGCCCCGGAGCGCCAACTCGCGGGCCGCGACATAGCCGATGCCGTCGCTGGCGCCGGTCACCAGGCAGGTCTTTCCTTCCATCACTCTTGCCATCACCTTAAATTTTATCGCAGTCGCTTTGGCGGTGGTAGAATTGTGGCGCCATTAGCCGGGACATTTGAGAGGGAGCACAGCAATGAGTGGCGGTACGATCACCTTTGGTTGCAGCCTGAGCGTGGAGGACTACTGGGACGTTCCCGCCTTTGCCCGCCGCGCCGAGGAACTGGGATTCCAGCGGATCACCATGGGCGAGCACATCATGGACGGCAACCCGCCGCGGCCCACGGTGCTGAACCTGCCGGCCATGGCCGCCGCCGCAGGGGCCACGGAGGACATCCGCATCATGACCGGCATTGTGATCGTGCCGCTGTACCACCCGGTGATGCTGGCCAAGATGGTGGCCAGCGTGGACCAGGTTTCGGGCGGCCGCCTCGACTTCGGCATCGGCATCAGCGGTCAGCGCGGCACACACGTCGAGTTCGATGCCCTGGGCATCTCCACCCGCACGCGGGGACGGCGCACCGACGAGATGCTGGACGTGATGAAGCGCCTGTGGACCGAGGAGCACGTCTCCCACAGCGGACAGTTCTTCGGGTTCGACGATGTAACGTTGCTGCCCCAGCCATTGCAGAAACCGTATCCTCCCATCTGGGTCTCCGGCCGCAGCGAGGCTGCCATGCGTCGGGCCGCCCTGAAGGGAGAGGGTTGGTATCCCTACTTGTTCACCAACCGGCGCATCAAGTGGAGCAACGACATGGTGCGGCAGTTCGCGGCGGAGGCCGGACGGGAGCTGGACGGCTTCCACTGGGGACTGAACCAGCCTACGGCCATCTCGGTCAATGGCGACGAGGCCATGGAGCTGGCGGTGCGAAACGTGGGTGAGCGCTACGTGACCCCGGACCGCAGCGCCGAGGATATCGCCCGGGCCCTGTGCATCGCCGGAACTCCCGACGATTGCGCCCGCGAGGTGGAGGCGAAGATCGAGGCGGGAGTGGAGCACATCAACCTGGGATTCCTGTCTCCCGACGCCGACGGCCTGTACCGCCAGATGGACCTGTTCGCAGAAGAGGTAATGCCCAAGTTCGCCTAATGTCTGAATCAGGATTCGCAGGATTAGAGGATTTACCTGATGCGGAACAGTAATCCTGAAAATCCTTGAATCCGGCAAATCCTGATTCAGACAAATGAAGTGAAAAAAATTAGGGAGGATGAGCCATGCCAGACTCGGTTTCGCTGAAGGTGGAGACCAACCTGCCCGCCGTGATGCGCGACGGCACGACGCTTTACGCCGACGTGTACCGACCCGACGGCCCGGGCCCGTTCCCGACAATCCTGCAACGGACACCCTACGACAAGACCTCCGCTCTGTCCTCTCAGATGATGGACCCGATGAAGGCGGCCAAGGCCGGGTTCGCGCTGGTAGTCCAGGACACTCGCGGTCGATACACCTCCGGCGGCGAGTTCAATTGCTTTGTGGATGACATCAACGACGGCTATGACACCGTCGAATGGGCCGCCTCCCAGCCGTGGTCCAGTGGCAAAGTGGGCATGGTCGGGACCTCGTACGTGGGCGCCACCCAGTGGCTGGCAGCCACCAGCGTACCGCCGCACCTGGCGGCCATCGCGCCCAACGTCACCGCCTCCAACTACCACGACGGCTGGACCTACCAGGGCGGCGCATTCGAGCTGGGATTCAACATGTCCTGGACCATGCTCCAGCTCACTCTTGCCAACTTCAAGACCCATTCCGGCGCCAGGAGCATCCCCCAGGCCCGGCAGGGAGAACTGCTCAAGGCCGTGGACGGGATGACCGAGTCTTTCAAGCACCTGCCGCTGAATGACTTCCCGCACCTGAACGGTGGGCTGGCCGACTACTACTTTGACTGGCTGGAACACCCCACCTTCGACGACTACTGGAAGAAACTGTGCATCGAGGAGCAGCACTCCAACATCAACGTGCCGGCCATGAACATCGGCGGCTGGTACGACATATTCCTCGGCGGCACCCTCCGAAACTTCATAGGGATGCAGAAGCACGGAGCCACCGAGGACGCCCGCCGCGGCCAGAGGCTGATTATCGGCCCGTGGCAGCACGGCTCGAGGGGCGGAAGCATGGCCGGCAGCCACTACTTTGGTGTGGCCGCCGACGCCATGGCCCTCGGTCTCGATGAGATTCACCTGCGCTGGTTCAGCCAGTGGCTCAAGGGTGAGGATACTGGTCTGCTGGACGAGCCGCCGGTCAAGATTTTCGTGATGGGCGACGACGTCTGGCGCGACGAGAACGAGTGGCCCCTGGCCCGGGCGCAGAACACCAGCTACTACCTGCACAGCGGCGGCAACGCCAACTCGCTGCACGGCGATGGCAGCCTCAGCCCGGAGGCGCCGTCGGACGAGTCGCCCGACGTGTTCCTGTACAACCCGGCCAACCCGGTGCCGACCCGGGGCGGGCAGCTCTGCTGCAACCCCTACTTTGCGGCCAACGGGGCCTACGACCAGAACGAGATCGAGGCGCGCCCCGACGTGCTGGTGTACTCGACTCCGGTGCTGGAACGTGACGTGGAGGTGACCGGGCCGATTACCGTAACACTGTGGGCGGCCACGTCGGCCACCGACACCGACTTTACGGCCAAGCTGGTGGACGTGTGCGAGGACGGCTGTGCGCGCAACCTGACCGACGGCATCATTCGCGCCCGCTACCGGGAGTCCATGTCCAACCCGTCGCTGCTGGAACCCGGCCGCGCCTACTGCTATACCATCGACCTGTGGGCCACCAGCAACGTGTTCAAGGCGGGGCACCAGATCCGGCTGGAGGTCTCCAGCAGCAACTTCCCGCGCTTTGACCGCAACACCAACACCGGCGGAGTGATAGCCGCTGACACCGAGCTCAAGCCCGCCATCCAGACCATCCTGCACGACGCGGACCACCCGTCGCACGTAACCCTGCCCATCATTCCACGCTAGGCATTCATTCCGTAACTCACCTGATTCCCTCCCCCTCAGGGGGAGGGCTAGGGTGGGGGTGAATCCACCGGAGGTCGCATGCCCCACGAATCCATACCCGACCCGGCGGCGCCGCCCGATCCGCTGCGGGACTGGTACGTCAACGAGGTCTGGGGCCGCCGGTCTACGTACGATGACGCGCTGTTCGAGGTGATGAGCCTGCAGGTGTTCCAGGCCGGGCTGACCTGGAAGATGATCCTCGACAAACGCGACTCCTTCCGAAACGCTTTCGCGGGCTGGAAGATTGACGCCGTGGCCGAGATGGGGCCCGATGACGTGGAGCGCCTGCGTCAGGACGGGGGCATCGTACGCAACCGGCTGAAGATCGAGGGAGTCATCGAGAACGCCCGCCGGATCCAGGCCATCAGGGACGAGCACGGCGGGTTCTGCCATTGGTTCTACGAGGAGCTGAAGGGCCACGAGTACCCGCCGCTGGCACAGGAATTGCGGCGCACCTTCAAGTTTATGGGGCCGGAGATCGCGCGGATGTGGCTGATGGCCTCGGGCCGCATCAGCCGCGAGGAAGGCGACAAATACCGTCCCGTCCCTCGAAATGCCGAACGGGGAGGCCGGTAATGTGCCGCAGCATCAAGGTCCTGCGTAACCTGGAATCGCCACCCACCGACGCTGACATCGAGGCGGCGGCGCTGCAGTTCGTCCGCAAGATCAGCGGCTACCGGCAGCCTTCCCGCGCCAACGCCGAGGCCTTTGACGCGGCGGTCGCTGAGATTGCAGAATCGTCCAGGACTCTGCTGTCGCAGCTCATGGTGCGGGGTTAAAGGCGCTGTTCTATCGTGGCCGGACCAAATCCCCTCTCCCTCCGGGAGAGGGTTAGGGTGAGGGCGTCCCCTGTTTTCGCGCCAAGTGTCGAACTGCCCTCCCCATCAATGGGAGGGCAGTTCGACGGGTTGCTCCGAATTCAGTAACCTGATAGAACTTATGCAGTTGAAGAATTCACCCCCACCCTGACCCTCCCTCTACCCCTCTCCCGCAGGGAGAGGGGATCTTGTTGTCGAGAGGGGAAATCTCGTCGGGATAGTACAGCTAGGCGGCCTCGTAGGGCTGCAGCTGGATCTCTTTGAGGGCCGGGATGACTTCCTTGCCGAGCAGCTCGATGGAGCGCATGCAGTCCTCGTGGGGCATTGGGCCCTCGTTGCCGTAGATCAGCAGGTAGCCGGGGTTGAGCTTCTCCACGACCCACTGCAGCTGCTCGATTACAGAGTCGGGCGAGCCGACGATGATGGTGCGGTGGTCCTTCTGCAGATCGTAGGACTGGGGGTCGCCCGCGTTGCCGGCGAATGCGCCGGAGGGCCGGCTGCGCTTGATCTGCAGGGCCTGGCGGGACTGGTAGCCGGGCGGGTCGACGTGCTCCCGGGGACCGCGCTGGCGATGCCCCTCGGTCCATACGAAGTTGCGTCCGATCTCGTCTGCCTTCTCGTCGGTGTCGGCGACGAATACCTTGAGCAGGTAGCCGAAGTGCTCGGGGCCGGGCTGGTAGCCCGCCTCAAGAGCGGTGTCGATGTAGATGCTCTTGAGCCACTCGGTGGTCTCCATGACCGCGCCAAGGTTCATGTACGGATGGCCGTGCTGCGCCGCCCAGACCACGCTCTCCGGACTGCCGGTGCCGGGGAACCAGATGTCGGGCCGGGGCTGCTGCATGGGCAGCACCCAGGGATTGACTGCCCGGTACTGGTAGTACTTGCCCTCATAGCGGAAGGGACCCGGCGTGGTCCAGCATTTCACGATCAGGTCGTGGGCCTCCTCAAACCGCTCCCGGTTCTGCGTCGGGTCGATGCCGGCCTGCAGTGTCTCGACGGCGCCGCCTCGCACGAAGCCGGAGATGATCCGACCGCCGGAGTAGCAGTCCAGCATGGCGATTTCCTCGGCCATGCGGATGGGGTCGTTGACGGCGATGACGTTGCCGAGGATGGCTATCTTGGCCTGCTTGGTCACTTTGGCGATGACTGCGGCGTCGAGGTTGACCGCCGGTTTGCCGCACCAGTAGGCGGCGTGGTGTTCGTTGGTCATGATGCCGTCGAACCCGACCTCGTCGGCGAGGGCATACTGGTCGTGGTACTCGTTGTACAGGATATGGGCCTTGTCGGGATCGAAGAACGTGTTGGGGAATCCCAACCGTCCCGAGTCGAATTGCTCCAGCTGGGCGTCTCCGACGTAGCCCTGGGCCTGCTCGGAGAACCAGTAGACCTCCACCTGGTCCTTGGGTCGTGCCAGTTGATCAACCATTGTTCCCTCCCGGTTAAATTAGCTTCAAGTTTTAATTTGACGAATCGGCCAGCTCGACAAGAAATATCTCTGACCGGTAAATAACACGGATATCACCAATGGGTGCGCGCCAGGGACATTATATTACAGGGAATTTGTATGAATCAGGATAGGACTTACGCAGTTGCTGGCTATCCCCTCTCCCCCTGGGAGAGGGTTAGGGTGAGGGCGTACTCTCGAACTGCGTAAGTCCTATCAGGATTCATAAGATTTGAAGATGAGCAGGATATGGGACCCCCTGAAAATCCGTTGAACACAAAAATCCTGCTTCAGTTGGAGCGCGAATTACACTGTGATCTGCGTCATGGTGTGCGGACAGAGGTTCTGCTGCGATTGCCCTGATCGGCGTGGGGATTTCACCCCCACTCTAACCCTCCCCCTGAGGGGGAGGGGACATGCGTCAAGGGGGAGGGAATTCTCCGTGTTGCTAGCGGACTTTGACGTACCTGGTTGCGAGGCCCTTGCTGGCGTCTGTGGCTCCGCCACTGACGAGGTAGATGTCGCCGTGGGCCTCGGGCCAGACCTGGTGGCTGCGGGGCGTCATCCAGCTGGCCAGGACGGTTCCGGAGCCGTCACGGACGGTCAGCAGGTTCTCGACGGCGTCGCCGCTCTCCCGCTCGGCCAGGTAGAACAGGCCATCGCGCCCTATGTGTATATCGGTGGGGAGCTGAACGTTGGTCCATTGGGTGACGAACTGTCCCTCGGGATCGAACACCTGGACGCGGTTGTTGTTGCGGTCGCAGACGTAGACCAGGCCGTCGCTGCTGACCCACAGGCAGTGCGGCGAGTAGAACGCGCCAGGGCCATCGCCGCCCGGCCGGCCCCACGACGCAACGTGCTCTCCGTCGGCCGCGAAACGGTGGACGCGGCAGTTGCGGTAGCCGTCGGAGGCGTACAGGTCGCCGGAGGGCGATGGCGATAGGCGGGTGGGACGGTTGAACGGGCCGCCCGCTCTCAACACGATCCCCTCGTCCTCGAAACAGCCCGTGTCCGAGGGCTGACCCCGGTTGCCGACCTCCAGCAGCACCTCGCCGTTGATCGACAGTTTCATGGCCACGTGGGCGCCACGGTCGGCGAGGTAAATCACGTCGTCGGGCGAGATGTACATGGTGTGCGGCTCCACGACGTACCCAGTGCCCCAAGAGTCGATATAGTTTCCGTCCCGGTCGAACACCAGTACTGGCGGGTCCTGCTGTTGCTGGCAGAGGTAGACCCGGTCCTGCGAGTCGACCACCACGCCGGTCACGACGCCCGCTGCCATGCCGTCGGGCAACCTGCCCCATCCGGTATCAACCTCGAACCTGAAATCGCCTGCCTCGATCAGAGCCATGGTCTTTCACCCCCTCCCGATATAGGGCATCTTGGTGGCCATGATGGTCATAAACTGCACGTTGGTGTCGAGGGGCAGGTTGGCGATGTACAGCACTTGCTCTGCTACATGCTGGACGTCGAAGCGTGGTTCTACCATGACATCGCCGGTGGGCTGGAGAATGCCACGCTCCATGGGGGCGGTCATTTCCGTTGCCGCGTTGCCGATGTCGATCTGGCTGCAGGCTATGTTGTACTTGCGCCCGTCCAGCGACGTGGCCTTGGTCAGGCCCATCACCCCGTGCTTGGTGGCGGTGTAGGGTGCGCTATTGGGACGAGGCACGTAGGCGGAGATGGAGCCGTTGTTGATGATGCGCCCGCCCATAGGCTCCTGGTCTTTCATGATCCTGATGGCCTCCTGCGTGCAGAGGAAGGTACCGGTCAGGTTGGCGTTGACCACGTTCATCCATTGCTCGAAGGTCAGGTCCTCCATGTTCACCGGCGGCGACGAGCTGCCGGCGTTGTTGAACAGGACGTCCAGGCGGCCGCCAAAGGCGTTGCGGGTACGGGCGAACAACCTCGCCACTGAGTCCGGGTTCCCCACGTCGGTGGCCACCGCGATGGCGCGGTCCCGGTGCTCCTCGGCCACGGCACCCGCCGCCTCCAGTGTTGTTTCCAGTGTGTCTATCCTTCGGCCGGCCAGGGCAACCGAGTAGCCGTCGCGCAGCAGGGCCAGGGCGGATGCCCGGCCTACTCCGGAACCCGCTCCGGTGACTATGGCGACCCGTCCAAGAGACATCATTTCATTTCCCCCATTATGGAGTGCCTGTCTTTGTGTGCCAGTTTACTCTCACTCCGCAAGAGTGTGGAATCCGGGCAGCGTCGAGGGAGTGCGAAGCATTGTCTGAATTAGGACTTACAAGATTCGAGGCTTAGCGGGATGGAACGGAAATCCTTTGGCGCAGCCTAAATTGTGAAAGTCCCTTAATCTTGTAAATCCCTATTCGGACAATTGCCGCAGACATCGGAAAGGCTATACTTGGAGAAACTTGGGTTACGAGGTGGACCATGCGAGCAGCAGTATACAAGGGTGAACAGGTTCTGCAGGTTGAGGATGTCCCAGATCCGGTGCCGGGACCGGGGCAGGCGGTGATGAAGGTCAGGTACGCTGCAATCTGCGGCACCGACGTTCACGCGTTCATGTACGACATAGCCAAGCCGGGTACGGTACTGGGACACGAGTTCGCGGGAACCATTGTCGATGTCGGCGAGGGAGTCTCGCGGGTCAGGAGCGGCGACCGTGTGGTCGGCGGCGGCGGGCAGGCTCCTCCCGGAACACCTCCGGGACCCAGGGCCAATCCCCGGTTTAACTACCGCACCATGGGGTTCCAGCACAATGCCCGGCAACTGGGTTACGCCGAATATGTTCTTATGGATGAGTGGGAGTTCACCCCAGTCCCTGATGACGTGACCGACGAACAGGCGTCGCTGACCGAACCGTGTGCCGTGACCGTACACGCCGCGCGCCTGTCGGACATCAAGCTGGGCGATGCCGTGGTTGTGCTGGGAGCGGGACCCATCGGCCTGCTCTGCATGCAGACGGCGCGGGCTGCCGGGGCGACGACCGTGATCGTGTCGGAGCCGGCGCCGGCCCGGGCCGAGGCGGCGCGGCGGCTGGGGGCGGACGCGGTGATCAACCCAATGCAGGACGACCTGGAAGCGCGGGTGTTGGAGCTGACTGGCGGCATCGGCCCGCAGGTGGTATTCGAGTGCGCCGCCGCCCCGTCGACCATGGAGCAGGCACTAGACCTCTGCGCCAAGGGCGGCCAGGTGGTGATGCTGGCCATCGCGTGGGAGCCGACGGCGGTGTTGCCGCCCAACTGGATGGCGCGCGAGGTACGGATGCAGTCATCGTTCGGCACACAGCCACAGGACTGGCGAATCGCGCTGGACCTGATGCGAAAGGGCCTGGTGTCGGTGGACCACATGCTGAGCGCCACCAACTTCGTGCCCATCGAAGGAATCCAGGGAGCGTTCGAGGCCCTGTGCCGCCCGTCCTCGGAGTTGCAGATGGTGGTGGAGTTCTAGGAGAGGCTTGCGGGAGGGGCTCCGATCGAGCAATGTGGGGATCGGGCCCCTATAACTCTACAGCGATTGGTATGAGCGACTGTCCGAACTGCGGTGCGGCCTCCGAGGGTGTGGCCAACTACTGCGTGAGATGCGGCAGCCGAATGGGCGTTGGCTGTCCTGCTTGTGGCATGATCAACCGGGCCGAAAGCCAGTACTGCCACGCCTGTGGTTCCGCTCTGACGAGGGCGAATCCGTCACCTACGGCAGTTTCCCTGCCATGCCCGCGCTGCCAGTCCCTGAATGAGCCGCGCACAACGTTTTGTTACTCCTGCGGCCTGCCCCTGGACGAATTCGGCGGCGCCCCGAGGCCAACGGCGATGGGCGTCGGGGTGCTGGCAGGAACGCCTGCGGGCTTCTGGATAAGGTTGCTCGCATGGCTCATCGACGCGATTGTCCTGGTTATCGTTCAGCTCATCTTTCTTACACTGATGCCGGGAGCGTCCATCGAGGCCTATTACTCCAGCGACGCCTTGTGGACTGCAGCAGACAGCATCATGACCATCGTCGGCGCGGTCTACTACACCGTAGGGGTTTCCGTGTTTTCGACTACAGTCGGCAAAAGATCCCTGGGCCTTTACGTTCTGAGACCGGACGGGTCGAAAGTGAGCGGCCTGCGTGCCTTCGGCAGGCACTTGGCCAGCGGCCTCTCCGCCCTGATACTGTTCATCGGGTATCTGATGATAGCGTTCAGCAGCGACAAACGGGGGCTGCACGATCATATTTGCGATACCGTCGTGGTCAGAAAATAGCTGGGATGACGTGGTGGAATGGAACTGCTGGGATACGCCGTCCTTGCCGTCGCCCCGGGGCTCTTCTGGCTCTGGTTCTTCGTGCGTGGCCGCGCTTACCGCCCCAAGCCGAGGCGGCTGTTGGTCTACGCGTTCCTGCTGGGAATGGTATCCACGATTCCGGCTGGCGGCGCTGAGTACCTTCTCCTCAGGGACGACGACGTGCGGGTTGGTGGCGGCATCGTTGGTGCCATGGCCGCAATGCTCTTCGTGGTTGGTCCGGCGGAGGAGCTGAGCAAATTCCTGGCCGTGCGCTTGGGCCCGTACCGTTCGCTCTACTTCGACGAACCCCGCGACGGCCTTGTGTATGCCGTCGCCGCGAGCCTTGGGTTTGCGTCGCTGGAAAATCTGGTCTACATCCTGTCGTTCGGGCCGGAGGTAATGGTGGGACGGGCCCTTTTCAGCACCCTGGCCCACGTCATATTTGGAAGTTTCTGGGGCATTGCACTGGGGGTCCAGATGCAGAGGCACAGGAGGGGGCGAGGCTTCTGGCTGGTGGGCGGGCTTACTGTGGCGGCAGTTGTGCACGGAGCGTTCAATATACTGGTGCTGACCCTGTCTCCCCTGTCTCTCTTATCGCTGCTGTTCCTGATGGGACTGGGCTTGTGGTGGACGCTCAGCCGGTTCCGCTGGGCGCAGCGCGTATCTCCCTTCCGGCTGCGTCGCAACTACCCGAGGGCCGCCTGCAGACAGTGCGGACAACTGAATATCGTCAGCAGCCGTTTCTGCCAGCACTGCGGATTGGCTGGGCCGTCTCCTAGTCCGTCGATCTTGGTGTGCAGCCACTGCATAACGCCGGTCAGGCCTGACGCGTCCTTCTGCACAAGCTGCGGCGACATTCTCCTGCGATGGTCAAGCTGATGGCGCAGGTTCGATGGGGAATGTGCTTTTGCAGGAAGGTGATCAAGTCGCGAGGGAAAGAGAGAGGGTAGGACGGTAAACAAGTGGAGCGGAAGACGAGATTTGAACTCGCGACCCCCTCCTTGGCAAGGAGGTGCTCTACCACTGAGCCACTTCCGCTCGATTCCACCGCCGGAGGCAGCGGCCAAGGCACTGACTAGATTCCTATTATAGCAAACATGGGTCGAACTGTGACAATACTCATGGCGACCCAATTGCGATTCGGATTTGCTGAACGGAATCCTTCTTCGGTGCTGAGCGGAAGGACGGCGACACTCCGGAGGCGTCGTCTGCAGAGACCCACCCGGTCCTCAGATGGCCGAGGTCCACTGCCCGTTCCATCATCTCCAACGCCAACTCCGTCTTGGACCGGCAGCTGCGTCTATCCTCCGGCACTCCCGCCGCCGCACAACGGCCATTGTCCGAGGTCCAACTTTGCAACAATGGTAGTTCTAACTGTGATCCTCAATCGCTGGCGACGTGCTCCCGCCCGCACTTTCCTTGCTGGAGCCGCTGCGTTTGTAAGCGTGTTACCTCAACGTCTATGAACCGCCCTTACGCAAGGGGTTCAGCCCGCTGGGCCAATATAGCCCTCTGAGACGCTGCCAAAAAAACCCAGCCTGTTCCACTGGCTGCTATCACCACCGCTTGGATTGTTCAGAGTACACGTGGTCCGGCAGCCTGTAGGAAATGGAATCGTCGTAGACGGAGACCTCGACCAAGTTTGCGAAGTTGCTGAACCGGTCAGCGCGGAGGCGGCCCGGAACCAACCTGCGATTGATGCGCTTTAGTTGGGTGTGCAACCACATTTGCTTAATGATTCCCCGTGTCTTGGCCCGGGGGAAATTCAACTGATCCGCAAGGTCATCCCCGATAAACGCACGTGCCACCGTGTAAGCCAGCTTCCTCAATTCTTCTCCCTCACCTTCCAACGAGAGGCCAAGCAGCAGGGGAACGGAACTGACTAGTGCGTTGGCCATAATGATGGACTCGAAGTCAGGGTATGGCTCGCAGAGCCGGGCGACATCATACAGCTTCAGGGCTTCGGCTTCACTGCGGGGCAGGATGGCCTCCGGGATGCCCATAAGGTGGGCGGAATACAGCCAGATCATCATGAAGCTGGCGCTTTCCTCTTTACTGAAGGGAACGCCGATTCTTCTGGAATGTTTCAGGAGCCTCGCCGAAAAAGCGGAGGCGGCGAAAGCCAGATGGGCCGCACTGATGGGCTCTCCCCACCTTTCGGCATCCCAATCGGGGGACTGGCGCAGCAAACGCCTAACCTGGGCGTGAACCAAGCGAATCCGAACCGACAGTTTCCATCCGTCGCCACGCCTTTCCAGACCTTCCGGCCAAAAGATTTCCAAGACGTGCCGGTTGTTGTTCTTCAACCGCCTGACACCCTGATCCCTCAACCGTCCCGTGATGATGAAAGACCTGGCGATATTTGTCGTGAACCCTTCCACCAGGACACCGGCGGCAAAGGCCTGCAAAATCATATCGGAATGCCGGTGGAAGCTGCGGATTCCCGGCCCGGTGGCGTCAGGGTCCCACCAGGTCGGCGGATGGGAAATTTCTTCGAAGAAATCCAGCAGCGACTGGGGTGCGTCGCTCAGGTTCTTGTCATCCTCATCCATCGCGGCCTGTATCAGTCGATAGGCCTCGCTGTCGCCAAGAGCAAAGAGCTCTTCGACCAGCGCTTCGCCCTCAGGGTCACCAATAGGGGTGTGGGCACAGAAATTTGCCGCGAGTTCCCGGTCAGCCGCCGGTACTTTTTCGAAACCGGGCCGGTAATCGGCCGCCATTTTCAGGGTCTTCATGTCTGACTCCAGGTACCGATTGACACTTGCCGCCAGCGCACTACCGCCTGTGTCCTAACGATCGTCTGAGGGTTCGGCCCCCGGGTCTTCGGGCAACTCTATTTGCAGGGCAGGAAGCCATCGAAGGAAGGGTGGCAGGTACCAGTTGCGGGAACCCAGCAATTCCATGCTGGCCGGAACCAGCACCGATCGCACCAGCGTCGCATCCAGGAACACCGCCACCGCCAGCCCGAAGCCCACCTGCTGGTTGATGATCGTCTCCCCGGCGGCGAAGGCGCCGAAGACCACCACCATAATCACAGCAGCGCCGGTAATGATTCCTGCGGTTGAGCGCAGGCCGAAGACCACCGCCTCATCGTTATCCCCAGTCCGGTCGTAGCGTTCCTTGATGCGGCTCAGCAGGAACACGTGGTAGTCCATGGACAGGCCGAACAGGATGGAGAAAAGGAATAGGGGAATCCACAAGTCAATGGTGTCGGTTTGCTGGAACCCAAAGAGGTCTGCGCCTACCCCCTTCTGAAACACGACCACCAGCAAGCCATAGGCTGCGCCAACCGACAGCAGGTTCATAATGATGGCCTTGACGGGAATGACGAGAGACCGGAAGACCACCATCAGGAGAATGAAACTGAGCCCAAGCACAAAGGCGAATACAATCGGGGTGTAGGTGGCCACAATGCCACGGAAGTCAGCATCGGACGCTGACAGGCCACCGACCAGCGCTTCCGCCGGAACGCCCCTGAATGCCCCGGGAATATGCTGCTCGCGGATGGCTTTTACAGCGTCCGCAGCCGACTGGCTCCTCGGTTCCCCCGCGATAATGATAGACAGGACCGCCAGGTTCGCTTCAGTGAAGACCTCCAAATCGGGGGGCAACGGGAAGCGCGGATCGCCTTCAATGGCAGCGGCGAGCCTCGCAATAGCCTCCTGCACCTGGGGACTGTCCATATCCCCATCTATGACTATTTCTGTAGGTCTTATAAGGCCGAAGGAGAACCCCTCCTCCTCCAGGACAAAGAAGGCGTCGCGGGTGAAGGATCCCTCTGGGAAAGCGTCAACGCCGTTGTTGCCCGTGTTGATCTGGAAGAAGAAGGCCGCGGCGGCGATCATGACACCGCCGACAAGGACCAGGCTGATAACCGGGAATCTGGTGACTGCTCACGTCACTTTCTCCCAGACCCCACCCCCGGAATCACCGCCGCGGGAAAGGGCAGTGGACCGTCCCAGGAATGGCAGGCGCAGGGAGTTCACCCTGGTTCCAAGCAGCGCGAGAGTGGCAGGCAATAAGGTAAAGGTGGCCGCCAGGGTTACCAGGACGACAATTATTGCGCCGAGCCCGAGGGACTGGAAGAACGAAGCCGGAATAATGAGCATTCCGCACAGGGCGAAGACCACGGTGAAACCGCTGAACAGCACCGTGCGCCCGGCACTTGCCCCCGTATTCTCCACGGCCTCACGGACGCTGTTTCCCTGCCTCAGCTCTTCCCGGAAGCGGGACACTATGAGTAGAGAATAGTCAATTCCAATGGCCAGCCCGATCATGGTAATCATAAGGGTGACGAAAAAGGACAGCTCGAACGCTTGCCCTATAAGCGAGGTCACCCCCAGGGCAACGACAATGGAAACGATGGCCAGGCCAATGGGCAGGAAGGCGGCCACGAGGGTTCCGAAAATAATCAGAAGGATGATCAGCGCCACCGGAATGCCGAACCGCTCCCCCTTTTCCAGATCGGCCACGGCCAACTCGTTGTTCTCATAGGAGATGCTGGCCTCCCCTCCGACCAGCACCCGGAAGCCATCGGCCCGGTCAGCCTCGGAAGTTACCCGCACCACCTCTTCGACATTTTCGATGGCCTGGTCGAGTTCTCCGGCGACTACCAGCGGCATTACCATCGCTGTGCGATCCGGAGATACTAGAGACTCATCGCCGGTCAGGTAGTAGTTCAGCCCACCGGCTACGACGTCGGGGCCCAGCGCCACAAGGGAACCGAACACCGACTCGGCCTTTTCGCGAAACGCCGGGTCGTCCACCGTCAGCGCTGCCGACTGAATAACCACAATTTCGGTTATTCCTTCGGGGCTGCCCAGCCTGTCTTCCAGCAGTTTTTTGGCCTGCTCTGACTCGGCGCTGCCGGTCAGTCGGAGCTCCGTGGTAGTGGCGCTATCCAAGAAACGCCCGACAACCAGGAGCGCTATGACCGCCAGGACCAGCCACAGGCCGATGACCACAAGCGGCCTGTTCGAGGAGGCTCGGGCCAGTGCCTCGGGTGAGAGAGATCTAAACACTTGGATAATACCTCAAACCATCCTGTCCTCTTTTGAGACGTCATGCTTCAGATGACCAGCGAAATTTGATCCTTAGGCTCAAATGAATTGCCGCCTAGATTTGTTCCTACCCAATCTGATTAGGCATTTGGCCAAAGTGAGCAAGTACTACAGTTGCAGAATATGAACGATTGGGATTTCAGGTAACCATGGAGTGGTAAGGTGTCTTGGCGGTTGTTGGGAGAGACGACGTGACGGAGGCCGCCCGGTGGGCCGAGGGCATTGGGCGGGTACACCGGTGCATGGCTGGCAGGTTACGTCGGCCGGAACTGTGCCGACGGACCGTAGCGCACGATCGGAGAACACGGGAGCGTGGCCCCGCAGGCTGCTCGGATTCCCTGGTCCGCTGTACTTGCAATGTCGGCGCTCCGGCTGGAATCGTGCCTCAGGTTCATGAAGAGTTGTCTCACGGTTCGGGTTACCGAGTAATCCAAAAGTATATCTCTTTAGTTGGGCAAAAATTCACCTCTGACAAGGAATGAATTCACGTTGTTGTTCGGGAATTCTACACCAGCATCTGTATTCTGTGTGTTCTTAAGGGCATAAATCAGTGTATGTATGATGTTTTCCACCGAGACTGAAACATTTGGGTCTAAGCATGCCAAGTGTCCTGACATCAAGCCCTGTCTTTGAATGCAGACTCGACTGTGTAAGGTGCCGCAGAGTGGGATCCACACACAGCGCTTGCCATGAGTAGTTAGAGGAGCGAGGGAGCGAGGCAGAGGGAAAGGATCACCCTGAAGTGCCGGATGACAAGGCTTAGCGCAACTTCGCCGACCCGGGGTCCCGCATCATGCCCGCCTCTGGCGGCAAGGACTTCCTGACAAGGGTACAACTGTCAGGCGGTGGTGGACCCTGAGCATCAGGTGATTGCGGCAACTCGCGCCACCAATGTCGCATCGGGCAAGAGGCAGGCGGTAGTTATGGTCTAGTAGGTTACAGCCAACACCCGCGCATGGCCCAGGGAGCCCTCCGCCGAAGCCGGTTACTACTCGGCCACTGCTGTAGTCGAATTTCAGACCCTGGGCACGGACTCGTTCGTCGCACCGGAAAAGCCCCGCCGCGGCCACAAACCTCCGCCCGCACCGCGAGGACACATCCCCAAGGAATTCTCGCCCAGGGACCGGATGCGCCGCAAGCTGCAGACCAAGCGGGGGCGTGAGTGCTACGCCCTGCGCCTGGAGACGGTGGAGCCAGTCTTCGGACAGCTCCAACGGCCGCTGCAGATGCTCCACTTGCTGCTCGATATGGGGACTTTGAGTCGTGGAATTGATTGTCCTCTGCAGCCTATGGCCACTCGTAATAGAGGTCCACAGCCGCCGTTTCGCTGGCACCGATACGAATGCCGCAGTGGGCGCATTGCAGGCTGTAGGGCACCCTGCCTGAGATGCCTTTGTTCTCAAGGTGACGGACATAGCATGCGCGCTTGCCTTGTGGCCGACATTGTGGACACCCGATGTAGTAATTCCTGAGGTCAGCGCGGGCCATGGAGTACGGCGTCTCCTCCGGAGGATTCGAATGGCAGAGCCGTCCGGGCTGAATGGAGTGCAGGCACTCCCTACATCTAGGGCCAGCCTCTGCGATCATCTGCCACAGGTCAGTTCCTTGTTTACCGATTGGCATTTCATGCGTCATATCCTATGGGTGATATCCCGTCGGAGACCAGCCGTACGCGCCCCGTCACTGATTCCAGGCGCGGCAAATGGCGTGCAGTGCCCGCCGGAACTCCCTCCCAGTGGATGCTGCTCTGAGAGCGCTCATCTCGGCTGCGGCAGAGGCACGGGTTCAGGTAGTGGTTGGCGCCGAGCTCGGACTTAGCTCCTAGCAGACCGTCCGAGAAAATCCGATGCCATGGTGCTGAGGTTATGACGGGAGAAACCTCCAGCATGGGAATACGCCGATGAGCAAGACCTTTCATCCCTACGACCCCGAGCAGCAGTTGCTGCTGCCGGCGGCCCTTGAGGAATGGCTGCCGGAGGACCACATGGCCTACTTAATATCCGACATGGTGGAGCACCTGGACCTCTCGGCCTTCACGGCCCGCTACCGTGGCGAGGACCGGGGCGGCCCTCCCTGCCCTCCCAGGATGATGGTCAAGGTGCTGCTCTACGGCTACTGCACCAGCGTCAGCCCAGGGGCGGACGCGCCACCGATCCCGACGACTACCCAGCGGAAATCAGCGTCTACACCATGCGGGCTCCGGACAGGATCAGGACGGGCACGTCCTTTACCGGCCACAGAGAAGATCCGCCGAGGAAGCGCGGCAACCTGGTCGCTGACCAACAACGAGTGGGCCCGGTTGTCCCTGCCTGGTGAATCGAGTGTCTGACTCAACAGAATTGCACGAAAATTGATACACTAATAACGCTTATTTATACGTTTATACCACAAAACATCTATAGAATACTTGGGGATTAACTCAAAAATCGTCATTGTTTCGTCGAGGGTTCGTCGACATCACTAGTTCATCTTCACCGCAGTTCTCTCCCTAAAGGAAGAGGGGACAAATGAGATAGTTTCTAACTACGGTCACAAGATACTGGCGAGGGCCGGTACGACGGCTGTAGACCGTTCAATTGCGATTGTCCTGGGGCAGTTCATCCTTGACGTTTGTGACGTGGGGCGTTGCGTTAACACATTGCGCCGGGCGCGATTTGCGCCACGGATTCATTTGTAAATTGTTGGGAGAAGACCATGTCAGCATACGTATTCGTGGAAGTTGAAATAACCGACGATGCCGCGCAGGCGGAATACCGAGAGCGGTCCGTGGGGGTCATAGAGGCTTACGGTGGCAGGATAATGGCGCGCGGTGATGTCGTTGATTCCACCGCCGGAGAAGTGGGGTCCCGCCGCCGGATGCTGGCCTTGGAATTCCCCAATCTCGAACAGGCAAGGGCTTGGCGTGATCTGCGTCAAGCTTCCGCGGACCAGTCGGAAGTCCGGTCGATACGTAACAGAATGGGCAATGTCGTCAGTATCAGCATCGTTGAGGGAGAGGCTGACTAAGCGGGTCTTGACTTCATGGTATGTGGGAGCGTTATGTAAGACCATCGGCCATCCTACCGCGCAGACTTAACTACGGGCTTCACGACCTGCGAGGGGACTTCCTGGGTGGCCTCACCGCCTCAGGCGTGACATTACCGGCAGCCATGGGCTATGGAGTACTGTCCGGCCTGGGTCCCGCGGCGGGGCTCTACGGCGCCGTAGCAGTGGGGATCTTTGCCTCCTTATTCGGAGGGACCAGGGGCTTCGTATACGGCCCCAATACCGCCGTCACCGTCATCATGGGCCTGGTGGTTGCGGAATACGCTGACAACCTTGCTGAGGCGGCCACCATAGGCATCTTGGCAGGATTGATACAGCTCGTCTTCGGATTGTTGGGCTTGGGTCGCTATGCTACCTATGTTCCCACTGCTCTTACTTCGGGGTTCTTTGCAGCATTCGGGGTCCTGATTATAGTCAAGCAGGTAATACCGGCCTTGGGTGGAAGCCCTCCGGCAGGCGGCATTATCAATAGTATATTGTCGTGGCCGGATTCGGTGAGGGCAGCGAACTTTGAGGCCTTGGCGTTGACCGCCATCAGTGTTGCGGTGGCCCTATTGTGGAGAGGAAGGCTACGGCGGTTCTCTCCTGCTCTCTTTGCGGCCCTTGTCGTGGGTACTGTGGCTGGGTGGTTGCTGTTGCAGGATGCTCCCACAGTGGGCGAGATTCCCTCGGGTCTGCCTGATCTTCAGTTGTCTGCCATATCCACGAGTTTCTTCCTGCATTCACTGCAACCGGCCTTCATCATGGCCCTGCTGGCCTCGCTTTCCACCTTCATAATAGCTCTGCGAGTGGACGCGATTACCGGCACCCAGCACAGGCCCAACCGTGAGATGTTTGCACAAGGCCTGGGCAATATCGCGGCAGGCTTGACGGGAGGGATGCCCGGGTCTATTGCGCCCGGCAGTATGCCGAACACGTTGAGCGGCGGCAGGTCGCCTGTGGCCGGGCTTACCGTGGTCGGAATAATCCTCGCCGTAATTCTGTTTGTAGGCCCAGTGGCCGAGGTCATCCCCTATGCCGCATTAGCTGCTATTTTGATCGTTACGGGCTGGAGCATAATCGACTGGCGATTTATCAAACGCATACACAGAGTCTCCCGCAGTTTTGCAGTTGTCATGATTCTGACCTTTGCTCTCGCGCTTTTCGCGGACTTTGCCACTGCGATAGTGATTGGGCTGGTGGTTGCCGCGCTGACGGGATCCCGTCAGGTCGAGAGCGTGGAGGCGTTGGCGGTCGTCTCTGTACCATTGCTGGATACTGCCGTTCTGAACAAGAGCGACTGGGACGAGGGGGCCGACCCATTCGAGGCGCGGACTGGCTTGGTAGTCTTCCCTGACCGTGTCACAGTGGCCTCATCACGGGAGCTTAGCCGCATTCTTCGCGTTGACATAGGGGGACACCAATACTCCATATTCGACATGTCCCGCACAGTCTTTATGGATGATTCTGCTGCTGCGATGATGGGAGACTTGGTCGGCGTGGCAATGGCACGAGGGTCCCGAACCATAGTAATCGCAGGTATGAATGAAGCGGTGTTAGCCACGGTTCGCTCCATGGGAGTGCTGGACAGGGTTCCAGAGGGGAACATCGCAGCCGACGTCGAGGAAGCAAAGCAATTGATCCGCCCGCTGCTGCTGGCCGACCGCGCGGAAAGCGAGGACCCGCAGGAGTCATTTCCCGCGTCGCCCAGGGCCAAATGACGGTCATTTTCCCCAGTTACCGCCGAATGATTCTATGCCATTGGTTGACAGCCCGTAGCTTCGTGGAACCCATTAGGCGTTGCACCCGCTGCGGGCTCATTCGTATCCCCCTTTGCTCCATCAAGAGCTACATTTGAGTCGGTCAGTTGAAGTGCGCTTCCAGGTACTCCCCGTAATTCTTACCCATCAGGGACATGTCCTCTTCCGAGGCAGTCGAGGATCTACATACACCCCCAACGTCAACGATTAGGGCGTGAGCCGGGATATCGCCCATGCGATCCTTCTTTCGGCTCTGTTTTTACCGGCCTTCAGAGTTCTCCCATTTCAGGGACCCCTGGGGTAAGAGCCAATCAGTAACTGAGCGCGGCTCTTGAGATACTCAGTTCCATTGCAAAGGAGGAGTCATAACCGTCGGTTTGTGCCATACGGAATTACCCAGGACCACCGCCTGCGTCGAACGTAGGCGAGGATTTCGAGCACAATGACCGAGCCAGCGACAGCAAGGATTATCCAGACCCGGGTCGATGGTCCTCCACCTGGCTCCGCCGCCGGTGCGGCGGTCTGCGCGGTTGGTTGGGGCACAGCTGTCGCCGTCGGTTGAGGCACAGGCGCAGGATGGTGGTCTCATCGGGCAGGGGGTCTGAGAGTTTCAGCCCCACAAACCGCCGCACTGGGTTCGACTCGTAGAGCAGGTCCTCCGTGCCCGGATCGCTCAGGTTGTAGAAAAGCTGGATGCAGTGGACTCTCAGCATGGCGGACAGCGGGAAGGGCTGTCTCCCCCTTCCGGCCTTGGGGTAGAAGGGGCGGATGCGGTCCTCCAGCAACTGCCAGGGGATCAGAGCGTCCATCCGTTCCGGGAACAACTCCCGGCGGGTCTTGCGCTTCGTGCCCTGATATTCAGGTCGGCTGGTCCATCTGCCCTCACTCCCTCAACAAACACCGGCTGGTTCAGCCTAACTATGCTACATTCCACCCGACTTGCTCATATGATTCCCTGAACGCCCTTCCCGCCCCCAGGTGCACTCCGGACGGGTACAGGGTCTGAACCCAGGGCCGGCAGTCGACTTTCGTTTCTATGGGACGGGAAGGCGAGGGATGTGGAACGAGTTGCAGAGGGTGGGCAACTGAGGTGTGCTGCATCGGCCGTACTGACGGCAACACCCATAGGTTCAATCACTCCTGAGTCGGCGATGTATGCCTGCCCAACTTTGATCACCTTACCTGGTATCAAATCCGGGAGCGCCGCTCACCATCAACACCTCCCGACCGAGTTCCTGACCCTCTGCTAATATCAGGAAATAGTAGAGGTCCATTTCAAAAGCCTTTGTCTTCATGGAGACGGTCTCAGGTTCGTTGTCGGGGTCAGTCTCATCACCGCTCCAACGATGGAAGGTCTCGTCTCTGACAAGAAGACCGGGTTCCTCAAGGGATGAACTCCATTCCGTTATATCCTGGTCAGCCGCCAGTTCCTGTATCTGCGTAGGCTGCCCATTCCAATGAAAGAAATTGTTGCTGGTCAACGGGCCTTGGCAGGACCACTCTCCGTCGGCGAATTGGCAGCTTTCGTAAGTGTTGGCCAGTTCGCCATCGGACAGGCGAGCACCATCCTTGTAAAACGTCTTGTAGATCAACTCTTTCCTGACGACCGTGTACCCGGTAACCTCAGTGTTTTCTGAATCCCACTCACTCCAGTCTATGTTGTAGTCTCCGTCGTGCTTCACCCTGATAATGGCGAAGTCACGGACATCGCAGTGGGCTATTAGGCCGCTGTCCTGGTCGTTCTTGCAGTCGTCAGCGGGGCCGCTCTCGGCCTCTGCCTGATTATCGTTGTCTGGTTCATCCTCCGGCTCATCGTTGTCTGATTCATCCTCAGGTTGGGGATCTGATTGGGACGCCAAGCGTGTTACCTGGATGGTATACGTTGTCGCGGCGCTGCCTCCAGTTTCGCTGATTGTTATTGTGATTTCAGTCAGTCCCACGGCGAGGTTGACCTGATGCCCCGTAGCGCCTGTGTCGCTGTCGGAGGGGCTGATGGCCACTTCAACTCCGGAAGACGCGACGGGGGTGGCAGTTACAGTTGTATCGTCAACGCTGTTGGCGACGCTGGCAGCGTAGAGCAGAGTTTCCTTGTCGAACGCCAGGGTGACGCTGGACAAGGTCAGGGCGTGCAGGCCCGTGTCCACAGTTTCCTCCTCAGATTCCTCCTGTGTCACAGAGTTCTCGGACATGCCGTCAGCGGTCTTCCCGGACCCTTGGGCGTCTGTATATTCGACCACGGCCTTCAGGTACATATCCAGGTCGGTGGCGGTGGGAGTGTAGGTTTCCGTCGTGTTGCCGCCAATGACCGTCCATCCGGTAACGCCATCGCTGGACCTTTCCCATTGCCACTGGAGACCGGTCTCGCCGCCGTCATCGTCAGTGAGGCTGGCGACTATTGGGCTACCGACCAGGGGCGTGGTTGTGGAAAAGGTAACTCGGGCGGGCTCGTCGATATTTTCCAGGTTGATGGTCAGTGTCAGGGTATCGTCCACGGAATCGTCCTGACCGTGGCCGGCGTCCTTGCCGTCCGCGACGTTTACAGTTACCTCCAGGGACGAGGCGGTTTCGTAGTCCAGGACCGCGTTGTCGGCCACTGTGATTCGCCCCGTGAGGGCGTCTATCTCAAATTTACCGGAATCAGACCCGGAGGAGAGGGAGTAGGTCAAGGTGTCGCCCTCGGGATCGGTGGCTGTAACCGCCGCGCCCACCCTGGTGCCTGGACCAGCGTTTTCGGGCACTTCGCGAGTTGCGGTCTCGCCTTCGACGAAGGCTGGGGGTTGATTGTCGACTCGGAGAACTGCATTGCTGGCCGTGGCATGGGCCTGCTTGCTGTCCCCATGGTTGTCGTCATACGATGCGAGCGCCCGCAGGAACTTGCCGACGTCGTCGGGGACGGGGGTGTAGCTGCTGGCGGTGGCGTCGTTCAAGTCGGTCCAGGTGGTGGCATCGAAGGTGTCCGCCTTCTGCCACTGCCAAGTTGGTTCGCCGACCGTGCCGTCGGGGTCGGTCAGAGAGGCCACAAGAGCCTTGGCCACCAATGGGCTGTCGGAACTCAATTCGACCACCCCGTCCTCGTCAACGTCGGTGACAGTGACCGTGACCTCGATGTAGGAATCAATTGCCCCACTGTCATCGTTGCCGTCAAGGTCCTTTGAATCGCTGACCCAGGCGCGGAGAACGTACTCGTTCGTGGTCTCAAAGTCCAAGGCGCCGTTGTTGTCCACCTGGATCTGGCCGGTGCTGGAAATCTTGAAGAGACCGGACTTGGTGTCGTCGAGGCCGTAAGTGATTGTGTCTCCTTCCGGATCAGTGGCCTCAACAGGGTCTCCCACATTGGCAAGGCTCTCGGCATCCTCCGAAAGGGACCTCGCCGCTGAGGATCCTTCATCAAATACGGGGGCACCGTTTGTGGGCGCAGCCACGACCGCATTGTCAGCGTTTACGTACTCGCTTCTCTCTTGGGTATTGTCGAATTTGTCGCGATATACCGCTTTGAATTGCAGGAATTGACCCACGTCTGCTTCGACCGGCGTGTATGTGAACTCCTTGGAGTCCGAGGAAGTATTGGATATCTCCGTCCAGTTGTTGGAATTGAGGTCCGTGTTTCTGGACAGCACCCAATTTATTTGCCGATCGTCTGACAGATCGACTCCGTCCGGTTCATTCACCGAAGCAACGATCTCATTGCCTTCGACAGGTTGGGTGGAACTCAGCGTAATCGACCCCTCTTCTTCGACATTTGTTACATGTATGTTCAACGTGACATCTATGTCCCATGTAGAGTCAGTGCCACCCGAGTCGTTCTTACTGTCCCTTATCCTCAGATAGAATCTGTGCCTCTTCGCCTGTTCGTAGTCGAGACTCTTGCCTCTCTGAAGGAATATCTTTTCATCCCAGTATCGGAACGCGTTTCCGGGTGCGGATCGATATAGGACAAACAGCGAGTCACCGTCGGCATCGGAAACATCCAGCTGGGCAGCGACTGAGTCTCGATGAAGGTTTTCCGGGACATAGAAGTCCCTGCCTCCAGAGAGGTCAATCACCGGATCGGAATTGGGAATCACCTCAATGGTCAAGTTGATGGAATCGTCAATGCTCTCGTCCGAGCTATCCAGGCCTGTCTTGCCGTCGCTGACGGCGGCGGTCAGGGAATACTCATCTCCGCCGGAAAAGGTAGCGCCGGTGACTGTGTACACCTTTCTGGACTGATTGACGGTGAACTTGTCGGCGTCATCCCCCTGGAGGGAGTAGGTCAACGAATCTTCGTCGGGATCGACTGCCTCCGGGAGCGTTCCGATGTAGGAGTTGCCTTCGAGGGTGTAATGGAAACTGAACGATGCGGACGACTCGCTGAATGTCGGTTGGGCGTTGAGCTTGGAATAGGCGTAAGCCTTCTTGTCGTCGTAGTCGGTCATCCAGACTTTCCCGCGATACCCCGTCATCCCATTGGGGTCATCGTTCGCCCAAACAGGCCAGAATTCCCTTGCGAATACCCTCAGGCTCGGCAGTTCATAGGCGTAGGTGTACTTCTTACCTTTGTCCAGGACCCACATGGTCTCGCCATCGGACCAGATCGCAATCGGATCGCTGTTGGCAGGGTGAAGGTGAAAGTCCTTGCTGGCCTTGCGGGTCCTTTGTTCCAGGTCGTATGCGTACAACTTTTCGTCGTCGGTGTCGAGGACCCAGACAGTGTCCCCGTCCGACCAGATACCCCTGGGGGCAGAGTTATTCAAATCCAGAGTTATGGACTTGTTTGGCACCAGCAGTTGCGTTGCTTCAGCATCCTGGTCCAGTTCATGAGCAAATAGAAAATCGTTCGCGGTCCCGTCATGGATGACCCAGATGGTGGTCCCGTCGGACCAAATGGAGTAGGGGTTGAAGACGTTGGAGGCTAGGCGCACGTCATTGGAAGCCTCGCGGTTTCCCGTAGCCACGTTGTATGCATACAGCTTCTTGGAGACCGATGACCCAGCCTCCACGACCCACATAGTCTCGCCGTTGGTCCACAGGCCACGGGGAGTGGTAACTGCAGAAAACGAGATATCGTCATCCGGCTGCCTGAAATTGGCGTGGTACATCGCGTAGACCGCGGTGGTGCCGATGTCCGCGAACCACATTATCTTCCCGTCCGACCAGATGCCCTGGGTGCTGGTGTGATTTGAGTTATGTAGGGGGGTCAGCCGGACCTCAAGAGATTCGTCGCGCGTAACATCGGAGTAGGAACTGGTATCGGTGGTGTAGGCGTACACCATTCCGTCATTGAGGTCGCTGACCCAGACGTTCGTGCCATCGCCCCAGATTCCCCACGGGTGTTGGTTGTGGGAATGGAGGTTGAACTCCTCCCCGCTGGCACGGTTGCGGTTGCTCTTGTTGTAGGCGTACACCCAGGTGTCGTCTTTGTCCACCACGTAGATGAAACTGCCATGCCCCCACACGCCCCGTGGCCCGTCGTTTCTGCCCGTCAGGTCGATGTCCCGGGCGCTCAGGCGTTGTCCGTTGCTGAGGCTGTAGCCGTAGAGCTTGGTGTCGTCCCAGTCGGCGACCCACATTACGGTGCCGTCCGACCATATTCCCTGCGGATCGTCATTGTAGCTGGCGAGTTCGATGTCCTTGCCTGACTGCCGTTCCTGAGTGGACATGCTGTATGCAAGTATTTTGTCCACGCTGCCCTCTACGATCCACATCGTGCTGCCGTCGGACCAGATGCCCTCCGGTACGTTGTGACCCTCGGCGAGGCTAATGGTCCTGGCGGGCACCATGACGGCGGCTTCCGCCTTGTCGTGCATTGTAACCACGAAGAGCACCGCCACGAGCAACACAATAGTCACAAGTGGTACGGACCGGATAGTCGATATAATTTGACGCACTTTCGAAGTCCTTCATTCAGTGTGTTTATGAGATATGTCGCTGGAAGTGGTTCCGTTCAATTCAATAGAGGCGAGTTGAATCGGCGCGAATGTCGCGTCAATACGCAGCAAACAAATGGGCAGATTTGCTTACATATTGCAGGCGCAAGAGCTGATTGCCGGCCAATCACTGACTCCAAAAGGAGATTTCACTGGCCAACCAATGCGCTATTACTTAAGTGAATATGATTGCGTTCTCTTCTCTATAATCGGTCGATGCTAATGGTCCACGGTCCCCTCAAGGAATCCCTGTAACTGGTTGATGCTTTCGAAAGCTATGCGAATCACTATACTTTCGTATTGTGTGACAATCGTGAAATGTCTCCGGGATTTCGTGAAGACAATGTGCTAAATCATTCACACATGTGCAGAAACTGTTCTGGCCGCTTATGGGGTTATCACTTGGAAGGCTGAAACCCCCACAACAGAACAGAACCTGAGCAGGCCCACCAAGAGGCGTCGTTACCTGCCGAAAAGGCGAAGGAAACGGCCTTGCCGCCGTATCCCCTGGCAACGCCGGCTTGCAATGCCGGGTCGCAGAAAGCGGGAGTGGATAAACGACAATTAGTAACTATCTCGAAATAGGATTGGTGTGAATGGGAGAGGAGACCGGAGGTCAAGCTAAGTTAGGGGAAAGTTGTGTGGTGGTGAATTATGGGGAATCGGGAGACTCTGCCACCGATATGGGAAATACCGGATGGTCTGTGGGAGCGAATCGAGCCGGTGATTTTGCAGTTGGACCCACCCAAGGCAAAGGGGCGCAAACGGGTGAACCAGCGCAGGATGCTGGAGGGTATCATCTTCCGGATGCGTAGCTCCTGCCAATGGAACCGGTTGCCCAAGGATCTGAGGGATGACAGCACCATCCATCGAACTTTCCAGCGTTGGGTAGAGCGTGGGGTGCTGGAGGGTGTCTGGGCCGTCCTGATAGAGGGATGCCGCGAGTTGGACGGCGTAGACTGGGAATGGCAATCAGCCGACTGCTCCATGGGGAAGGCGCGTTTTGGGGGGGCGCTATTGGACGCAATCCCTCGGACCGGGGCAAGGCTGGGAGCAAGAAAAGCGTCCTGGTCGACGGGGCAGGCGGGCCGCTGAGCGTGGTGGTGGCCGGAGCCAATGTCCACGATACGAAACTCCTCAAGCCGACGCTGGAGAGCATAGTGGTGGACCGTCCGGAAGGCGTCCAGAACCTGTGCTTGGAGAAGGGGTATGACAATCCCACCGGCCACCGGACGGTCGCCGAGGCCGGACACCAGCCGCGGATTCGGCGTATTGGAGAGGAGAAATTGGACCCATAGGGCGAGAGGACCCACCCGGCCCGGCGGTGGGTGGTGGAACGCACCCTGGCCTGGCTGTCCAAGTGCCGGGCAATCCTGGTTCGAAATGACAAGAAAGTATCCAATTACCTTGGCCTGCTCCAACTGGCAAATGCCCTCATCTGGTACCGCCGTCAATGGAGCCTGGATAATTTGAGATAGTTACTAAGTGGTTCAGGCGAATAGCCGATAGAGCCGGTTTTGCAAAGGTCAGACTCCATGATCTCCGCCATACGGAGGCCTCTTTGATGTTCGCCAAGGGCTTCCACCAAAAATTGTCTTAGAAAGACTGGGGCATAGCGACATCGGGATAACCGGAGATTTGTACTCGCATGTGTTACCATCGTTGCAAGAAGATGCAGTGAGCCGCTTTGGAGATGAGTGGCGAAGGGAGAATGGCAAAAGAGTGGCAAACTAGCAAATGAGCCATGAAAATGTCTCTGTTTTGTATCCGCGGAGGGATGGCCGAGTGGACGATGGCGGCGGTCTTGAAAACCGTTATGCAGGCGACTGTATCGTGGGTTCGAATCCCACTCCCTCCGCCACCTCGATCTCATCTCCGCCTGGATTACAGCTCCCTGCCGGCGTGGGACCTGCGACAATGCTGGGCAGGTGGGCTCGCGGGCAACGCCCCTGTGTCGGGATTGACTTCATTCGTCTGGGCACCGGTGAGTCGACTGTTCCCCTCGGAGATTAGGCCAGGCAGTGTCCCCCGGACGATGACCTTTGTTTGCTCCCCATCCTCGGTCATGCCGACCAGGGCCTTGTTGTTGTAGCCAGTCCATTGGGCCGAGTCCGCCGAAAGGACGTCCGGTAGTGGTGAGGTTGTCGAACCACGACCTGACTTGATGGCTTGACTGCGAAAACCAGGAGACCTTGATCGTGCCGATTTTTCCTCTGGCCTCTGCTTCGACCGCACAGTAGAATCGGGGCAGCACTGCCTGAGTCACAGGCAGACCTGCACGAAGGCAACCGGGAGGATTGGCATGAGGTACGACTTCGTCATCATTGGCGCAGGCTCCGCGGGAAGCATATTGGCAGCCCGGTTGTCGGATGATCCCAAGGTGTCGGTGCTGCTTTTGGAGGCTGGCCCCGATTACCCTGACTTCCAGCACCTTCCCGATGATCTCAAGTTCGGATACAACACCGGCGGCGACTCCCCTCCCCTGCGCACCTTCGCCAGTCATCCCATATCCCTGCTGGAGAGTCGGCACAGCTGGCAGTATGTGGCCCGCGCCACCGATGCGTATCCGGACATGTCGGTGCCTCGAGGCAAGGTTACCGGCGGCTCCAGCGCCATCAATTCATCGGCCTTTTACCGTGGAGACCCGGGGGATCTCGACCACTGGGCCGCGCTGGGCAACGACCGCTGGAGCTACCGGGAGGCCCTGCCCTACTTCAGGAAGATCGAGACCGATGTGGATCACCGCGATGACTTTCATGGTACCGACGGTCCCATCTTCGTTCACCACTCCAGGAGGGAGGAATGGCATCCGGAACAGGAGGCCTTCTACAACGCCTGCCGGGCTGCAGGTTTCCCGGATTGCCCGGACCACAACAGCCCCGACGCCACGGGCGTCGGGGCGGGCATCAGCAACAACCACAACCGGGTCCGATTCAGTACCGCCCTGGGTTACCTGGACCCGTCAAGGCACCGCCTGAACCTCACCATCCGGCCCAACTGCACCGTGCACCGACTGCTGTTCGGCAGCGATTCGGCAGGCTCACCACGAGCCACAGGCGCGCTGGTCGAGAGCGAGGGCGAGACATTCACCGTCGAGGGAGACGAGATAATCCTTAGCGCCGGGGCCATCGGTTCGCCCCACCTCCTGTTGCTGTCGGGAGTTGGACCGTCGGGGCAGCTGGAGGAATTGGGCATCCCAGTGGTGCTGGACTCGCCAGGGGTGGGCCGGAATCTCAAGGACCATCCCAAGCTGTACGCGACCTGGCGAATCAGGGACGGCTATTCCAGGGGTGATGCGCCCGGCCGGGGCAGCGCCAGCCTGCGCTTCACGGCGCCGGGCTCGGATACCCGGAACGACATCTACCTCAGCCTGTCTACCTTTGTGCCCCCGAGAGTCAAGACCCTGAAAGTACCCGACGATGCCGAACATCCAGCCACTGGCCCCGAGCTGGCTGAAATGATGATCGGGCTGATGCGTCCCGCCAGTTGCGGCGAACTGAGGCTGGTGTCGACCGATCCCGCCGTTCACCCTTGGCTGGACTACAACTACCTCACCGAACCCTCCGATGGTGAGCGGTTACGGCACGGAATGCGGCAGGCCCTGCAACTGGCCGAAAACGAGGGGCTGAGGGAGTTTCTGGGAGAGCGCCTGGAGCCATCCGATTCCGACCTGGCCTCGGACGAGGCGCTGAATGCGTGGATGCAGCGGGAGGTCGTGACCTTTTCTCACCCATCGGGCACCTGCAGGATGGGGCCCTCATCCGACCCGACCGCCGTGGTGGACCAGTACGGGCGAGTGTACGGTGTGGAGGGCCTGCGGGTGGCAGATGCGTCCATTATGCCGGACCTCGTTGCCGCACCCATCAACCCGGCCGTCCTCATGATCGGCGAGAGAATCGCAGGCCTCATACTTGAGGGCCAATAGAAACCACTCAAGAATGCTGCCCGCAAGTCCGGTGGTGGGCTACAGGCACCTTTCCGCCTCGGTGCGTATGTGGTCGCGGAGTTGCTGGGGTAGCGTGGCGGCATTGGCGGCCTGGGCGTTTTCCGGGATGCGCTCCGGGCGGGAGGTCGTCGGTATGGTCGAACTCACCCGGGGGTCGGAAATGACCCAGGCCAGCAGGGCCTGAGCCCAGGTGCTGATGCCGTATTCGCGCAGCGGCGAAAGGTCGGGCTCCTGTTTCAGTTCGAGCACCCATCGGCCCTTCTGCAACGGCTCCATCACCAGGATGCCGGTGCCCAGTTCCTCGGCCAGGGGCAGCAGCTCGTCCTCGACGGTCCGGTTCAGCACGTTGTAGGGAATCTGGACTGCGTCCACCCGGCCCTGTCGCATCAGGTCCATGATGGTGGGATAGGCCTCGGGCACCATGGCTGACACGCCGACCATGCCGATCCTCTCCTCGTCCTTGAGCCGCTCCAGGGTGGGCAGGTGAGTCTCCCAGTCGATCATATTGTGCACCTGGAAAAGGTCGATGTAATCGGTCTTCAGCAGATCGAATGAGCGGGCAATCTGGGCCTCGCCGGCCTCCCTGCCCTCGGTTCGCACTTTGGTCGCGAGGTAGAACTCGTCCCTAATGTGCCAGGAGATTTCTCCCAGGACCTGCTCCGCGTTGCCGTACCATGCGGCGGTGTCTATCAGGTTTATGTCGCTTTCCAGGCAGTTGTCGACGATCTGACTCCGTACGGCTATGTCATCGTCGGCGGTAACGTCGAAAGTTCGCAGGGTCCCCAATCCAATGACCGAGACATCCAGATTTCCAAGCTTGCGATATTCCATCTTTCACTGACCTCGTCCAGTCGTCTAATTCAATCAAATTAATTCAAACATGGATATACAGGATACGCAGGATTAGAAGTTTTGGTAAGACGGCCATGGTGCTGTGCTCTAGCCAGGACGATTGTAGAGTCCTGGGTGCCACCAATTTTGTCAGAATCAGGATTTGCAGGATTCAAGGAT
Organism: Dehalococcoidia bacterium; assembly: GCA_963664175.2. Classification (GTDB taxonomy): domain Bacteria; phylum Chloroflexota; class Dehalococcoidia; order Lucifugimonadales; family UBA3495; genus VXOI01. The sequence goes on from CAXXOI010000024.1 coordinate 30,997, forward strand.
GAACGGGATTGGAGAACATCCTGAAAATCCCAAAATCCTGCGAATCCTGATTCAGACAAGGGTATTGCAATTGCTATGGCCAGGCCCAGGAGAGTTGATGTAATGGAGACTGCTATAATCGCCCTCAACCCGACACCGAGAGGAGCCCTGCGCTTCGTGCCGTCGGTTGGAGCCTCGGAGTGATGTAATTTCTGTTGCAGATAGTTGAGGCCGAAATGCAACTGGAAGGGAAAGTAGCCCTGGTTACTGGAGGAGCCCGAGGACTGGGCCGTTCCATGGCCCTGGCTTATGCTAGCGAGGGAGCGGACGTCGCCATCGTGGCCCGCACTGATTCGGAGCTGGCGGCTGTTGCCTCGGAGATCCGCACCCTGGGTCGCCGCGCCCATACGGTCCACGCCGATCTGACCACCTCCGGGGGCGCCGGCCGCGCGGTCAATGAGACAGTCCGCGAGTTGGGCCGGATTGACATCCTGGTCAACAACGCCGGTGGATACCGTCTCTTCACCAACGACCTGACCCATGCGTTGACGGTCCTGGACATCACCGAGGAGGAGTGGCGCCGGGTGTTGGAGTCCAACCTGACCACCACATTCATGACCTGCAAGGCGGTCCTGCCTCACATGATGGAGCGTCGCAGCGGCGTTATCATCAACCTGACCTCCAAGAACGTTGCGCGGCGAGGTCGCGCCGGGCAGGCATCATACGGGGCCGCCAAGGCGGCGGTGGAGCGGCTCAGCGAGTCGCTGGCCGACGAGGTGAAGGACTTTGGCATTGCAGTGAACATCCTGGACCCGGGCTGGAACCTGACCAGGCCCAACGATGACTACGACAACGAAGTTCACAAGCGCATGAGGCTGCCCGACGACATTGCCGAGGTGGCCGTGTACATGGCCCTGCAGACCTCCGAGACCTTGACCGGCCAGCTGGTGTCTGCCGCAGAGTTCGACGAAGAACATGGCATAGAACGGCCATCAGCCTACGACCGGCTCCACGCCTAGCCCCAAGCCGGGATCGGAACGCGCAGCGGGCATGTTAAGAGCAGACCAGCGTGAGAGATAGAGATGAACCGAAACGAAACCGAGTCTGAAAAGCTTGAACGCCAGCATGGAGCGATCGCAAACCTGCGGCTTGTCCAGGAAGATGATGAGGAAGCTCAGCGGGAGGTTGTCCGGGCGGCAGCTCGCCAGGCCATCCGGGACCACTGGCCCGAAATGCCCGAGGATGATCGACAGCGGGTCGTGGATGGAGTCGTGGGCTATGAAGCGATGAAATTCCAATTGTCGATATTCAGGCGCGGCTGGGCGACGGGCCACAACGAGGAAAGAATCCAGTTGGACCCGGAAACCGCCGGGCCCAGGATCCTGATCAGGGCCTATGCCACCGCCGAGGCGGACGCCGTCAGGATGAGGGGCGAGGCGCTGGGTACAGACGCCGATGGACAGCCTCGGCCCAGCCTGGAGGAAAGGATGCGCCGCTACCTGCGCCCCAACGAATAGCATGGTATCGACGGATTCGTTCGCGTTAGACTGTCCGACCTAAAACCCTATTCAGCGGGGTCGGGGTTGCAGAAGGGTCTTGTAATTCTCCCTCCTCGTGAGGAGGAGGGTTGGGCTGGGGGTGAAATCCTGCGCAACAGCGGAATTGTTTTCGATAGGGGAACGCCCTCACCCTAACCCTCTCCCGGAGGGAGAGGGAACAATTAACAGGCCTATATGGGTCGTAGTCACTAGTGTTGAGACTTACTCAGGTGGACGAAAATCGTGCCGGGTCGGACTCCGATAGGACGGGCGGGCGGTGCCCCGTGTGAATGTAATCGGCGATGAGCTTGCCGGCCATGGGGCCGCGTCCGAACCCTGATGATGCCAGTCCACTGACGATGTAAAGGTTCTCCCCCTGTGGCAAGCGCCCGATTATCGGCCTGCCGTCCAGCGAGAAGGGCATCAGACCGGCCCACGTGCGGCTGATGGAGTGGCCGCCGAGGAACGGAAGGATCTCCCGAGCGTGCCCGAAGTTGACCTCAATCCCGGCGGCGTCGACCGACTTGTCATATCCGACCACCTCGCGGTCGCCGCCGAATATCACCTCGCCGTCCCGATTCTGCCGTCCGTAGAGGTGGCGGGTGACCCTCCGGGACCTGACGTGTGTCAGATCAGGAGGTGTTTCTGCATCGTTGCCGGGACTGGCACTCCAGTGCGATGGGGACTCGGCGCCAGACAGCGAGTGGAACACGTTGGGGGTCATGGGCTCGGTGGCCCACATCTGCCCGCGAACCGGAATCACCGGAATCTGTACGCCCAGCATTTCGCCGAGCGGGCCGCACCATGCGCCTGCCGCCAGCACCAGCTGCCGGCCCGTGTGCGACTCCCCGGCGCAGTCGATCCGGTAAGTACCGTCAGCCATGGGCGAAATGGCGGTGACCTCCCTGCCGGTCAGCACCTCAGCGCCCTCGCGACGGGCGGCGTCGGCGAAGGCCCGGGTGGCCTTGACCGGGTCGGCCTGGGCACGTAGAGGGAAATGCACGGCGCCCGCCAGTTCCGGGTTCAGTTCCGGCTCGATGGCCCGGGCATCATCGGGGCCAAGCAAATCCAGGGTGTAGCCGCGGGACTTTAGCGAATGTACGTTGTCCCGTGAGTATTCATACTGCGCGGAGGTCTGAATGGCCTGGAGCGCGCCTGAGGCTCTGAATTCGATGTCATAGCCCATTTCCAGTTGCAGCGACCTGAATATCTGGAGGCTGCCCATGGTGAGGTGCGATTCCAGGTTCGGCACGTGGCCCCAGCCAATTGCACCAATGCCGCCGGCGTTTACCCCCGACGCCTCGGACGCGATCTCGCCCCGTTCCAGCAGCGTGACCCTGCGGCCATGGCCGGCCAGGAAATACGCGACCGACGCTCCGGCGATTCCGCCGCCGATTACAACTACTTCCGACTCCGTCATACGACACTCACCTCGCGGGGAACACTATATGGCCCCTGGGTGTTGGTGTTCAACATTCCCCGGAGTCAGAAGGCGCTGGTCCGGGAACGGCTCCCCTGGCTGGAACTGCAGCGTATACCAGGACCCGGCCTGCGCTAGCGGGTGTCTATGGTAACGCTCGTGTCGCCGTTGACGACTATGGTGTACTCAGACCCGGGGTCCAGGATCAGCGGGACCATCGTCTCGTCGGCGGGGAAGTCCCTGGTGCAGCGCGCCTCGGGATCGGCGACCTGGTGATGGGTAATGCTGACATCGAGCCTGTCCCCACCGTTCACCTGCAGTTCGTAGCCGTTGTACTGGGTGCATCTACCGCTGGGCCGCCCCGAGACAATCCTGATTGCCGGTGTGTCCGGTGCGGTCCCCGCCTCGGCGACTTCCACCGACCTGATGATGGACTGTGCCGTAAAGGTATGCCCCAGCCTGGGGTCCGGCAGTGTGAACGTGCTGATGACCTGTCCGTTTACCGTTACCCGGTAAGTCTTCCCAGTCTGGAGCGGCGATTCGATGTGGAAAATCTCATCAAGTTCCACCGTTTTCTCGCCGCAGTCAATGGCCCACGGGGTGGCTGGCGGCCGCATCAGCGTGAGGCTGATGTCGACGTCGTAGCCGTTCACCTGCAGGCTCTTGTTGCCCGGGCGCGCGCAGCCATCGATGGTGGATTGAGGATAGACCACCCGCAGCAGATGTTCCGGCTCACCCTGCAGCAGGTTGGCGCTGATCGCTCTGACCGGCGCCTCCACCCAGGTACGCCAGTCGATGTCAGGATCCTCCTCCACCAAGTCTCTCGGCGGCTGTACCAGCACGAGGACCATGTCCACACGATTGGGATTTCCCCTGGTGATCACATCGTGGGCCGTGTCATTGATGAATGCCAGGCGACCGTCGCCACCGAGGATCCTGACGGTGATCCCGTAAGTGTTGCGAGAACTAATATCTTCCCGGTTGTAGGGCACCCTGAATTCTATGGGGACCTGCCCAGGATTGCGTATGGTCTGGCTGGCGATGAGAGGTGCCGCCGCATCGGCCAGGGAAACGTCTCTCAACTCGACGATGACTGTCGCGTCCTCAGACAGCGAGATTCGCTCTCGATATGTGATGGTGCCGGTCACTGCGGCGTTGGGGCTGCGTCCCGAAACGACTTGAGAGGAGGCCCCGGGGGGTTCTCCTGCCGCCTGGCACGACGCAAGCCCGATGAACAGGGCCATCAGGAGGGTGAACGCGGAGATCATGTGTACTCTCAGCCCGGCTGGAATTTTCAAGGGCAGACACTACTCTGGCTGTACCGACGCAAACTGGGCAACGATCGTACGAGCTCGTTCTCCCTTACGATTGTTGATCGCCACGCGATTGATTGTAGGGTACTCCAGGAGTCCTCTCAGGTCTCACATACCCCGATTACAAGTTGGAGTGAGGTTGAGGTGATTCTCGAGAATACCCCAACGTACACTCGCCAGCTGCTGTCGCAAACAGTTCCACTTAGAGTGACGAGGGGTTTGCTCTGCTCTACAGAGTGTGGGTCCCTCAAGAAAATATACTCGCATTCGCCGCACAGGGTTCCATGAGCCTCGCTGAACGATCGTCGCGGCATTGGGAGCAGATTCGGTGTCGCCACACCGGGCAGCAACAAAACCTGCTCGTCGGCAGGGCCTGGTTGCGGCTATCTTGGTGACAACGAGGGTAGGACGAGGAAAACAGTGGCGTACTGAGGTGGGTGGATCGCAAGGTTCAGATGGTGAGCTGATTCAGGCAGCCCAGCAGTTCGGAGGGGCGAGTTGGGCAATTGCCGGGGACTGTGGTAGTGGAGATGCTCCATGCCCCTTCACCCCTGGGGGTTACTGGGTTCCGGGTCAGGGACGTCATCCAGGAGGCCGTTTCTTACCGCCCATACGACCATTTCCTGCTTGGATTTGGCCTGTAGTTTCCTCTGGATGCCATAGATGGAATTTCTGATTGTCAGAGGTCTCTTTCCCCTGACCTCGGCGATCTGGGCGTAAGAAAGGCCCTGCGCGAAGAGGGTGAGAATCTCTCTCTGGCGAGTAGTCAAACGCACCGCGTTCGGCGCAGCACTCCGCAGGGAGGAGATTTGGCGGCCGCTGAGCAGGTTCCTGATGACATTACCCGGGATACGAAACTCGCCTTCGGCGACATCGCGCACGGTGGCCAACAGCCTTTCCTTGTCGGAGTCCTTGGGCAGGTAACCCGAGGCGCCGGCAATAACTGCGTCTAGAGCGTCGTTTTCCGCCGTTGAGGCGGTGAGGATCAGGACCTGGCTATCGGGAAGGGCGCGCTTGATCTCGCGGCAAGTCTCAATGCCATCCTTGTTAGGCAGCAATACGTCCATTACCACCACGTCTGGTATCAATTCGAGCGACACACGCACGGCCTCTTCACCATCCCCTGCGTGGCCAACCACCTCGAATTCCCCGGACCCCTCCAGCATCTCCTGGAGTCCGACCCTCACGATCTGGTGATGGTCGGCGAGAACGACTCTTACTCTGTTCGTCGAAGCCAAAACCGGCCACTCCTCAACGGGGCTGGCTGCCAGATGCGTTGCCCCGACAGATTTCCTGCCAGACCCTGGCAGCATTCCTCTCGCCATGGATCACGCGCACCCCAGATTCATTCGTCTACGCTTGGACGGCGTCGCATCTTGCGGTACCGCCGTCCCCAAGGCTATCGAATGAATCAAACATCAACCGGGACAGAGTTCCAGGTACCATTCCGGAGCACCTGACCCGTAAGCGCCAGTCCGTGCTGCAACAGGTCTGACCTGTTCGGCCATTGCGAGAGTTCGTTGGGAAACCGCTTGCGGATTGCCCCAAGATCAACCTCGTCGCACCACTTTCTGACATTGCTTTGCGTAACGGTTCTACCTATTGCTCGAGGAGTCACTACAACAAAATACAGGATTGCAATTGCCATTAACTATCGAAATCTGCGGAACATGGTGCCAATTTTACTATGATGCGGGATGAATTTGCCCACCTGATCCGCCCAGAATTGCTAGAGGATACCAAACGAAATCACTCCGCTGCTCAAGGTGCCGGCCTGGGCCCACTGATCTTGGTCCAGACAGATGGACGTGAATGCCCTTTTGTACCGTGTCTGGTCCGATTCCCTATAATCAAGGTAATCCTTGTGGTTGGAAATTGCTGTTCGATTGGAAAAATGCACATAATCCCCTGCATTTGTTCATTCCCAAAGTAGGGACTGTCCTTGCTGGGTGTCCGTCAGCTCTTTTGGAAGTTAGGGTCCCCTCTTCAACGAGTAGTCTGCAATTTATCGGTCTCAGTGCTGACTGATGTCCTTGGCGGGTGCCTAAAAGGCTTGCGCTGGTGGTGCAAGAGGAATGATCGGTGGGCATTTAACGTGGCGGCTTACCTTGTATGATGCCTGCCGGAAGGCTGGCCAGTGCAGTCCCGCCGGTCTCCAGCGCGAACTGTCAGTCTTGAGTCCCGCTGTGGTGTAGAATTGGCCGAGAATTCCGCTGCCCGCTCTCCTTATCCGGACAGCAACCGTTGGAGGAACCCATGGCGCAACTGATGACTGGCAAGCAGGCCCTTCTGGAGATGCTCAGGGCGGAGGGAGTCGAATACATTTTCGGTAACCCCGGAACCAGCGAGGGTCCCATCATCGACCTTCTGGGGGACTATCCCGACCTCCGATACGTATTGACCTTGCAGGAGAGCGTCGCGATGGGGATGGGAGAGACCTACGCCCGGTGCACCGGACGGGCCTCTTTCGTCAGCCTCCACGTCGACAGCGGGCTGGCCAACGGCATTGCATTGATGCTTGACGCCCTGAACAGCGGTTCTCCGATGGTGGTGACATCAGCCAACTACGACATCCGCAAGACCAACGAGACCATCACCGACCTGGCCAACCTTGTTCGGCCGGTGACCAAGTGGGCAGTGGAACTCTCGCACCCGGACCAGATACCCAGCGCCATCCGTCGGGCATTCAATGAGGCCAATACCCATCCCAAGGGACCGGTCTATGTCGGCTTCACCTCCAACGCCCTGGAGGGGATGGCGGAAATGAACATCGCGCCGTCGCGGCCTAACTTCGATGATGTGCGCCCCAGCCAGCAGGGCATAAGTCAGGCTGCCGGGCTCCTGATGGATTCCAGCCGTCCACTGATGCTGGTGGGAGACCGGCTATCCGACAATGACGCCCTGGACGAAGCGGTGGAACTGGCCGAGCTGATGGGGCTGCCCGTGTACCAGGCAAAGGGGGCCGAGGTGGCGTTTCCCACGGGACACCCACAGTACATGGGTCCGCTCTCCCTGCGGGTTGCCGCACAGCGGGCAGTGCTGCAGGACGTCGACCTGGTTGTGGCAGTCGGTTCCGACCCCTTTGAGGAGCTTTTCTACTGGGGCGATGTGATCCTGCCTCCCGAGGCCAAGCTGGTGCATATTGACCCGGACGCGGGCCGCATCGGCCGCTCGGAACCCACGGACGTGGGCATCGTGGGCAACTGCAAGCTGGCACTGACCGACCTGGTTGCCGCCCTGAACGAGCGGCTGTCGCCGGGCGATGCGGCGGAGATACAGCAGCGCAAGCAGACGGTGGTGGCTGACCGCAGTCGCAATAGGGACGCTTTCGAAGCATCAGTGGCCGAGAACTGGGACCACAAGCCGATGACACCGGCGCGGATGATGTATGAGCTCTCCGCTGCTCTCCCTGAGAATGCAATCGTGGTCGACGATTCCATCAGCAACCGCGGCGTGATGCGGCACTATTTCGAGGCCAAGCGCCGCGGCGACATCGTTGGGGTGCGAGGGCAGTCCATCGGCGGCGGCATGGGCGCGACCATGGGCACGCAGTGCGCCCACCCGGACCGCAAGGTGTTCGGCATCATCGGCGACGGCAGCGCCATGATGACCGTGCAGGGATTGTGGACGGCAGCCAACGATAATATCCCCTGCGTTTTCGTCATCTGCAACAACGGCGCCTACCGCGTGCTGAAGGTGAATTTCAACACCTACCAGTCCGACGTCCTGCAGCTACCCGAAACGTCCGGAGGCAGGCTGATGTACTCCGATTTCACCACGCCCTTCGACTGGGTCTCCATCTCCGCTGGGCTGGGAGTCCCCGCCGAACGCATCACCGAGCCGTCACAGATCAAGCCCGCCGTCGACCGCGCCGTGGCGTCTGGCAAGCCGGCGCTGCTGGACATTGTCATTGACGGTTCGGTGTAGCGAATTCCGGCATTACCCATCACTCTCTTTAGAAAGAGGGGGTAGGGGTGAGCATTGATTTCATCCCGACACGCAATTTGTAAACCAACGTAGAGGCGACGCGATGCGGACCAACACCACCAAGGCCAAGCTGAATGAAGGACAGACCGTGTTCGGGGCCATCATCACCCGCCCCGCGCCAGATATGGTGGAGATCTTCGGGGCGCTGGGCTACGACTTCGTGATGATCGATTGCGAGCACGGCCCTTCCGACCTGGACCAGGTGGAGCACATGGTCCGTGCCGCCGAGTCCTTTGGCATCACTCCCATCGCGCGCATTCCCGACCATCATCCCCAGACCATCCTGCGCTACCTGGACCGTGGCCTGCAGGGGATCATCGTGCCGCACGTCAACACCGGCGAGCAGGCGGCGGCAATCGCCGGGGCGGCCCGCTACTACCCAGACGGCATGCGTGGCATGGGCGGCGGCCGGGCGCAGGACTATGGCATAGGCGTTTCCCGCGACGAGGCCACGTCCTGGATCAACTCGCAGGTGCTAGTGATCCCCATGGTCGAGGACGTTGAGGCGGTGGCCAACCTGGATGACATCCTGCAGGTGCCGGGGGCCGACGTGCTCCATTGCGCCGCCTCCGACCTGGGCCAGAGCATGGGCAATCCGGGGACCGCCGAGGTTCGCAAGGTGATGGGTGAGGTCATCACTCGCGTCCGGGCAGGCGGCAAGTTCGTGGGCGTGGGCGGCAACAACCCTGGCGACACTGCCGGTGTGGCCGAGTTCGTTCGTTTGGGAGCCAACTTTGTCACGGTCTCAGCCTGGGGACTGCTGCGCATCGGTGGCGAGGACTTCCTGAAGAATGTCAAGGCCGCGCTGTAACTACCCCTCAGGCCGGCTGATTTTGAGGCTCTACCCTGGGCCTCGGACGGCGGGCGATGGCAAACAGCACGGCGCTGGCGGCGTAGAGTCCGGTCAGGACCAACAGTGACTCGGTATACCCTCCGGTGCGGTCCACCATCCAGCCCAGGAACAGCGGCGACAGCATCATGCCCGCGCTGTAGAAGACCGAGATGATTCCGGACAGGGTGGCGAAGGTGCGCCTGCCGAACAGGTTGCCCACCAGCACCCAGTTCAGCACTGCCGCGCCCTCCAGGATGGCCAGCCCGGCGACGAATGGGAAAATCACCCATGTCCCCGGCACCAGTGTCAGGGCCAGCAGAGATACTGCCCCCACCGCCATTCCGACCCCCAGCACCCCTTGGCCGGGCAGACGCAGCCCGGAAAAGCCGATGAGTAGCCGCGTCGGGATGGACACGAAAAAGAGCAGCGCCATCAGGTCGGCCCCAGTCTGCTCCGATGTTCCCTTCCAGACCATTATGGGTATGGCGTGAACCAGGATCCCGCTGGTGACCGAGATGCGAAAGGCGCTGGCCAGCAGGATGAACCAGTAGGTGGGAGTGTGCAGCGCTTCTCGCACCGTGAAGTCGTGGCCCGATGATTGGGCCGACGAGTTGCTGTCTGATTCCTGAACTGCCTCGCCGGCCTCCGTCAGGTCGATTCCCATGCTCTCGGGCGATCGACGGATGAGGAGGGAGAAGGGGATGACGATGACCGCAACGAATATGCCGGTGAAGAGCATCACGTCGCGCCAGCCCAGCGCATCAACGCCTCGCGACAGCACCGGTATGAGCATGGCCCCGCCGGCGGTGTAGCAGGTGATAACCAGCGTCATGCCCACTGCGCGGCGCCGCACGAACCACCGGTTGGTCACAGCCAGGAACGTCTGCCCGAATCCGCTGTTGTTGCCCACCGACACGATGCCCACGTAGACCACAACGAACAGCCAGTAGCCGTCGACCCATGAGAGGACCAGCAGGCCCACGCCGGCCATCAGCCCGAAGACCAGCACGATGGGGCGGGAGTCGAACTTGTCCACCATCCAGCCAACCAGCGGCCCACCCACGCCTGCCTCGCCACGCGACAGGGCGAATATCAGAGAGACCTGGGTGTCGCTGAGCATCAGGTCTTCACGGATGGGGATGTAAAAGACCGGAAAACCGTAGGAAAAGATGGCCCCGGGGAACAGGGCGAGGAAGCAGCAGGCGCCGACAACCCACCACCCGGGGTAAATGCCGGCCAGGCGCTGCCGAAAATCGGCGATGGATGCCATCAGGATGGATGCCATCAGGAGGAGTGCTCCGGAGTCAGCTCTGCCGGCCCGGTAGCGGGGCAAAAGGGGTGGGACGACGGCAAGATGTTAGCTCCCTGAATGGAGACTCTTTATATTTCCGAATCGAAGCATCGGAATCATATCACGGGTGCCGATAGATGGCCGCCAATGCTTCGATTCCGGGGGACTGCTGCCAACTCCCTGACCGTTCGTTGCCGGGGAGCCTGTCGCACCATCGGCGGGCTGGTGGAGCAGGCTTTCGCCAGGCATTCGGACCAACGGTGGCAAGCCCTGTGGGTCGTTGCAACCGTCCTGACGCATAGGGGAGGTCCATGCTCACCGGTCGTCGGCGTCGTCCTCCTCTCGCCTCTGCCGCAGTTGGTCCTCCAGTCGGCGCAGGGAATCTTGCGTGGAGCGCAACTCCGCCAGCAGGCTGTCGGACGTGGGTGCGCTCTCCAGCTTGCGCAGCCGGTCCTGCTTGGCCTCGTCCAGGTTGTTGATGACCACGGCGATGAACAGGTTGATCACCACGAAGGTGCCGAATATCACGAAGCTGACGAAATAAATCCAGGCCAATGGGTGATACTCCATGGCCGTGTACATGATGTCGGTCCAGTCCTCCAGCGTCACAACACGGAACAGGCTGAGCAGCGCGATACCGAGGTTGCGCCAGTGCTCCGGGTCGTGTTCGTGGAACAACTGCCAGCCGATGATGGCGTAGACGTAGACCATCAGGCTCATCAGCGCCACGATATGCAGCATGCTCGGGATGGAGCGTACCAGCGTGGCCACGATAAGCCGCAACTCCGGCACCGCCGAGACCAACCGCAGCAGCCGCAACAGCCTGGCCATGCGGGCAATGATGGCGAAGCTTCCCGTGGCGGGAACCAGCGACAGCACGATGATGGAGAAATCGAAGATGTTCCAGCCGTCGCGGAAGTAGTTGTAGGGCCTTGGCCACCCGGCGAATATCTTCAGCGCGGCCTCCACGATGAACACGCCGAGGGTGACCTTGTGGCCAATCTCAACCCAATGGCTGAATCCGTTCATAACCCGCGGCAGGGTCTCCACACCCAGGAGAACGGCATTGGCCAGAATGAGGGCGACTATGAAGTATTCGAACCCGTTGGACTTGGTCAGCCGGTCGCAGAAGTCGCGTAGCGTGTTAACCATGGCAGGGAATCAGCTACCTCCCGCCCTGGCCGGAATTACCGTCGTTAACCTTTTCCAGCGGCGCGAAACTCAGCAGCAGGCGCTTGACACCCACACCCCCGGCGAATTCGACGGTTATCTCCACGTCGGAGGCCGTGGCGTCGACGGCAGTCACGATGCCCTCGCCGAAGGCCCGGTGGCGCACCAGGTCGCCGACACGGAGCGTTGGTCCCGATGGCGCCGGGGCCGCCGCAGCCGCAGCAAGGGCCGCCGCACGGATTGAGCTGCCCCTGCCGGAGTCCGGCCCCACCGCAGCGCGGGCCGCGGTGGAGGACAGGGCCGCCGCAGCCACCAGGTCGGCGGGGATTTCGCGCAGGAAACGCGACGCCACCGCAGGGCCGCCAGTATTCCCCCGGAAACCGCGGCGAAAGGCCCGCAGCAGGTAGAGCCGCTTTTCGGCGCGGGTCATGCCAACGTAGCAGAGCCTCCGCTCCTCCTCCGTCTGCTCCTCGCTGTCCAGGGAGCGGGAATGAGGCAGCAGGCCTTCCTCCATCCCGACCATGAACACCACCGGAAACTCGAGTCCCTTGGCTTGGTGCAGGGTGATCAGGGTGATGGAGTCCTCGGCGTCCTCCAGCTCGTCGACCTGCGAGACCAGGGCGGTGCGTTCCAGCAGCGAACCGAGCCCGTCGGGCGGGGTCTCGGCGTTGAATTCCTGGGCGATGGCGCGATAGGCCATCACGTTCTCCCACCGTTCCTCGGGACGGTCGTCGCTCTCCTGGATGAATTTCTGCAGGCCCGACTCGTCCAGAATCAGGTCGATCAGCTTGACCACCTCGACCTCACTGCTCAGGCCAACCCAGCGGTCTACGAGCGCGGCAAACTTGGCGATGGACGATGCGGCCCTGCTCGGCAGATGGACCGGGCACGGCTCTTTGGCAGCGCTGGCTTTGGCGATCTCACGCATTGCGTCGAACATGGCCATGCCTTTCCCAGAGGCCCAGTCGCCAAGCTGTTGCATGGACTTTGCGCCGATGCCGCGCGGCGGCACGCCCACCACTCGGGAAAGGTTGAGATCGTCCTGCTGGTTGAAAACCAGCCGCAGGTAGGCGGTCAGGTCGCGGATTTCCTTGCGCTGGTAGAAGCGGGTGCCCCCCACCAGCCGGTATTTGACTCCCTGCTGCAGGCAGGCCTCCTCCAGCGCCCGGGACTGGGCGTTGACCCGGTACATCACCGCGCACTCGCCCAGCTTGAACCCCTCCTCTCGGGTCAGCCGCTTGATCTCGCCGATGACCTTGCCCGCCTCCTCGTCCTCGTCGTATGCCTCATCCACCTGCACCGGCACGCCCGTTGGGTTGTCTGTGAACAATTGGTTGTCTATGCGCTGTCCGTTGGACTCGATCAGGCCCTTGGCGGCGTTCAGTATGCTGCTGGTGGAGCGGTAGTTCTGGCCCAGCGAGACGACCTTTGCCCTCGGGTAGTCGGCGCGGAAATTCAAAATGTTGCGCACATCGGCGCTGCGCCACGAATAGATGGACTGGTCGGGATCGCCCACCACGCAAAAGTTCTGGTGCCCCTGCGAGAGCTGCCGCGCCAGCTGGTACTGGGCCACGTTGGTGTCCTGGAACTCGTCCACCATCAGGTAGCCGTAGCGTTCCTGGTAGCGCTGCAAGACCACGGGGTACTCGCGGAACAGCTGCACCGTTCGCAGCAGCAGGTCGTCGAAATCGACGGCATTGTTGCGGGCCATCAACTCCTCATAGCGGCCGTAGACCTGGGCACAGACCTCCTCGAAGTAGTAGCCGTCGGCCTCCCGCGCCATGGCTCTCGAGTCCTTTAGTACATTCTTGGCCCGCGAAATCGCCGACAGCACAGCCCGAGGAGGGTAACGCTTGGGGTCGTAGTCGGCCTGCTCCAGGCACTGCTTGATGGCCGAAATCTGGTCGTCGTCGTCAAAGATCGAGTAGTTGCGCGACAGGCCGATGAAATCGCCCTCTCTCCGCAGCAACCGCGCGCAGAAGGAATGGAAAGTGCCGACCGTCAGGGCGTCGGCGTGAGGGCCGGTCAGTCGCCCGAGGCGGTCCTTCATCTCCCGCGCCGCCTTGTTGGTGAAGGTCATGGCTAGGATGCTGAAGGGGCTGACGCCGCACTCCCGCACCAGGTATGCGATGCGGTGGGTGATGACGCGGGTCTTGCCGCTGCCGGGCCCCGCCACGATCAAGAGCGGCCCGTCCACCGTTTCCACGGCCTCGCGCTGCGCCGGATTCAGTCCTGCAAGGAGGTCAGCAACCTGGGTCATTGACATCGTCCTTTTATCACCACCGGCCCATCCACTAATCAAGTATCGATTTCATGGCCTCTCCAACTTTGGAGAGTGGACACAGCTGGACGTTGAGTTCCCCCGCATATTCTCTTACGCTATTGCGGATACGATTGAAAGCGGAATCGGGAACGCAGAAGATAGCTCCTACGTCTTGATTCTCTCGCATCTGATCAATTTGAAATATGTCATAAATCATTACCGGACGGGTTTTTATTTCCACGATAGCAGTGCGGTCCTTACCCTTTACTACAAGATCTGGAAGTCGGTTACCACCTCTAACCCACCCAAGAGCAGGTAGGCGAAATGTATCCGACACCATAGTTGCCTCGTAACCTAAAGCAATGGCTACATCCAATACTTCCCTTTCCAGCATTAAACCTGAATTTTGATTCATCTGTCATCTTCCTCAGAAAAAATACTTCTGAACGAGACCACCTATAAAACCCCCAGCGATCAGAGTCAGGATGGACGTACCAGCACAAGTCAGCCGCTGCCAAAGCCTCTCCCTGTCTAAGTCTCGGTACAGGCGGTCGTCGCTCCTATCATTTGTGTCGGACAGTTCTACATCTAACGGTGCAGAGAACAGTTGACCGAGTGCATTTAGCAGAGTGCACATCCCTACCATACAATCGAGCAACTTGGGAGCGCGAATGGTGACACACCAATCTTCTGTTATAAAAATCGCTGATTTGCCTGTCTGAACTGTGTAAACAATTTGATTCGGAATCTGTCCTCCCCACGCCTGTACCGCTCGAGTAGGCGGCAATGGCCGAAATGCTGTCACAGTAACCAATAATCTCTTGCAACTATCGTCAAGCAACTGATATTCGGGCACGGTGAATTGCAGGACTAAAGTTTTCATTCAAACTTGCATCATTCGGACGGGGCACTATTCTCGTTAGCGTCCCGTCGCTGTATATGCGCTTGCCGCTCAGCCCAGCGCGGCGATGACTTCCTCACTGCTGGAGATGGTCGACAGGAAGGGGAGCGCCACGCTCAGGGCGGCGTCGTGGGCCTCCTGGTTCACCGAAGCGCAGCAGTCGCCGACAACCACCGTGTCGTAGCCGCGGTCACTGGCCTCGCGGGCCGTGCCCTCGACGACGAAGTTGGTGGCCACACCGGCCAGCAGCAGGGTGCCGATGCGCTTGTTCTTGAGGATCGGCTCCAGGTCCGAGGCCATGAACGCCGATACGCCACGCTTGGTGACCACCGGCTCGCCCTCCTGCGGGGTCAGGGCGTCGTGGATGGACGCGCCCCAGGTACCCTCGACCAGGGCGTTGGCGCCGTGCAGACCCTGCCACAGACCGGCGTTTGCCGGGCGCTCCGGGTATCCGGGACGGAACTTGACCGAGACGTAGATGACGAGGATGCCCTTGTTGCGGGCGGCGGCCAACACCTGCCCTGTCTTGCCCAGCACGTCGTTGTCCTTGACCATCTGGGCGAATCCAAAGTCCTTGAACGCGCCTTCCTCGTGAACGATGTCGTTCTCGAAATCCATCAGCAGCAGGGCGGTGTGTCCGGGGTTGAGTTCCAGAGCCATGACGTCCTCCATAGAGACGATAATTGGTTGCAATCAGAGTCAGTAGACCGGGCAACATTATAATACGACATAATGCCCAATTCCCTTGAACTCCAGTCCTGTCATTTGTGGCTTTGGCAACTCGCCCGGCCACTATTCAGCATCGCAATGCTATAATGGATAGTTGGTGCTGACCCGACGATTTGCGATATCAGCTTGAACGGATTTCGCTGGCGATAGCCGGTCAATCTCGGGCAGACAGTTTCAAGCCCACGAGACAAGACACCTCGTCTAGACATTTCAAGGACGTGCCATGCTGAAAATCGAGCCACAGAACCTCCGCACCCCGGGGCCCACTCCCATCCCCGACGATATCGTCGAAGCCATGGGAACCCCGATGATCAACCATCGCGGCCCCGAGTTCGACGAGCTGATCACAAAGTGCACCGAGCAGCTCAAACAGGTCTTCATGACCAACAACGACCTGTTCATCCTCACCGCCTCCGGGACCGGGGCGCTCGAAGCCTCCCTGGTCAACACACTTTCGCCCGGCGACAAGGTCGTGGCTGCGACGGCCGGATCCTTCGGCGACCGCTTCATCGATATGGCCGTGGCCTTCGGCGCCGACGTCACCCGCCTTGATTTCGAATGGGGCGAACCCATCGATCCCGATGCCATCCGGAACGCCCTCCGCGACGATCCCGAGGTCAGGGCGGTCATGGTCACCCACAACGAGACTTCCACTGGCGTCACTCACCCGCTGGAGGAGATTGCGCGGATTACCAAGCAGGAGTTCGACAAGCTGCTGCTGGTGGACGCGGTTAGCAGCCTGGGCTGCCTGCCGCTGCCGGTGGACGCCTGGGATTGCGACCTGGTCGGCACAGCCTCACAGAAGGGATTCATGATTCCCCCGGGCCTCGCTTTCATCAGCGTCAGCGACCGCGCCTGGGAGGCCCAGAAATCGGCCACCATGCCCCGCTTCTACTTCGACCTCGAAGAAGCCAAGAAGACACTGGAGCGCGGCCAGACTCCCTTCACGCCCAACGTAGCCGCCATGTACGGCCTCAGCCTTGGCCTCGACAAGATCATGGAGGAGGGCCTCGAGGGCGTGTTCGGGCGCCACGCATCCATAGGTCAGCTGACGCGCGACAAGGTCCGGGAGTTGGGGCTCGATCTGCTGGTGAGCGACGAGCGCTACGCCTCCAACACCGTGACGGCGGTCAGGATGCCCGAGGGCATCGACGGTCGCTCGCTCATGGAGCGCATGCGCACTGAGAAAAACGTCGTGCTGGCTGGCGGGCAGGGCAAGCTGAGCAGCAGCATCTTCCGCATCGGACACCTCGGCCACGTAACCGAGGACGATATCGAAGAAGTCATCGACGCCCTGAAAGAATTGCTGCCCCAGGTGGGGTTCAGCGCCAACTAGCCATACCTGGTTGCCGCCAAATGAGGGGCGCACACCCGTGCGCCCCTTTTGTATGCCCCGTATCCCATGGGGTAATATATTCGCCATTGACGCCGAACAAGGAAAATACGGAGTCGAGCAGTGTCGGTTTCACAGTTGGAACAGGCCATGGCCAACCTGCGAATTGGCTTGGCCGAGATGCAGAACAAGGAAGAGCAACTGGACGCCCAGATTTCGCAGTTCAAACAGCAACTGCGCCGGGTTCCCCGCCAGGCCATGTACGGCCAAGCCAGTCTGGACGCATCGCTGGCAGCCATGGGTGAGATCGAGGAGCGGCTGGCCAATGCGGAGGCCGTGCGACGGCGCCTGCTACAGATAAAGGCCACGGCCACCCAGGAACTGGAGGCCCTGGTGGTGCTCAAGCAGGTCGACGAGGCCAAGACCAAGCTGGCCGCGTTAAAGCGCAGCCGGGCCACCGACGAGGCGACTCTCGCCGAGATACGGCAGCTGGAGGAATTCGTCGCCGTCCAGGGCGCCCGCGCCGGCCAAGCCATCACCGCCAGCTACCAGGAGCGGACCTGAGCCTGAGGGCGCCGGCCAAGAAAAGCGAAGGGGCGCACAACTGTGCACTTTCGTGGCCTAGAGTCTCGGTCTAAAGTAATCTCGGATTCCCAGAGTTGTGGGTGCGTCTGCAGGTACGGAATACGCCCTCACCCTAACCCGCTCCCAGAGGGAGAGGGAATTTCTCAAAAGCCCTCCTAGATCTCCCCATCGATGCGGTTGATTACCAGGCCGGTGGGCAGCTTGGGGTAGAAGAAGGTTGATTTGCGGGGCAGCCGCTGTCCCTGACCGACGATCTCCTCGAAGGCGTCCATGGGGAAGGGTTTCAGGAAGAACGCCATCTGCAGCGCTCCGCTGGCCACTCCCGCCGCCGCCTCGTCGTGGTCGTGCAGGAAGCCGAGGTGCCTGAGGGTTGCGTCTCCCAGCTCAGGGCGCAGTACCTTCTCCTCCAGGACCCAGGCCTCGGAGACCGCCAGCATCCCCCAGTCCTCGCCCACGGCGGACTCTCGGACGGTCAGCAGCTGTGCCCCTTCCGGAGTGACGGCAGCCATCACTCGAGCGCTGCGGCCCCGCTCCTCGACCAGCGCCACCAGCTCGTCGGGCGACAGCCCCTCTATGGATTCCGGCGCAAACAGCTCGTACAGTCGCGCCCTGACACGTTCCAGTTGCTCGGTGCTTAGTCCGCTGAGGTTGCGGTGGTAAGGCAGCACCACCAGCCCGGGGTCGTCGTAGGAAATGAGAGTCATCATCACGTAGTTGTGGGCCAGTGATGTCCCGTCCTTCCCCTCAGCATGGCGGGCCTGCTGGTAATGCTGCGAGGCCTCGTACCGGTGATGGCCGTCGGCCAGGAACACGGGGCGGCTGGAGAAAAACTCCGAGATGGCAGATACATCAGCAGGGTCAGAGATGCGCCACATGGTCGTGGCAGAGCCGTACTCATCGCGGGCGTCGACCTCCGGCGCCGATGACACGATGCGTTGGAACACGGGACCGAGCTCGTTGTTCGCATCGCGGTAGAGGGACATTATCGGGCTGATGTTGGCCGACACTGACTCCATCAGCGTCACGCGGTCTCGGATGGCTGGGGCCTCGGTGAACTCGTGGGGCAGCACCTGCCGGGTGTCGTAGTCCTCGATGCCCACGCAGCACACCAAACCGAGCCGGGAACGCTCCTGTCCGTTCAGCGTGAACCCGTGGCGCACCAAGTAGTAGGACGGCGAGTCCTCTTGCTGCAGCACTCCGTCGCCGAGCCACTGCTCGAAGCGCGCGGACGTTTCTGCGTACCGACCACCGGGATCAGCCGACCAGTCCAGCCCTTCGCCGGCCTCCAGGTGGATGATGTTGAAGGGGTGCCGGTCCATCAGGGCCTGCTGTATCTGTGGAGTAATCAGGTCGTAGGGCGGGCACAGCACAGCGGCCATGTCGTCTACTGCTGCAGAGTTGTACCGCCACCCGCGAAAAGGAGTTACCTTGGCCATGAATTCACCATCAACGATTGAGGTTCGATAAGTTCGTAGATCCCTGTGGAACCGTAACGAATGAGATCGTTGTTTGCAGTATAGAAGTAAGCTGGCATCTCCGCAAAGAGCGAATTGGGATTAGGAACTGAGTCCCGCTGTGGTATACTGCCGTCGGATTTCTGAGACCCATTCACGAGACTATTTCGAGTACGAGGACGGTTGCTCATGCCCGGCGCGATCAACCATGTTGACGGCGGCACCATCACCACGGCCAAGGGGTTCAAGGCCGGCGGCACCTATGCCGGAATCAAGACCTATTCCGAAGACAAGATGGACGTCGGCATGCTGCTGTCCGACACCCCCTGCGCTGCAGCCGGGGTGTTCACCAGGAGCAGCATCGTCTCGCCCTCGGTGACCGTCAACCGCGAGACGCTGGCGGGCGGGCAGACCATACGCGGGTTGGTGGTCAACTCGGGCATCGCCAACGCCGGTGTGGGCGAGCAGGGCTATATCGATGCCAAGGAGATGGCCGTCATCGCCTCCGGCGCCCTGGGCGTGAAGCCAGAGGAGGTGCTGGTGTTCAGCACCGGTATCATTGGCGTCGAGTTGCCGATGAGCCTCATCAAGTCCGGCGTCGGACAGATTGAGCTGTCGGATGACGCAGGCAACCCCTTGGCCCGAGCCATGATGACCACCGACACCCACCCGAAAGAGGTGGCGGTTACCGTCGACATCGGCGGCACCGAGGTGCATATCGGCGGTGTGGCCAAGGGCTCTGGGATGATCCACCCCAACATGGCCACCATGCTGTGCTTCGTGGCCACCGACGCTGCCATCGACCAGGGTCTGTTGCGCACCATGCTGCCCGAGGTCGCCGACTACTCGCTGAACATGCTCACCGTCGACGGCGACAGCAGCACCAATGACTCGCTGGTGGTGCTGGCCAACGGTGCCGCGGGCAACGCGACAATCACCGCCGGAACGCCCGAGGCCGAGGCGTTCAAGGCCGGGCTTCTGGAGTGCTGCATTCAGCTCACTCGCAAGCTGGCCCGCGACGGCGAGGGCGCAACTCACCTGCTGGTGGTCGAGGTCACCGGCGCCAAGACCAGCGCCGACGCCCGCGTGGCGGCCCGGACCATCTGCTCGTCACTGCTGGTCAAGTCGGCGGTGTACGGCGTTGACCCCAACTGGGGACGCTTGCTGGCCGCCCTGGGACGCAGCCAGGCCGAGGCTGTGGAAGAAAAGCTAGACCTCTTCATCAACGGCGTGTGCATCATGGAGGCCGGCAAACCTGTGCCCTTCCACCGGGACGCCGTGGTGGCGCTGATGCGGGGCGAGGAGGTCACCTTCCGCATCGCCCTGAACCTTGGCGACGAGGACGCCACCGCGTGGGGTTGCGACCTGACCGAGGAATACGTCGTCATCAACAGCGCCTACACCACCTAGTTATCAGTTCGTTCCTACTACAGAGCACACAGAGGACACAGAGTTTTTCAGCTGAATCAAATGAATACTCTGTGTCCTCTGCGTTCTTTGTGGTTTCACATTGATCCGTAGGAGAAATCCCCTGTCCATCGTAGTGAAAATCGGCGGCAGCACACTGGGCAGTCACGACACCACGCTCCTGGACCTGGTCAAGCTGCAGCAGAAGGGCGAGGAGGTCGTCGTGGTGCACGGCGGCGGCAACGTCATCTCCCGCTGGATGCAGCGCCAGGGCATTCCGCCGCAGTTCGTCGGCGGCCTGCGGGTGACCGACGCCGATAGCCTCGAGATTGTGGTGGCTGTGCTTGGCGGCCTGATCAACAAGGAGTTGGTCTCGCTGCTGGAGCAACTGGGCGGCCGGTGCATCGGTCTCAGCGGCGTCGACAACTGCATGCTGGCCTGCGGCATCGCCAACCCCGAGCTTGGGTACGTTGGCGAGATCCAGGCGGTAAACGCCGCGCCCATTCGCGCCGCTCTGGACTCGGGGTTCATCCCAATGATCGCGCCGCTGGGCGTGCACCACTTCGACGGCTCGGAAAACGCCGGCAAGCCGCTGAACATCAACGGAGACACCGTGGCCGGGGAGCTGGCCCGAGAGCTGCAGGCCGACCGGCTGGTGTTCCTGACAGACGTGGCAGGGGTTATGGACAGCGGCGGGCGCGTCATCCCGCGCCTCGACCAACGTCGAGCCAACATACTGTTGAATTCCGGTGTGGCCGGAGGCGGCATGATCCCCAAGCTGCAGGCCTGCCTGCGCGGCCTCGAGGGTGGCGCCGTTGCCGACATCGTCGACGGCCGTCAACCCGGCGCCCTGCTCGACTGCCTGCAAGGCCGCGCCACCGGCACCATGATCACGGCGACCGCGCGGCGCCCGTAACGAAGCCCACCACACTCTAGTATGGTTATGGTGGGCGTGAATACCGCACGGCTGTTATCTGCCTCAGTCCACCAACTCCACTGACGAGGGGCACCTTCCACTGCCGCCGTGTGAAAGATTTTTGCGGGTGTGCGATAATCTGGAGGCACACTTTGAGTGGATTTCCGCAGACGGACAATCGGGAGTAGAGGACTCGCCATGAGCAACAGCAGCGACTGGATCGATATCGAAAAGAAGTATTACGCCCAGACGGTACGCCGCCAGCCGGTGGTCATCGTCCGAGGCGACGGCACCGAGGTCTGGGACGCCGACGGTAAGCAGTACCTGGACTTTGTTGCGGGCTGGGCCGTGAACCAGCTGGGCCACAGCCACCCGGCCATCACCCAGGCCATCGCCGAGCAGGCTGGAACCCTGATCCAGACATCCAACCAGTTCTACACCGTCCCTCAGCTGCAGCTGGCCGAGACTCTTATCGAGAACAGCTGCCTCGACCTGGTATTCTTTGGCAACAGCGGCGCCGAGGCCGTTGAGGGCGCCATGAAGCTGGCCCGCCGCTACGGCAAGACGCAACGGGACGGCGCCTACGAGATCATTACTGCCTTCAATTCATTCCACGGCCGCACCCAGGCCACTGTGGCCGCCACCGGGCAGCCGCATTACCAGGAGAACTTCGCGCCCCTGCTGCCTGGATTCGTCCACGTCGACTACAACGACGTCGAG
Source organism: Dehalococcoidia bacterium (assembly GCA_963664175.2). GTDB lineage: Bacteria > Chloroflexota > Dehalococcoidia > Lucifugimonadales > UBA3495 > VXOI01. The sequence continues at coordinate 52,835 of CAXXOI010000024.1, forward strand.
GGCGTGATGAATGCTACCTCCGACCGCACTGCGGCCGTGATGGTGGAACCGGTGCAGGGCGAGGCGGGCGTGATCATTCCCGACGACGACTACCTGCAGCGGTTGCGCCAGTGGTGCGACAGCCAGGGCATCCTGCTGATACTGGACGAGGTCCAGACCGGTATGGGTCGGCTGGGCAGCCTCTTCGGTTACGAGGAGTACGGCGTGGAGCCCGACGTGATGACCCTGGCCAAGGGGCTGGGCTACGGCGTGCCCATCGGTGCCTTCCTGTCCAAGGCGCACTGTCAGGCCCTGGTCCCGGGCGACCATGGCTCCACCTTCGGCGGCAACGCCCTGACCACTGCTGCGGGCTACGCTGGCACCAAGTTCCTGATTGATAACGACATCCCGGGACACGTCAAGGATATGGAGCCCTACTTGCTGGGACGCCTGAACGAGGTCAAGGACCGCTTCTCCTTCGTGACGGAGGTGCGCGGCAAGGGCCTGCTGGCGGCCATGGACTTTGACGACGCCATTTCCGGACAGGTGCTGACCAACTGTAACGAGGCAGGGCTTCTGCTGAACGGCCCGCGCCCCAACACCGTGCGCTTCATGCCCCCGCTGACCGTGACACGGGAGGAAGTGGACGAGGCCGCCGAGCGGCTGAGCACCGCCCTGGCCAATATCTAGTCGTAAAGCATATCCCGGAGTAGCCAAAGTGGGGGCGCGCAGATGTGCGCCCCTGCATTCCGTCAGGAGCAGGCGGTTCCACCTCAGCCGGTCCCTCGCGAGGATTGATATGGCCAAGCGCGAGTTCTATGTTGTTATCACTACGGACGAGGATGGGTACTTTATCGGAGAAGTAACCCAGATAAAGAGCTGTTTCAATCAGGGCGAAACAGTGGATGAACTGATGGAAAATATGCGCGAAACTATACAAGTTTGCCTTGAAGAGTTCGGTGCCAAAGATCGGTCGGAATTCGTAGAGGTCCAGACGACTTCCATCTGCTCGGATTCGACCGCAAGCTCTCAGAGAGAGTTTTATATTGTGATAACTAGGGACGAAGCAGGTACCTATCGGGGTGTTGCCCCCCAACTAAGGGAATGCTTTGGGAAAGGTACTACCAAATCAGAACTAATGAACAAGATGTCTAAAGCCATCAAACATGGCGTCAAGGACGATGATTTGCAGGATTGTTCCACTTTCCTTGAAGTAAGGAAAGTGGAAATTTAACCGTGTCAACGGGTAGATTCCCATCCTTAACTAGCCGGGAGTTTATTCGTACTATGCACCGATTGGGGTTTGAGACAATTCGGCAAACCGGAAGTCATGCCACGATTAGACATCCCGACGGTAGAGGCGTTGTCGTGCAAGATCATGGTTCAAAAGATTTGAGGAGAGGGTTCGCTAGAAAGTTGTTACGTGATGCGCAAGTACCGGTAGCCGTTTTCCTCGCAGCCCTCTGAACAATCAAACTGGAGCAACTTTAACCAATGCCTAACGACAGAATTGTGCTCGCCTACAGCGGTGGGCTGGACACCACGGTGGCGGTGCCGTGGCTCAAGGAAAAGTACGGCGCCGACATCGTCACTCTCACCGCCGACCTGGGCATGGTCGACCTGGAGACCGTCCGGCAGCGGGCGCTGTCCATCGGCGCCGTGGAAGCGGTGGTCGTGGACGGGCGCCAGACGCTGGTGGATGAATTCCTGTTCCCCAGCCTGCAGGCCGGAACGCTGTACGAGGAGCAGTACCCGCTGGCCACCGCCCTGGGCCGACCGCTCATCGCCCGGTACCTGGTGGAGGCGGCGCGCGAGCACGGCGCCTACGCCGTGGCCCACGGCTGCACCGGCAAGGGCAACGACCAGGTGCGCCTTGAGGTTGGAGTGATGGCCCTCGACCCGGAATTGCAGGTGATAGCACCCATCCGCGACTGGGGCATGAGCCGCGACGACGAGATCGAGTACGGCCTGGCCCGAAACTTGCCCATCAACACAAGGGCCAGCCGGTTCTCCACCGACGAGAATCTGTGGGGCCGCAGCATCGAGGCCGGAGAGCTCGAGGACCCGTGGCTGGAGCCGCCCGAGGACGCCTACCTGTGGACCAGGCCGGCTGCCGAGACCCCCGACGAAGCCATGTATCTGGAAGTCAGCTTTGACCGCGGACTGCCCGTTGCCATCAACGGCGAAGCCATGGGTGGAGTTGACTTGGTCGGCCACCTGAACACGGTCGGCGGCGAGCAGGGGGTCGGTCGCATCGACCACGTCGAGAATAGGCTCGTCGGCATCAAGTCGCGGGAGATCTACGAGTGCCCGGCCGCGATCATCCTCCATGCCGCCCACAAGGCGCTGGAGACCATGACCCTCAGCAAGGATCAGGCCCGAACCAAGGCCCGCCTCGCGCAGGAATACTCCGACGTAATCTACAACGGCCTGTGGTACACCGCGCACCGGGCAGACTTAGACGCCTACGTGCAGAGCACTCAGCGCCACGTTACCGGCGACATCCGGGTGAGACTGCACAAGGGCGGTTGCACCGTTGTTGGGCGGCAGGCGCCGCGAGCACTGTACAACTACGGTCTGGCCACCTACGACCGGCAGGACCAGTACGATCACGCCGCTGCCGCGGGGTTCATTGGCATCTATGGCCTGCCCGTTCGAACACAGAACCAGGCCCAGCCGGACTAGTTACATCCCCAGACCACTCGATTACCGCGAAAGCGGGAACGACGATTCAAATGGAGGAACAATGACCGTCGCCGCTCGAATGCATGACCTGGGAACCGAGAGCGCTTTCGAGGTGCTGGCCAAGGCTCGCGCCCTTGAGGCCCAGGGCCGGGAAATCATCCACCTGGAAATTGGCGAACCCGACTTCGACACGCCGCGCCACATCATTGAGGCAGGGATGGCCGCCATCAGTGATGGGTTCACCCACTACGGACCCACCGCCGGTCTGCCCGAGATGCGCGAGGCCATCGCCCGCAACAGCCGGGAGGTCAGGGGCACCAACACCGAGCCGGAGAACGTAGTGGTCACTCCCGGCGCCAAGCCAATCATGTTCTACGTTCTGCTGGCCCTGGGCGAGCCGGGCGTGGAGGTCATCTACCCCAACCCGGGCTTCCCAATATACGAGTCCATGATCAAGTTCACGGGCTGCACTCCCGTTCCGATGCAGCTCCTGGAGTCCAAGAACTACCATCCCGATCTGGACCAACTGGAGTCTCAGATCACCGACAAGACCCGGCTCATCATCCTCAACACTCCGGAAAATCCCTGCGGCTCGGCTCTGTCGGAGGCAGAGCTACGCACCATCGCTGACATGGTGATGAAGCATCCCAACCTGTACGTGATGGCGGATGAGATCTACAAGGACATCCTCTACACCGGCGAGCACTTCAGCATCGCGTCGATCCCGGGCATGGAGGAGAGGACCATCATCCTCGACGGCTTCTCCAAGAGCTATGCCATGACCGGCTGGCGGCTGGGCTACGGAATCCTGCCCCCGGAATTGGTGCCTCACGTGGTGCGCCTGGCCGTCAACAGCGTGTCCTGCGCCGCCACTTTCACGCAGAAGGCTGGCATCGCTGCGCTGGAAGGCCCCAAGGACCAGGTGCAGGCGATGACCTCCGAGTTTGCCGCGCGTCGTAGGCTGATCACCGACGGCCTGCGCAGCATCCCGGGAATCCGCTGTCCCGAGCCGGAGGGGGCGTTCTACGCCTTCCCCAGCATTCACGATACGGGCTTGTCCAGCAGGGAGTTCGAAGACCGGGCGATGCAAGAGGCAGGCGTGGCTCTGCTGTCCGGCTCGGCCTTCGGCCAGTACGGCGACGGATACGTGCGCCTGTCTTACGCCAACTCCCAGGAAAATATCAACATGGCCATCGAGCGCCTCGGCGCATTCGTTCGAAGCATCTGACGGCCTATTCCCTCTCCCTCCGGGAGAGGGTTAGGGTGAGGGCGTGCTCCCCGAACAAACAACAAACCAAAGGAGAACATAATGGCGGAATGCAAAGTAATTCACCCCGACGCCCTCGAGGTTGAAATTCAGTCCGGTGCCATGACCCGACTGGCAGGCGTGTCAGAGGCCCTGACCGGTTCCACGGGTATCCATCTGGCCATCGCCACCATTCCGCCGCACTGCGCCTCCAGCCCCCACTACCACGTCAACTGCGAATCGGCCATCTACGTGGTCAAGGGCCACGGGCGGTTCGTCGTGGGCGATAACCTGGACAACCCACTGCCAATTGGCCCCGGCGATTTCATCTTCGTCCCCGCCGAGGCCGTGCACCAGCCGGTCAATGACAGCGACGAGGTGATGGAGATCATCGTTGCCCGCAACACCCCGGTGGAGATTGTGGCTGAGGTCTAGCGAAATGGGAACGTTCAGTGTTTCAATTGAGGTGGCACGACCCTACAGTGATGAGTTCGCAACGATAGAGGCCCTGGTAGATTCGGGTGCAACTTACAGTGTATTTGCCGACCACTTGCTTGTAGGTTTGGGAGTAACAAGCACAGAAAATAGCACTTTCGAGTTGGCAGATGGCAGGGTAATAGAACTGCCGATGGGGTATGCGGCCATCAGGGTTTCCGATAAGCAAATAATTGCGCCTGTTGTTTTTGGACCAGCGGAAACCAGTCCCTTGCTGGGAGCAACCGCGCTAGAGATAGCAAGACTTGGCATAGACCCCGTGCGCCAGGTGCTGGTGCCGGTGAACGCGCTCTTGATGACGTGGTTTGATGAGCAGTCTGGGAATGGTGCAGGAAATGGTAATCTACCCAGTTGATATGACCCGAAAGGTATGCCCCGCAGCAGCTCTATATTGAGCAGTAATCAGGCATCAACTATACTATCGGCGCCCCGGCAGCACCATCACCGGGGCGTCTAATGCGATTGAACGATTGAAGTCGGAGTAGCTAGTCATGGACATGGGCCTTACTGAAATCCAGCAGATGCTGAAGAGCAGCGCACAAGAATTCCTGTCGCGGGAGTGTCCCACCACCTTGGTGCGGGAGATGGAGGAAGATGAGCGCGGCTATCCTGACGATCTCTGGCGTCAGATGTCCAGTCTCGGTTGGGCTGGGGTGCCGTTCCCCGAGGTGTACGGGGGCACCGGCGGTGATTTCCTCGATCTGGCTGTGCTGCTGGAGGAGATGGGCCGTGCCTTGGCTCCCAGCCCCTATTTCTCGTCAGTAGTATTGGGCGGCCTGACCGTTCTGGACGCCGGCAGCGATGCGCAGAAGGACGACCTGCTCAGCCGTGTCTGCGACGGCAGCGGCATCCTGACCCTGGCGGTCACCGAGGCTAGCGCCACCTACGAGGCTTGGGGAGTGGAAACCACTGCCACCGCCGACGGAAACGGTTTCGCCCTCAACGGCGCCAAGCTGTTCGTGCCCGATGCTCACGTTGCCGACGTGATCATCGTGGCTGCCCGGACCAGGTCAGACGGCAACCCGGAGGACGGCATCACGCTGTTCCTCGTGCCGGCCAGGATGGAAGGGCTGGAAGTGACGCCGATGCGCATCATCGGAAATGAGCAGCAGTTCGAGGTTTCGCTCAACAACGTCCGGCTTCCCGCCAGTGCCGTTCTCGGAGAGGCCAACGGTGGATGGCCCATCGCGGAGCGCGCCCTGCAGCGGGCCATTGCCGGCCATTGCATCCTGATGCTGGGTGGAGCGAACGCAGTGCTGGACATGACCGTGGAATACGTCAAGCAGCGTACCCAGTTCGGCCGCCCCGTGGGCAGCTTCCAGGCAGTGCAACATCATTGCGCGCAGATGGCCACCGACGTTGAGGGCTGCCGGGGCGTGGCCTTCCAGGCGGCGTGGATGCTGGCCGAGGGCCTGCCGGCCCAGCGCGAGATATCCATCGCCAAGGCGTGGATCAGCCAGGCCTACCGTAGGGTCTGCGCCACGGCCCACCAGTGCCACGGCGCCATCGGGTTCACCAAGGAGCACGACCTGCAGCTGTACACCCGTCGGGCCAAGGTCCAGGAACTGGGATACGGCGACGCCAACTACCACAAGGAACTGGCGATGGCCAGCATCGCCGGAGAATAGACCGGGCGGCGGCGTCAAATGACCACTTTGGATAACAAATACGCAAACATGAGTCGCGACTTCATGGCGCGAGCGGAGGACTACCTGCGCCAGGGAGACCTGGTGCAGGCCTCGGAGAAGTCCTGGGGCGCGGCGGCCTGCGCCCTCAAGTCCATCGCTGAGCAGAGAGGCTGGCAACACCAGTCGCATTCATTGCTCTTCGACATTTCCGGTCAAGTGGCCGAAGAGTTGGACCGTTCTGACCTACGGGATATGTTTGCGGTCGCGAAAACCATGCACCAGAACTTCTATGAAAACTGGGAGCCAGCGGAAGCTGTGGAATACGCTGTGGGCAGAGTTAAGCAGTTCTTGACCGAACTCGAAAACGTCGGTCCTCAAATTCCTGATTCATTTGATGTCGACACTCGTGCCCGGCGACGCCGATTGGAGCGACTCTCGGGGCAATCCGAACCGCTGTGATACACTCTCCAAAATTGATTGAAAGCGAAAGAGGCCCATGACAACCGCTAGCCAATGCACTTTCTGTTCCATCGCTCGCGACTCGGCCAACCCGGACGTGGTCTACCGGGATGAACGATGTTTCGTGGTGAAAGACATCAGCCCTAAGGCCCCGGTGCACCTGTTGATAATTCCCAACATGCATATCGCGTCGCTGGCCTACGTCGGGCCCGGTCAGGTGCCGATCATGGGCCACATGTTTGTCGTAGCCGAGGAGATGGCCCGGCGGGAGAACGTCACCCTCAGCGGTTACAGGCTGACGCTCAATCAGGGCCCCGATGCGCAGCAGACCATAGCCCACCCGCACGTCCATCTGCTGGGAGGCCGCCAGCTGGGCGATATGGGATGACGACCGGTCCCGGGTTCCGGATTGCCAACGACAAGTTCCGGGAGCGATTCGAATCGCTGCCTGACAAACTCCGGGCGCACATCCATCGCGTGCGCGATGTGGGCCTTGAACTCGCGATCCGGCACAGGATCGACGAGGAGCGGGCGGAACTGGCAATTCTGGGACACGATGTGGCCCGTGCCGTTAAGAAGCAGGAGATTCTGCGGCTGGCGGACCATTTTGGCATGTCTCCTCTGGATATCGAGAAGCGTGCGCCGGTGACACTGCACGGCCCGGTGGGAGCCGAATTACTAAGGCGCGAAGACGGCCTTGACGACGAGGAGATCCTGGCGGCGGTCCGCTGGCACACCACGGGCCATCACAGCCTCGGCCAGTTGGGCCTCCTGGTGTTCATTGCCGACAAGCTGGAGCCACGCAAGATAAAGTCATATCCCTACCAGCGGGAGCTGCAGCACATCGCGAACGAGAGCCTGAGCCAGGCCGTGCTTGAGTTTCTGTGCCGGGAAACTGCCCTGCGGTTACAGAACCGCCGGCCAGTGCATCCCGCTAGCGTAGGCGCCGTCAACGCGCTGCTGATGGCCAGCGAGGCAGACCGGCCCAGGAGACCCAGGGCGATACCTGACGTGGTGGCTACCCAGGAAGGAGCGGGAGAAACGTAATGGAAATTGTTATGAGCCAGGCGGCGGCGGACCGCATCCTGAACAAGGGCGGCAGGGTCGCCGTTGACCTGCTGCAGCACTCGTCTTGAGCGGGGTGCGCTGTTGAGGTATCGGTCGATACCCGGGTGCACCGCAGGAATCTGGACGAATACGAAAGCTGCTGGATAAACGGCGTGGAGGTCCTGACGCTTCCCGAGCTGTCGCGTCACGTGGTCAATATGGAGATTGACCTTCGATCGTTCCTGTTCTTCCACAACCTCAGGGCCATTGTTGCCCTGGACAACGGAATGGTGATCGGCAAGTCTCGCTACGGCATGCAGGAAGCAGAAGTGCAGGGATAGCCGGAATGTGTCCCGTCGCGAAATTCTCCCCCACCCTGACCCTCCCCACTGGGGGAGGGTCAGGGTGGGTTCTGATTTATCGCGCCTTGTATTCGGGTGGGCGTTTCTCAACGAAAGACCGGCTGGCCTCTTTGAAATCCTCGGAAAGGTGCAGCCTGAGGGGCAGGGTGTGCATGTCGGCATCGGCGCCGGTCTGCACCCACTGGCGGCGGGTGACTTTCACTCCCACGCGGGTGGAGAGCGGGGGCGCCTTCAGGACTTTCTCGGCCAGGGCCTCGGCAGCCGAGAGGTGGAACCCGGTGGGCACCAGTCGGTTGATCAGTCCCAGCCTGTAGAGTTCGGCAGCCTCCACGGGTTCGCCGGTGATCACCATCTCGCTGGCGATCTTGGATGGCATGAAAGCGTTGACCTTGGCCCAGATCCTGCCGCCGGCCAGACCTCGCCTGGTTTCGGTGATGCCGAACTTGGCTTCCTCCGACGCAACAATCATGTCGCATTCCGAGGCAATGACGATTCCCGTGCCCAGGGCATAGCCGTGAACGGCGGCGATCATCGGTTTCCAGTTCGCCGTGCGACCCAGGTAACCCTCGGGATTCGGCCCCTGGTCGCGGCGGGCGCGCTCCTGGGGCGTCAGTTCCACGAATCGTTGCTTGATGTCGGCGCCGGCGCAAAATGCCCGTCCTGCGCCGTGGATGATGCCCACCCATGCTTCCTCGTCGGTGTCGAACTCCAGTAGCGCTTCCCGCAGGTCCTCTTCGAACTGGTGGTTTGCCGCGTTCAGCACGTCTGGCCGGTTGAACATGATGTAGGCGATGCGGTCCTTGCACTCGTAGGTCATGGTCTCGTATTCGATCATCAGCTTTCTTGGGTCCTCCTTATGCAATCATCCACTAATTAGAACATTTCCCCTAAATTCAACAAGAAAATCCGTTGACACTCCCTGTACGCATGTTCTAAATTAGCTTCAAATATTAGAACACACGTTTGGGAGACTGGTATGGCCACTATATTCGCCGCCCGCCCGGACACACCGATTTACAGGACCGGAAATTCCGTGCCGGAAGACGTCTCGGAATTCTATCACTACGTGGACACCGGTTGCGAAGTGTCGGACTCATGCCTCGATTGCCCTCTGCCCAAGTGCCGGTACGATGACCCTGCATGGTACCAGCGCAACCGGCGCCTGGCCCGGGATTTCCGGATAGTGAAGACCATGCAACAGGAGGCGTTGAGTATCGAGGATACAGCCTTGCGGTTCGGCATCACCAACCGCACGGTCTTCCGGATTCTGCAGCGCTGTCGTGAGGCGACCATGCAGGACTCTCCTGCCGGAGAACTCGCTCTGGCGGCCTGAGCTCTCAGCTACAGATTTGCCGCAGATACTTATCGACCTCAGAGGGAAGGTCTACCCGCACCATTGTCGGGGCTTGGATTCCGACGGAACAGTCTGTTGGCTGGTCGACGCTGGCATAGCAGGGTTGCCAGGAGAGGGGTTCGCGAGTCAACGCTCGATCTTGAAGAGAGGTTGGATTCCTCCCCAACCACGCCGCAGGGGCGCACCATCGTGCGCCCCTGCGATGTTTTCCCGTCCCTGTGAACGCGGAAGGTTCTAACCGCGCGGCAACCCCAGTCCGCGGCTGGCGATGATGTTCCGCTGCACCTCGGAAGTACCTGCGGCGATGGTGCCGGAGAAGCTGAGCATCCAGTGCTCCTGGACACGGCCCATCAGCGGCGCCCATTTCTCCGAACGGCCCAGTGTGCCGTACAGGCCCAGGACATCCATGGCCGCCTCGGTCACCCGGCGGACTGTCTCGCTGCCAAACACCTTGCTCATGGAGGCCTCGCGGGTTGGCACCAGCCCCTCGCCCTGCATGTAGGCTACGTTGTAGGCGATGAGGCGCGCCACCTCGCACTCGATGTAGCGGTCGGCCATCAGGCTGCGGACCCATGGCTCTTCCATGACAGCCTTACCGTTGCGCTTGGTTTCGGTGGCGTACTCCCGCACATCATCCAGCAGGCGCCGGGCGTTGGCGGAGTAGTCGATGCCGGAACGCTCGAAGTCGAGGAGCGTTACCGCGACGTACCAGCCACGGTCTTCCTCGCCGACCACGTTGGCGCGCGGGACCCTGACGTTGTCGAACAGCACCTGGTTGAACTCGTGGCCGCCGGCCATGTTGATGATGGGCCGCACAGTGACGCCCGGGGACTTCATGTCGACCAGCACGAAGCTGATGCCCCGGTGCTTTGGCGCGTCCGGATCGGTGCGGGTGAGTAGCATGATGTGATCGGCGCGGTGGGCCAGCGTCGTCCAGATCTTGCCGCCATTGATCACCAGGTCGTCGCCGTCGCGGATGGCGCGGGTGCTGAGAGAGGCTAGGTCGGAGCCCGACTCAGGCTCACTGTAGCCCTGGCACCACTGAACTTCGCCACGGGCCACAGGAGGCAGGTGCGTACGCTTCTGCTCCTCAGAGCCGTGGATCATCAACGTGGGGCCCAGCATGCGGACGCCGAAGATGTCGCGGCCCGGCGCCCTCAGATAGGCGATCTCCTCGTTGAAAATCGCCGACTTGACCGGTGAGGCACCCTGCCCGCCGTACTCCTCGGGCCAGTGCATGGTCAGCCAGCCGCGATCGGCCATCTTGCGGCGGATAACGCGGGTCAGGTCCCAGTCATCTTCCTCGGGGTAGCGGCCACCGCCTTCCCAGGTCTCGGGCAGCTCGGTGGCGAGAAAGGTCCTCAAATCCTGACGAAATTGCTCGTCCTCGGGGGTGAATGTAAAGTCCAAAACGGCACTCCCTGGCGCTGTGATGCAGGGTGGGGAAGCGAATTGACGGGGAAGGCGTCAGCCGCCGACAGCTACGCAGGTGACAGTCCGCACCACACCATTCACGGTATGGATGTGGCCAGTGACCAGATCGCCAACAACGGAAATGTCATCCGCGTTTATCATGGCGATGATGTCATAGGGGCCGGTGACAACGTCAACCGTCGCGATGCCTGGCAGCCCTGTCAGGGTGGTGGCCACCTCGCGGGTCTTGCCCACGGAAGTCTCCACGAGAAGGTACGCTTTTGTCGCCATCTTTCGCCTTCCGAGTCGTTACTCTTTGTAAAATTCCGAACATTGGAATTCTACGGCCCGCCAATTTTCGTGTCAATTGCGCTGGTCCGGAGGCATTGCCCTTTCTGCAGAGGTTGACGTGCTAGAATCCGCAGCAGACGATGCGGTGATTACGTCGAGATTTGCAGTGGGAGTTGGGAAACGCTGTGCCAGATCCGAGCGCAGAACAGTGGCTGGAACTTCATGAGGCCTTCCGTGAATATTGTGGCCTCTATCCGTGGGCCTACTTCGATGACTCGGACTTGGTTGCCGTGGAATTGGCCGGCGGGCAGGAGCGGGGCTACTGCGTTGTCCTGGGGAGTGGCGGGATTGAGCGAGGCCTAGCCGTGTACCGAGGCGACGAAGGGCTGGCTGGCTTCCTGGCGATTGCAACGGGGTTGGTGGACCCCGGCTCATTGGACGCCCTGAACACGACCGATGCGGTCTCTGACACACTGGCGGACCGTGAGGAACTGGACAAAGAGGATCGCGACGTCATCCGCAGCCTTGGCCTGCGCTACCGTGGCCGTGGCCGTTGGCACCTGTTCCGCTCCTACGTGCCTGGCTACTTTCCCTGGCTATTGGAGGCCGACGATGCCGTGCTCCTGGCGGCCGCTCTGAGGGGTATGACATCTCTCACGGAGACGGTCACCCGAGGCGACGTTTCCATGGATTACGAGGAGGATACCAATCTGTTCTTGACCCTGTCTTTCGAGGATGGGAAATGGCAATCCCGCTGGGACCAAATTTTCGCGCCGCTTCCCACGCCTGCCGCTGCATATAAGGACGTTGAACGCCTCGAACGGCTGGCCAGCACGGCGCTCCGGTCCCAAGCGACGCGGGAGCTGGGCATGTACTACCTCCCTGCGCCACTCTTCGAGGACAAAAACACCCGCCCTCACCTTCCTGTCTGTGCGATGCTGGTCGAATCCGAATCGGGGTACGTTCTCAGCGATTTGTTCACCCAGCCGGGAGCATCAGATAACGACCGGCAGGAATTGCTGGTCAAAATTCTTGAGGCCATGCCCGGCGTTCCTGCGGACATCGTGATCAATATCCCTCGCTTGGCGCAAATGGTGGAGTCGGTGACCGGACCTTTGGGAATCAATGTCTCCATTGGCGAAACTCCCGCTCTTTGGTCCGCCAAAGAAGACATGTTAGAACGAATCTCCGACGACCCCACCGATTGTTAATGAGCACGCTCGCCGTGATCGCCTGAAAGTCTGGAGCGGACAGTGCAACTGCTGGAGCAAGGAGCAAGGTCGCTGGGCATCCACCTGTCCGGGGAGCAGCTGGCGCAGTTCGAGCTGTACCACCGGGAACTGTCGGAGTGGAACCAGCGCGCCAACCTGACCTCAATCACTGGATATGAAGAGACACAGGTCCGCCATTTCCTGGACTCGCTGACGGTGTGCCTGCCCTTCGGTCGTGACGACGACTCCCTCTTGAACAAGCTGCCGAGCGTTGAGCGAGCGGTGGATGTGGGTAGCGGCGCCGGTTTCCCGGGCCTGCCGCTCAAGCTCGCCTTTCCCGACGTCGAGCTGCACCTGATCGAGTCGGTGGGCAAAAAGACTGCCTTCCTGGAGCATGTCGCCGGCCTGCTCGAGCTGCATGGCGTCTTCGTTCACCAGGGCCGTGCGGAGGATTTGGCCCGCCTCTCGGACCTCCGGGAGGCCTTTGACCTTGTCCTGGTACGTGGCGTGGCCAGGCTGTCGCTGCTGCTGGAATACACGTTGCCCTTTTGCCGGGTGGGCGGACGCACGGTGGCCCACAAGCACGGTGCGCTCGAGGAGGAATTGGGCGGCGCAGCCAATGCTCTCTCTGAACTGGGCGGACGCCTCGGCGGCGTGTATCCCGTCGCCCTCGATGGGTTGACCGACAATCGGGTGGTGGTTGCTTTCGAAAAGATCGCGCCCACTCCCGAACGTTACCCGAGGCGGGTGGGGATTCCCGCCAAGCGCCCGCTCTGATTCTGACGGGACCCGGCCAAAAGCAAAGACCCCGCTCGGGGGATGCGGGGTCTCGCCTTTGCTTTTCCTGGTTTTGCCCGGGTTTCGCCCGGAGTCTACTCGCTGGGTGGTGCCTCATGGTAGTAGCGGGTGTCCGGCGCACGGTTGTGGATGTTCTTGGTGCCCCGCTGGAAAATACACGTCTTGATGTTGTTTTCCAGGTTGTCCACGTCGATGGCACCGTAGCGGGAAACAGCGGGTTCGCTCTTCAGATAGTCCTTGACCTTCTGCAGGACTTCGTCTGACGTTTCTCCGACTGCAATGAACCGGTCCCTGGGGTCGGACAGGAAGTTACTGACCCTGCAGTAGAAAGTGTCGGGCATATTCCTCCTCCTAACTTGCGGCAGGGCCACGGGGTGACTGGGCCGGCTGCCTGAAAGCTGCCTGCTGAATGCGCATTTTGGCATTAGATAGATACACCATTGGCGACTGGATTGTCAACGCGACAGGTTCGCCTTGAAGGGCTATTCCAAAGTATTGTCTGAACTGTGATTCGGTTGATTTTGGGATTCCGCTGATGAGACTCCAATCCTACGCATCCTTTAATCCTGGAAATCCTGATTCAGACAATGACTGAACAATCGTCCTGGTTCGCCCGGAAGGGCGACTCGGAATTTGTCGTGGGCCTGGATGTTCTATTCTGTGGCCGTCGGGCAACCGAATACCGGGACGCTTTTGGGATTGCGACGCCACCGGCCGGGGCCTAACATGACCACCGAACAGGCCCGCCAAGGGCCACACAGGAGAGCGAACATGTCCGTAATGGTGACCGGCGGGACCGGATTCATCGGCAACCGCATCATTCGAAAGCTGCTGGAGCGCGGAGAGGAGGTCGTCTGCTTTGATCTCGCCCCGCCGCGCGGCAACCTGACGCAGTATATGGACCGCATCACGATGTATCGGGGCGACGTCACCCAGCTGCCCCAGATAATGGAGGCCATCAACAACCATGGTGTCACCCGCATCATCCACATGGCGGCACTCCTGCCTCCCGACACCGAAGACCGGCCGCACTTCGCCATGCAGGTCAACATCGGCGGCACCAACAACGTTTTCGAGGCCGCCCGCTGGTGTGGTATCGAGCGTGTGGTGTACGCCAGCTCCATTGCGGTCTATGGTGTGCAGGACACCTTTGGCGATCGTCCGATAAACGAGGACGACGTCAACGACCCCATCAATGTTTATGGCATGACCAAGTCGGTCAACGATTTCTCGGCCCGCCGCTACTCCGACCTGTACGGGCTGGACCTGCGGGGCATCCGCATCTGCACCGTATTCGGCCACGGACGGGTCACGGGTATGACCGGCACCATTGGCGGATTGATGGTGTCGCTGCCTGCCATCGGTCAGCCCATCTCCATGCCGTTCCACGAGGACGAGCCGTCGCCCATGATTCACGCCGAGGACGCCGCCGAGATTTTTGTGCGGGCCGCTCTGGCGGGGACACTCAACCACCGCACCTACATCAGCGGCGGGAGCCTCGCGACAATAAAGGACATGGCAGACGCCGTGCGCAGTTTTATCCCCGACGCCCAGATCACCACCGGCGACCGCACCGTCCCGCACGTTTACAGGGTCGACAACAGCCGGATGCTGGCGGATATCGGCTACGAGATAGCCCCGCTGCGCCAGCGCGTCCTGGACCACATCAACGACGCCCGCGCCGAGGCCGGGATGGAGCCACTGGCTGAGTAGGAGAAACTCGTCGGCTCCAATGTGTAGGTCTGAATCAGGATTCACAGGATTCCAGGATTTGCGGGATGTTGATTTGGTTCCCGGATGCAAATTCAATTCTGTACATCTTTTCATCCCTGTAAATCCTGATTCAGACTAATATGTCACAGTCGATCCACACCCCTGACAGATCGCAATTGACACCAGCACGGGCTGCAATGGAATATAGACGGCGATAAATGAGACTACCGGCCAAATCTGCCGAATAGGAGACCGACGTTGAAGGCTGCCGTTCTTTACGAACCGAAGACTCCCCTGGTGATCGAGGATGTGGAACTGGACGACCCCAAGGAGGGTGAGGTCCTGGTGAAAATCGGCGCCGCTGGCATCTGCCGCAGCGACCGCCACTTCATGCACGGCGACGCGCCCATCGCGTTGCCGGTGGTGCTGGGTCACGAGGGCGCGGGCACCGTCGAGGCCGTGGGCCCCGGAGTGACCTCGGTGCGGCCCGGTCAGCAAGTGATCCTGTCCTTCGTTACCGCCTGTGGCCGGTGCAACTCCTGCCTGTCGGGCAACTCGCAGGTGTGCGACAACCACATGGCCACCGGCGCCAACATGCTGGACGGCACCCAGCGACTGCATAAGGGCGACACCCGGATCCACCACATGGGCAAGGTGGCCTGCTTTGCTGAGTACGCGGTAATTCCTGAAATGGGCTGCGTGCCCATCGACATGCCCACGCCCATGGCGCAGGCAGCGCTGATCGGCTGCTGCGTGCCCACGGGGGTCGGCGCAGTGGTCAACAGCGCCAAGGTCACGCCGGGCAGCACTGTTGCGGTCGTTGGCTGCGGTGGCGTGGGCATCAACGTAATCATGGGCGCCGCCCTCGCCAATGCCACCCAGATCATCGCCGTGGACCTGCGGGAAAGCCAGCTGGAGTTCGCCATGCGGTTCGGCGCCACCCACACGGTCAACGCCGCCGATGGCGACCCGGTGGAGCGCGTCCGGCAACTCACCGGCGGCAAGGGTGTGGACTTCGCATTCGAGGTGGTGGGCGCGACCCAGACCATCAAGAACGCCTACGACATGACCGGCAAGTCCGGCATCTGCACCCTCGTTGGCATCGCTCCGTTTGGGGCCGAGGCGCCGCTGAACGCCGTGGACATGGTGCGGAACGAAAAGACGGTGCGGGGTACCTACTACGGCTCAACCCACGCCCGGGTGGACATGCCCAAGTTCACCGACCTCTACCACGCCGGCAAGCTGAACCTGGACGATCTGGTGGTCCGCCAATACACCCTGGACCAGATCAACGAGGCCTACGACGACATGGACAAGGGCGAGATCGGTCGCGGGGTCATCGTCTTCTAAGTAGTCCACTCTCCCTCGACAGAATCCCCCCCTTGGACAAAATCCCCTCCCCCTCAGGGGGAGGGTTAGGGTGGGGGTGAACCGTTGCATAACAATACCCTTGAGATTGCGCCCCCCACGTGAATAGCATC
Organism: Dehalococcoidia bacterium; assembly: GCA_963664175.2. Taxonomy (GTDB): domain Bacteria; phylum Chloroflexota; class Dehalococcoidia; order Lucifugimonadales; family UBA3495; genus VXOI01. The sequence goes on from CAXXOI010000024.1 coordinate 68,997, forward strand.
ATGAGCGACATCACAGTCAAGCTGGTGGAAACGGAGGCGGACATGGAGGCCGCGGTCGGCATACGCTTCCGTGTCTTCGTCGATGAGCAGTCCGTCCCGCCTGAAATTGAGCTGGACGAGTACGATGTGGTGGCCACCCACGCGCTCGCGCTTCTGGACGGTGTTGCCATCGCCACGGGGAGGGCCATCGTCGAGGATGGTTCGGCCCGAATCGGCCGGATGGCCGTAGACCGCGAACACCGTCGCAGCGGCGTGGGCGGCCTGGTGCTGCGGTTCCTGGAGGAAGAGGCCAGAGAGCAGGGCGCAGCGGAGTTCGTGCTGCACGCCCAGGACTACGTCAGGGCGTTCTATGCAGGGCATGGGTACGAGGAGCACGGCGACACCTTCATGGAGGCCGGCATCCTCCACGTCGAGATGCGCAAGGGGGCGTGAAACGAATGAGCCGGAGCGTCAAGCTCCAGCTCACATTTTTCGGTAGGCTCCCTGCGACTAGGCCACGCCGGCGGGCTGGAGGACGGTCTCGATTACCTTGACCTCGATCTTGGCGATGTGGCTGGTGGGCTTGTCGCCGAGGGTCTTGCGCTCGTCTGAGGCGAAGTAGGCCGCTTCCTTTTCCGGGATCTCATCGGCGCTGTTGAAGTTGCGGATCCAGATGAACTCGTTGCGGTCGGCGTTCACAAAAGTGGCCGAGATGGGCATGCCGATCTTGTCGTGAATCGGGCGAATCTCCTCGTTGAACACCTGGAGCCACGAGTCCATCATTCCCCGGTTAATGGTGTAAGTGCGAAGCTGAGCTACCATTTACTGTTCCTCCCTTTTCGTCAATTGGGTTACCGTAAGGATTAGCCTGGCGGAGGATTTCACCCCCACCCTAACCCTCCCCCTGAGGGAGAGGGAATTTGGGCCAGCTTTCTACGCAACCGCGTAGTGGTTCAGCGCGTCCTGATCGAAGGCGAGGCCGAGTCCGGGCTTGTCCGGTACCTCGAGGTTGCCGTCGACGAAGGCGGGTGTTTCCTCCCACAGCCGCAGGGACCAGGGCATGTACTCCACCGTGAGGCCGTTGGGGATGGAGGCCATGAGCTGGATGTGCACCTCGGGCACCAGGTGGCTGACCACCGGCATGTTGAACGCCTCGGCCATTGCCGCCACCTTGCGCCACGGAGTGATGCCTCCGACGCGCAGCAGGTCGATCATCACGATGTCGATGGAGCGGTTCTCGATCAACTGCCGGAACGGGTTGACGCCGTAGACATACTCGCCGGAGCAGATGGGGGTGAACAGGGCGTCGGCCACCTTGGCCATGCCCTGGTAGTCGTCGTGGGCCACCACGTCCTCCAGCCAGAACAGGTGGTAGTCCTCGACACGCCGCCCGATGTCGATGGCGCGATTGACGCTCCACATCTGGTTGATGTCGCACATCAGGTCGATATCGTCGCCGACAGCATCGCGCAGAGTGCGAATGCGGTCTACCTCGCGGCTGGCCAGAGGCTCGGCGCCCATCTGGGTCTTCATCTGCCGGAAGCCCTTTTCCACCAGCATCGGGCCGATCTCCGACAGCCGCTCCACGTTGACGGGCCGCATCAGCGCGCCGCTGGCGTAGGTGGGGACGCTGGTGCGGTAGCCGCCCAGCAGCGATGCGACGGTCTGGTTCAGGGCCTTGCCCTTGATGTCCCACAGCGCCATGTCCACGGCGGCCAGGGCCATGGTGAGCAGTCCGCCAGGACCGGCCCCGGAGGTGGCCTCCTGGATGCGCCCGACGATCCCCTCGATCTCCATGGGGTCCTCGCCGATGGTCAGCTCGGCCAAGGCCTCCACGGAGGTGCGCAGCGCCCCCGCGACAGGGCTGGCGGACAGCGCGGGAACGAAAGTGAGCCCGACGCCGTCGACACCCTCGTCGGTGGTCATTTCCAGCGTTACGAAGGCCCGCTGCCGTCCGGTGTCGGGCAGGCTGTTGGCCAGCGGGTCGTCGGCGGGCGTGTGCAGGATTCGTGTGTTGTAACCGGTGACTTTCATGGCGTAGCGTCTCCAGTCTGTATCTGAAAACCGCCGCCATTCTAACACAGTGGCAATTTGCTACAGGGAAATTGACCGGAGGGGTAAGGGCCTTTATACTAAATCCGCTTTAGTATTCAAGGTTTAGTATTTGGAGCGAACATGGGCAGCATGAACAGTGAGGAATATTGGGAGAACCTGGTCAAGAGGAGCCTCTGCCGATTCCTGCTGCTGTCGCAACTGGCCAAGGGCCCTTTGCACGGGTATGCGGTAAACCAGGCTATCAAGGAAGCGTGCAAGGGATGCTGCGAACCCACTGAAGCCATGGTCTATTCGACGATGAAGGAACTGCAGGACAACGGCTTTGTAGAGAGCCGAATGGAGGAGCACCAGGGCCGCCAACGAAGAGTCTGCTGGCTGACGCCCACGGGAGAGGAAGCCTTCTACCACGGGGCGAAGGTCTGGGAACGGATGCTGCCCGCGGTGCAGGACTGCGTGGAACAAGCGCTTTATACCAAGGCAGTTATTGTCGAGGTTTAACCCGGATTGACTAAAACTTCTTAAGAGACGACAACCGAAAAAACAGGAGGAAAGGTCTCAATGACCACATACAACGACGAAATCAAGGAACTGGTCCGGGAAAGGTACGGAGCACGGGCACAGCGGGTGATCGAGCTCAGCCCAGTGGTGGAGCACGGCGATGGAGAGCACACCGACGGGTGCGGCTGCGACGTCTCCGCGTCCTGCTGCGGACCGGAGGACCTGGAGCATGCCCTGCTGCTGTACAACGAGGGACAATTGGCCGGGCTGCCCGCCGAGTCCATCGCCGCGTCGGCGGGCTGTGGCAACCCCACGGCCCTGGCCGGACTGAAGCCGGGCGAACGGGTGCTGGACCTGGGCTCGGGCGGCGGCATCGACTGCTTCCTCTCTGCGCAGCAGGTGGGCGCTACCGGGCGCGTTACCGGGCTGGACATGACGCCGTCGATGCTGGAACTTGCCCGCAAGAACCAGGCCTCCCTGGGCCTGACCAACGTGGAGTTCGTGCAGGGCGAAATGGAGTCCATGCCCTTGCCCAGCGACTCCTACGACGTAATCATTTCCAACTGCGTGGTCTGCCTGTCCCCCGAAAAGGACGCGGTATTCAGCGAGAGCTTCCGAGTGCTCGCTCCCGGCGGCCGCATCCACCTGTCGGACGTGCTGGCGCTGACGGCTGAGGGCCCCGCCGCCACCGACGCGGCATCCTGGGTGTCGTGCGCTGCGGGCGCCGAGTACCACGAGATCTACATCGACCGCATGCGGCGGGCCGGTTTCGTCGACATCCAGGTCACTGGCGAGGGCGTCGAGTTCTGGACCGAGTCGGAAAAGGAGACATACACCAACACCGCCAGCTTCAAGGTGACAGCACGCAAGCCTGATTAGTTGATAGACCGTTGGCGTCGGACGAAATTCTGTATCGTGTGGACACTCCTCTCGGGTTTGAGGTCCGCACAACTCTACGCTATTGGAATCTCGTGATCATCGAAAACATGTGGTGATCCGAGGACGAGAAAGCAGCGTCGCTGAAGCATTGGAGGATCCCAGCGAAATCAGGCGTAGCCGTAGCGACGCGGACGTTTTCCTGTTCTATAGGTTGGAACGTCCTGGCAGATGGCTCTGCGTGGTAACCAAAAGGCTCAACGGCGACAGGTTTATCATTACGGTGTATCCCACGGACGCGATCAAAGAGGGAGAAACCGTGTGGAGAAAGTAAAAGTGGTTCACGACCGGACGGGGAATACCTTGACGGTATGGTTTGGAGACCCGTCTGACGAGTACATCTGCTCAGAAACCGGTGAGGAAGTTGTGCTTATGAAAGACGTGAACCACAGGGTTATTGGCTTTGAACTACTTGGCTTTCTCGCCCCAGGCGACCAAAGTGGATTCTCCGGAGAGGTGGAAGTTCAGGCGGAGACCTTTGATCCCCCCGCATAATCCTGTGATCGACCCTTCACATACAAGCGATTGCCAAGGGAGCCCTACGTATGGCTCCCTTTTCTCTCAGTGGTACTTGATGGTCTTGAATCCCTCGGCGTATTTGAGGCCGACCTTTGCGGCCGTCTCGGCGCGGCCAATGGGAAAGTATTTATCAGCAGCCTCGGGGGGAACCTGGGACTCGTGGGCCTTGAGCGCGGCAATGGCGGTCTCCAGGTAACCGTCGACGTCCTCGTAATGGTCCGAACCCTCCATTCCTCCGACTATCCAGACCTCTCGGACTTTGTGGGGCTCCAGCCCCTCCTCCAGCAGCTCCGGAAAGGTGAGGCGGTCGCGCGCGGTGGGGAAAACTGCGGCCAGGGCAGCCTCGCCGGTGGCCAGGTGGTCGGGGTGGCTGCCGTAGTAGCGGCTGTCGATGTCTCGGGTCGGCGGCTCGGTGATGACCACATGAGGGCGGTGGCGGCGTATCTCGCGGGCGATGTCCCTGCGGAGTTGAAGGGTGGGTTCAAGGTAGGAATCCGGATAACCCAGGAATACCACATCCTTGAGTCCCAGTATGCGCCCCGACTCCCGCTGCTCTGCGGCTCGAATTTCCGCGAGGCGCTCAGAGGTCATTTCCGGATCGTCGCTGCCCTTGGAGCCGTCGGTGCAGAGGACGAGCACGACCTCCCAGCCCTCGGCGCACATCTTGGCCATAGTTGCGGCGCAGGTCCACTCGGCATCATCGGCATGGGCCATGACCACCATGGCCCTGCTGTACGGTTCGTCCCTTTCCGAATCCGGCATCACTTTTTCCTGCATTGGTTAGATCGTGGTCTCATGGGCCACAAAACAGGTTACCCCAACGGCTGTCGCGATTCCAGCATGAATTGCTGTCGGCGGAGCGCGGTGTTAGCCTTTGGGCGCGAGAATGCTCCGGCCCCGGAGGAACAATGGCCAGGTTATGGGCGATGACCGTCGATTTCGAGACCGTGGCGGTGGGAGACACCCTGCCGGTGCTCATCAAGTGGGAGACGGAGGATACCATCCTGCGCTACAACTCGCTGCACGGCGAGCCCGACGAAAACGACGAGTACCCGGAAACCCTGCCAGTGAAAACCGTAGAGTCCTACGTAGTCGAGCTGCTTGGCAAGGGATTTCCACCCGAGAGGCTGGATGCCGAGGGCAGCAGGGTGGATGTGGAACACCTGCTGCCGGTGATCGCCAATGACACCATCAGCCTTGTCGGGTCGGTGGTGGGCAAGCGGACGGAAGGCGGGCTGCGGCTGGTGCAGTGTGACGTTGCCGTGGACAACGACCGGGGCGAACCGGTAGCCCGGGCCCAGGCCGTCGTCAGCCTGTAGCGGCCCCTACGCCTTTTCGCGCTCCACGGGGTTGGACAGCACGCCGATGCCGGGTATCTCGACTTCCACCAGGTCGCCGTCCTTCAGGCCCGTGGTCACCCCGGTGGAGCCGGAGAGAATCATGTCGCCCGGCTGCAGCGTGACCTGCTGACTGATGTAGCTGACAATCTCGGCAAAGGTGAACAGCATTTCCTCGGTGCGCCCGCGCTGCACCTCCTCGCCGTTGAGCCGCACGATCATTTCCAGCGCCTGTGGGTTGATGTCGGTCTCGATCCAGGGCCCCACGGGCGCAAAGGTGTCCGATCCCTTGGCTCGCCAGAATGTCCAGTCGTCTTTCTGCCAGGCCCGCTCCGAGACGTCGTTGCCGCAGCTGTAGCCGAATATGTAGCTGCCGGCCTCTTGGGGGCTAACTCGGCGGCATGCCTTGCCGATGATGGCCACGGCCTCACCCTCGTAGTGGACTTCGCCAGAGGTGTCATGGGGCAGGATGATTTTCTCCCCGGTACCAGTGAGGGAGCCGCGGGCCTTGATCCACGGTTCCGGGTGTTCCGGAATGTGAGGGTCCTCGTCGCCGAGAACACCGGCGGCGAACTCGAGGTGATTGGCAAAATTCAGGCCCGGCGCCCAGATTTCTCTGGGGTCGGTGGGAGCCAGGAGGTTGACATCGGCCAGCTTGCGGCGCTCGCCGTTGGCCTTGAAGTCGGAGAAAATGTCACCCTCGATTTCGACGACCTCGTCGCCCTCCACCACACCGTGGGCGACATGCCCGTTGCTCTGGAACCTTGCGATTTTCATGAGTGCTAGCCTCGCTGTGCTTTTAGTTGACTATTCGATTCGTTCGATGCCTGGAATGGCGTCGAACCCCCTGTCGTAGCTGAGGATCTGTGTGATTCCAGTATCCTCCATTACTGCCAAATGCAAGGCATCCCTGGCCGAGATGGTCCCTACGGAATTAAGAATCTCTCTTGCTCTCAGGACGTGTGGTTTGTTGATCGGTAAGGCAATTCTGACGATTCCATCAAGTGCTCTGAAGGCATTATCCAATACGTCAAATCGCTGAATGGCAGAATAACGATGCAGAATTTCCTGGTATACCTCTACGTCAGTAATCAGAATTTCCTCTGCCTGAAACAACCGTCTAACAGCCTCCATGGATCTTTGCTTGTTCGGATGGTGTTCTCCGACCAAGTACATCGGCACATTGGAGTCAACAAATATCACCCACGCCTCCGCCACGACTCAAACTCCTGCAACATACCCTCCACAATCCAGGCCGGAGCGTTGACGTCTCCAGCCTCTTGGATTGTCTGCATTAAGGCTTCCGTCGCCTTGGGGTCCGTTCGTACAGCCTCGCGCAGGATTTTATTTACCCATTCCTCAACACTCACGCCATCGAGCTTGGCGATGCTCTTGACCTTGGCGTGCACCAATGGTTCCAACACAACCCGTGTCTCCTCTTTCCCGCATTCCATCATGGCGCTCTCTCCGCTATTGCCTTTCGCATGAAAAACAGTATATCGCTCTCGTGTACTGACGGTAAACGAGAGTCCTTGGTAAGGGTGATTTTGTACGAGGAGCGCCTGCATCGCCGCATCGTTCTGTTATACAATAGTGGGCTGATGCAACGCCCCGGACATTGGGGTCGTGAACATAAGGAGCAACCGTGAAGCTGGGATTTTTCGTAACCAACCAGTACCTGCCCGGCGAGTCCATGCCGCAGAAGATTCAGGACAGCCTCGAGCAGGTCGCGGCGGCCCGCGACGCCGGGTTCAGCCTGATCGCCACTGGGCAGCATTACCTGGCCGCCCCCTACCAGATGAGCACTGTGTTTCCGCTGCTGTCGCGCCTCGCTGCCGAGGCCGGGGATATGCAGGTGGCCGCCACGGTGCTGCTGCTGCCGCTGCACAGCCCCGTAGAGCTGGCGGAGAGCATCGCCACCCTGGACTGCATCACTAACGGCCGGTTCGTGTTCGGCATCGGCCTCGGCTACCGAGACGAGGAATTCACGGCCTTCGGGGTCAAGCGCGAGGAACGTGTTGGCCGGATGAACGAATCGCTGGAGATCATCAAGAAGCTGTGGACCGAGGATGAGCTGGAATACGAGGGCAAGTATTACACCATCCCCAAAACCAAGCTGGTCACCCGACCGGTGCAGCAGCCGCATCCGCCCATATGGGTGGCGGCCAACAACGACGTGGCCATCCGCCGCGCGGCCCGCTGGGGTTACCCCTGGCTGATCAACCCCCACGCCACGGTGCCCATGGTGGCCGACCAGTGGACGCGCTATACCGCCGCACTGGAAAAGGCCGGCAATCCCATACCGACAGACCTCCCGATGATGCGGGAGATGTACGTGGCCGCCGACCGTGAGACCGCCTACATCGAGAGCCAGCCCTACCTGGAAGGCAAATACGCAGCCTACGCCGCCTGGGGACAGGACAAGGCTCTGCCGGGCGAGGAGTCGTTCTCCGTTCCCTATCAGGACCTGGCCCGAGACCGGTTCCTGCTGGGGTCTCCCGACGACGTCGTGTCCGAGGTGAAACGTTACTCGGAGGACCTGGGCGTTAACATGATGATATTCCGGATGCAGTGGCCCGGCATGCCCCAGGAGCAGGTGCTGAAGCAGATCGAGCTACTGGGCCGCGAGGTCATCCCCCAGGTCTCCGACCTGTAGGACGCAGCGTCGATGAAAGAGCGGCCCATAGAATACTGCTACTGGGTTACGGACCAACTGTTGGCTGGGGAGTACCCCAGGGACCTTGGCGAGGAGTCCTCTGTTGCCAAGATCGGTGCGCTTCGCGATGCCGGTGTAGAGGTTTTTATCGATCTGACGGAAGGCGAGGACGAGTGGAAGTACATTCGTGGCAAAGCCCTGCTTCCCTATGCCCAGTTGATCGGTGATGCTCAACACTTGCGCTTTGGCATTCCAGACACTGATATTCCGAAGAGCCCGGAGTTTACCAGGGAAGTCCTGGACGCCATCGACCTGCACATCGCCGAAGGGCGTACCGTCTACGTCCACTGCCTGGGTGGCGTGGGCCGCACCGGCACCATCGTCGGATGCTGGCTGGCGAGGCACAACGGGTATGACGGAGATGCCGCCCTGCAACGATTGCGTGAACTCTGGAAAGATAATCCCAAGTCCCGGTACGCCAACACGCCGGAGAGAAATCATCAGGTAAACTACGTTCTCAACTGGCGTGAATAGCTGGCTGATCGTCTACCGAGGATTAAGGAGCGTTACTCTTGGTACCTCCCGGTGATATTGGTCCCATTCCCATCTGGGTGGGCGTTTACGTTCTCTTCCTGCTGGCGGCGGCAGCGGGCGGTTTTGCCATCTATCAGCGGGTGTTCCGCCTGGTCCTGCAGGGCCGGACAGAGGCGCGCTTCGATCGTCCCATTGAGCGCCTGACCGGTGCCATGGCCATAGTGCTGGGGCAGAAGAAAGTGCTGCAGAGGGTGCCTTTCGGCGATTGGGCCGGTCTGGGCCACGCCTCGATCTTCTGGGGATTCCTCACTTTCATGCTGTCTTACGGCATATTTATTTTTGTGGCAGTGGCGTGGAAACCCTTCCCTGAGTGGCTGCTGACAGAGACCGGGGCGATGGTGTACAGCAGTTATCTCGACATACTGGCAGCGGTGCTGTTGGTGGTGCTGATCTGGGCGGCCGCACGCCGGTGGGTGGTGCGCCCGCGGCGGCTCAGCTATGACCTGACCCGAAATCCCGACGCCATCATCATCGTGGGGATGATCGCCGGCCTGATGGCCTCCACGATCCTGACCCACAGCTTTTACGTAGCCGAGGGTGGTACCGGCCCGGAGGCCGACGTAATCATCGGAGGGGCGCTGGGACGACTGTTCATTGGTTGGGGAATCAGCGAGTCGGCGGCCAGCGCGTTGCAGGCGCTGTTCTGGTGGGTCCATTTCGCTATCATCCTGTTCTTCACCGTTTACATCCCGTTCTCCAAGCACATGCACATGGTGGCCGCGCCCATCAACGCTTTCTTCCGCACCCTTGACTCGCGGGGAGCGCTGCCGGCCATGGACCTGGAGAACGCCGAGAGGTTCGGCGCATCGCGGGTGCAGGACTTCACCTGGAAGCAGCTGCTGGACGGGTACGCCTGCGCCGTCTGCGGACGTTGCTCCGACGTGTGCCCGGCCAACATCACCGGCAAGCTGCTCTCGCCCATGCATATTGTCGAGAACATCAAGGACCACATGATCGAGATCGGGCACCAGGGCGAACGGAACCCTGAGCACGTCGAACCGTTGCCGATCCTGAACAACGCCATCCCGGAGACGGCCATCTGGGACTGCCTGAACTGCGGCGCCTGCATGGAGGAATGCCCGGTAACGGTGGAACACGTGCCCACCATCATGGACATGCGGCGCTACATGGTGCTGGAGGAATCCAACGCCCCCGAGACCGCCATGAACGCCCTGATCAGTATGGAGCAGCGCGGGCACCCCTGGCGAGGCACCCAATTCTCCCGCACCGACTGGGCCGAAGGGCTGGACGTGCCGACGCTGGCGGAGAACCCGGAGGCCGAGATACTGTTCTGGGTTGGCTGCACTCCCGCGCTGGAGCAGCGCAGCCAGGCCATCGCCCGCTCCATGGTCAAGGTGCTCAAGTCCGCCAAGGTTGACTTCGCCATCCTGGGCGACGAGGAGACCTGCACCGGCGACCCGGCCCGGCGGATGGGCAACGAGTACCTGTTCCAGATCATGGCCACCCAGAACATCGAGACCCTGAACAGCTACAACGTCAAGAAAGTGGTGACCATCTGCCCCCACTGTTTCAACACCATCAAGAACGAATATCCGCAGCTGGGCGGCGATTTTGAGGTTTTGCACTACAGCCAGTTCGTGGATGGCCTGATCAAGCAGGGCAGGATCAAGCCGGTCAAGATGATGGATGTCACCGTGGCCTACCACGACTCGTGCTTCCTCGGCCGGCACAACGGCGTCTATGACGAGCCTCGCAACGTGGCCAAGGCCATCCCGGGGCTGAAGCTGGTGGAGATGGAGGGCCGGTGTCGCCAACGCGGGTTCTGCTGCGGCGCCGGTGGCGGCCACATGTGGATCGAGGAAAGCCAAGGCGAGCGAGTGAACCACATCCGCACCGACCATTTCCTCGAAACCGAGGCGCAGACCGTTGGTGTTTCCTGCCCGTTCTGCCTGCAGATGATGACCGAGGGCATCCAGGCCAAGGGAATGCAAGACCAGAAGGAGTCCAAGGACGTTCTGGAGTTGCTGTCGGAAAGCCTCGAACCCTAGTCCGCCACTGCACGGACCGTCTCATGGTGGTATTGTGTGTCAAGGGATGGAGGAGGTAGGAGACAATGCCGGGAATAGATCAGGTGACCATCATCCGCAGGTGCAGTGTCTGCACCAACGAGATCGAGACCATGACGGTCAAGAAAGACAACATGATGCTGTCTTCGCGGGCGCTGATCTGGTGTCCCAGTTGCGAGGAGGACCGTCCGGAGCGTCGCGACATCGCTGACAGGGAGGACACCATACAGCGCGAGCAGGAATCGTACCCGCCATCACACCTCGCGGTGCCATTCGGCGCCCCGCCGGTGCGCTGACATGTCCGAACGACCGGAAGAATCCGAACCTCCCGCACCGGTGGCACTGGTCCTCACCGGCAACCTGTTCTTTATCCCCCGCATAGAATCCGCAGCCATCCGCTCGGGGATGGAAGCGGTGTACGGCAACTCTGCGGACGGCCTGTTGCGCTCCACAGCCGGACGGGAAGTCGCGTTGGCCCTCATCGACCTGGAGACAGAGGAAAGCGCCTGGGTGGAGGGCGTGTCCCTGTTCTCCTCGGCTCTGAAGGGCGATCGGGAGTCGCCCACTCCGCTCATCGCCTACGGCCCCCACGGCGACGCTGATATGCTCCGCAAGGCGCGGGCGCTGGGCTGCGATGCCGTGCTGACCAAGAGGGATTTCTCATACCGCCTGCTGGAACTTATGAAGACTCGCGGGCAGGCCGCAATTTCCCCGTAGCGAGATACTCGGTCGTATATGTTCTGGCGGTGGGCCGAAAAGCGCTTTGTATTCTCGCCCGATTCCGGACTTGACGCATCGCCAGAAGCCGAGGGTCTGAATTACGAGGACGTATACCTCACCTCTCCCGATGGCCTGAGGCTGCACGCTTGGTTCGTTCCCGCCCCCGCAGGCGCCAATGGCTCTCACGGACAGACATGGCTCTGGTTTCACGGCAACGGGGGCAACCTCGGCACCCGGGTAGGTCAACTGGCCAAGGCCCACCATCTGCTGGGCGTGCACCAGTTCATTTTCGACTATCGCGGCTACGGCAACAGCGAGGGGCACCCTACGGAGCGTGGTGTCTACCTGGATGCGCGGGCAGCGTTGGAATACCTGCGAGGCCGGCCTGAGGTTGACGCGAACCTCATTGTCTATTTCGGACACTCCCTGGGCGCCGCCGTGGCCATCGAACTGGCTGCGGAGCATCCGCCAGCGGGCATGGCCCTGATAGGGCCGTTTTCGTCCATCAAGGACATGACCAGGCTTGTCACTCCCATCCCACTGGCCGGATGGCTGGTGCGAGGACACTTCAACTCGATGAACCGAATCGGCCGGGTCCACACTCCGTTGCTGATTCTGCACGGAGAATTGGACGACATCATCCCCCACCGGCAGGGCTTCAAACTATACCAGGCCGCAAACCGGCCCAAGCGCTTTGTGACCCTGCACGGCGCCGCCCACAATAACGTGCAGCACGTAGCGGGTGATGCGATGGCACAGGCGCTGGTGCAGTTTCGAAACGGTGTGCCCACGGGCGACGTTGCTCCGGGTTACACCCCACCCACTATCTCGGTCTGAACTCCCACAATCTCAGCGTCAAATCGGGACTGCTCGACGTATTCCAGCAGGTTGGAAAGCATCGCGTCGGCGTGGCCCCTGTCGTTGGAGACGCAGCTGATTCCCAGCGTCAGTTGCTGGCGTCGGTCCAGGTCCTCAACCTCGGCAACGGCGACGTTGAAACGGTTGCGTATTCGGTCAGACAAGGACCTCGCGACCTGCCGCTTATCCTTGAGACTGGAGGACTCGGGTAGATGCAGGGTCAGCTTGCAGATTCCAACGTGCAATTCGTGCTCTCTTGTCCGCTGTTATCAAGTTTGCCGGGGATGGACTTTCTCTCGCTGGCTTGCCACTGCAGACGTGGAGACGCAGTCCCTGGGGCAGGCAGGCTCTTGCAGCCTTTGTATCACCAGTGACGCGGAGAATGGTTCTTGTTGACTGGGGCATGGTTGGCAAATAGATTATAATCTCTTTTGTTCAATGAATTGCACACTTACCCATCGTCCCGCGAGGAGACCTGATACTGCATGGCCGGTGCCTCCTTACCCCCTGATTTTTCCCGTTCGGAAGTGCCCGAGGTTGTCGTTAGCCGGCTGCCCCAGTACTTGCGGATCCTCAACCGCCTGATGGACGACGGCATCACCGTGGTCAGCTCCCAACAGCTGGGGGAAAAGCTGCAGGTGACTCCCGCCCAGATCCGCAAGGACCTCAGCTATTTCGGGCGTTTCGGCAAGCAGGGTAGAGGTTACAGTGTTCTGGACCTCCTCGAGCGCCTTAGGCAGATCCTGGGGGTGAACACCTACTGGAACGTGGCGGTAGTGGGTGTCGGCAGGTTGGGACGGGCCATCGTGAACTACCCAGGCTTCAACCCCGACGGTTTTCACCTGGTGGCTGCGTTCGATGTGAACGACGATGTCATCGGGAGCGACGTGGGAGGGCTGACGGTCCACTCCCTGGATGACCTGAGACGCGTGGTGGCCGAGCGGAAGATTAGCATCGCCATTGTGGCCGTGCCCGTCTCGCACACGCAGGAGGTTGTGGACCAACTTGTGGCCTGCGGTATTCGCGCCATTCTCAACTACGCTCCGATCATACCCCATGTGCGAGAGGGCGTGAGAATACGCAATATCGACCCCGTCCTGTCTCTCCAGTCAATGACCTATTACATCAATGGAGTCGACGACGATTGATGTTGTGGGACACTTGAACCGCTCCGAAGCACTCCATAGGAAGCAAAAAGCCCTCCCCCGATCGGGAGAGGGCTAACTTATTGCGCCTGAAATCGCAGACCGTGCTAACCCGGTGAACTCACGCTGGGCGGCAAGGGACTACCAGCCCGGTTCCTCCTGCGCCTGACGGTGTCGAGGCGGGCCTGAGCGCGACGCAGCGAGGCAAGGGCCCGTTCCAACTGCATCTCGGTGGGCCGGCTGGAGATGCGTTCCTGGGCGCGGCGCATGGCCTCCTGTGCCCGTTCCTCGTTGATCTCCTCTGAGTGCTCGCAGGCGTCGGCTAGTATGATCACACGGTCCCCCAGGACTTCCATGAATCCTCCGGTGACCGCGAAAAACGTATCTGCTCCACCCTTGCGAATCGTCAGCTCCCCCGGCTGCAGCATGGTCATCAGGGGCGCGTGGCGCGGCAGGATGCCCAGTTGGCCGTCCACGCCCGGGGCCATGACCATGTCCACCTCTTCCCCGAAGACCTGGCGTTCAGCAGTCGTGATTTCCAGCAACATCGGCATGGTGAGTGCTACCCCTCGGCCCGGATTCCCTGGGCCTTTTCGATGGCCTCGTCGATGGTGCCCACCATGTAGAAAGCCTGCTCGGGCAGATCGTCGTGCTGGCCGTCCAGGATTTCCTGGAATCCCCGGACCGTTTCGCGCAGCGGTACGTATTTGCCGGGCTGGCTGGTGAACGTTTCCGCCACGAAGAACGGCTGGGTCAGGAAGCGCTGGATCTTGCGAGCCCGGAAGACGGTCAGCTTGTCTTCCTCGGACAGTTCCTCGATGCCGAGAATGGCGATGATGTCCTGCAATTCCCGGTAGCGCTGCAGCACCTGCTGCACGCCGCGGGCCAGGCGGTAGTGTTCCTCGCCAACGATTCGCGGTTCGAGGATTCGGGAGTAGCTGGCCAGCGGGTCTACCGCCGGATACAGCGCCTGGGCCGCCAGGGAGCGCTCCAGTGATACCACGCCGTCGAGATGGCCGAAGGTGGTGACGATGCCGGGGTCGGTGTAGTCGTCCGCTGGCACGTAGATGGCCTGGAAGGACGTAATGGAGCCGCTGCGAGTGGAGGTGATGCGCTCCTGTAGCGCGCCCATCTCGGTGCTCAGCGTGGGCTGGTAGCCCACGGCGGAGGGCATGCGGCCCAGCAGCGCGGACACTTCCATGCCAGCCAGGATGTAGCGGTAAATGTTGTCGACGAACAGCAGCACGTCCTGGTTCTGCTCGTCGCGGAAGTACTCGCTCATGGTCAGGCCCGTGAGGCCGATGCGGGCACGCACGCCGGGGGACTCGTTCATCTGGCCGAAAACCAGCACGGTGCTGGAGAGCACGCCGGAGTCCTGCATCTCGTGCCAGAGGTCGTTGCCCTCGCGGGACCGCTCGCCCACCCCGGCGAACACCGATACGCCCTGGTGTACGGCGCCAATGTTCCGGATGAGCTCCTGGATGATTACAGTCTTGCCGACGCCGGCGCCGCCGTAGGCCCCGATCTTGCCACCCTTCATGAACGGCGTGATCAGGTCGAAAACCTTGATTCCCGTTTCCAGAATCTCGACTGACGGGCTCTGGTCGTCGAAGGTGGGCGGGTCGCGGTGGATGGGCCACCTCAGGGGCGTCTCCACCGGTCCCAGGTTGTCCAGGGGCGTTCCGGTAACGTCGAACAGGCGGCCCAGGGTCTCGGGGCCCACTGGTACCGATACGCGCTGGCCGGTGTCCGTTACCTCCACGCCGCGGGCGAGGCCGTCGGTGGCCCCGAGGGCGAGGCAGCGCACCCAGTTGTTGCCGATGTGCTGCTGCACTTCCAGGACCAGACGCTCTCCCTCGTTATCCAGCTCGACGGCGTCGAAGAGATTGGGCAGCTCCTCGGCCGGGAACTCAATGTCAACAACGGTACCGATTACCTGTACGATTTTTCCGGTAGCCATACTATTCTCCTGAAACCGGGACAGCGATTGCTATTCCGGTTCTGCGGTTCAGGTCTTCAGCGCAAGGATCGATGGTTACAGTTTCGTTGTCCGGGTCAAGGCTGATTCTCCATTTGCGAATCATATCAGCGCCGATGAACATTTCCTCTGGCAAGGCATCCACAACGTAGAAGTGATGCAGGACCCTAACGTTATCCAAGTCAACGCCAAAATGAATGCTGCCACAAGATCTTAAAGCCTCGTCCACTCCGTTGGCGTTCACAGTCACTTTCGAGGGCAGACACCCTACGTTCCCCAATCTCTCTGCGACGTCTCGGCTGACCAGGGAATCCCTCGATTCAGGGTCATATCGCGCTCGGATCAGATCGTTACTCCGAGTTCCAGTAACTGCGTACTCTTTGACAATGGCGGTCATGGCTAGCCCTCAAGTACCGCCATGCCGCCGATGAGGTCGAGTAGCTCGTTGGTGATGCTCTCCTGGCGCAGCTTGTTCATCACCAGCGTCAGGTCCTCGCTGAGCTGCTTGGCGTTGTCGGTGGCATTGCGCATGGCCACCATGCGGGCCGACTGCTCGCTGGCGATGGACTCCAGCATGGCGTGGTACACCTGCATCTCGATGAATCGGGGCAGCAGGCTGCGGAGCACCGACAGGTTGTCCGGCTCGTAGATGTAGCCGACTCGCTCGGCGCCCGTCAGCTCCGAGGGAGTGATGGGCAGCAGACGCTCCACCACCGGCGTCTGAGACAGGGTGGAGTTGAAACGAGTGTACGCTACGTACACCTCGTCGGCCTCGGTGTCCGCGTAGCTCTCGACGAGCATGTCGGAGATGGGCAGCGTGTCCAGCAGCGAGGGTGTTTCGCCCAGATCGGTGAACACTGCCCTGAGATCGCTGCCGGAGCGCACCATGAAATCGCGGCCCTTGCGCCCGACGGCAACCACCTGCACGGGCACAGCCTGGTCCAGCATGAACTGGCCCACCCGGCGGTTCAGGTTGGCGTGCATGCCGCCGCACAATCCGCGGTCAGGGCTGATGACCAGCACCGAAATGCGTTCCACGGGGCGTATTTGCAGCAGTGGCTGGTTGGCAGTGACGTCGTCGGCGGGCTGGGCTGCCAGGTGAGCGATGACGTCCAGAATTTTTTCAGAGTAGGGACGGCCCTGCAACACGGCGTTCTGGGCACGCCGCATCTTGGAGGCCGCAATCAGCGACATCGCGTTGGTGACCTTTCCCGTGTTGTCCACGCTGCGGATGCGGCGACGTATGTCTCTGACGCTGGGCATTTCTCAGTCTCGACCGGGCGGTTTGAATGAATTCGGCGCGATGTGCTGGGCGCTCCTGATCGGCGCCCCGGGTTATCGGATCGTGGGATCAGACTCCGAAGGTGGACTTGTAGTCCGTTATGATCTGGGTCAACCGGGCCTCGATATCCTCGGTGAGGTCCCTGGTTTCGGCGATGGTTGCCAGGATATCCGGGTGGCTGCCGGACACATGCCGTAGCAGACCGTCCTCAAATTCTCCGGTCCGGTCCAGAGGGACATCCTCCATGCCGCCGGAGTTAACGGCGAAAAGGATCACAACCTCCTGGTCCAGCGACAGCGGTGCATATTGGGCCTGCTTCAGCACCTCGGTGGCCAGCTGACCGCGGGCCAGCTGCGCCCGTGTGGCGGCATCGAGGTCTGCGGTACCGAACTGGGCAAAGGTGGCCAGCTCGCGGTACTGGGCCAGGTCCAGTCGCAACCGCCCTGCAACGCGGCGGATGGCCCGGGTCTGGGCGGCGCCGCCCACACGCGAGACCGAGAGGCCCACGTTGACGGCCGGGCGGATACCTGCGTTGAACAGCTCCGGCTCCAGGTAGATCTGGCCGTCCGTGATGGAGATCACGTTGGTCGGAATGTAGGCCGACACGTCGCCAGCCTGCGTCTCGATGATCGGAAGCGCCGTGATGGAGCCGCCGCCGTGTTCCTCGTCCAGCCGGGCCGAGCGTTCCAGCAGCCGGCTGTGCAGGTAAAACACGTCGCCGGGGTAGGCCTCGCGGCCCGCCGGGCGGCGGAGTAACAGCGACATCTGGCGGTAGGCCCAGGCATGCTTGGTCAGGTCGTCGTAGACGATCAGCACGTCCTTGCCCTGGTCCATGAACTCCTCGGCCATGGCGCAGCCGGCGTAGGGAGCCAGGTATTGCAGCGGTGCCGAGTCGGAGGCGCCAGCGGTCACCACGATGGTGTGCCCCAAAGCATCGGCCTCCTCAAGGGAGCTGACCACCTGGGCCACCTTGCCCTGCTTCTGGCCGATGGCGACATAGATGCAGATTAGGTCGCCTCCCTTCTGGTTGATGATGGAGTCGACGGCGATGGCGGTCTTGCCGGTGGAGCGGTCGCCGATGATCAGCTCGCGCTGGCCGCGACCGATGGGGATCATGGAGTCGATCGCCTTGATGCCCGTCTGCACCGGGGTGTTCACCGACTGGCGAACCACCACGTTGGGAGCAACAGTTTCGGCGGAACGGGAGCCGCTGGTGTTGACGGCGCCCTTGCCGTCCAGCGGGCGTCCCAGCGGGTCTACCACCCGGCCCATGAGTTCATCGCCGACGGGGACCTCGATGATGCGTCCCGTAGAGCGCACCCGGTCTCCCTCCTTGACAGCGTTGGGGTCGCCGAGGATGGCCGCGCCCACCAGGTCGGCCTCCAAGTTCAGGGCCAGTCCCAGAACGTCGTTGCCGAAGTCCAGCAGCTCATTGGAGCGCACACCCTGCAGTCCCTGGATGCTGGCGATACCGTCGCCGACCTGGACCACGGTGCCTACGTCCACCAGGGCCAGGTCGCCGCCGAATTCTTCGATCTGGCGTTTGATCAGCGAAACAATGTCCAGTCCCCTGGTAGCCATGGCTGGCTCTCCTTACCGGGTAAATTCAGTTACGAATGTGAAAATAAGGCCCTGTATGAGCATATCGGGGATTCACTCCCCGATTATACTCCCGTTGTGTTCATTTTTTGGCGCCGTACTAGCGGATGCCAGTGTTCAGGCGTTCGCGGAGCCCGTTCAGCCGGGCTCTGGCGCTTCCATCCATCAGCCGGTCGCCGATCTGGATCACCAGGCCACCGAGGATATCCTCGTCGACCCTGGGGGTGACCACCACCTCGCGGCCGATGAGGTCGGCCACGAACTGGGTGATGCGTTCCACCTCGGAGGATTCCAGCGGCACGGCGGTTGTGACCTCCACGCGCTGTCGTCCCTCGAGACGGTCCTGCAACTCGGTGAATTCCTGGCAGGCCTCCGTTATGGCCTTCACCAGGCCGCGGGCGACCAGCAGGTTGACCATGTTGAGGACCATGGGTTGCGTATCGCCCAGGACCGCATCGGTCGCCCGACGCTTGTCCTCGGCCGATACGCCGGCGTGCTTGAGCAGCGCGCTGAACTCGGCGTCCTGGAATGCCTCCGCCACCAGGGCCATATCCTGGCCCCATTGCTCAACGGCGCCCTGATCCTGGGCCAACTCGAAGATGGCCTGACCGTACCGTTTTCCCGATACTCTCTGTGCCATCGGTTAGCTAACCCCTTTCCTCAGTCAAGCTCAGGACCGGCGCAGGCTTTCGCCTTCCTCCAGTACCTGTGTGATCAGGTCCTCGTGGGCCTGGCGGTCCAGCGAACGCCGCACCACGCGCTCTGCGGCGGTGATCGCGAGGTCGCTGAAATTGGAGCGCACTTCCTCTATAGCTGCGTCGCGCTCCCGCTGGATGTCGGCCTGGGCCCTCGCCACGAAGTTCTCGGCCTCGTTTCGGGCCCGTTCCATTTCCTCGGCGCGGAAACGCTCCGCCGCCTCGCGGGACTGGTCCATGATCCGCTGACCCTCTCGGCGGGCCTCCACAAGTTGGTCCTCAACGGCCTGCTGGGACGAGGCGGCCTCTTCGCGAGCACGCTCGGAGGCCTCCAGGCTTTCCCGTATACGGTCAGCCCGCTGGTCCATCAGGCGGAGTATGGGCCGGTAAGCAAAGGCGAACAGCAGCCCGAGAACCAGCAGGAAGTTGACGAGGTAGATCAGCAGGCTTGGGAGGTGTACTCCCAATGTCTCCATAATATCGTCCTCAGCCGTGCCAAAAAGATAGAGCTAGAAGATGAAGCCGATCATGATCGTCGCCACGAGGGCGTAAATGCCCAGCGCCTCGGCGAACGCGATGCCCAGGATCATGTTGGTCTGGATATTGCCGGTGGCCTCCGGATTGCGGCCGATGGCGCTCATTGCCGCCGCGCCCAGGATGCCGATGCCGATGCCAGGGCCGATCAGGCCGAGGCCGATGGCTATGCCAGCGCCCAGCAGCTTGGCTGCGTCAGCTTCGATCTGCAAAAGCGGTAGGTTCATCAGTGCCGAAAGCATCTCCATTTTCCCTCCTCGGATAGTTCCCTAGTTTGAGTCGTTTAGAACGTTTCTAGTCCTGTCGTGATGCGTAGATGGCAAATATGCCGCCCAGGGCCGCTGCGGCGATGCCCAGGGTGCCAATCACCATTGTCAGTACTATGACTTCCATATTTTCCTGTTCCCTCCCGGAAAAATACCCTCTTCCTCGGGGAGAGGGTTGGGGTGAGGGTGGTTCCCGATGCCTGATGTTTCTAGTGATGTTCCTCGTGTCCCTCGTGGTCGTGAGCCGTCATTGCGATGGCGGCGAACACAAGCGTCAGACCGGCAAATATCAGTCCCTGGATCAGGCCCACCAGCAGCTCCAGCCCGTACACGCCGACTGTGGCCACGAACGGCACCAGGAAGGCCGACATCAGGACTAGAATCTCGCCCGCCGTCATGTTTCCGAACAGACGGAAGGTAAAGCTGATCAGACGGACGAATTCGCTGAATGCCTCGAGAGGACCGACGAAGAAAAAGTCCAGCAGGCCCTGAAAGGCGTCCAGCAGCTTGAATTGGAACAGCGCGCCCAGACCGGATGTCAGGCTCCGCACCCGGACGAATTTGCCGAAGTAGCCGATGCCCAACATTTTGATTCCCAGAAACTCAACAAACACGAAGGACACAATCGCCAGTGCCAGTGGCATGTTGATGTCGGTACCGGCCGGACGAAGTAGGTGGATCTCTACCTTTCCGTCTGTGATGAATCCCAAGGCAGGATAGAAGGGCAGCAAGCCGATCCACGCGTTGATCACGACGAACAGGAAGATGCTGGCGATGACGGGGAAAAGCATCCGGGAGCGGTTGGGGCCAACGGTGCCCTCTACGAACCGCAGTAGCGCCTCGATGACTATTTCAACGAAATTCTGCAGCCGGCCCGGGACCAGGCTCGCCTTGCGCGCGCCCAAAACGAACAGCAGAACCAGGAGAGCACTGGCTATCCAGCAGGAGAGCAGGGTGTTGGTGATTACGAAATTGGTCCCGAGGAAGGGGCCTTCTTCGTAAACCTCCTTCTCGTGGGCGTCCAGCCCCTCCTCGCCGTACTTGAGCTTGTTGTGCTCGGCGTGGAGGTAATCGGTATAGTGGTCACGGAATTCGCCGGGGCCGACCACCTGTGGAGGAAGGTGTACCGCGGGTTTGTTGACGAATGGTCCTTCAGCGGTCTCTCCCGCCGCCTTATCCTCTTCGGACTGTACCAGTCCTGCGCCGATGGCTCCGGTGATGAGCCCGGCGATGAACAGAGCGGCAAAGAGAAGAAGTCCGCCTACCAGCAAGCCCTTGTTCACTGGGAGGACTCTCCGTCTGAACCGGATTTTCGGGATGTTGAATTGTTGTTAAACAGAGGAAGCACCATCTTGTAGAGACCGTAGAAAGCAGCCACCGTACCGAATAGGACTCCCAATAGAGTGAAGAGTGGCGTGAGGCCCGTAAGCCTGTCCAGCCAGATTCCTCCAACTGTGCCGACAACTATGCAGAGGGCTACATACCAGCCCAACCCCAACAGTCGCAGCGCTATGAGCCGTAGGTCCATACCACCGCTCAAACGGCAAGGATGTTATCACCGGCCTTGGGAGAAGTCAATCCGATTTCCGTAATGCGACGGGGCAATCCCGTCAATGAAGAGCCGGTTAGTTTGTACCATTTATGCTGGGAGGCATTCCTGTTTCGCGGGGACCGCCGCCCGGTAGATTCCATTCGTAGGCTGGTGCGCCGGCAAGGCGCTCGCAAGAGCCGCCGCCCTCGATATTCATTGTTCTGCCGATCGAACCGGTTCCCTGAAGAAAAAGCCCCGGCGCGTGGCATCGAGGCCTTTTCCAGTTCTGGCTCTATGATTCGCAGACCAGGCAAGGGCCGCGGTCAGCGGTTGCCGAAGTCCTCGAGGTCCAGGGAGTCGATGAAATCGGTAAACGCTGACATCCCCTCAAGCTCCTCGGGATTGACCTCACCGCGGGGTTCGCCCTCCTGGGGGGCGACCTCTTCTTTGCCGGCCGGTTTCCCTTCTTTATCCAGGTGGATGCCCGCCTTGTCGAGTACGGTCTCGTTGGCATAGATGGGTACCTTGGCCCGCACTGCGAGGGCGACAGCGTCGCTGGGACGGCAGTCGATATCCTCGCTGCCACCGTTGACCTCAATGGTGATGGTGGCGAAGAACGTGTCGTTCTGGAGATCGTTGACCAGGATGTGCTTGATGGAGCCGCCCAGCTTGTCAATCACTTCCCGGAGCAGGTCGTGGGTGAGGGGCCTCGGAACGCTGAGGTCCTGAAGTTTCACTGCTATGGCATCGGCCTCAGCAGGTCCGATCCAGATGGGGAGGTAGCGGTCCGAGTCGTTCTCACGCAGGATTACGACCCGCTGATAGTTCATCGGACTCACCCGGATGCTGTCAACAGTCATCTGTTTCATTTGCCATGCCTCCGAATAAGCCCTTATTGATGAAAAATTTTAGGCCTGTGCCAATTTCAATGTCAACCCAAGGGCGCGCCATCCCAAGGCGTTTCGGCGGTTCCATGACCTCTGTTACCACATTCGGAATGGCCTCCGCATGGGATAACCGTGGGTTGATCAGACCCATTGTTGCGCCGAATTGCCTCACCTTATAGAATAGCTTATCCTGCCGCGAACGATGCCGTGATAAGTTGCGGCGGTTCGTGCCTTCCTCTTTTGCCTCTGGGAGATTCGGTCCAGGTTCAGGCGGGAAGACTCTGCAAATTGGAGCAACGCCCTGTATGGATGCTACAAGCATAAGAAATGTGGCCCTGCTTTCCCATTCCGGCGCTGGCAAGACGTCTCTTTGTGAGTCGATGCTCTTCAGCACCAAGGCGGTGACACGCCAGGGGCGAATTGAGGACGGTAACACCGTCTCCGACTACGAGCCCGAGGAAGTCCAGCGGGGCAGCAGCATCCAGACCACCCTGATTGCCGTCAACTGCGGCGATGGCAAGATCAATTTCCTGGACACCCCGGGCTACGACGACTTCCGAGGCGAAGTCATTGGAGCCCTGCGGGTCGTCGAAGGCGCCGCAATTCTGGTCGCGGCTCCATCCGGCGTTGACGTCGGCACTGAGCGGGGCTGGGACATGTGCGAGGCGCGCGAACTGCCGCGCCTGATCGTCATCAACAAGATGGACCGCGAGAACGCGGACTTCAATCGCAACGTGGCCGATGTCCAGGCGACATTCGGGCGCCAGTGCGTGCCTTTCCAGATTCCCATGGGAGAGGCCGAAAGCTTCAAGGGCGTAATAAACGTTGCCGACCCCAACGCCGACGTCCCGGCTGACCTGGTGGACGAGGTGGAGGCTGCAAGGGAACGACTCATCGAGGCAGCGGCCGAGAGCGACGACGAACTGGCCGATCGCTACCTCAGCGGCGAGGAGCTGAGCGCCGAAGAGATCGCCTCTGCACTCAGGGGCGCTGTGCTCCGCGGCGAGCTGGTGCCGATCCTCGGCTGTGCCGCCACCGAAGGCCTCGGAGTATCCGAGTTTATCGACATGGTTTATTCCTACCTCCCCTCTCCCGTCGACGGCGTGAAGCCCAAGCTGACCAAGCACAACTCCGACGACGAGGTCGCATACGAGGCCGACGCGAGCGCCCCCCTTTCGGCCCTGGTGTTCAAGACGACGGCCGATCCCTTTGTTGGCAAGCTTTCGCTGTTCCGGGTATTCCAGGGAACCATCAGGAGCAACTCCGAGGTCTGGGATGCCAACCAGGGCCAGTCGGAACGAGTGGGCCAGCTTTACCTGCCGAAGGGCAAAAACCAGGAGAACCTGACCGAGGTTGCCGCCGGGGATATTGGAGCGGTCGGGAAGCTGTCGTCCACCGTGACCGGTGACACCCTCTGCACCCGTGACAACCAGGTGTCCTTCGATCCCATCGACATGCCAGTCGGCTACTATCGGGTGGCCGTGTCCCCCGCATCCAAGGCCGACCTGGATAAGATGTCCCTGGCCCTCAACCGCATCGTGGAGGAGGACCCAAGCCTCCAGATGTCCCGCAACGCCAATACCAGCGAGACCCTGATTACCGGGTTGGGCGACGCTCAGATTGATGTGGCCATTGACAAGATCAAGCGGAAGTTCGGGGCCGATCTGCGGGTCAGGCTGCCCCGCGTTCCCTACCGCGAGACCATCACCCGTACCACCCAGACGGAATACAGGCACAAGAAGCAGTCAGGAGGCCACGGCCAGTTCGGTCACGTGGTGCTGCGGCTGGAGCCCAGGGAACGCGACCAGGGGTTTGAGTTCGGCAATGAGGTCGTCGGAGGACGCGTCCCCAGGGAGTACATCCCCTCGGTGGAAAAGGGAGTTACGAAAGCCCTGGACGAGGGCGCCCTCGCCGGATTCCCCCTGGTTGACCTCAAGGCGGTACTCTACGATGGCAGTTTCCACTCAGTCGACTCGTCGGGTATGTCCTTCGAGATCGCCAGCGTCCAGGCATTGAAGAAGGGCGTCAGCGATGCCAGCCCCATCCTGCTGGAGCCGGTGATGAAGCTGTCCGTTACCGTGCCGGACGGGTACACCGGTGAGGTGATGAGCGACCTCAACGGCAAGCGCGGGCGCATACTGGGTATGAACCCTCAGGGCAGGGTTACGGTCATAGACGCCGAGGTACCCCAGTCAGAACTGCTGCGCTACTCCCAGGACCTTCGCTCCATAAGCCAGGGACGGGGCTCATATTCCATGGAGTTCGATCACTACGAGCCCGTGCCCGCCAACCTGGAGCCCCGGGTCATCGAAGAGGCCAAGCGCCTCCGCGAGGAAGACGAGTAACCCTTCGTATCGTCATTCCGGACTGCCGTTTGTCAGGGGCGGGTCTCGTACCCGCCCTTTCATTTATATTGCCACTGTCACGAAATTTGGGAGTCAAGTATGGACGAACAGGTTCAGTGGGACGTGCGACTTGAAGGAAGGGCATGGGGCGCGGAAGGATTGTCCCGCTATTACATGGTCCCTGAGAAGACCGAGATGGTTGAGGGGAAACTGTACTGGAGCGAAGAACAGCGCCTAACGATGCTTGCCCTTCTACTGGAAAACGTCGGCGCCACTCAAGCTGTTCGCATTGGCGACCCTGAAGTGTGGAAGCAAGCCATAGCCAATCTGCCACAATCCTGAGCCTTACCTTGCTGGCCGGCGATCAGGCGTGGCGCAATCGGCGAAAGACGCTGGCCCTGCCAGGCTAGAACGCCCAGCCGGGCTGGTACTCGCCGAACACGCCCCGGAATACGTCCATCATTTCGCCAAGAGTGGCGTATGACTTGACCGCATCTATCAGGGGAGGCATCAGGTTCTGGTTGCCCCTGGCTGCCGTCTCGAGGGCCCGGAGCTTTTCCGCCACGTCATGGTTGTCCCGCGTCCGGCGCACGTCGTTGATGCCGTCGATCTGCATGCGCTCTCCCTCACGGTCGACGCGCAGCAGGGGGATGTCGACTTCCTCGCCGGTGTTGTATTCGTTGACCCCCACCGTGATGCGTTCCTTGCGGTCCTCCTCCAACTGATATATGTAGGCGGCCTCGGCGATCTCGCGCTGCAGGAAACCGGACTCCAGCGCCGGGATCACTCCTCCCACGTCCTCTATGCGCCGGAAATAGTCGTAACTTGCCGACTCCATCTGGTTGGTCATGACTTCGACGAAGTAGCTGCCTCCCAAGGGGTCGACGGTGTCAGTGACGCCAGTCTCATGGGCGATGATCTGCTGGGTGCGCAGGGCCTGCAGGGCCGCCTCCTCCGAGGGGAGCGCCCATGCCTCATCCTTGCTGTTGGTGTGCAGCGACTGGCACCCCCCTAGGACGGCGGCCAGCGCTTGGAGCGAAACGCGGACCACGTTGTTGTCCGGTTGCTGGGCCGTCAGGGACTGTCCCGAGGTCTGGGCGTGGAAGCGCAGCTTGTGGGAGCGGCTGTCGGATGCGCCGAAAGTGTCGCGCATTTCCTGGGCCCAGATTGTACGTGCCGCCCTGAATTTGCCGATCTCCTCGAAGAAGTTGTTGTGCACATTGAAGAAGAAGCTCAGCCGTGGAGCGAACTCGTCCACGCTGAGGCCGCGCTCTTGTGCGTGGCGCACGTATTCAAATCCGTCCGCGAGGGTGAACGCCAGCTCCTGCACCGCGTTGGAACCGGCCTCGCGAATGTGGTAGCCGCTGATGCTGATGGGGTTCCAGCGCGGCACATGCCTGGCAGCAAACTCGACGGTGTCCGTGACCAGCCGCATGGACGGCGCCGGCGGGAAGATGTACTCGTTCTGGGCGATGTACTCTTTCAGAATGTCGTTCTGGATCGTGCCGCCGATCTTGTCCAGCGACGCGCCCTGCTTCTCGGCGAGAGCCAGGTACATGGCCCAGATGATGGCGGCAGGGGCGTTGATGGTCATTGACGTCGTGACCTGGTCCAGCTGGATACCGTCGAACAGCGTTTCCATGTCGGCCAGAGACGAGACTGCCACACCGCATGTGCCGAACTCGCCGAAAGCTCGAGGGTCGTCGGTGTCGTAGCCGTACAGGGTGGGCATATCGAAGGCGACCGACAGGCCGGTTTGTCCCTGTTCCAGTAGGAACTTGAACCGCTCGTTGGTCTCAGCCGGACGCCCGAACCCGGCAAACATGCGGCGGGTCCAGAGCCGCCCCCTGTAGCCGGTTTCGTGGATCCCTCGGAGATAGGGAAACTCCCCGGGCAGGTCGTCCCCGATGACACGGTCGTCGCGAGCGGCGTCGACGGCCGTGTAGACCTGATCGACCGGAATCTGCGAGGGAGTGCGGAACTCCGCTTGTCGCTGTGTGGACGGGTCCTGGCTGCTGCGCCAACTGGCGACGCGGTCTTTCAGTTGCTGGAATTCCTGGTCGGAAGTCAAAGGGACTACCTCCGTGGAGTCTGAGTCGCGGCAGGGAGGCGCCGCAGGGCGGGACATTTGCAGTTCAGTCTAGTCACGGGGCGCAATGGGTGTCAACGCGTCAGAACAGTGCTGGCCGTCTGATGAAGTATAATTCGGTTAATGGGGGAGTGGACACTAATCACATACCTGCAAGCGGGAGCATACATAGCCATAATGCTCGCCGTCTTGGGAGTGCCGCAAATGCTTTCCAGCTATTTCGATCACAGAGCGAGACGCCTGGAACGCCAGGATAATGAGGCAAACACGGAACGGCGTCATCAAGAAATCCTGGCGGCGCAGGCCAACCGCCAAGATGATGAGCGTCGACACCGAGAGTTAATGGCGATGCTCGCCGCTGTTCTAAGCAACGGCAGAGGTCAGGAGAATGGCCAGAACGAACTGGTCAAAACTCTCCAGCAGACCATTGAGGAACTGCGGGCCGAGAACGAGCGCCTACGCAGGCAGAATGGGAATGATTCCGCGGGTTCCTAGCCTGGGTATCAGGGACTGAACGGTAAAAGGACGGCCCTTAGGGAGCGACAAAGCGTACGAACCGGCGCCGGCCGGCCCGTAGCACATCGCCGGCAGCGAGAGACACGTCGGCGCGTTCGTCGGCCAGCCGGGTGGAGCCGCCCGAGGCCGTCAGCAGCTCCACGGCACCCTGGGAGAGGAGACGACGAGCCTCGGCGTTGCTGGAGGCCAGGCCGGCGGCAACCAGCAGGCGGTCGGCCCGAATGGCACCGCCTGTGGTTCCTGCCTGTGGTTCAAGTTCCGCAAGCGACAGCTCGGGAATTTCGTCGGGCAGGCTGCGGCCCTGGACCACGCGCTCAAAGTGCCCTTGGGCTGCGTCAGCGGCGCCGGGATCGTGGAAGTGGCTGGTAATGTCCCAGGCCAGCCGTTTCTTGTGCTCCATTGGATTGACCGCGTCCTGGTTAAGGTCCCGTTCCAGGTCGGCTAGACCGGACGACGGCAGGTCGGTCAGCAGTTCAAAGTAATTCGCGATCTGGTTGTCGCCGATGGACATTATCTTGCCGTACATCTCCTCGGGCCGTTCATCCACCGCCACATAGTTGTCCAGGCTCTTGCTCATCTTCTGGACGCCGTCGGTACCAACAAGGATGGGCATCATGAAGCACTGCTGGGGCGTTTGGCCCATCATCCCCTGCAGCTCGCGGCCCACCAGCAGGTTGAACATCTGGTCGGTGCCTCCGAACTCCACGTCGGACTCGATAACGACAGAGTCGTAGGCCTGCAGTAGCGGGTACAGGAGTTCCGTGATGGCGATGGCGCGCTGGTCGGCGAATCGCTGGGCGAAATCGGCCCGTTGCAAGAACTGGGCCACCGTAAACTTTCCCGTCAGGCTGATCACGTCGGCAAGGGTGAACTTTCCGAACCACTCGCTCTGTTGCACGACCTGCGTGCGGTCCTCATCCACCACCTTGAAGAACTGCCGCAGGTAAGACTGGGCGTTTTCCATCACCTGCTCGTGGGTGAGCATGGGGCGTGTGGCAGACTGTCCGCTGGGGTCGCCGATCTGCGCCGTCCAGTCGCCGACAATGAGAATGACCTGGTGTCCCAGTTCCTGCAATTGGCGCAGCTTTCTCAGGCCCACAACATGCCCGAGATGGATGTCCGGCCTGCTGGGGTCGAACCCCATCTTCAGTCGGAGGGGGCGCCCTGAATTCAGGAGCCGGACGAATTCCTCGCGGGAGATTATTTCGCTGACCCCACGATTGACAATCGTGTCCAGGGTTTCGGGGTTAAGCGTGGTCATACGCTATGCCCCTTCGCCAGGTTGAGAGAACGTGGAATCGGCTTGCGACAGCACGGCTCGGGATTCGTCGACGTCCTTGCCTATGCGGGCAATCAGGGCATCAATGTCGGCAAAGGTCTCCTGGTTACGGACCTTCTGCACGAATTCCACGTTCATCTGCTGACCGTAAAGATCGCCGCTGAAGTCCATCACGTAAACCTCCACCAGCCGCTGGGTCAGGCCGAACGTGGGGCGAACGCCGATGGATGTGGCGGAGAGGTGTCGTTCCCCGCCGAAATGGGCCCAGGTGGCATATATGCCGTCACCGGGCCACAGGAGGCCGGGATATACGTCGATGTTGGCCGTTGGGAAGCCCAGGGTGCGACCCCTCTGGTCTCCCACCACAACGGTCCCGCTGAGACAGTGGTTGCGTCCCAGCAGCGTGGCACCGTCGGCGACGTCTCCGGCCACCAGCGCCTCGCGAACGACGCGGCTCTTCACCAGCCGGCCGTCCATTTCGAGGGGCGGTACCGTTCGTACCCAGAACCCCAGGCGCTCGCCTTCCGCCTCCATGAAGGCCTGGTCGCCTTCGCGTCCTTGGCCCAGGGCAGAATCGGGGCCCAGTACCAGGCCCTTCATCCGCATCTTGTCGCTGAGAAGCTCTGCGAACTGACGGGCAGTGACCTGCGATAATTCCTGGGTGAACTCCAGAGGCACAACCAGCTCGATTCCTGCATCGCTCAGCAGGTCGAGCTTCTGTTCCGGCGTGGTAAGGTAGCTGGGGAAGGTGCCTGGGCGGAAAACGGTGATCGGTCGGTTTGCGAAGGTGAGCACGGAGGGTATGCAGCCCGGGGACGCCCAGTCGATGAGGTGGTTGAGCAGGTGCCGGTGACCCAGATGGACGCCGTCGAACACGCCGACGGTCAGCACCGTATCCCTATCGGGGGTGAAAGCCGCCAGGTGCTGGCTGAAGCTCATCGGTTTTGTGGTCCCCTATATCGCCCCGGCGTCCTGTGTACCCTGAGTTTCATGGTCTGCAAGGAGGCACAAAGAGGTACAGGTTCTGCGTCGGGCTGGGCTGCCGGCGCGGGGCAAAAGTCTATGCTTTAAAGGGTGCGCCGTGCGCCGAATATTAGCACAGCGGCAGTGGAGCGTCAACAGAATCCGGAAGGTTCGCGCACTGATTTCATTGCCCGCTCCGGGGAGACCTGCCGGGCCATCAGCTATCGATTGTATCTGATTTTTACGTTATTTCTTAAATTTGTGTTAAACTTATCCAAAATTTTCTATGAACTATGGCTTCTGCCTTGTATAATTTTTCATTGTCCAAGCCATGCGAGTAGGCGGCGGCGAGGCCCGGGGGAGGCGTCTCAAGGGCGCGGTGGCTCCAGGAGTCCGTCCCACCACGGAACGTGTGCGTGCGGCAGTCTTTAACATTCTGGATTCCTCACAGTACAGCGGCGGGAAGGTCCTGGACCTATTCGCCGGTACGGGCAGCCTCGGCATCGAGGCGCTCAGCCGGGGAGCGGCATGGGCCGATTTCGTGGAGCGCGATCGCAGGCAGTGCGCCGTCATCCGCGAGAACCTGGCGGCCATCGGGTACGAGGGAATGTCGGAGGTTCGCCAGGGAGATGCAGTCAGAACGCTGAATCACCTGGCAGGGCCCTACTCCCTGGTGATGCTGGACCCTCCCTACCGGATGGGCGCGTTCCACGGCGTGCTGGAGGCCATGTCCCAAGCCAGTGGCCTGTTGGCGCCCGGGGCTGCGGTGTTCGCAGGGCATTCCCGGCAGAGTGAGCTCCGAGCCGCATACGGAACACTGCGGAGAGTCGTTTTCCGTCAGTACGGGGACAACGCCGTAAGCATATACATAAACGACCCTGAAGAACGATCGGGAGACTAAACGGAAACAGCGGATTCCGATCCTGCGGAGAAGGCGGACGGGCAAGCATGGTAATTGCGCTCTACCCAGGCAGTTTCGATCCGGTAACGGTTGGGCATCTGGACATCGCCACCCGAGCGGCCAAGCTCTTTGAGGAGGTGGTGGTTGCGGTGTACGACACGCCGTCCAAGAGCCTCCTGTTCGAAACCGACGAAAGGGTTGCCCTGTTCGAACAGGCAATTGGTCACCTGACCAACGTGCAGGTGGTGAAATACTCGGGTCTGACGGTCCGCTTCGCCAAGGACATCGGCGCCGGCGTGGTCGTGAGAGGACTCCGTAGCGGATACGACTTCGAGTACGAATTCGAGATGGCCTTCATGAACAGCAAGCTGGAGCCCGACGTGGACCTGGTTTGCTTTATGACCTCACAGGACTATGTCTTTGTGAGCGCCAGTCTATTGAAGGAGGTTGCCAGGCTAGGTGGAAACATCAGGGAGATGGTCCCTCCCAACGTGGCGGAAGCACTGTATTCGAAATTCGGAAACCCGGTCCTTGAAGAGGAGTGACCGGTAGAGGGGGTTATCATAGATATTATTAATGTCATCGACAGACTGGAGACTATGATCGACACCAGCAAGGCTGCCCGAGCCGGTGGTCACATCCTGGTGGACCGGGCCAAGGCCCTGGAACTGGTGGACCAGCTCCGCCTGACCGTGCCCAAGGAAATCCGGGCCGCCGAGGAAGTCCTGTCGCAGCGCGACCACATCATCAACCTCGCCCAGACCGACGCCCGCCGCACCAAGTCGCAGGCCGAGGATGACTACCGGGAACGGCTGGACAAGCACGAACTGCTGGCCCAGGCCGAGCAGCGAGCAACCAACTTGCTGCGCGACGCTGAAGAGCGTGCCCGCCGCATGGTGGATCAGGCCGAAGCACAGTCCGAGGCCAATCGCTCCGAGGCCGATGCCTACGCCCTGCGCAGTCTCCGCACCCTGGAGCAGGAGCTGAGCAGCATCACCTCCGCGGTACGGCGGGGCATCGATGTCCTGTCGGGGCCGGCGACAGCCACCCTGACCACCCAGTACTTTGGTGAGCCACAGCAGGTCCGTTAGGGAGCGCCTAGCCTCTCACGAGAAGGCGTGAACTGATTCTTACCCGCCACGAGGTGGATGCGTAGCGACAGAACCCTGACCGCGACGTCGCCACCGGGACAGACCGGACAGCCTGCTAAAGGGCAGCCGTCAATCGGCTGCCCTTTCCCTTTGCCAGCGATAGCACCCCGGTTGGTAAACCAACCCATTCGGAACAATGGGCAACCGGGCAACCACAAGGGTTGCCCCTACTGCTCGCACCAGGGACAACCTAGTCCACCCATCATAGTAGAGATTTCGCGCCACTAGTCCTCAGACTCTCTGGGTGGAAGCGCCGGGCGAATCAGAAACTCGTACACCGCCGCCCCAAGTGGGCCACCCACCAGCGGACCCGCGATGTATGCCCAGAACCCGCCCGACGGCCCGGGAATCGCCATCTCCCCCCATCCGGCGAGGAATGAGACCAGCCGGGGGCCGAAGTCGCGGGCCGGATTCCAGCCACCCATGGTCAACGGCGCCATCATGCTGATGATCATCGCGACGGTCAGCCCGATGAACACCGGGGCCAGGTACTTCACCGGCAGGCTGCTGTTCCGGCGGTCAACCAGGGCAAAAATCATCAGCACCAGGATTCCCGTACCCAGCGCCTCCACCGCCGCCGCCTCAAGAGGAGAAACCAGCGCGCGTGCCGCCTCGTCGACGCCGATGATGCCGGGATTGGGGAAATACTCACCGAACATCATGGTGGAAAGCTGGCTGCCGGGTTCGCCGCGGTCCAGGCCGTTCTGCACCTCAAACTGTCGTATGAATGAGCCGTACAGCAACAGCACAGTCAGTCCGGCCAGCACCGCTCCCAGCATTTGCGACGCCCAGTAGGGCAGCAACCAGCGAGCTGGAAAGTCCCGGGGTCGGAAGATGGCAAAGGCCAGGCTCACTGCCGGGTTGAGGTGAGCTCCGGACACGGCGCCGGTCAGGTAGATCGCCATTGACACGCCCAGCGCCCAGACAACCGCCACCTGCCAGAGCCCGGCCTGCGCCCCCGTGAGCACGGCGGCAGCGACGACTGAGGTGCCCACGAACACCATCAGCCAGGTACCGACAACTTCGGCAATGCAACGGTAGAGGAGATTTCGAAAGATGGGGTCGATCCGCGAAAAGAAAAGACCCGACCGGCGTGGAACCGAACCGGATGGGCCTAGGGTAGGCGGCTCAGCCACGAGTGGCGTAGCCTCCTGTCGATCGTCCGCAAGAATGCTTAATGGGGAAAAGGGGAAGGACCGCCGGTGGGGGCAATGTTGCCGGTGGTTCGGTCTTCGGGAGAACCGGGCAGATCTTCCGCTGCATACTGAAATGCTATCTTGAATCCCTGTCGCAAATCAACCCTGCCAGAGATTTTTGATTCCTCTGACGTCTCATCTCTTATGAGCAGGAACAGGAACACTCTGGATTGGACGATTCAACCAACGATGGGGAAGTAGCTCCTGCCGTTAAAGAGGCAATCTCATAGTGAAGCGGCTACCCTCACGGAGTACGCTCTCAACCCCTATGGTGCCGCCGTGGGCCTCGACCAGCCTGCGAGCGATCGTCAGGCCGAGTCCACTGCCCCCGGTGGCTCGCGAACGTGAAGGGTCCGCCCGGTAGAATCGGTCGAAGACTCGGGCAAGGTCATCGGGGGCTATGCCGGGGCCCGTGTCGGAGACCGAGATCGCGACCTGCCCGTCGGACGCGGAGGCCGACATGGCTACGGTTCCGCCCTGCGGGGTGTGGGTGATGGCATTTTCCAGCAGGTTGCCTACAACCTGCGAGATGCGAGCTCCGTCAACCTCGATCTCCTCAAGCCCCGACTCGAGATTGAGGACCAGGCTGACGCTCTTGGCCCCGGCGCGCGGTCGTACGGCGTCGACACAGGATTGCAGCAGCTGTTCCAGGCGAACGGCCGACAGCTGGAGTTGCAGGTCCCCGGACTCCACCTGCGCCAGCAGCCGGAGGTCATCCACTAGCCTCGACAGGTGGATTGCCTGGGCGTGGATGGTGTCTATGGTCTCGGGGGTCGGCTGCACCAACCCGTCCCTGATGGCCTCCAGGTAGCCCTGTATGTTGGACAACGGCGTCCGCAGCTCGTGGGCCACGTCGGCCGTCAGGTTGCGCCTGTGGCGCTCCGCTTCCTCGAGGCCCTCTGCCATAACGTTGAAACTGTGGGCCAACTCGCGTATCTCGGCCGGCCCAGCGGCGTTGGCGCGCTGCGACAGATCTCCGCCTCCCAACCGGCGGGCCACTCCACCAAGATTCTGCAGCGGTGCCAGCGTGCGCCGGGACAGCAGCCAGACAAGTAGGGTGCCGAGAGCGGCTGCCCCAATGCCGGCCCAGAACAACGAGCGTCGAACCTCTGCGGATATGCGGCCAGCAACAGGATTGGCTTGGATCGGCCCCTCAGGATTCGGTATGGGGACGCCCGAATCGGAAACGGTGAAGGCTCCAATCTGTTCGCCGTTTTGAAAGAGAGGGAACTTCTGCTTGTCGTCCTCGCGTTTGAGCCATCTATTGTCTCCTCGGGGGATCGGCGCGGGCGACAAATCGGGGTGAGAGTCGGCAATGAGTGCGCCACTCTGGTCGAAGACCTCAATCTGCACGCCGGATACGAGACCTGCCCGCTGCAGGAATTCCTGCAGGTCGGGACTGCCACCCCTCCAGTCAGGTCCCCTGGCGTAGTAGTCGGAGACGAACTGCCGGACCCGCGCAACCTGTGCTGAGTCCCTGTCTCGCTGGAAGCGATCGGCCTGCTTGCCGGCCACAACTCCTCCGGCCAGTCCAATCAGCATCAGGGCCACGGCCAGGGCGAACACGAACCCCAGGGCCAGACGGAACTGGAGGCTGGAGAAAAGACGGGAGACGAAGCTCGGCATCGGCCTCACACGTTCCGAGCCGCCGCTTCGGTGGTATGGTTCAGGCGGTAGCCAATCCCGTACACGGTCTGGATCAGTCGTGCCGCATACGGGTCTGTTGCGGCGAGCTTGCGCCGAAGGCTGGAGACGTGAGCGTCAACCGTGCGGTCGAACCCATCGAAATCATCGTCCAGGACGCGATCAATTATCTCATCGCGGGTGAACGTGCGCCCCGGTTGACGCATCAGCAGCGCCAGCAGCCTGAATTCGGTGGGAGTCAAGCGCAATTCCGTTCCGGCCACCTCGGCCCGACGGGACCGCAGATCGAGCGCGACTGCTCCTGCGGAGAGCGACGCCGGCCCGGCATCCGACTCGTCGCTGGCGGTGCGGCGCAGGACAGCCCGTACCCGGGCGGCCAATTCCCGAGGGCTGAACGGCTTAGTGACATAATCGTCGGCTCCGAGTTCCAGGCCAGAGAGGCGGTCGTTCTCCTCCACCCTTGCCGTGAGCATGATTATGGCCACCTGCGATTCCTCACGGAGGGCACGGCATACGTCGAGCCCATTGAGCCTTGGCAGCATCACATCAAGGACAACCAGGTCGGGCCGCTCCTCGCGGGCAGTGCCCAGGCCCTCGATGCCGTCGAGAGCCGTGAGGACCCGGTAGCCGTCGCGCTCCAGGTAAAGCCTGGCCAGTTCGATGACATTCGGATCATCGTCGACAACCAGGACTGTCCGTTGATTTTCGACGTTGGCGGCCTTCATTTCATCATCCGTCGAAGGTGGCTTGGGGAACGGCCGAGGTGCAAGGGGCTGCAATCCGCTCCCTCGCACCTCGAGACCCGTAGTTTCCAGGTTTTGAGTCGTCAGATCAGGTCGAGTCCCCGTCGACGGTGGGCTCAGGCGTCACGGTTGCATCGGAGTCGGAATCACCGGAGCCATAGTGGCCTCGACCGCGGCTCCATAGGCCCTTGCCGCCGTGTCGCCCGTGGTGGCCGCGCTTGTTGAACCGGTGGCCGTCTTCCGAGTCGTAGTCCTCCAGGATTTCATCGGCGCGATCCTGGGTTATCCTGCCGTCATCCACGGCGTCCTGCAGCTCTTCCTCCAGGGCCTCTCTGCTGATGTCGGAAAGTGCCTGCTCGATGGCGTCCTTGACGTCTCCACCGTCCACATCGAGTTCGTCGCCGACTCGCTCAGCGAAATCGTCGTTGTCTATGCCTCCGGAGCCCTTGTACGAACCCCTGTAACCGTACCAGCCACTGTATGAATCGGCCTGGTCCCGGTATTCTTGGGCCTGCTCCTCGGTGATGCGGCCGTCATCGATGGCGTCCTGAAGCCTTTCTTCCAACGCCTCACTGAACATTTCCTTGGATACGCTTTCTATGGCGTCCGCAGTCTCATCTGCGTCGGTGCCGAGGGTCTCGGCCACGCGTCCCGCGAGATCCTCCAGGGCGGCATCCGAAGCCTCCTCACGCACCTCCTGCTGGGCCTGGGTGATGGCATCGGCGGTCTCGTCCGCGTCGGTTCCCAGTATTTCGGCGACCTTTTCTGCTACGGCAGTGTTGCGTTCATCGTTATCGCCGCGACCCCAGCCCAACGCTTGGCTGGGCCCGCCCCATGCCAGCGCCACTCCCCCGGAGACGGTCAAGGCCAGCAGCCCGACCGCCAGCGCGACTAAGATCCATTTTCTCCGCATTTTCGCTCCCCGCTTCTGCAAACTCGCAGGACGGCGCCCTCCTGCGTGCTTATCAATCTAGCGGAGCAGTATTAAGGAAATTTGAAGGAAACCCGAGAAATCGAGTTTCCTTCCAAATGCTGGCGAAGCGAGCGCCGAAGAGCAGGCGTTCCGGGTGGTACGGGGACTAGAATGCTGGTCTGTTCAGCACTGTCTGGTCCACCTTGCGCAGGATGAGGCGGCCGTCGTTGCCGTCTCCGAGCAACTGGCCGTTGTCGATCATCACCTTGCCGCGCAGGATGACGGTCGTGGGCCAGCCCTCCACATCCCAGCCCTCCCAGGGGTTGTAGTCGCGGACGTGCAGGTCGGAGAGCTCCAGGGCCTTCTTGAAATCGGGGTCGATTATCGCGAAATCGGCGTCGCTACCGGCGGCGATGCAGCCCTTGCGCGGGTACATGCCCAGCAGCTTGGAGGCATTGGCGGAAGTCACGTCGACGAAGCGTTCGAGGGACATGCCGCGCTTGATCACCGCCTCGGAATAGTTGACACCCATGCGGATCTCGATGCCGACGTTGCCGCCGCGGATGTCACGGACGTTCCTTCCGGCGGTCTTGTCCACGTAGGTGGTGAAGCTACTGTCGGTGGCGGTGAAGGACAGGTCGCCCTTCATGATGCCGTCCCACAGCACGTTGCGGTCCTCCTCGAACTTGAGGGACGGGTAGGTGTGGTACTTCATGCCGTCGGATTCCTTGTACTGCTCCGCCTCGAACGACAGGGCCAGTGTCAGCACCTCGCCGTAGACCGGCATGCCGGACGCCCGCGCCTCGGAGATCACGTCCGCCCCGTCGCTGGCCGTCACGTGGACGAAGTACATGCCCACTCCGGTCCGCTGGGCAAGCCGGACCACGTGGCGGAAGGCCAGGTCCTCGACGGTCTTGGAGTGGATAAGGTGGACGTTGTGCCAGTCCCAGAGGCCGCGCTGCTGGGCCATCAGGTAGTTGTACATCACCAGCTCGTCGTCCTCGCCGTGAACGGCCAGCACGCCACCGTGGCGGTGCATCTGCTCCATCAGGTCGCCGAGGCGCCCGGTGTCGATCCTGCCTACGGGCGTCAGGCTGGCGCCCTCGGCTCCGGGTGGCCGGATGTTGGTGGTGAAAATCTTGACGCTGGGGAACCCCGCCTCGACCAGCTCGTGGAACCGGGCTATGGAGTCCGGGGAGTTGCCCTCCCGGTAGATGCAGTGGGTGGTGTAGTCGGTGTACGCGTTGCCTTGCCAGACGTTCATAAAGTCGTGGATACCGGCGGCCAGGTCTCCCTCGCTGGGAACCGGGGCAAAGTCCACCACCGTGGTGGTGCCGCCCCAGATGGCGCCCAGGGAGTGCACCGCCGGCCCGGCGTTGGGCGTACCGGGCACGGATTCACGGGCGCCGGGCTGCACGTTGGCCGCGGCGTGGGCGTGGGCCTCCACGCCGCCGGGCACGACGATCTTGCCCGTGGCATCAATGACAGTGGCACCCTCCTCTGAGAGCACTCCCGGGAGGGCGACGGCGACAATTTGCTCGCCCTGCACCCCCACGTCCCAGTTACCGACCCCCGACGGGGTAACGACCTGTCCGCCCTTGATCAGCATATCCAGCATCGCTCCGGCTCCTTAATTAGGTTGAGAGTGGGTCCAGCAGTTCCAGTCCGTTAATCCAGCGAAAGTCCTCCGTGTTGTGGGTAACCAGTGCGAGATTGTGGGTCATAGCGGTGGCTGCAATGATGGAGTCGCCCAGCCCCATCCGGCGCTGTTGCCGCAGAAGTATGGCTTGTTCTGCGATGGTCTCACTGAGTGCGATTATTCGAGTGTTGCGAAAAATACCGTCAAGCTGCTCGCGTTCCTCTTCCACCAACTGCCGGTAACCGTAACTTTCAACATAGGTTATGACTGAGGCATAACGATGGATGCTGTCAAGAAACGATCGCAATATTGCACCGTCAGGTTTGGACGCGTAGATGATGATGTTGCTATCTATCAGCATCTCACTAGCGACCTGGCAAAGGGCGGTCCTTGCGAATCTCTCTCTGCCAAGCCACAGGGTCCTCTATTTCGTCGAAGGTACCCATGTCTGCCAGCGCCTGAAAATATTGCGAGACCGGAGTAATTTCATCGTCGTCGGCTCTCTCTACTTCCGGAATCGAGACGTAGATTTGAATCGGCCCCTTGGCATCCGGAGCGCCGTCGAGCCATTCGACGCGGTCGCCGTGCAGTACTGCTTTGTACACTCGTTTCATGGTTCCTCCACCGCGGTTGCCCTCTCGTAGATAGTAATGCCTCTCTCATCGATGTGTTGTCTCAGGGGCTCGTAGTTGATGCTCTCATATGCCTGGACATCACATTTCTGCGGAATGGGCAGGTCCTCCAGGTCAAGAGCCAGCCGACCCAGGCGATAGCGTTCTACCAGGCCCACAGTTGCCAGGTCAATGTCCGACCGAGGAGAGGCCTTGCCAGTGGCGTAGGAGCCATACAGCCTGACCGCAGACAATTCGGGATACTGCTCGAACACACTCAGCAACTGCCGAAGCACAACCGGAGGCAGACCACATTCGCTCATTTAGGTATCTCCCCCGATAAACGCTGATGCAGCACATATAGTACAGGCAGGTAGTTATCTCCGATGTTGTTGAGTACATCGTCAAGGATCGCAATGTCGTAGCGATGCGTAGTAATTCTCCGGTCTTCAAGCATATTGATCCACGTTTGGCCGTCAGAAACCAGTCCGGCTGAGGCAGCAGTGCGAATGACATTTCGCGGCGTTACTGAGTCCATAACAACCCCGTCGTACTCCAGACGGCCTTTCAGAGTGTTCCAAGCCAGTTCAAAGGTGTACTCGAACCTTTGGATGACTCCCTCTTTCTCCAGATCGTTTAACTTATCAACTCCCCTCTCCAATGCCTCGCTTAGCAGGGAAAAAGCCCTCGAGAGGTTGCGAAATCGATATTGCCAGCGAATTTCCTGCACCAACGTGATTGCTCCTCACCCTGGACGCCGCCCGCTAGATCGGCACGGCCACCCGGGCGGGCTCAAAGCCGTACAGCTCCGCTGCCGCGCCGGCCACGATGCTGGCCTGCTCGTGTACCGGCACGCCCTCGAGGATCTCGCTCAACACCTCGCGGGAGCGGGGGAACGTGGACTCGGAGTGAGGATAGTCGCTACCCCACATCAGCCGGTCAACGCCGATTACGTCACGCATCCGAATGCCCACGGCGTCTTCCTGGAAGCTGAGGTATACGTTGCTGCGGAAGAAATCGCTGGGCCGGACATCACCCTTGAAACGATAGGAGGCTTCCTCCTGCCGTTCGATGTAGGTGTAGTCCATTGAGTCCAACAGGTAGGGCACCCAGGAAAGCTCAAACTCCACGATGGCCAGCTTGAACTTGGGGTATCGCTCGAACACGCCCGAGAAGATGATGTCGCACATTGACGTGGCCGGGTAGAACACCTTGGTGGCCCGCCCGCTGGCAACGCGGACCGACGTGGCGCCCGCCCCTCGGCTGCGGCCCTCGCGGCGAGTGGCGGTGTGCAGGCTCACCGGCATGTCGAGGTCCTGCGCGGCGGCCCAGAACGGCTCGTACTCCGGGCTGTCGTAGCGGCGGTCCTCCTGCGGATACTCGGTGATCATTGCGGCGGACATTCCCAGCCGGGCACAGCGTTCCAGCTCGGCGACGCCCTCGGACACGTCATCCACGTTGATCATCGCCACGCCCTTGAGGCGATCCGGGTTGTTGGAGCAGAACTCGGCCAGCCAATCGTTGTAGGCGCGAAAGATAGCCGACATCAGGCGGGAATCCTCGACCTTGTAGTAGAAGAGCCCTTGCGACGGATAAAGCAGTTCGCCGGAGACCCCGTCGATCTTCATGTCCCGGATGTGCTGGTCGGGATCGTAGCCGCCCGCGTGAACGTCCTCGAATCGACCGTGGGCGGAGATCTGCTCCGGGTTCTCGAACCTCGCGCCGGCGTTGGAGATCAGCCCGATGCCGGCGATCATCTGGTCCTTTTCGACGACCAGGTGATCGACGTCGCCGACACGCTGCATCCTCGGGGCGCGGTCCCGAAACTCGGCGTCAATGCGCTCGGTCCACAGGTCCGGTGGTTCGAAAACGTGGGAATCTGAAGAGAGGACAAGCAGGTCTTCCATCTTGGGCTCCTGGTCCGGCTGCGATATCGGGAAATCAGGCCGGAGATTCAATCTTTGGGATGAACAATTCTACCATCCCAGTCCTTTTATTCCCGGCCCCGTGCCATCCGAACGGCGAATCAGGCCGCCTCACGCAGGGCTCCGGGAATGTGGATATGGTCAATCCCAAGGGCCAAATCCCGGGCGAGCCTCACATCCGTGTCGAGGAGGGTGAGGAGGAATGGATACGGTACCTCTGTCAGGGCGCCCAAGGTGTGCAGACCCGAGCTGCGTAGCCGAGTGATCTTTTCCGTGGACAGCGGCAACAGGTCGACGGTACAGTTCCTCAGAAACGCCACGGGGTCGATGGGAGCCCTCAGGGTGCCGCCGTCAGGAGCGCAGGAAGCCATTGCGTAGGAGATGAACCTGCCCGGTCCCACTCCCACTCTGGGACTGAGGCTGGCTGGCGCTGCGTTGAGCAGCGTGGAAACCAGGTGCGGCTCGCCGTAGGGGGCGACCTGCAGGTCGACTTGCACGTAGGCCCTGCCCGGACCGTCCCTGTCGACGTGGACGAACCGCCGTTGCAGCGCCTGAACGATTTGTTCGTCTGTTTCCGTGTAGTATTTGTGGTCCGCCTGGATCACGGTGGCTTGGCCGCAGGCTCCAATGGCCTCGCGCAGAGCCATACCGCGTAGCACCCCATCGGCCTCGGGAGAACTGTCCAGAACGATGTCTCCACGGCCGCCGCGCTCGACAACCACCAGGGGTCGGTTACGCAGCACCGGGTAGCGGGATCTCTCGGCCTTGACCGGCAGATTTGTTACCAGGTGACACGCGATGCTTGGCCTGTGTTCGGTCCGGTTCATTTTGCTTGCGGGGCCCTTGCCGCCAGATGTAAGGTGTACGAACATGTTATAGAACGAACGTGCTGTTCTGAAGTGCCTTCTGTCAGGAAAGTCGGGCAAGCGGCAAGTTTGCAGTCCCAATCCGGATAGAAATGGCCTGTGGGATGGGCTAACCTTGGCTGGTCTGGAAATTCGGTATGCGAGGAATGCAAGTGGAAAAGTGGCCCACCGGCCTGTTACCAGAAGAACTGGCGCAGTGGCTCAACGATCAGTACGGCGAGGAAACGCTGATGCACCACCTGAAAATGCGGGTGACGGAGGTCAGCCCGGAACGCGCGGTGGTTGAGTTGCCGGTACATCCCGGCCTCTACACGCCGCACCACTACATTCACGCCGGGGTGATGCTGTCGCTGGCTGACACCACGGCGACCATCGCCTCGATGGCGGCCTACCGCGGAGAGCTGGAGCCCGAGCAACTGCCGGTGGCAATATCAGTTTCCAGCCAGATCGTCGGCAATATCCAGGAAGGTCTGCTGGTAGCCAAGTCAACCATCCCTCACCCGGGACGCACGCTGGTAGCCGCTGCCACGCGGGTGAGCGACGGCGATGGCCGACTGCTGGCGCTGGTCAACTCGACCCATTTCGTCCGCCCCCGTGCCTCCTGACTACACCCGAGTCATTCACTCCACAGGAGACCTCAATTGACGAAAAACGAAAATAGTCCGACGACGCTGGATCCCGAGGTGATGTGGACCGCCCTGGTTGACCACGACAGGAGCTACGACGGGGTCTTTGTGTGCGCTGTGAGCTCCACGAGCGTCTACTGCCGTCCCACGTGCCCGGCAAAGCGGCCCCAGAGGTCAAAGGTGACTTTCTACGGCACCCCCGTGGAGGCACGCAACGCTGGCTACCGCGCCTGCCTGCGATGCCATCCGGACCGTCCCGAGACCGATGCCGATCTGGTGGCAGCCGCTTGCCGCAACATTGATCGCCACATCGAGGAATTTGAGGCGCTGCCGACTATGGAAGACGTGTGCAGCGCGTCGGGTCTCAGTCCCTCCCGGCTGCAGAGACTGTTCAAGCTGGAGATGGGCCTGACCCCATCACAGTACGCCCGGGGGAAACGGGTGAAGCGTTTCAAGTCACTTGTAAGGGGAGGTGAGACGGTGGCCGATGCTGTATATGACGCCGGATTCGGGTCTTCCAGTCGCCTCTACGAGAATGCCGCCGGGCAACTGGGAATGACACCCGCCACCTACCGCAAGGGCGGCGCCGGGGCGACAATCCGCTATGTCGTCACGAGTTCCGCGCTGGGCGGCCTGCTGGTGGCGGCCACGATCACTGGGATCTGCGCCGTCAAGCTGGGGGACGATACCGACTCCCTGGTCACTGAGCTGGAGCAGGAGTTTCCTGCCGCCACGCTGGTTGGAGTGTCGCCTGGCGAGGAATTGCCGGAGCAGGTCGCACTCCAGGATTGGGTCTCCTCTTTGCAGGAATACCTCGCAGGGAGAAGCATCTACATTGACCTGCCGCTGGATGTGTTGGCTACCGCCTTCCAGTGGCGGGTGTGGCGGCGCCTGCAAGCGATTCCTGTTGGCGAAACCTGCAC
Organism: Dehalococcoidia bacterium; assembly: GCA_963664175.2. Lineage (GTDB taxonomy): Bacteria > Chloroflexota > Dehalococcoidia > Lucifugimonadales > UBA3495 > VXOI01. The sequence continues at coordinate 111,423 of CAXXOI010000024.1, forward strand.
CTATCAGGAAATGGCCGCCGACCTGGACCATCCCGCCGCCAGCCGGGCCGTGGGTCGCGCCTGCGCCACCAACCCCGTGGCACCCATCATTCCCTGCCACCGCGCCGTCCGAAAGGATGGCGGGCTGGCAGGCTACCGGTGGGGGCTGGAACGAAAAGAGGCCCTGCAGGAAATGGAGCGTCGACTCAGGGTCGACCAGGACCAGGCGTAGCTACCAGGTAGCTGAGTGACTCTTTCCTCTCCCTTTGGGGAGGGCTGGGGCGGTGGCGTTTACATGTAGCAGGCAAGTTTGTTGATGCCTGGGATTTTACCCCGCCCCAACCTGCTCCCTCGAGGAGGAGGGAGAAAAAGGGACCTGAACGCACTCTTACGCTGCAAGTCCGGTCGCCACCCGCCTGCGTATAATGGGCATTACGTGGCTTAGGAAGGGTGTTTCTTGGGTCTTTGCGTTCGACCATCTGTCCTGCTTGCCGTTCTGGCCCTGTTGCTCTCCGCATTTATCGTCATGGGCGGCCTGCCTCCGGCCGGAGTGTCCGCTTCAGGGGGAGAGACCCGAGTGGTGGGAACATATCAGAATGTGAACTTCCCTTCCGGTGTCGAAGTCGGTATCACTATTGAGTCGGACATCGAGATCAAGGATGTGCGGGTCTATTACCGGGCTGAGGGCTCTCGCCAGTGGGGTTATGCCTATGCTGATTTTGAGCCCGGTGCCAGAATAGTCGCCAGCCAGTCCGTCCCTGTCCAGGAATCCACATACATCGCTCCCGGCGCGGATGTTGAATACTATTTTGAGGTACGGAACATTGAGGGCAAGGTCGTCAAGACCCACCCAGCCGTCGTGGAATACCTGGACGATAGTTTCGATTGGCGGCGGGTTAACATCGGTCCCCTGGAATTGGTGTATCACGACATCGGAGATTCTCAGGTGGAAGAGGCGGCACAAGCACTCCGGGAGGACCTTTTGCGGGTCAAGGACCTGCTGCAGTTGGACCAGGTGCGGCCGTTCAAGGGGGTGATCTACAACAGCTACTCGGACGCCAACGCCGCTTTTCCGGTAACCAGCCAGACGACCACAGACCACGGCACTTTCGCCGGGTACGCTTTCCCGGTGCAGCGAGTCTTTGTTGGGCAGGGCCTTGACCGCCGCATCATTGTCCACGAGTCGACCCACCTGATACTGCGTGACGCCCTGGGCCGGAGAAATCCGGAACTGCCGGCCTGGTTGAACGAGGGGTTCGCCACCTACATGGAACCCAACGTTCGCGTGCGAAGCAGCAGCGAACTGTACCGGCGAACGCCACACCTCAAGGCGATGGGGTCCCTGTCGGGGACTCCCGAGACCATACCTCTCTTTTACCAGAAGTCGGTCAGCGTAGTGGCCCACCTAATCGAGGAGTACGGCGCGGAGCGCTTCCGGTCGCTCCTATCGGAGATGGCCAGGGGCAACAAGGTTGACGTTGCCCTGGTGAGCGTCTACGGGTTCGACGACCATGGCCTGGACAGCAGTTGGGCCGGGCTCCCCATTCCGGACCCTATCGTCCAGGTTCCCACCCCGGCCTCCGCCGGATCGGAGTCCGGACGGGAGGCTTCGGGTGCCACCTCCAACACCTCAGAGTCCTCCGCTCCTGGCGCGGCGCCTCCATCCACCTCGGGTGATTCCCGGCAACAGGAACCTCAGGGCCAACCGCCTGCCGTCCCGCAGCAGGAAAACAGTGTGTCGCAACAGCGGAGTCCCGACGAGCGAAATGAGCCGTCTCCTTTCATATTCTTTGATGCCTGGATTCTGGCCGGCGTGGCGCTGCTGGCGGTTGTGGCAGTTTCCGTCAAGTTCATCTACAACCGATTGCGGCAGCGACCGGAAGACGCTTTAGACAGCTGGGATTCCTGGCAAGGTGACTACCGGGACGACGACTGATCCTTTAGGCCTATGACCCGGCCTTGCGGGCCGCGGACGGCGTACGCCTCTGATGTTGGGCAGGACGGTTTCGTATTTTCCTGCGCATCTGTTATATTCTTGGCCGTGTTTGTCAGCGGGATATCCGGTCCGGACCGGTGGCAGGTCCGGGGCTGAATCCGGATTTGATCAGACATCCCGGAAACGTTAAGAGAGCCCGGAACCGTCCCTTGGAGAGAACCGTCCCGGATGCGCAACTTGCGTGGCTCTGAAATTATCGGGTTGCCCCGGAGCGGATCGTGGCCGTAATCAACCTGACCTGGGATGAGATCGACGAGTTGGTCAGGGGACTGGCCGACCGCTTGCCCGCCAACAGTAGTTGCTGGGGAGTGCCCCGGGGCGGCAGCGTGGTGGCCGCTCTGCTGCGCAGCAACCACGGCGTCAATATAACGGCTGACTGGACCGAGGCCACCGTCGCGGTGGACGACATAATCGACAGCGGACGGACGGCGAAGTATGTCTGGGACAGGCACGGTTTGAAGGTGGAGGCGCTGATAGTCAAGGAGACCACCGACTGGATCGTCTTTCCCTGGGAGGGAACCGAGCTCAGCGAGGACGCCGAAAACACCGTGACAAGGTTCCTGCAACAGATTGGCGAGAACCCGAACCGTCGTGAGCTGGAGCGCATGCCCAGGAGGGTGGTGAGCTACTGGGATAGACTGTTTTCCGGGTACCGTTATGGCAACGATGAAATTTCGGGGCTACTGCAGGATGCCTCTTCGAATTCTGACCCCGGGCACAACGGAGACGGCCTTGTCGTTCTTCCGGGAATTCCATACGTGAGCTCGTGTGAAAAGCACCTGCTGCCATTCTTCGGCACGGCCCGCGTGGGGTTCATTGGAGGCCGGAACCAACAGTCCCCAGGCAATGTCCCTATGCTGGTGTACGCCCTCAGCCGCCGCCTGCAGATCCAGGACCGGCTCACCGGTCAGATATGCCAGGCTCTGGAGGCAGGATACGAGGGGGTTGCGGTCCGTCTGGTCGGCAATTACCTGTGCCCGATGGTGCAGGGCAGGAGCGACCGGGAGACGGTGTCAGAAACCACGGCTTTTGCCGGTAAGTTCGAGAATGACGCGGAATTGCGGGATAGATTCCTCGCCAGCTGCACCCAGAAGGGAGCGATACACGATAAACTACATGGCCGAGGGTTTGCCCAATGAAGGCCACCGGTCCCAACCCGTCAGGCCGGCTGGCAGGGTGTGTCCTGCGATTTCGTTCTGGCCGGAGCGGCGGGTTGCCAGCAGATCTCTGGAACTGGATATCGCGACATAGAGACATACGGTAGACTTGTACTAGACGATGCGGACGGCATCATTCCTGACTAGGATTACCCCAATTAGTGGTTGAGAACCCGAATCGTAACCGAGAACCTGAAACGTAGCTATATGAAATTTTCAATAATGATGGCTCTCCTGTTTGTCCTCCTTGTTTCCATGGGCTGTGTTCTCCAGACGCCGAGTCCTGATGCGTCGACTACAGACGACGAGGAGTCGTCGGAGGCGCCTACAACGGCGGCAACCACCGCAGACGGTCAGCCTGCTACCGCCACCCCGGCGGGCCCAGCGAGCAGTCCAACCGCTGAGCCGCCCCCGACGCCAACGATCGTTTCGGCCAGGCAGGTCTCGCGTCTCCAGTACTCCAGCGCGCCTGCCATGGCCCTGGACACGTCCAGCGATTACGCCGCTGATTTCCGGACCAACTACGGTAACTTCCGCGTAGACCTCCTGGAGGTCGAAACGCCGGTTACGGTCAACAACTTCGTCTTCCTGGCCCAGCAGGGATACTACAATGGGCTGATTTTCCACCGGGTGATAGAGAATTTCATGATCCAGGGCGGCGATCCCACCGGCACCGGAAGAGGTGGCCCGGGATACCTGTTCAGGGATGAAATCGTGGCGGGGCTGGTGTTCGATTCCCCAGGCAAGCTTGCCATGGCCAATCGTGGGCCAGCCACCAACGGCAGCCAGTTCTTCATCACGACGGTTCCCACCCCTCACCTCAACGGCAACCACACCATATTCGGTGAGGTCACCCAGGGTCAGTCGGTGGTGGACGCCATTTCACAGGTCACTACTGACGGCAGGGACAAGCCGTTGCAACCCGTCATGATAGAGAGCATTGACATCCTGCAGACGCCCAAGGAGTAGAGGGCTGCAGCGGTCACACCACCATTCAGGAGATTCAATTCGTGGCACTCGACAACGTAAACTACGAGAGGCGTGATTCCATCGCCTATATCACTCTCAATCGGCCGGACAAGCTGAACGCAATCAACGGCCCGCTGCTGGCTGATTTCGGGGACGCAATTGACGTGGCGGAGGCCGACCCGGACGTGAGGGTGGTGATCATCACCGGCGCAGGGCGCGCGTTCTCCGCTGGTTTCGACATCACCCCCGACCCGGATGCGCCGCACCCTCACAAGGGTTCCGCAGACAACTGGCGCGGACACCTGCAGGGTCTCATTGACGGGTTCATGAAAGTGTGGCACCTGCCGAAGCCTGTAATCGCGGCCGTCAACGGCTATGCCCTGGGCGGGGCCTGCGAGCTGGTGCAGGTGTGCGATATCAAGATCGCCTCAGAGCGCGCGGTTATGGGAGAGCCGGAAATCCGAGCAGGATTCGGCCCGCCGCTCCTCATCACGCCCTACAGCGTCAACCTGGCTAACGCCAAGGAGCTGCTGCTCACCGGCAACACGGTCGACGCCCACGAGGCTGCGAGGATCGGCCTGGTCAACCGCGTGGTGCCTCACGATCAGCTGATGGACGAGTGCGAACGCGTCGCCCGGAAGATGTGCCTGATGTCCCAGCTGGGAATGAAAATGACCAAGGTGGCGGTCAACAGGGCACTGGAGAACATGGGCTTCCTGAACGGCGTCTCCCAGAACCTGGAGCTGATGACCATTTTCGATACCAGCACCAGCCCGGAGCAGGAAGAGTTCAACGCAGTAGCCGCCGAGAAGGGGCTGCGTGGGGCCCTCGACTGGAGGGACGCCCGCTTCAGGGAGCTGGACTAGACCGGATCGGCGCATTCTGCGTATCGGCAGAACTGGCTCCGGACCTGACCCATGGCAAGAAAAAGGGGCGCACAAACGTGCGCCCCCACGTTTGCCAAGAACAGCTGACTAACGGCTACCCACACCCGCCACTGCGAATTGACTGGATCCCTTTCAGCCGGGATGCAGTCTTCGGGCGGCTGAGCACCTTACCCCCCGGCTTTGACCTCGATGCCTGCCAGGTCTTCGACGAACTTGAGCAGCGCCGAGTGGTCGGACTCCTGCTCGCCGTCGTTGACCAGCGCCCCCAACATCTGCTGCACCAGCGCGGTCACCGGCAGCGGAATGTTCAGTTCCTGGGCAGTCTGCAGGACGTTGCGCAGGTCTTTCTGGTGCAGCCTGACGCGGAACCCGGCGCGGAAATTCCTCGACAGCATCATTGGCGCCTTGGCTTCCATGACATTGCTGCCGGCCAGGCCGCCGCGAATGGCGTTGAAAACTCTCTCGGGATCCACACCCGCCTTGGTTGCCAGCACCAGTGCCTCCGACAGGGCCTCTATGTTGGCCGCCACGATGATCTGGTTGGCCAGCTTGGTAACGCCGCCAGCGCCTATGTCGCCGGTCAGCACCACGTTGCCGCCCATTACATTGAGCAGTTCGACGTTCTGGTCGAATATCTTCTGCTTGCCTCCGACCATGATGGCCAGCGTTGCGTTGATGGCGCCCGGCTCCCCGCCGCTGACCGGCGCATCCAGCATCTCAACGCCTTTCCCGGCGCACTCGGCAGCTATCCGCTGCGACACCAGCGGGGCAATGGAGCTCATGTCGATGATGGTCTTCCCTGCCGAGGCGCCCTCCAGCACCCCGTCGGGGCCGAGGATCACCTTCTCCGAGTCGGCCGAGTCGGGGAGCATGGTGATTATCTTGTCAGTGGACGCGGCTACCTCACGGCTGGATGAGGCTGGAGCCGCTCCATCGCCCACCACCTCTTCGACGGCCTCTCCGACGATGTCGTAAACAGTAAGTTCATACCCGGCTTTGAGCAGGTTACGGGCCATGGGCTTCCCCATAATGCCCAGTCCAACGAATCCGATTTTTTCGGCCATCTTCCGGCCTCCTGACTTTCAACTGGCGCCCCGGCTGGTGCCCCGGCCGGCTGGCGGTGCCGGAACTGTATCACACATTGTGCGCTGCTCCAACGCCGGTTCGCGACCGCTGCAGCGCGCCCGGCTTGCAGCGCGAACGAAGCGAGGGACCCCTTTCCTTGCGGGTGGGGTCCCTCGCTGGGTTCAGGATGGTTGAGCCCTCACGGCCCCGTTAGATTACAGTCTGGTCATAGTTTAGAACCGTCGCTTGTCGGCCTCTTTTTCCTTGAGGAACAGACCCAGGGCTACCAGCTCCATAGCAATGCCGAGGGCTATGAGGATTACTGGCCAGATCCTGAGTGCCAGGTCGTCATCCCCGAAGAACGCTATCTGGGGTTGGCTGGAGTTCGATGCGTTGCCGAGGTCGACGATATCCGGCGACGCCACCCTGAACGACTGCTGCAGAACCTCCGATTGCTGCTCCGGCGGCGCGGGCACTGACGGTGGTGGCACCGGCGTTGGCTGAGGCGTGGCAGTGGGAACCGCCGTCGCAGTCGGTTGTGGCACCGATGTCGGCGTCGGGTCCGGCGGGGTGGTCGGCGTAGGCTGCGGCGTTGCCGTCGGTTCGGGTGCGGGATCGGGTGTTGTTTCCTGAGTTTCCTGCTGTACGGTCTGCTGCTGGTTTGTCTGGATTTGCTGCGGCGGGACGACGGTAGTTATCACTGCAGCAGCGTTGCTGCCGATGCCGTAGGTGCCGGGCCCGGAAATGCTACCTATGCTGACGGTGATGTCCCCGTCATCATCGGTGGTTTGGGTAAAGGTTACGGATGTCCACCCGCTGTTTGACGAGAGGAACGCAGCGATGGTATCGGTCCCGATGTCGTCGGCGTCGAGGACAACCGCAATGGAGATTGCCGGGTCGAGAACGTTGCTGCCGGTGATGGGGTTCCCCTGGGTGTCGAAGACCTCAACGGTCACGCAGGCCCGGAGCGTCTCCGCCGGCGGGTCGTCCAGGGAGTCCCAATCGCAGTTGTCCGGATTGGTATCGATCCTGACGAAGAACAGTTTGTCGCGGGTGTCCTCGGGGAACGTAACCGTCCCGTTAGCACCGACAGTCGTTACCTCGGTTTCGTCGTCGGGGTCCACCAGCACGACCACCTGGTGGTCCTCGTCGTTCACGGGGACCTCCACCACGTCGGTGACCTTGATGGCTACCGCGATGGAATCGCTGCCTCCCTTACCGTCGGATACGGAAACCCTTACCGAGTAGCTGTTCTTGATCTCATAGTCGAGCTCGGCCTTGGTTTTCAGCTGCCCGTTGGTGCTGTCTATGGAGAATGACGCCGCGTCCGTACCGCCGAGGTAGAACGTGAGGGTGTCCTGGTTGGCGTCGGTGGCCCGCACGGGATGGCCGACGTTGGTGCCCTCCGGCGACATCTCGGCCACCCAGCGCTCGGTGCTGTTGCCGTCGTTGAACGACGGCCCCTGGTTGACCGTCGGCGCTTTGGGCGTTATGAAGAAGCTGCTCGGTGTCCGTCCGAGGGGATTGTTATTGCCCGGGTTATTGTTGCCGGGGTTGTTGTTCCGCGGCGCTGGCGTGGTGTCGGTGATGGTCAGCGTTGCCGTAGACTGCGAGCCGGTGCCCACAGCGGGCGGCAGTGTGCCGAAAGCTATGTTGACCGATTCATCGTCCCGGTCGGAGTCGTCGGTGGTGCTTATCGAGAATGTTCCTGAACTGCTGCCAGACGATATGCTAACTGTCGTGCTTGTCGGAGAGAAGTCTCCCGATTCAGCGCTACCAGCGGTGATGGTCACAGGGATGCTCAGGGTGCGGTCCGCCGCAGGCGAGACGTTCACCGTGAACGAAGCAGAGTTGCCCTCGTCAACCGTCCGGGTTGCCGGGGAAAACGTCACGTTCAGCAGGCTGGGGATGCTCGCCTCGCCGCTAGGCGACCAAGCGCTGGTACCTGCGCTGTTCTTGGAGCGTACCTGCACCTCATAGGTATTGCCGTACTCAAGGCCGGTGGTGATTGTGACGCTGTTAGTGGTAACAGACACTTCTGTCCAGGCGTCTGCCGGGGTAGCGTCCTTCTCGCGGTACTGCACGTCGTAGCCATCGACGGGTGCCGTCGTGGTGGCCGCTATCGCCGTCCAGGTGACGTCCAGCTTGGCGGTCGCACCGTTGGCAGCTGATACTGTTGGTGCGGCCGGTGCGGCCGGTATGTTTATGTTTGTGTCGGTGATGGTCAGCGTTGCCGTAGACTGCGAGCCAGTGCCCACAGCGGGCGGCAGTGTGCCGAACGCTATGTTGACCGATTCGTCGTCCCGGTCGGAGTCGTCGGTGGTGCTTACCGAGAATGTTTCTGAACTGCTGCCAGACGATACGCTCACTGTCGTGCTTGTCGGAGAGAAGTCTCCCGATTCAGCGCTACCAGCGGTGATGGTCACAGGGATGCTCAGGGTGCGGTCCGCCGCAGGCGAGACGTTCACCGTGAACGAAGCAGAGTTGCCCTCGTCAATCGTCCGGGTTGCCGGGGAAAACGTCACGTTCAGCAGGCTGGGGATGCTCGCCTCGCCGCTGGGCGACCAAGCGCTGGTACCTGCGCTGTTCTTGGAGCGTACCTGCACCTCATAGGTATTGCTGAACTCGAGGCCAGTGGTGATTGTGGCGCTGTTAGTGGTAACAGACATTTCTGTCCAGGCGTCTGCCGGGGTAGCGTCCTTCTCGCGGTACTGCACGTCGTAGCCATCGACGGGTGCCGTCGTGGTGGCCGCTATCGCCGTCCATGAGACGTTCAGCTTTGCGGCCGCACCGTTGGCAGCTGATACTGTTGGTGCGGCCGGTGCGGCCGGTATGTTTATGTTGTTTTCATTGTTCCCGCCGACATTCCCATTGTTGCTGCCACCCTCGGAGACGTCAGTTACATTTATGGTGACCGTGATGGTGTCCGTTGCGCTCGCCGTGTCGGTGGCGGTTACGACAACCGTGTAGCTGGCCTTGGTCTCGAAGTCCAGGGTCGCGCTGGTCTGGAGCTGGCCGGAGGACCGTACGATGTCGAAGGACGAGGAGTCGGTGCCGCTGAGAGAGTACGTCAGGCTGTCCCCGATGCCCGTGTCGCTGTCGGTGGCAGTCACCGGCGTGCCGATGTCACGGCCTGCCGGGGTGTTTTCGGGTACCGAGCGGGTGTCAGTGGTGGCGCCGAAGTCGGGAACGGTGTTCGCCACCACGGCGTTGCTGGCCTGGGCCATCAGGGGCTTGTCGGCGCCATGCTTGTCGTCGTATTCGACCTTGACCCGCAGGTGGTCGCCCTCGTCATCCGCTACCGGCGTGTAGGTAGCGCTGGTGGCACCGGTGATGGCGGTCCACGGGTCATTCCCGTCGTCGGACTTCTCCCACTCCCACTCGATGTTGGCGTGACCGGTGTCCTCGTCGTTCAGAGTGGCCGTCAGCTCCGCGCCGACCCGCGGGTGCTCGCTGGAGAGCGAGAGGCTGCCTTCCTCGTCTACGTCGGTTACGGTGATGGTCACCTCGTGGAATACCTGGTCCGAATTGGTGTCAGGCGTTCCATCGGCGGCCTTGTTGTCCCGGACCTCCAGAGCCACCTCGTAGGTGCTTTTAGTTTCGAAATCCAGATCGTCCTTGGTCTTCAGTTGCAGCGTCGTTTGGTCAAATCCGAAAGACTCGCCATCTTTGATAACGGTTAGCTGGTATTCGAGGTCGTCACCCTCGGGGTCTGTGGCTGAGAAGGCGTTTCCGATGAGGGTATCGGTTGCCGTGTTCTCAGCGACTGTAATCTCCGTGTCGTTGCCACTGTCGAACGCGGGTGGCTCGTTCACGTCGGTAACGGTGATGGTCACAGTGATCGTGTCGTCATCAACCGTATCCGCGACCTCGTAGTCGTCCAGCTCATCGCTGACGGAGACGGTGACGGTGTACTCGTCCTGGGTCTCGTGGTCCAGGGCCGCTTGGGTCTTGAGCTGGCCCGTGGCTGTGTCGATGGCGAATGACGTGGCGTCGGTGCCACCCAGCAAGTACTTCAGCGTGCCCTTGCTGTCAGCGTGGGTGGCCGACACAGGCACACCAATGTTGGTACCCGCGGCGGTGTTCTCAGCGACGGAGCGGGTGGTCGTTGCGTCCGAGAACTCTGGATGTTCGTTGGTTGGGGCCCTCAGGACCACGGCGTTAGTGGCGTCCGACTCGGCCGACTTGCCCGTTCCTTCCTCGTCGGTATATTCGACGGACACTCGCAGGTATTTGGTCTCGTCGTCGGAGTCCGGCGTGTAGCTGCTGGAGGTCTCGCCAGAGATGGCAGTCCAAGTATCCGTACCATTGGGCGAGACTTCCCACTCCCAGGTCTCGCCGGTAACCCCGCCATCCGGGTCGGTGAGCGTTGCCGTGAGCGCGGAGCCGGCCACGGGCGACTGCGATGAGAGCATGAGTGTGCCCGGATCGTCGACGTTGGTGACCGTGATGGTCACGGCGTGGGTGTCATCGATGGTCGCAGTTCCCTCGGTGTTACCCTCACCGTCGAGGCCGTCGGTTACCTGGATGGTGACCTCGTAAGTGTCGTCAGTCTCGTGGTCCAGGTCGGCCTTGGTCTTGAGCTGGCCGGTCGTATCGTCAATATCGAATGATGCGGCATCGGTACCAGCCAGCGAGTAGGTGGGCGTGTCGCCCTCTGGGTCAGTGGCCGTGTACGGGCTGCCGATGTTGGTGTCGGCGGCGGTGTTCTCGGGCACATCCTGCGTGGCGGGCGCGTCGTCTGCGAAGGCCGGCCCCTCGTTTACGTCGGTAACGGTGATGGTTACAGTGATCGTGTCGTCCACGACTGTATCCGCGACCTCGTAGTTGTCCAGTTCGTCGCTGACGGAGATGGTGACGGTGTACTCGTCCTGGGTCTCGTGGTCCAGGGCCGCTTGGGTCTTGAGCTGGCCCGTGGCTGTGTCGATGGCGAATGACGTGGCGTCGGTGCCACCCAGCAAGTACTTCAGCGTGCCCTTGATGTCAGCGTGGGTGGCCGACACAGGCGCGCCGATGTTGGTGTTGGCTGCGGTGTTCTCCGGGATCTCACGGGTGGTCGTTGCGTCCGCGAACTGTGGATGTTCGTTGGTTGGGGCCCTCAGGACCACGGCGTTAGTGACCTCCGACTCGGCCGACTTGCTCGAGCCGTGGCCGTCGGTGTAGGTAACGGACACCCGCAGGTATTTGGTCTCGTCATCAGAGTCCGGAGTGTAGCTGCTGGTGGTCTCGCCAGAGATGGTAGTCCAAGTATCTGTACCATTGGGCGAGATTTCCCACTCCCAGGTCTCGCCGGTAACCCCGCCATCCGGATCGGTCAGCGTGGCCGTCAGCGCGGAGCCGGCCACGGGCGACTGCGATGAGAGCGTGAGTTCGCCCGGCTCGTCGACGTTGGTGACTGTGATGGTCACGGCATGGGTGTCGTCAATGGTCGCAGTTCCCTCGGTGTTACCCTCGCCGTCCAGGCCGTCGGTTACCCGGATGGTGACCTCGTAGGTGTCGTCGGTCTCGTGGTCCAGGTCGGCCTTGGTTTTGAGCTGGCCGGTTGTGGTGTCTATGTCGAAGGACGCGGCGTCGGTGCCGACAAGGGAGTAGGTCAGCGGGGTGTCGCCCTCGGGGTCGGTGGCCGTGTAGGGGCTGCCGATGTTGGTGTCGGCGGCGGTGTTCTCGGCGACCGCCTGGGTGGCAGGGGCGTCGTCTGCGAAGGCCGGGCCCTCGTTGACGTCTGTGATGTTGATGGTCACATTGATGGTGGCGTCCTCTACCGGAGGATCCTCGGTGTTGCTGTTGATATCCTTGCCGTCGTGGACCGAGACGGTCACCGTGTAGCTCGTGTTGCCACTCTCGTAGTCCAAGGCGTCCTTGACTTTGATCTGCCCCGATGCTGTGTCGAAGTCGAAGGACGCTGCGTCAGTGCCGGTCAGCGAGTAGGTCAGCGCGTCACTTTCCTCGTCAGTGGCGGACACCGGATCGCCGACTGGCTCGCCCGCGGCGGTGTTCTCGGCGACGGAGCGCGTGAGGCTCGTCTCGTCCTGCGGATACTCTTCGGTGAACACGGGCGGGTCATTGGCGTCGGTTACGGTGATGGTTACAACATGTGTGCTCTCGGCTCCGTTGTCGTCGCTGGCCGTCACCGTAACGGTGTAGCTGGCCTTGGACTCGTCCATCAGGGAAGCTTTGGTCTGGATCTGACCCTCGGCGGGGTCAACACTAGCGTCTGTTTCGATCTCGAAGGAGGCTCCGTCGCCATCATCCAGCGAAAAAGTGATCGGGTCGTCCTCCGGATCAGTGGCGGTGATAGGGTCGCCGATATCCTCGCCTGCAGTGGTGTTCTCGATGACGTTGAGGGACGTGGGCGCGTTGGCGTCAAACACCGGCGGCTCATTCACGTCGTCGACGTTGATGGTGACGTCGATGCTGTCGTCTATCGCCGAGTTCGACTCCCCAAGGATGTTCTTGCCGTCGGTGACCTGGACAGCGAGGTTGTAGGTGTCCTTGGTTTCGTGATCCAGGGGGCCATCGGTCTGGATTTGGCCGGTGGAAGAGTCGATATCAAAGTGGTCAGCGTCGGTGCCGGTCAGAGAGTAGGTCAGCGTGTCTGTGTCGGGATTTTCGCTAGTGTTGTCCGGGTCGGTGGCCGTGACTGGGCTCCCAATGTCCTCGCCTGAGTCAGTGTTTTCGTTTACGGAGAGGGAAATCGGCTGATTGCCGAACGCCGGAGCAGAATTTAGAGGAATGTCTTCCGTCACTCCGTCGTCTACGGGCAGGCATTCCCCTCCGTTGTCCACCACCTCCCCATTGGTTTCGTCGTTGCCGGCGATTCGAACGGTATGTTCCGTGGTGTCGATGTCGTAGCCGTATTTAGTCTCATCTGGGTGGCCTGGGCGGTCCAAAAACGCCGTGTTGATATTTATTCGTAGTGTCCGGCGGGGCGTGATGCACTCGTCGTCCTCAACATTGACACTGACTCGGTCTTCGGTTTGGCCGCCATAAAAAACAAATTTAACTTGCTGGTCTACTTCGCCTTGGTTTTCTTTCTGTAGGTGATCGTTGAAGGAATCCTTTACGGAGATCCCGCCCTCCATGCACACCGCATCTTTTCTTTCCAGTCCCGCCGATGATCTGTAGCAGAACTTCTCGTCTGCCGTGAGGGGCCTGCTGAGGCGCAGAATTACCGTGAGATCCCGTCCCTCCTCTCCCACTTCTGGCTCGATGCCCGCAATGCTCACCGTGGGCCTGCTGCCGTGGTCCGCGTGGGCAGTGTCCGGTGGGGATAAAGACAGCGCAAACACGACGCCGAAAAGGACGATAAGCGCTGTTGCTGCCGCTGCCGTTGGGGAGATAAAAGGTACCCGGTGGAACATGTCCCCTCCACACTCTCACTGCATCGAGACCGGCATTTGCCGGTAAGTTGGCTGCCCGTCCGGCGGACCGTGGGAGTCCACGGGACCGGGCGGGAGCGCGCGGGCGGTGCCCGCAGATTCACGGTTTTATTGGTTCACGCGAAAAACATAACATCAGCCCCATTTGAATATGTTTACTCTTTATGTCCTGATTTTTGCAGTTCTTGACCAAATTTGCGGATTCAAGGCTGAAATCCGAGGTCCCTGACCCCGGATTTCATTATGGTAACTGTACAAAGACCTATATTCTCCTTTTCCCTGTCTGGCACTGATAACCTTTTGCCTCGCCCTGAACGGATTTAACCAGGGAATCATTGGGCAGGTCTAGAGACTCGGGTGTCGAAACGTACCAGTGAGTCAACGTAATGGCCTGGCCGTTGTGCTGGATGTCGCACGGGGTTATCATGAATTCAAGTATCTCCGGCCGTGAGCCGGAGTTTTTGCGGAAGGCGGAAATCCGCTCCTTCCAGCGGTACTTCGCCTGACTCCAACCTGCAAGGAGCGGACCGAATGGCCTACAGGAGGTCGGCGCTGGTAACCGGCGGCGCCGGGTTTATCGGCTCTCACCTGGTCGACAGGCTGGTGGCCGAGGGCTACCGGGTGATCATCGTTGACAACCTGGACACAGGCAAGCTGAAAAACCTCAACCACGATGCCGTGTTCCACCACGTAAGCATCACTCACCCCACGCTGCCGGCGATCCTGGAGAAGGAAAAGCCGGACTTGGTCTTTCACCTTGCCGCGCAGTCCAGTGTGCCGAAGTCGGTCAAGGATCCGATCCTTGACAACGAGGTCAACGTGCTCGGAACCCTTCGCCTCCTGGAGGCAGCGAGGAGCACGGGGGTGCAGAAGGTCATTTATTCCTCCACGGGCGGCGCCCTGTATGGCGACCCTGACGAGATCCCTTGTACTGACGATGCGCCCATCCGTCCGATATCCCCCTACGGGATGTCCAAGTACATGGCCGAGCAGTATTTGGACTTCTTCGGCAGGCAATACCGGATGAACTACACCACTCTGCGCTACGGCAATGTTTACGGCCCGAGACAGGACCCCCACGGTGAGGCGGGCGTCGTGGCCATATTCATCCTGGCCATGCTGACCGGACATCGGCCACGGATATTCGGCGATGGCAACCAGGCCCGGGATTTCGTCAGCGTGGACGACGTGGTCGAGGCCAACATGGCTGCCATACACCGTGGCAATCGCCAGTCCTTCAACATCGCCAGCGGTCAGCTGACCAGCGTGAACGAACTGTTTGCCATGCTGAGGGAGATCATCGGGTACCGGTGGGAGGCGGACCACGGCCCGGCCCGCACCGGCGACGTTTACCGCATAAGCCTGGACTGCGCGCGCGCGCAGGAGGAACTGGGCTGGGTTCCCGGCACGTCCCTCAGCGACGGCCTGGCGCGCACGGTGCAGTATGTGAAGGAAACCGCCGATGCCGAGGGAGTGCTGCAGGGATAGTCTGCCTGGCGGAACACAACCACTTGAGCAATTGCTATACGCTCTGACTGACCCCTCTGGGAACTGCAATCGTCCCCGCTTTGGTCCGGCGGCGCGATGCACATAATGGGCCGAAGCGGTAACATATAGGTACCATAGCCAACATCATAGGAAGGGCAGATACATGACGACACCCGAGACAGACTACGATGTAATCATTCTTGGCGCCGGGGCGGCGGGCCTGGCAGCCGGTCTGTATACCACCCGCGCCATGCTCAAGACTCTGGTCGTTGAGCAGCTGGGCCCCGGCGGGCAGCTCCTGATTACCGATGAAATCGAGAACTACCCCGGCTTCCCGGAAGGCGTGAAGGGTCAGGAACTGGCCACGATGATGGAGCAGCAGATGACCAAGTTCGGCGCCGAGATTGACTACGCCGAAGTGCAGGGCATCGAGCGCGCCGACGAGCCGGTCAAGACCGTGCACACCGACGACCGCAGCCTCACCGCCAAGAGCCTGATCATCGCCACCGGCGGCTCCCACAACAAGCTGGGAGTGACGGGAGAGGACGAGTTCTCGGGACGGGGCGTCTCCTACTGCGCCGTCTGCGACGGCAACTTTTTCCGGGGCCAGGACGTGGTCGTTGTCGGCGGGGGTGACGCGGCCATGGACGAGGGCCACTACCTGACCGGCATCGTCAACTCTGTCACCTACATCCACCGCCGCGACGAGCTGCGGGCCACCAAGATACTGCAGGACCGGGCGTTCAACAACGAGAAGGTCAAGTTCCTGTGGAGCCACGTGGTCGAGGAGTTCGTGGGCAATGAGGCCCTTGATGCGGCACGGGTGAAGAACCTCAAGACCGAGGAAGTCTACGACTACAACACCGCCGCAGCCTTCATCTACGTTGGCTTCCACCCCAACACCGAGTACCTGAAGGATCTGCTGGAGATGGACGCCCTGGGCCACGTCTACACCGACATCCACATGCGCACCGGCGTCCCCGGCATCTACGCCTGCGGCGACGCGCGGGCCGACTCCACCCGGCAGCTGGGCGCGGCCGTCGGCGACGGCATAACCGCCGCCCTAGCCGCCTATCACGACCAGCAGGAGTAGTGTCCCTCAGGAGCAAGACACAGGACGCAGCAGGGGCGGGTCGTAGACCCGCCCCTTTAACCAAATGTTCAACTATGACTATTCTTACTTGGGAAAGTCACTAATTGCCGAATTGACCTGATCCCAAAGGTAATTGTGAACCAAATTGTCCGCTATGTTCCTTGCCTCCGAACTCATCAGATAATTCTTTGATCCAAGAGCATCGAAGTCGGTTCTGAATCCACACTTTCCGTTGTTACAAATAAACTGATAATTTTCCTCTATGTTGATCGATTGTCGATCACCATCAGTGACTACATTCTTCAGCTCCTGAAGGAATGGTCTGGTATCCTCTTGCCTCAAGGCATGATAACAACTGGGACAACGATTGGAGATAAATCCTCCTACAAGCCTTGGATTCCTGCCTAATGGTAGCCCAATAGAAGGAAGCCGATTGGTAGGTGCTCTACGTGCCCTTGGCACCCAGCTCAAATCTTGAGCGGAGACCACAAAGCGCGCAATGGCTGAGATTGTCCGAGAATTTATTGCCCTCACCACTTGGCCTTGAACAGGGATGTATTCAATCCAGTCTTGCTCAAATTTAGGACCATGAGAGACCCGGGATACGAACAAACACTGTTGCGAATTCAGCGGAATATATTTCTCGAAGATTGGTTGATCGACAGCGTTATACTCAAAAAACGAATCTCCCAGCACAAATTGATCTTCCTTGGCTTCGAGAACTCTCCAAGGCAGCGAAGCAAACAAGCCTGGAACCTCAAAATTCCTCAATGGAGACCCTCCCAAACCCGAAGCCAAGAATTCTTGGGTCATTTCCTCCTTGACACCCTGGGAGTGAATCCATTGTTCCGCCATTTCCGCAAGTAGATCGTAATCTTGAGCCCCCGCGGAAACACATTCCCGACCTAATAGTTCTGACCGACTCTTGGAGTTCTGAGCTATTTCTGCGAGAAGAGGACTAAAATGCTTTTCGATTGTAGTCTTCATTTTGTGCGTTCTGTAGTGGTAAACGTGGATGTATCGAGCTAGTTTCATTCGGTCTTCGATGGCTAGTTGCGCTTGGTCTATCAGGAGATCGAATACATGCTTAGCATCGTTTTCTACTTTTTCAGCCAATTCCTGTTCATACTCATCCGTATAGAATCCTCTTTGCACCGTGGCGTTGTTGAAACTCATCGGTGTGCCTTTATATCGTCGATCAACTCGGTATCTTTCGATGTCAAACATGAACAGATTTCCATCGTTGCTAAATCTGTACGAGTGCTGCTTTGGTATGATGTGATTTCTGAGTCTACCTTGATTGATTCTATTGACGGTTGCCTGCATGTTCTCTCTACCTCAGCAATATTTCTGCTTATAATTTTCAGAGTAATTGACGAGAAATTCAACCTTATGAGCGAAAAAGAAAAAGGGGCGGGATTTAGTCCCGCCCCTGGCGTTTGCCGTTTGCAACCTGCTGGCTGATGCCTGGTTAGACGTTCAGCTTCATCGGCAGCTCGAGCATGGAGCGCAACGCCATGGTCGGGCGGTACTCGGCCTCGTGCGGAGCCATCTCGAGGTCGGGGTAGCGGTCGGCCAGGGCCCGGAACACTTCCTGTCCCTCCACCCGGGCGATGGTGGCGCCGAGGCAGTGGTGGACGCCAGCGCCGAAGGCCACGTGCGGGTTGGGCCATCGGGTGATGTCCATCTTGTCGGCGTTTTCGAACTTGTTGGGGTCGCGGTTGGCCGATGGGATGACCCAGCGGACGCGGTCCTTTTCCTTGATCTGCTTGCCGCGCAGTTCCACATCCTCGCTGGCCAAGCGGGGCAGCGTCATGACCGGGGAGTCGTAGCGCAGGGCTTCCTCGCAGGCCCGCACCATCATGCCCTCGGTGTCGGACTTGAGGAGCTCCCACTGGTCCCGGTTGTTCATGAACGATTTCGTGCCGTTGCAGATCAGGTTGATGGTGGTCTCGTGGCCGGCGATCAGCAGCAGCGCGGTGTTGGACAGCGTGTGGGCGCGGCTGAACACGCCCTCCTTCTCGCCGCTGGCGAGGACGGAGATGAAGTCGTCGCCGGGGTTCTCCTTGCGCTCGTCCAGCAGCGGGTCGCAGTACTCGAACATGCCGTTCACGCCTTCCATCAGCGTGCGGTACCGATCGGGCTCGCCGCGATTGTTGTACAGCAGCTTTTCGGCCAGCGTGCGGATGTACGGGCGGTCTGATTCCGGCACGCCCATCATCTCAGCGATGACCAGCAGGGGAAGGGGCACGGCCAGGTCGCGCATCAGGTCCACGCTGCCCTTCTGCTCCGCCTGGTCCAGCAGATGGTTGGTGGCGGAGATGACCAGCGGGCGCCACTCTTCCATGGACTTGGGAGTGAAGAAACGGTGCACCACCTTGCGCATGTCCAAGTGGGCCGGGCGATCGTGCTGGATGAACATCATCCCCTGGTACTCGCAGGCCATACGGTAGATTTCATCGTCCGACTCGTAGATGGCCGGATACGCCGGGCGCGGGTCGTTCAGGAAGGTGGCGCTGGAGAACTTTTCGTGGTTGCGGGTCAGCCACACCAAGTCATCGTGGCGAGTGACGATCCACAACTCGTACAGCTCATTCCAGTGGACGGGATCTTCGTCCCGCAGCCTGCCGTAGTAGGGGTACGGGTCATTGATCACTGACGGGGTAAAGATGTCGTCAGAGATTACTGTGGAAACCATGCCTCACCTCCAGTCGAGAAGGTCCAGTTTCAGAATGGGAATCCAGCTACGTTACCCTTGGGGCAGTGTTGTGAGTCTATCAAATTGCCCACGAAGTTGACAATAGACAGTATCCGCTAATCTGATTACGAATTGCGGCTCTATTCGACCGGAACCCGCTGGAACTCCGTCTTTGGGAATACGGCCAGCAGTGCCGCCTTCCCGTCGGACCGGTTTACGAACCCGTGCTTGATGCCCGCAGGCGCCAGCACGGTGTCTCCGGGGCCGAGAACGACAACCTCATCGCCCAGGATGGCTTCCAGTTCGCCCTCCACGATGACCATGGCCTCCTCGGTATCCGGGTGGATGTGCGTGGTGACCGTGGCCCCCGGAGCGATCTCTAGGTGGCCCACCCACAGCGACTGCGAACCGTGCTCGGCCCCCACCAGCGTTGCCCGCGGGATGCCGGGGTAACCCTCGCTGGTCTCGGCGTCCGCCCTCTTCAGTATCGGCATCTTTCCCTCCTCATTGCCTGACTTTCTCATCCTCGTGAACGTTGCGCGGATTATAGGCCAGGATCCGGGAATCCGACAAAGGAATTTTCAGGATTACGACTTTTACGACTTTCAGGATCAAGAGACGCACAGGATGGGAAACACTTTGAATCAGGAACGTGCGATGAATTGAATAATCCGGTAAGTCCTGATTCTGATAGTTGCTGAAATCTGGTATCATTCGCCAAATTATTCCGATAAGGCACAAGGAGGCGCGGTGATGCTGGACAAAACGGCGCTAATGGAAATGATGCGGCGCATGCTTCGGATTCGGCACTTCGAAGAAGCAGTGATCAATCTGGTGGAACGCGGCGAAATCGTCGGCGCGGCTCACTCCTACATCGGCGAGGAAGCGGTCGCCGTCGGCGCCTGCATGGCCCTGCGCGACGATGACTGGATGACCGGCAACCACCGCTCCCATGGCCATCCCATCGCCAAGGGTGGGAACGTCAAAACGGCCATGGCAGAGCTGCTGGGCAAGAGGACCGGCATCTGCAAGGGCAAGGGCGGCTCCATGCACCTGGCCGACTTCAGCATCGGCATCCTCGGTGAATCGGGCATCCTCGGCTCCTCCATCCCTGTGGCCGTAGGCGCCGCGCTGGGCAGCCGGCTGCAGGGAAACGACCGGGTGGCCGTCTGCTTCTTCGGCGACGGCGCCAGCAACGAGGGCGCCTTCCACGAGTCGATCAACCTGGCGGCGGTGTGGAAGCTGCCGGTGATTTTCCTCTGCGAGAACAACCAGTACGCTGTCACCAGCAGTTTCAAGGAGATGGTGGCGGTGGAGAACATATCCGACCGCGCCGCTGCCTACGCCATCCCCGGCGTGCTGGTGGACGGGCAGGACGCGCTGGCCATGCACGAGGCGGTGACGGCCGCAGTGGAGCGGGCCCGCTCCGGTCAGGGTCCTACGCTGGTCGAGGGCCGCACCTACCGCTACTACGACCACTCGCTGGGACTGGGGCGTATCGTGCGCAACTCCTATCGAGAGGACGAAGAGGTCGAGCAGTGGAAGCAGCGCGACCCGCTGGACATCCACCGCGCCATGCTCATCCAGCAGGACATCGCCACGGCAGACGAGCTGGACGCCCTTGAGGAGCAGGTCAAGGCCGAGATCGAGGATGCCGTGACCTTCGCCCGGGAGAGTCCCTACCCCGACCCTTCCGAGGTATGGGAGGACATGTACGCTGAGCCCATCCCCCTGGAGTGACGAGATTTCAACGCGAGTTGTCTGAACTGTGATTTTTGTGATTATGAGATTGCCGTGATTTGGGCCCCAGGTTTCCGCAAAATCACGAAAATCCCACAATCAAATAAATCACAGTTCAGACTAAATTTGGAGGCAGGTCATGGTCACTGAAACGCAGACCCGCAACATCACGTTTACCCAGGCCATCAACGAGGCGATGCGCGAAGAGATGCGCGTCGATCAGCGCGTCTTTATCATGGGCGAGGACATCCAGAAGGGCGTCTACGGGGCGTCCGGCGGGCTGTTCACCGAGTTCGGCGGCGACCGGGTGCGCGACTGCCCGCTTTCGGAGAACGCGTTCTTCGGCGCAGCCGTGGGTGCCGCAGCGGTTGGGATGCGCCCCATCGTCGAGAGCCTGTCCAGCTTCATGTGGGTGGGTATGGACCAGCTGGTCAGCCAGGCTTCCAAGATGCGCTACATGTTCGGCGGCCAGGTCAACCTGCCCATCGTGTACCGCGCGGCGATGTATTACGGCGGCAGCATGGCGGCCCACCACTCCGACCGCTCGCATCCGCTGTTCATGAACATCCCCGGCTTCAAGATTGTGTTCGCCAGCAACGCCTACGACGGCAAGGGGCTGCTCAAGGCGGCCATCCGCACCGACGATCCGGTGATCTTCTGGGAGGACCGCACCATTCTGGGAGCCCGGGCCGAGGTGCCCGAAGAGGAATACATCATTCCCCTCGGCGTCGCCGACGTGAAACGGGAGGGCACCGACGTAACCATCGTGGCCATCGGCGGCATGGTGCCCAGGGCGCTGGCCGCCGCTGAGGCATTGGCCGGTGAGGGTATATCCGCCGAGGTCATAGACCCGCGCACACTGGTTCCCTTGGACAAAAAGGCAATCCTCAGCTCGGTGGGCAAGACCGGTCGGCTGGTGGTGGTGGACATGGCCCACAAGACCTGCAGCGCCGCCAGCGAGATCGCTGCCATCGTGGCCATGGAGGGCTTCTGGGACTTGCAGGCGCCGATACAGCGGCTGGGCACCATCAACGTCCACATCCCCTTCAGCCCGGCCCTCGAACCGCTCTGCTACCCCACCGACGAGTCCATCGCCGAGGCCGTGCGGCTGACCATGCAGTAGGGTCCCAATTGACATGAATGGACAGGATGGGATGTCGTTTCAGACCATGATCCGATCCTGTGAATCCTGTACATCCATGTAAGTTCCTCGATAGTTTCTACGACCGGGAGTTGAGGTTATGGCGTCGGAGATCGTGCTGCCGCAGTGGGGCATGGAAATGCAGGACGGCACCATCGTCCGCTGGCTGAAACAGGAGGGCGATACCGTCGCAGAGGGCGAGCCCATCGTCGAGGTTGAAACTGCCAAGCTCCAGACCGAGCTGGAGTCCACCGCGTCGGGCGTGCTGACCCGCATCGTTGCGCAGGAAGGGCAGATAGTTCCCATCCGCGGCGTCCTCTGCGTCATCGCCGAGCCGGGTGAGGAGGTGGCGTCGCCTGCCGCCCCAGCCGCCGCTGAGTCGAGCGCGTCGCCCGCGCCCCAGGCAGCTACAGCCGCTGTTGGCGCGGGGAATGGCAGGGTGAGCGTCCAGGTAGTCCCCGCCGCTCGCCGCCTGGCCCGGGAGAGGGGCGTTGACCTGACACAGGTGCACGGCACCGGTCCCAGCGGCCGCATCCTGCTGGCCGACGTCGAAGCCGCGCTCCAGGCGCCCGCCGCCACTGCGCCATCCGCTGGTCCTGAGCCTGTCGAAGGACGGGACCGAGTTCCCGTCGTGCCTGCCGCCCGCAGGCTGTCCCGCGACAATAGCATTGACCTGGCCACGGTAACCGGCAGCGGGCCGCAGGGCAGGATTCTCATTGAGGACGTAGAGGCGGCAATTGCTGCTCGGTCGGCCCCTGCCGCCGCACCCTCACCGTCGGCGGACGGCGTAGTCCCTCTCACGGGCATCCGCGGCGCCGTCGCCACCCGGATGCTGCAGAGCATCCAGACTACGGCGCAGGTCACGCTGACGACCGAGGCCGTCGTCACCGAGGCCATGCAGCTCAGGCGCGGCCTTTCGAGGCACCACTCCGAGGAGGCAGGCGGGAACATAGGCCCGCTGCCGGTGGTGGTCAAGTCCGTTGCGGAGGCGTTGCGACGCCACCCGCGCATGAACGCGATCGAGACCACCGGGTCTGACGGAGAGGCGCAGGTGCAGATGCTGTCGGAGATCAACATCGGCCTGGCGGTGGCGCTGGAGGAGGGGCTGGTCACGCCGGTGATCCGCGGCGCCGACGGCAAGTCGCTTGCACAGTTGGCCGCCGAGAACCGCGACTTGGCCGCCCGCACCCGCGAAGGCCGCACTCGCCCCGAGGAGATCAGCGGCGGCACGTTCACCATTACCAACCTGGGGGCCAACGACATCGACGGATTCACGCCCATCATCAACCCGCCTCAAGTTGGCATCCTCGGCGTGGGCCGCGTGGTGGAGAAGCCGCTCATCGTAAACGGCGAGATCGCCAAGGGCGAGACCATATACCTGAGCCTGACCTTCGACCACCGCGTCATCGACGGCGCCCCCGCTGCCGAGTTCCTGCAGACGGTCAAGCGCCTGCTGGAGGACCCGTGGTGGATGGTGGGATAGCCACGACCGCCCTCTGCTCGAAATAGCTCGTGATACACTGATTGACGTACCCAACGTCCCGGCACATTGTAACCATTTAGAGAAAATGTATGACCCTGATCCAGACTCCCCATGAAATATTCGCTGACGCCAGGTCAGTGCACTCCAGCGCACTAGAGCGACTGGACGCGGGCGACATACGTGACGCGGGCGACATACGTGACGCGGCCGAAAAGGCGTGGTGCGCCACCAAGCGAGCGACGGAGGCGTTGCTGCTTGCCGTTACTGGCGAGTTGCCGCCCACGACCGTCCGAGTTTCCAGCGGACTACGAGGACTGAGCAGGGAACGCGAAGCGGCTAGGTCTCTCCAGAGCAGGTTTGCCGAAACGGTGCGGTTCCTGCATCACGACTGCTTCTACAACGGCCACTGCGAGCCACAGGATAGTACGGAACGGCTTATTCGTGAAACCGGTCAGTACATCGAGGACGCGGAAGCCTTGGCCGAAGTCTAGACGACTTTCCTATGGCAGGGACGGCCACGAAAAAAGACTCGCCAGTTACGGCGAGTCTTCTCGTCTCCGGGGAAAGGGCGCCTCTAACTACACGTCCACCATCAGTACCCACATGGGTCCCTGCCCTATGGGATAGACCTCCAGCGGCTCCAGCGCGCCGGTGTTGGAATTGACACGGTATGAGGCCAGCCGCGCGGATTCCAGGCCCGCGGCGTACAGGAAGTTGCCGGACGGGTCCAGGCTGAAGGCGCGAGGGATGTCCTCGGTAGGCGTCTGGCCCACCGGCGTCAGTGTTCCGTCGCTGGGGTCTACGGCGAACCCGGCGATGCTGTTGTGCCCCCGGTTTGGCGCGTACAGGAATCTCCCCGATGGCGTTATCTGGATCTGTGAGCAGGAATTGTGCTCGCTGAATCCCTCGGGCAACGTTGGCACAGTGTGGAAAGGATGCAGGGTTCCATCCGAGCGGTCGAACCTGTAGGCAGTAACGCTGCAGCCCTGCTCGTTGGAGGCGTACACCACGTCCAGGTTTGGGTGGAAGCATACGTGGCGCGGCCCCTCCGGCGTACGGGGCGTCGCGCGGTCCGGATTGCAGGGAGCCAGCCTGCCGGACAGCTGGTCGAATCGGAACTGGAATATGGCGTTCTCGCCCGTGTGAGCCCCCTCGGCGATGTGCGGCACGTAGGCGTACCGGTTGGACGGGTCGGTCTGGACGTAGTGGGCCCCGATGCCGGTCTCGCGCCACTCGATGGGGTCCGGGTCAAGGACCCCGTCCTCGCCGAACCCGTGCACTCCCACGCGCGCCTGGTAGTAGTGGGCCGACAGCAGGTACTTGCCGGTCTTGTCCACTGAGATGTGCACCGGGTCTCCTTCGAGGGGTACGCCGCCGATCTCCCTCAGGCGCCCGGTGGCGTGGTCGATGGCATAGCTGGTCAGCCCGAAATCGCCGGGCTGCCTGCGCCCGACGAACACGTAGCGTCGCTGGGGGTCCACCGCCATGGGTGCCGGCATGCCCGTGAGCGGGAACTCGGTTCGGCGGGTCAGGGCGCCGGTGTCCGGGTCCTGCACGTAGAGGGAGATACGGTCCTCTCGCTGCAAAGAGATGTAAACATAAGTAGTCACGTCAAATTCCTCGCGGAAAAAAGTACCGTCTATTAGAGGGCTGAATGTGCTTATAATAGCACCAACATTGACCGGAGCTGCTTGCTGGTAAATCCCTTTCCACAATTGAGAAGCTGGAGGGTTCTGTATGCCAGAACAACGCGAGGTATCCATGGATGAGTTCAAGCAGATGGCCGAACGGGCCGGGCTGGGCGTCAGGGATGACGAACTCGAGGAGCTAAAGACGATTTACGATCTTTACGCCGCATATGCCGCAGAGCTGCACACCATAAACTTCGGCGCCGAGGAAATGGTCGTCGAATTTCACCCCGACTGGCCGGGGTCGTAAAGGTACCTCTCACTCAGGGCGAGGGTATCTCCAAATTCCAGAACGGGGTGAATTGAAATGGTAGACAGGGACAGGTTGTACTTTCTGACCATGCGAGAGGCCGGACAGCTGATGCGTTCCGGACAGATGTCTCCGGTGGAACTGCTGCGCGCCTGCCTAGATCGCATCGAAGCCACCGACGACCGGCTGCACTCATTCGTCACGCTGATGGCCGACGAGGCCATGGAGCAGGCCCGCACGGCCGAATCCGAGATGCTGCGCGGCAACTACCGCGGCCCGATGCACGGCATTCCCTTTGCGCTCAAAGACCTGTACGACACGGCGGGCACAAAAACCACCTCCGGTTCCTACGTTGACCTGGAGCGCGTGCCGACGGTGGATGCCTTCACCACCGCCGGGCTCAAGAACGCCGGCGGCGTGCTGGTGGGCAAGCTGGCCATGCACGAGTTCGCGCTGGGCGGCCCCGACTGGTCGACGCCATTCGAGCCGGCCCGCAACCCGTGGAACCTTGACCACATCACGGGCGGCTCCAGCAGCGGCACCGGGTCATCAGTGGCATCCGGGCAGGTGATGGGCGGCCTGGGCTCCTGCACCGGCGGCTCCATTCGCGGCCCCGCCTCGTATTGCGGCATCGTCGGCCTCAAGCCCACCTACGGGCGCGTCAGCCGGGCCGGAGTCGTCACACTGAGCTGGTCCCAGGACCACGCCGGGCCTATGACCTGGACGGTGGAGGACACTGCCTACATGATGCAGGCCATCGCGGGCCATGACCCCAAGGATCCCACCTCCAGCACCGCGCCGGTACCCGACTACTCGGCATCGCTGGTGGAGGACATCAGGGGCATGACCTTTGGCATGCCAAGGCACTATTTCTTCGACCCGGATCCCAGCGTCAATCCCGAGTCGGTGGCCGTCGTCGAGAAGGCCATCACCGAGCTTGAAAGCCTGGGGGCCAGGGTCCGCGAGGTCTCACTCCCCAGCCTCGACTACGTCCGGGCCGCTAACTCGGTGATCATGGTCAGCGAAGCATATGCCTACCACGAGCCGAACCTGAAAAAGATTCCCGAAAAGTTCGGCGACATCACGCGCAGCCGCTTCCGCACCGGAGCGCTGCTCACCGCCGCCGACTACCTGCAGGCCCAGCGGGTGCGAACCTGGGCTCGCCGGGAGTTCGCCGAAGCCATGAAGACTGTGGACTTCCTGGTTACACCCACAATGACCACGCCGGCTCCCGCCTTCGAGGGCTACGATCCGACCACTACGGTCCGGGGCCGCAGCTTCACTGCTCCGTTCAACGTTACCGGACTGCCCGCCATCTCGGTGCCCTGCGGTTTCACCGAGGCCGGGTTGCCCGTGGGAATGCAGATTGCCGGGAAGCCTTTCGACGAACCGGGGTGCATCCAGGCCGCCTACACCTACCAGCAGCACGCCGGCTGGTACAAGACCCGCCCGTCGATTTAGAAATGTCTGAATCAAGACTAATGGGATTAGAGGATGGACAAGATAAGCAATCCCGATCCTGAAAATCCTTATTCAGACAGAGAGGTTGGCTATGACCAGCGCCGCCGACCAATACGCCGCGATGTTGGACGCCGTGGACGAACAGCAATTGCGCCTGTTCGGGCCGAGGCCCGCCGATATCTGGACCGGGCAGTCGGCGGCACAGTTCCGATTCGACCCTCACCGTGAACTGGACCCCAACCTGGCGGTGCTGGCGTCGTACGTGTTGCCCGACGATGTGGTGGTCGACGTGGGCGGGGGCGCCGGACGCCTCTCTCTACCCCTGGCTCTGCGCTGCCGCGAGGTGCTGACCGTGGAGCCGTCGGAGGGGATGGCAGCCGAGTACGAGGGATCCAAGGCGGAGGCCGGCATCACCAACGCGAGACGCATCCCAGCGGGATGGATGGAGGCCGAGGGTGTCGAAGGCGATGTGGTCCTGACCTGCGACGTGACCTACTTCGTCAGGGACATCGTGCCGTTCCTGGAAAAAATGCAGGCGGCGGCCCGTCGCAGGGTGATGATACTGGTGTGGAGCGAGCCGCCGCCCAACCGGGGCGCCGACTTGTTCCGCAGAGTTTACGGCGAGCCGCTGGCCCCGATGCCCGGCCACCGGGAGTTGCTGCCGGTGTTGTGGGACATGGGCATCCTGCCCGATGTGCGAGTCCAGCCCGCGCCGACGTGGTGGGAGGACTGGCACCATGCCACGCGGGAAGAGGCGCTGGACTCGGTGATCTTCGGCCGCTGGTCCCGTGAAGGCATCCGGGACACCGCCCGCCGCATATTCGATGAGCAGTTCGACGACCTGTTCGCCCCCGACGCGGATGGCGGCTACCGAGCCATCTGGCGCCAACCTATGCGCGAGTTGCTGATCACGTGGGGGACGGAGCGCTCTTGATTGTTTTGGCCCTTTCCAGTGGCAGGTGGGGACGAAGCAACTCCGCGGCACTGTCCAGCATTATGCCAATGGGCGTCCTGTCGCCGGAATCAAAAAAAGCGATGAGAACTCCGTAGGAGATGTCAGAGCCGAGCGACCCGGGTTTTCCGTTTCCCAGCCACAGGGTATCGCTTTCGTCTTCGTATGAAATCTCCAGTAACTGCCCATCTAAACCGTCATGCCAAGCCCGAGAGCTGTCCTCCTCGGTACAGGGTATGTCTCCGTTGAAGTGAGGCGTGAGCAATTTGAGGGCGCCGGATAGAGCCACCGCCGTTGGGACGATGCCGTCCGAGTTGTAGTATATGGTGAAGATACCTTTGGTGATGTCCCGGTTGATAGGGGTGGGAAGCCCATTTCCCATCCACAAGGTATCTGTTTTCTCATCGTATGAAATCTGAGGGTACTCCACTTCCACGTATACGACCTCTGGCTCGGTCCTGTCTTGGCTCTGCTCACTCATGGGCGTTCCCTAATCAGTTTCAAATGGTCGTCCCGGAACGCTGTGCGTAGGGCGCCATTTCCATCAAGCACCACTCGAAACCAAGTTTCGTCGTCTGGTTCAAATCTGTAGTAGCCGGTCCTGCCGTTCGATTGATGCACTATCATTGTAGGTTCACTGATAGCTGCCACGATCCGACCGGGTGTCGCCTCCGGGTGCCTGAATTGGGCGTCACTTCTCCAGTGCCGGGTCTTGGGCAGCGCCTCAAAGGAGAGGCGCACTTGGTCATCCAAGATATAGCGTTCCTAACTGATAGTGCCGTAGAAGTCTTTGAGTGTTACTTGTGGAATAGGGGCAGCAGCTCCTCGCCCAGGATGTCCAGCTGCTCCATGCTCTCCTCGGCCCGGCAGAGCGGGCGCACCACGAACTTGGACGCTCCCGCCTCGACGTAGCGGTTGACGTACTCCGCAACGCGGTCCACCGGACCGACTGCGGTGAACTCGGTGAAGTGCGCGTCCGGGCGCTGGCGGGTGACGAACTGGTTGGCCTTGATGGTGGCCTCCTCAACGTCGTCGCTGACGTAGTAACCCATCAGGACCCCCACGTGGTCTTCCTCGATCACCCGGTCGAACTCCGACGCCGTTTCGAACAGGATGTCGTGTCCCTCCTTGACCTCGGCGGGCGTTGCGCTGGACACAAGCCAGCCGTCGCCCACGCGGCCCACCCGCCGGGCAGCGGCGGCAGTGCGTCCGCCGATCCACACCGGCGTTGACGGCTGCAGGAAGGGCTTGGGGGTGACGGACACGTCGTGGCAGGTGTAGAACTCACCCTCGTGAGTGACTACCTCTTCCTCCCACAGGCGGCGCATCAGTTGGATGGCCTCGTCCGTGCGGGGACCCCGGCGCTCCTTGCTGACACCGCACGCTTCGTACTCCTCGGGCTCCTCCTGGCCCAGGCCCACCGCCGGGAAGAAGCGGCCGTGAGACAGGAAGTCCAGCGTGGCGATCTGCTTGGCCAGCACCACCGGGTTGCGCAGCGGCATGGCGATGACGCTGGTGCCGAACTTGAGGCGGTCGGAGTAGGCGGCCACCATGGCGCAGGCGGTCATTGACTCCAGGCTGAACTTGTCGCTGACGATGCGGTCGCTGAGCCAGATGGAGTCGTAGCCGTGACGGTCGCCGGTCTCGACAAGCTCCCGCAGGTAGTTGGGGTTTTCGCCGCCCTCACCGAAAGCTCCTGGCATGTACCCGATGGCGATACTCATGGCGCTCCTCCCGGAATTTTCTGGCCCGATTCTTGGGCCCTGATTGTCTGGCCCGTATTACCTGGCGCCGCACTACCGCGGTTACCCCAACGGTGAGCGGCGCAGGTCGGTTTCGTATTGTCTGGATTATACACTCAGGCCCACAAGCCTGTGTGCGCCGTTCTGGCTATGACCAGGCAGATTAAGGGAAGCCAAGTGTCCGTTGGTGTCGCTCCTGCAGAACCATCAGCGAAGTTGCAGGTCTTGAATCCAAAAGTATGGAGCCCAACGCCCGAACTTCACGACAGAAAGACCCCGGCATCACCCGCCCACGAACGCGTCCACGAATGCCGCGACCAACTGCTCGTCTCCGTCTGCTGTCAGCCTGCCGTTCTTCATCACGTCGGGCAGTTTCCAGCGTCCGAAAATTACCATGCCGTAAGTGGCCGACGCGCAGCGGAAAGTCATATCGGGTTGAGAGGTCGATTCGATCTCGAATCTGGCTCCCTCCGGAGCGAGCACCACGTCAACCGCCGATACCGTAGGTCCGTCGAGCTCGAACCGGTACCGCACCGACCTCGTGCGGGACGGGTCGGCCCGGAAAGCGCGTCGGACCGCTCGGCCCGAGGCGTTGACCAACCCCGCCAGGCTGTCCTCGGCCAGGACGGCATCCGAGTCCAGGGCCCAGCGCATGTCCCACTCGTGCATGGCAAGTTCGGCGATGCGTATGTCCGCCTTCGACCGTACCGTTTCGGGGCGGAGGCGGTGGAAGCACAGCTTGTCCCAGTCGTCCGGCTGAACCAGTGCCAGCACCCGGTTGAATTCGCCGTTGACCCGCGCGAATTCCGGGAGGAGGTCCTCGCCCAATTCTCGCCGCAACTCCACGGCCCTGCGGTCCAGGTCGAGGCGAAACTGGTCCTCGCTGACCGGCGGGTCGTCGGTAAATCCCGGTGTAGGAGACAGGTCACCTGCGAGGCCCCGCTCAATCTGGTCGGGGAGCGGTGCGCCGCGCTCTATCAGGTGGCCAACCACGTCGCCGACCGTCCAGCCCTCGCATGCGCTGGGACGGGCCAGTTCGTTGGCGTTCAGGGCCTGCAGAAAGCGCTCGATTCGCTCACCGGCCCTCGCGATCTCCTCCCTGCGCGCGTCGTCAGCGTTCATTTGTACTCCATATCTTCCAGTTCATCGGCTGTTCGTGGATTGTGTGTTCGGAAAATACGCCTGTCAACTGATGAATCCCATCCCGGCATCTGGCATTTCCTACCACGGTGCTTTTCGTGGATAATGGCGACTGGAAGGCACAAATCTGTAAGAGGTATCGACAATGTCGCAACTCAGTGAAATTGCAGCCCCGGTCGCGGCGCTGCTGAGGGAAACAGGACAGAGCATCAGCGTGGCCGAATCGTCCTGCGGCGGGCTGATTTCAGCGGCCCTGGTTGCCATCCCGGGGGCGTCTGACTACTACGTCGGTGGCAGCGTCATCTACACTCGTGTGGCCCAGAGAGGCCTGCTCCTGGTTCCTGACATAGCCATGGAGGGCAAGCGAGCCAGCTCGGAGCCCTACGCCCAGCTCAACGCCCGCACCACCATGCGGTCGCTGAACACCGATTGGGGTCTGGCCGAGACCGGCGCCAGCGGCCCGACGGGCAACCGGTACGGCGATAACTACGGCCACGCCTGCATTGCCGTGGCCGGCCCGGTGGAGAAGGTCATCACTGTCGAGACCGGAGACCCGGACCGCGAGGCCAACATGTGGGTGTTCGCCCAGCGCGCCTTCGACCTGCTGGCGGAGTGCATCCGCGAGTCCCAGGGGTAGGGGCGACCCCTGTGGTCGCCCTTTCGGAGTTTGAACGATGACGGAAGTGGAAGAGAAGCTGGCTGCGTTGGGCTACGAACTGCCAGCGGCCCCGGACCCCGTCGGCAACTACCTGCCCATCGCCCGCAGCGGCAATGTGATGTGGCTCGCCGGTGTGGGCTCCCGGATGACCGACGGCCGGAGCATCACCGGCAAGCTGGGCGGCGATCTCACGGTGGAGCAGGGCTACGAGGCGGCCAAGTGGGCTGCCCTCAACCTGCTGTCGCGAATGAAGGCCGAGCTGGGCGACCTCGACCGGGTCTCTCGCATTCTCAAGGTCGTGGGCATGGTCAACAGCGACCCGTCCTTCACCCAACAGGCGGCCGTGGTTGACGGCGCGTCCGACCTGTTCGTCGCCCTCTACGGTGAGCGAGGCATGCACGCACGCTCCGCTCCGGGTATGGCCGCGCTGCCCGGGAACATCGCGGTCATTTGCGACTGCGTCATCGAGGTGGACGGAGGCTAGGCGACGTGGTCCAGGATACCCTGCTGTACAACGATCTGGCCTACCTCTGGCCGGCCATCAGCCCACCCGAGGACTATGCCGACGAGGCCGAGGACTGGCGACGGGCCCTGCGGAAGTACCTAGGTCCCGGGCGGCATCGCCTACTGGAACTCGGCGTTGGTGGCGGACATAATCTCTCCCACCTGACCGCCGAATTCGACGCGGTGGCAGTGGATGTTTCGCCCAACATGCTGGAGCTTTCGCGGCGCCTCAATCCGACCGTCGAGCACCACCTGGGAGATATGCGGACGTTTCGTATGCCGGGCCGCACATTCGACGCCGTGCTCATCCACGACGCCATCTGCTACATGCAGACCGAGGACGACCTGCGCGCCGCCTTTGCCACAGCTCGCGCTCACCTGCGGCCCGGAGGCCTGCTGCTGGTAGCGCCCGACTTGGTACGAGATACCTACAGGCCCGGTATGCACCTGACCTGGTCAACGGAAAGGGACGGGGTGCAGATCACCACCGAGGAAACCGTCGACGACTCGGACCCGTCAGACACCGTCGTGGAGTCGCATTTCACTTACACAATCACCGAACGCGGCGCGCGGAGAGTGGAGCGGGACATACACGTAACCGGCCTGTTCCCCATCGCGACGTGGTTCGCGCTGTTGGAGGAGGTCGGCTTTCGCACCGACCGCATTCCGCTGCCGGGTGACGGGGACGGCTGCGGCGAGCACCTGTTCTGTGGCGTGCTGCGCCCGGAGTAGATGGGTCGTCGGGCGTCTACGTCCCTCAATACCATTTCGGCAACACAAAGGGGCGGGTTTCCGGCCCGCCCCTACACTGAACGATCCCCGTGAATCGAGACGCGGCCCTAGCGCACCAGGGTCTCGGCCATCTTCTCCAGCTGGTCGCCCATCTCCTGGTCGGTGTCGCAGTGGGTGGGCCACACGCAAACCCGCAGGGCTCCCGCATTCATGAGGTCTTCGACCTCCTGGCGGGTGGTCTCCGGCGCACGGCCGAAGACCGAAATGGTCAACGACCCTGGATCGCGGCCCCGCTCGTCGGCCAGCACGTCCAGCACCTTGCGGCCTTCCTCGACCTGCTGCGGAGTGACGCGGTTGGGCAGCCATCCGTCGCCATAGCGGGCCACGCGCTGCAGCACGTTGCGTGCCATGCCGCCCAACAGGATGGGCGGGTGCGGCTGCTGTACTGGCTTGGGGTACATGTAGACTGGCGGGAAATCGTAGTACCTACCGTGGAATTCCGCCTCATCCTTGGTCCACAGCTCTTTGAGCGCGTTTACGGCCTCCTGGGTCTGCGTCCAGCGGTGGTCGAAGTCGCCGCCCATCATTTCTGTTTCCTCTCGGTTCCAGCCCGCGCCGATACCGAAGACGAACCGACCGTTGCTGTGCCGGTCCAGCACCGAGATCTCCTTGGCCAGGATCAGCGGATTGCGCTCCGGGACCAGCGTGATGCCGGTGCAGAGCTTGATTTTCTCCGTGACCGCAGCGGCCATGGCCAGGGAGATGTAGGGCTCCGAAAAGTGTGCATAGGTCCACGGGATCTCCCCGCCGGTGGCCGGGAACGGAGAGGCGCTGTTCACAGGCAGTATGGGGTGCTCGTGGTACCAGAGGGACTCGAATCCCAGGTCCTCCGCTTTCTTTGCGATGAACGCCGGGTCCAGGGTGTAGGCCGGCAGCGGCACGATGACGCCAACAGACATTTCATTCCTCCTAGTTAGTGTTCCCTATCCCTCTGGGAGAGGGTTGGGCCCGTCCTGAGCCTGCCGAATGAGTGAGGACGTACCTCGGTGGAAGCGCTCCTCTACGTGGTCGCCCCCAAGATTACCATGATCACTCCGGCAACGCTCATCACCGTGCCCACGGCCAGCACCCAGTTCAGCGACTCCATCTGCCGCAGGAACAAGGCCGCCAGGGTCAGTGCGATGATCGGCTGGCTGGCGTAGATCGGCGTTACAATAGTCACCGGTGCCCGGCTGAAAGCGTGGAACAGCGAGGCCACGGCGATGCCCTGCAGCAGGCCGGCCAAGCAGCAGATGCCAACGTATTTCATGGGCTGGTGGCGGATGCTGTTGATGACTCCTCGGTGGATGAAGGCGAACAGTATCGTCCCGCCGATGACCAGCGCAAACCCCGACACCACGAAGGGCGGAGCGAGAGCGAGGGACCCCAGCACATATCGGCTGATGGCGTCTCGGGTGACGAAGGCCAGCGACCCCCCAAACGCCAGCAGGTATCCCAGCTTGCGGATCTCGAAGGTCTGGTTGGCCTGCCGGCGGGGGAGCATCACCAGCAGAATTCCGAACACGATGATCGGGGTGCCTGCCGTGACCAGCAGGTTCGGGCGCTCGCCCAGGATCAGGAACCCGATGGCGAAGGCCAGCAACGGCTGAATGGAGATCATGGGCACGGAGCGTGCCGCGCCCACCATCCGGATGGCGGTGTTGTGCAGCACCCGGGCTACGCAGTAGGCCAGGATCCCCATCACGGTGATCCAGCCGTAAACCTCCAGGGGCAGCGTCTTGATCTCGTCGAAATTGACGCTGAAGGCGATGCTGGTGACCAGCACCGCCCCAACCAATACGGTGTAAAACGTGGCCACCGGCGGCGCCACGTGCTGCGTACCCACTCGCATCAGTACGCTGCCCGAGGCAAAGCCCACGGCAGATACGAACGCGAGGACCACAGCAATTGTCAAACTACGACAGCCAGTCGGCCAATCTCTCGCCGATCATGATTGCGGAGGCATTGGTGTTGGCCCGCGGCACGATGGGCATGACCGACGAATCGGCCACCCACACGCCGTCGATTCCCCGCACCTTGCAGTGCTGGTCCACAACCGCCATGGGGTCGTCGTCGGTCCCGATCTTGCAGGTGCCGGAGACGTGCCGGGCCGACCCCACGGTGCGTTTCATCCACAGGTCCAGGCTGTCGTCGTCGTTCAGCACCTCATCGGTGGGCGCGATCCGCCCCTCGCAGATGCCGTTGTATGCCTCGGTCTCCAGCATGGCGGCCGCCAGGCGGACGCCGTCGCGCAGCCGGCGCGTGTCCTCGGGATGCTCAAAGTAGCGGTAGTTGAACTCCGGCTGCACCGTAGGATCTGCCGAGGCCAGCTTCACCCAGCCGGAGCCTTCCGGCAGCTCCAGCACGCAGGAGACCCGGGCCGTGCCGTCATCCATCACCTCGCCGGTCAGGGCGTTGAACACCGAACTGGTGGTCATCATCATGTCGCTGACGTGCGGCGAGCCTTCGGCGGTGTAGCGCAGGGCAATTCGGGTGCCCAGGTTGTCGGCGGCCAGCGCCGTCCCCTCCCTAACCTTGTAGGAGACGGTCGTGATGGCGTGGTTCCACAGGTTCTGGCCCACGCCCGGCGCCTCGTGGACCACGGGGATGCCGAACTGCTCCAGCTGGTCCTGTGGCCCGACGCCGGACAACATCAGGATGTGAGGCGACTTGAGCGCGCCCGCCGACAGGATGATCTTGTCCCCCTCGACGATGAAGGTCTCGCCGCCGCTCTCGGCCTCCACACCCACGGCCCTGTTGCCCTCAAACACGATGCGGCGCACGAAAACGTCGCCGCGGACGGTCAGGTTCAGGCGGTGGCGGGCCGGGCTGAGATGTGTCAGCGCGGTGCTCATCCGCACGCCGTTCATGTTGTTCATGGGAACCAGGGCCAGGCCGAGGTGGTCTGGGCCGTTCATGTCCTCAGTAACCCGGTGCCCCGCCTCCACGCAGGCCCGGTGGAACACCGACTGGATCGCCGGCCATTTGCCGCCGTTGTCGCGGCGGGTAATGGGCAGCGGACCGTCTGTGCCGTGAAAGTCGTCCTGGATGTCGAGGTCCGTCTCCAACTTGCGGTAGTAGGGCAGCACGTCGAGGTACGACCATTCGTGCGCGCCCTTATCGACCCACAGCTCGAAGTCCTCGGGCACACCGCGCAGGAACACCTGGCCGTTGATCGATCCGCCGCCGCCGATGACCTTGCCCTGTGCCACATGTGCCGGCCCCTGCTCCTCCGACAGTGTGCCGCGCAGGGCCCAATTGTGCTTCGATTCCGGCGCCTCGGCGGTGCGGGTGTGTCCCTGGCGTATGTCGTCGGGCAGGTTCTCGGGGTCCGGGTAGTCCGGCCCGGCTTCCAGCAGCAGGACCGACAGGTTCGGGTTTTCCGACAGCCGTGCTGCCACCACCGATCCGGCGGACCCGCCGCCTACAACAATTGCATCGTACTTCATTTACCCTCCGGAAATTCTCAAGGTTTCAATTCCGAAAACAACCAATCAGATAGAGCGGAAAATTGCACGTCCCTGAATGTTTATCCACCGGACAGCGATTCCACGTCGTCAAGATATTCCCTGGCTTCCTCGATGACATCGGGAACGAGCGGCAATCGGCAGTCGCCGTCATAGAAACAACGTTTGTGCAAGATGGCTTCCATTTGGGCAAATCGAGCCAACATACGAAAAGATCGTAAACGGCGGTTTCTGCGCTCCATAGCGTTGAGTTCGATCTGGCGTGCCCCAGTCCCTGACGGGGCGCGGCGTCCATAAGACTCCAGCAGATCGTTCGTGGCCAGGGTCACCGCTCCCCAGGTCTTTTCGGCGGCGTCCCGCAGCAGGATTTCGTCGTTGGAATCCTGCCACTGCTGGAGTTCAATTCGGGCGTAGTTGTACATGGCCTTGGCGTCGTCGAGATACTTTCCCATTTTCAATTTTCCAGTCGAGGCGGGTGTAGCATTGGCTTACTCAATTCTACAGCGCCGCCAGGAACTCGTTAGTGCTGATCACGGTGCCCTGGCGCGGGTACACCTTTTCCGTCAGCACGCGGTGCACCTCGGGGTCCGCATCCGAGCAGGCATCGGCAACCACGACGAAGCTATAGTTGACGTCGAAGGCCCACCGCACGCAGGACAGCACGCAGCCGCTGGTGGCCACGCCCATGACGATCAGGTTGTCCCGGCCCATCTCCCGAAGACTGACGTCCAGCGCGGTGGTCGAAAACGGCCCAGTCTTTGTCTTGGTGATGATGCGCTCACCATCCGCGGGCGCCACACCCTCGTGCAGCTCGACGTCCGGCGCATAGTCCGCGAACGGCCCGCCGCGATGGACGACGTAGATCACCGGGATGCCCGCTGACCGGGCGCCCTCCAGCGCACGGGCGGCGTTGCGCACCACTGCCTCAGGCTCGGAGGCAAAGTTGTTCACGATGCGCTGCTGGAAGTCCATGATCAGGACCACGGACCGGGCCGCGTCAATCTTCAAAGCTGTTTGGGTCATTGCTTACCTCCAATTCCCCTTGTAGCTGGAAGCTGGAAGCTTCGTGTTTCAGGGTACACCCCCACCCTGACCCTCCCCCTCCAGGGGGAGGGAAAATTCAGTCCCTACTCGACCTCGCCGTTGGCCCACGCCCGGATTAGATGGTGGGCTATGGCTGTGGGTCCGGGAATGGCGAGGAGCTCGCTCTTCTCCTCAAGGGCGAGGTTCACCTCGTCGCGGGTGAACCACTGCACGTCCGCCATCTCCTCGGGATCGAAATGGATGTCCGTGGTGGCCGCGTCGGCGTGGCAGCCGATCATCAGCGACGACGGGAAGGGCCATGGCTGGGACGAGTGGTAGCGGACTTCGCCCACCTGTATTCCCGCCTCCTCCATAACCTCGCGGGCTACGGCCTCCTCGATGCACTCGCCCTGGTCCATGAATCCGGCCAAGGCTGAGTAGCGGCGCATGGCGACCAAGCGACCCCGCGACTGTCCCAGCAGGCAACGTTCGCCGTCGTGGACCACGGTGATGACCACCGGGTCGGTGCGTGGATAGTGCTCGGTGCCGCATTCGGCGCACCGGCGCACCTGTCCGCCGCGGGCGATGTGCGTGGGATTGCCGCAGACGGCGCAGAAACCGTGGCGGTTGTGCCAGCTCAGCTGGGCCCGGGCCTGCGCGACGATGCCCGAGTCGGTGCCGCTCATGTATTCGGCGGTGGTGCGGGCGTCCTCGAAAGTCAGG
Organism: Dehalococcoidia bacterium; assembly: GCA_963664175.2. Classification (GTDB taxonomy): domain Bacteria; phylum Chloroflexota; class Dehalococcoidia; order Lucifugimonadales; family UBA3495; genus VXOI01. The sequence goes on from CAXXOI010000024.1 coordinate 148,877, forward strand.
CCGTCCCTTTCAATGTCGCCCCTCTCCACCGAGGAAACGTCGAGCACGAAATGGGACACTCCGTTGAGCCTGCCGAGGTAAATCGGCTCGGCCTCCACGTTGAGGCGCTGTGCCTCTTCCACAGGCATCCAGGTCAGGGCGTGGTCGGACGAGACCGGTACGTTAAGCTGCCACATGGGCAGCATCAGGCTGCCCGGGTCACTTGCCTGGGCCGTGAGC
>CAXXOI010000025.1:0-88327 GCA_963664175.2 Dehalococcoidia bacterium
GCGGCTGCCCTGCGGTCAGACGAGGGTGGACTGGGTGCCGGCGGCGCGGCCCCTGCGCTGGGCGCGGCGGAAGGTGGCGTCGGGGGCCAGGCGGGGGTACTCGGCACGGGCGCCGCCGGTCAGCAGGTCCTCGATGGTCAGTATCTGGATGCGGGGGTAGTGGCTGTCGGGGTAGTGCTCCGGGGTGTAGAACCCGGCGGAGACCGCCTCGGACTCCATGGGGCCGGAGGGTGGCTTGAGGGTGATGAACAGGCCGATTTCAGCCTTCTCGCGCTCCATGTCGCCCTTGAGCGTGGCTATCTGGTTCCGGCTGACGTTGCCGCTCTTGACCTGGACGACGATGCGCTTGGCCTTGCCGCTGTTGTCGTCGAAAAAGTTGATATAGCCGTCGATGCCGGAGTCTGCGCCCTTCTTGCGGTCCTGGGCCGGGCGGGCGTCGACGAGGTCGAGGGCCCACCACTCGAACTGGTAGCGACCCGAGTTCTCGCTGTCGGTGGCCAGGGCCTGGGCGCTGGCGACGTCCTGGGGCTGGCCCAGCACCTCGTGGGGTCTCAGATCGGCCTTGAACGTGTCGTCCAGGCGGCGGCGTATCAGGGTGATGGCGATGTGGGTGACGTCGATGCCGATCCAGCGGCGGTTGAGCCGCTCGGCGGCGGCGATGGCGGTGCCGCAGCCGCAGAAGGGGTCGAGCACCACGTCGCCCTCGTTGCTGCTGGCGCCGACGATGCGCTCCAGCAACGCCTTGGGCTTCTGTGTTGCGTAATTCAGGGATTCCGAACGAGAGGTTGGGCGTATATCAGTCCAATCGTTCTGTAAGGGAACACCGGGCATTTCGTCAAGATAACGCTTATATCTTGGTACGCCTCCCTTGGTATAAGCCAGTCGTCCCTCTTCCGACATTGCAATCAGTCCCGCCTTTGAGTAACCCCAATACCTTCCCCTGTATGGCAACACTCCCTTATATTCCCAGGTGTCAATAGGAGCCAGATATTCATCTGTCAGGTCAGCTTCCCAATTGCCATCTCTAGGACGTTTCACTCGCCATTCATAGCTCGTGTCGCCCCCCGGTTTGGCAGCTGTCAAGTTGTCCATTTGATAGAGGCGTTCTGAGCCTGGCTCCGTGAATTTATAGAAATTGCTTATGTACTCGCTGTCGTATTCAGTGTATTGCCAATTCCAGATCCAACGATTGCTCTTGGTGTAAAACAAAATTGTGTCCCGAACGTTTCCAAACTGGCGGCGTCCTTGCTTGGCGTCGTTATGCGCATTGGTTCGACGCCAAGAGATTTCGTTGCGATAGTTTCTAGCACCGAACACCGAATCCATGAGCAGCTTCAGGTAGTGGCTGGCGGTGGGGTCGCAGTGGAGGTAGATGCTGCCAGTGGACTTGAGGACGCGATGCAGCTCGACCATGCGCTGGGCCATCATGGTCAGGTAGGCCATCATGTCGTTGGTGCCGAGAAACTGGCGCATGGCCTGGAGCAGGGCCGGCAGCTTGCCGGTGGCGTTGGTGACCACGTCCTGGTAGGCGATCTCCGACTCCAGGCTCCACTGCCAGGTGTCCTCGAAGGCCGTGATCTGCGCCGTCGATTGCTCGCCGCTCTTTTCCTGGAACAGGACGTTGTAGTTGGCGTTGGAGTTGAAGGGCGGGTCGAGGTAGATCAGGTCAACGCTGTTGTCGGCGATGTGGTTGCGCAGGATGTCGAGGTTGTCGCCGAAGTAGAGTTGGTTCTTCCAGTCGGTGGTGGTCATTGGTGGGTACCGCCTCGGGGAGTTGAGAGTGAGTATAGCATCGGCGGTGGAGGTTTCTTTCAGGGCCGTTGTCTGAACTGTGATTCGTTTGATTATTGGATTTCCCTGATTCCTCGGCTGTGATGTTACTGGGGCAATCCCAAAATCATGGTAATCATCGAATCACACGAATCACAGTTCAGACAATTACCTCGCAAAAATCCTGACCACTGACACGCGCCCGTTGACAGGCCCCATGACACCTGCGTAGGCTCGGATTCACGTTAAATGAGTTCAAGACGTTGGGGACGCACCCCGTTGGGCGCGTCCCTTTTTCTTTTTGGCGCGTCCGGCGGGGTCTGGAGGATGCGATGCAAGTTTACCCGGAGCAACTGCCCTTCGACAGGCTCAGGGCCAACGGAGCCGGAGCCGGCGGGACGGTCGTCAAGTGGCATCCGGCGGGGACGCCGGTGGATGCAGCCAACGGGGAGAAATCGGGCGAGCTGACCTTCGTGCTCTCCACCGACGACGTGGACCGGCACGGCGACGTGGTGTCGGCGGACGGATGGCGCCTGGAGGCGTACCTGCGCAACCCGGTGCTGCTCTGGGCTCACGACTACCGGCACCCGGCCATCGGGCGGGCGCTGTCGGTCTGGACGGAGTCGCACCGGCTGCTGGCCAGGATGGAGTTCGCTCCCACCGCCTTCGCGCAGGAGGTCGCCTCGCTGTACGCCACGGGATTCCAGTGGGGAGTGTCGGTCGGGTTCCGGCCCATCCGCTGGGAGGAGCGGCGCGACGCTCGCACCGGGGCGTTCCTGGGCCTGCGCTACCTGGAGCAGGAGCTGCTGGAGGTCAGCGCGGTGCCCGTCCCGGCCAACCGGCAGGCGCTGCGGCGGGAGACGGGGGGAGACGCCCTCACCCCAACCCTCTCCCGGGAGGAGAGGGGGCGCTCCGCAGAGGTGCCTGGGATCACGTGGGGCGAGGTTGCCCTGGGCGCGCTGCTCTCGGCGCTGGAGGGCGGCGCCTGACGGCCTTCTGAACATGGATACACAGGATGTACAGGATAGGGGCTACGGGTTTGAAAGAACCGTCTGAATCAGGATTCACCGGATTAAAAGATTTTCAGGATACAGGATTGTGCTAAGCGTCAAATCTCCCATCCTGCTAATCGGTGAATCCTGAAAATCCTGATTCAGACAACTCCGGCTGAGACAAAAACCGATGAAGCGGAGGATTCACCCCCACCCTGGCCCTCCCCCTCAGGGGGAGGGAACATTAGAGATAGGAGAGATGCATGACCACTGATAACGGGGCTTTTTCCACGGCTGGCCTGGAGCTGGTCAAGCGGGAGCTGGGCGGCATTCGCGAGTTCTACGAGTCGCGGATGAACTCGGAGATCCCGCCGCTGCGCGAGGAGATGGAGCGCATCGGCTCGCAGCTGACCAAGCTGCAGGACGCGCGGCGTCAGGGCGAAAAGCTGGCCCTGCTGCAACAGTACGGCGGCGGACTGCAGGGCGGCGAGCGGGCAAGGGTCGCCTTCGGCAAGTACGTTGGTATGGACCACCTGGACCTGGCTTGCGCCCGCAGCCTGCTCTCGGCGCAGCTCCGTGAGCCGTCGGGGGCCAACCCCCGCATGCTGGAGGACTGGCAATCGAACCTCAAGGCGGCCATGGACTCCACCACCGCCGGGCAGGGCGACGAGCTGGTGGACACCCAGGAGGCCCGCGCCCTGTGGGATGACGTGAATCTCGAAACGGCCATCGCGCCGCTGTTCAACACGGTGCAGATGCCGTCGAACCCGTTCCAGATACCGCTGCAGCTGGGCGCGGTCAACTGGTACCCCGGCACCGAGAACACGGCAGTCACCGGCAGCGCCCCGGCCACGGCGCGGCAAACGCTGACGGCCCACGAGCTGGTGGCCGAGGTGCCGTGGTCCTATGACCTGGACGAGGACGCGGTGATCGCCATGATGGACGAGCTGCGCCGCAGCCTGCTGCGCAACGCCCACGAGGTGATCGACGACGTCATCTTGAACGGCGACCGGACAACGCAGAACAGCATCAACGCCGACGGCGCGACAATTGCGGCCAACACGGCAGGCACCGGGCATTTCCTGGTGGGGTTCGACGGCCTGCTGCATCAGCCGCTGGTGGATAACGCGGCCATGGCCAACGACCACAATGCGGCGGTCAGCGCCGACATGTTCAACGAGATCCGGGGCAAGCTGGGCAAGTACGGCGTGCGGCCCTCGGAGCTGGCCTACATCACCGACGTCAACACGTTCATCAAGTCGCTGAGCATCGACAGCTTCCGCACGCTGGACAAGTTCGGTCCCAGCGCCACCATCCTGACCGGCCAGCTGGGCGCGGTGGAGGGCATCCCGGTCATCGTGTCGGAGCAGATGCGCCTGGCAGACGCCGACGGCAAGGTGACCAACGGCGGCAACGCCAACACCAAGGGCCGGCTGCTGATCGTGAACCGGTCGCAGTGGCGGGTGGGCTTCAAGCGTGAGCTGACCATCGAGACGGTCCGGGACGCGCAGAAACGCCAGAACATCATGGTCGTCAGCTTCCGGATAGCGCTGCAGGAGCGCAGCGGCAGCCGCACGTCGGCCACGCACACGGCGCTGCAGTACAACATCACCGGCGTCTAGCCCGGGAGTCCTAGATTCTCCCTCCCCCTGAGGGGGAGGGCAGGGGTGGGGGTGAAAGCATCCGCATCATTGGCCGCTGCCGGTTACGGAGACGCCCCCACCCTAACCCCTCCCCCGGAGGGAGAGGGAACAAACGTCGAGGAGGCACATCGTGATTCAACCGAAGGACGGCCGGGAGGGACGGTTCTCCCAGCCCTGGGCCATGGTGGCCGGACTTGGCATCGTTGCAGTGTCAGGCATCGAGACCTACGCGCTGTCGCAGGGCATCGACGGCACGGCGCTCACCGTGTCGCTGGCGGCCATCGCCGGGCTGGGCGGCGCGGGCCTGGGCCGGATACTGCGATGACCACCCGGCGCAACCGCAGGGTGCAGCCGAGACCCCGGGTCTACGAGCCGACCCTGCGCTCCCACGATACCAACACCTCCGGAGTCAGGGAATCGCTGGTCTTTCCCAGCAAGGGCAAGCGCCTGCGCATCCTGCGGGTGCGTGCCCTGCAGGAGGTTGCCGATGGCCGGCGCCTGTACGAGATCTACTTCGGCGAGGGAGAGTCCATGGCGTCGGACCCGGGCAAGGCGGTGGACACGCTGGACATCCCCGAGCAGGGAGAGGACTCGACGCGCGTCTTCCCACGCGACGAGGGACCGCGCGGTCTGCGTGATGAGCAGCTCAGCGGCCGGTGGAGCGGCACCCCGCCAGTGACCTCGCACAAGATCATTGTCGAGTACACCGAGGAGAGTTAGGAATTTGGGGGCAGAAAATCTGTTCCCTCTCCCTCAGGGGGAGGGTTAGGGTGGGGGCGTCCCAGTTGTCTAGAAGGTCAATGAATCCAGGATTTTCACCCCCACCCCAGCCCTCCCCCTGAGGGGGAGGGAGAATTGGGAGGAAACCACCCATGACCACGCGAGTACCGCACCGGGCGCCTTTGAGGCGCCGACCCTACGTCCTGCACACCGCAGAGGTAACGGCCACCCGTAGACGGGGGCGCCAGACGATCCTCACTCCCGCGAAGGGCTACCGCATCAGGCTGATCCGCGTGAAGGTGGTGCAGCCGGTGTCGGACGACCGCCATTCCTGTGAGCTCTATTTCGGGACGGCGGGCAGCCTGGCCACCGACCCCTCCCGGGCCGTGGACATCCTGGCGGTGCCGGACGAGGGTACGGTCTCCACCCGCACCTACCACCGGGACCAGGGGCCGCGCGGGCTGCGCGGCGAATCGCTCAGCTTTCGCTGGCGGGGCAGGCCGCCCTCCAACGACCACACCGTGATCATCGAGTACACCGAGGAGAGCTAGGAATTTGGAATTTGGAATTGGGAATGGGCGGAGAGCGCAGCTGTTGTAACCCTCTCCTTACATAGAAGGGGAGGGTATTTTGTTGAGGAGAGATTATGGGCCGCGAAGCGTATCGTTCTCTTTACGGCGACCTGACCAAGTTGAAGGACGACAGCGTGCTGAAGGACCCGGCCGCTGGCGCCGACGACGATGATGAGCTGTTCGAGCTGCTGCTGGCGGTATCGGACTGGGTCGACCACTACTGCAACCGCCACTTCTATCCCCGCGCTGAAACGCTGCTCTTCGACGGGCCGGGCGGCGACCGCCTGCTGGTTCCTGACCTGATCGCCGTGGCCGAGCTGGCGCAGGCCGACGGGGAGGGACGGGCATTCGGCAATGTCTGGGATCCCGGCGACTACCGGCTGCTGCCGCACAATGCCTCACCGCTGCGGCACTGGGGGCACCCCTACGGAGCCGTCCGGGCCCGCGCGGGCCCGGACGGGTTCTGCGCTGGGGCGGCCAACTTCCGCATCGCGGGGCTGTGGGGCTACCGCTGCTTCGTCGAGCCGTCGGGCGCGACCCTGGCCGCCGAGCTGGCTGCGGAGGCGACAACGGCCACGGCCAGCGACGGCGCGCAGCTGCGCATCGGGCAGACGGTGATTCTGGAGGCCGAGGATGGCGAGGGCGCGTCAGCCGAACAGGCGCTTATCATCGGCATCGACGCGAATGAGCTCTCGTTGTCCAGGGGGCTGAACGGCACCGTAGAGTCAACCCACGCCCTGGGCATTGGCGTGGGGATTCTACGATGGCCGCCGTCGGTGGAGCGGGCAGCCCTGATTCAGGCAGCACGCATCTGGACGCGGGCCGCCGACTTCGAGCCGTTCTACGTGGACGCAGACGTGGACACCGACGTGCGCCTGCTGCTGGAGCCGTACCGCAAGCCGTCGGGCCCGTAGAGGAGAACGGCCAAGTTCAACGGATGGTGAACCCAAATGGCCCTCTCCTGACATACCTGAGAGGGCCATTTTGCTATGAACGGAAGGCGGGCTACCGGTACAGGGGCTTGAAGAAGCTGTGAAGGAAGTTGCGGTTATGGGCCCAGGAGTGGGAGCGCCGCAGCACCGGCGTGGGGATGGCCTCGCCGCGCCGGTGGGTGATGCGAAAGGCCTCGTAGTTGCGCAGTTCGGGCGGGACATCGGTGGTGAAGATCAGCTCGCACTCGTTGGCCTCGAGGAACAGCTTGAGCTGGTCGAAGCCCTTGGTCTTGCGGTTTGGTGTCTGGTATATGAAAAGCTCGGTGGCCCCGAACAGCTCATCCACGTGATCGTTGCCGTTGCCCCGGCCGCCTCCCTGGCGCAGTTGGTCGCGTCCGAAACCGTCCAAATTTCGCAAGCTCATAACAGTCCGGCCCTTTTCGTACTACGGCTGCATCGGGGTGTACGGTCCACCCCCACCCTAACCCTCCCCCGTCAAGGGGGAGGGAACCCTCGTGATATTTACTAAGGGAAGAGAGCCCAGCCCTCCATATCCGTCTGCGCCTTGAAGACGTGGCCTTCGGCCGAGGTGACGTACAACACGGATCGGTCCGGTCCGCCGAAACAGCAGTTGGTGGGCCGGATGCAGGGCACCGGGTGGGTCTCGATGACCCGGCCCTTGGGGTCGAACACGTAGATCAGCGGGCCGGGGCCCGAGGTGGGCCAGCCGGCGGTGGCCACGATGTTGCCCTCACGGTCGAAGCACATGCCGTCGATGCCCCGCTGCGCAGTCCGGCGGTCGGTGCCGAAGGCGTGCAGCATGTCGTAGGCGGCCAGCGATCCGTCGTCGTTGATGGGATAGGCCCGCAGTTCGCGGTCGATGGACGGGTCGTCGCTGTTGCTCTCCGCCACGTAGAGTGTCTTGCCGTCGATGGACACGAGGATGCCGTTGGGCATGGTGCTGTCAGTTTCGACTCTCGAAACTTGGTAGGAACCGTCGGGCTGCGGGTCGGCGCGCAGCACGCAGCGCCAGCCGGGCACCTCCACCTCGGTTGCGTCGATGTTGCCCGCGTTCCACGGGTTGGTGAACCAGATGCGGCCCTGGGCGTCGACTGCCAGGTCGTTGGGCGTGTTCAGGGGATGGCCCTCAATGCGGTCGGCTACCACCGCCGTGCTCCCGTCATCGTCGAAGCGCACGATGGACCGCCCGCCGGAGCAGCAGCCGAAGAGCCTGCCGTTGACGTCGTGGGCCAGGCCGTTGGTGCGGTTGGTGCCTTCGCGCCATACGGTGATCTCGTCGGTCTTGGGGTCGATACGCATGATCCGGCTGGCCGGGATGTGGGTGAACAGCAACTGCTCGCCGTCCCAGACGGGCCCCTCGGTGACGCCGCCCATGGGCTTGGTCAGGAGTTGAAACTTCCAGCTCATTTGAGTTCCTCATAACGTGATTTCGTGGCTAATGCCGTATGTATAGCCAATGCCCTTAGGCGTCCCGATTGTAGCAGAGCGCCAATGGGCGGACAAAGCAACTGGTTGCTGCTGATGTTCGTTGGATGCGGATGAAATCGTGCGCATTGCTGGCCATTGCCGCAACAGGGTTTTGGGTTTCGCAATCATGCCATCAAGACTTTCACAGGACGATTGCAAAGCCCTCCGCTGTCAATTCTGTCTGAATCAGGATTTGCAGGATTGAGAGATTCACAGGATTGTGAGTCCATCAGCGAAATCCCAGAATCAAGCGAATCACCGTTCAGGGCTGACCTTGCAGGACCCTGCAATCGCGCTGAATACCGCAGGATTCCCTACCAACCGACGGGCGGCCTCTGATATGGTAGTTGTAAGGAATTCTTCGAGAGCGCCATACAACATGCCACGTCTGGCTCGCGAAATACTGGAAGCCGTGCTGCTGGCCCTGGTGGCCCTGGTGGTGTTGCAGGGCACCGTCCGCAATTTCCAAGTGGAAGGGTCTAGCATGTTCCCCACCCTTGAGGGCGGGCAGTATCTCATTGTGGACCAGGTGTCCTACTTTCAGGTCGACGTGGAGAGGCTGTCCAGGGTGGTCCCATTCTGGGACGCCTCTGATTCCTCTCCTCAGTTCGCCTTTGATCCGCCGACCCGTGGCGAGATCATCGTGTTCCATTTTCCGCAGGACACCAGCAAGGACTTTGTGAAGAGGGTTGTGGGACTTCCGGGAGAGACTGTGGAAGTACGCTCTGGGACCGTGTACGTCGATGGCGAGGCGTTGCGGGAGCCGTACCTGCAGCGTACGGACCGCTCCAATGCCCGGCCGCTGGTACTGGATGACGAGGAGTACTACGTAATTGGGGACAACCGGCGAAACAGCAACGACTCAAGGGCCTGGGGCGTGGTGCCGGAGGAGAATATCGTCGGTAAGGTGTGGCTGGTCTACTGGCCCTGGGATGACCTCGGCGTCGTGGGCTCGCCCTGACGCGGAGCCGTCTGCGGAGTCTGCGCTGGTAGGCGATTCAATCAACGTGAAGAAACGGGGACGCTGCCGTCCCCGTTTCTGTCTCAATCCCGAATCATCCGGTGCTCGACGTTACTCTTCGGGTGAAGCGACGTAGATGTCGTCGCCCTCCACCTGCACCTTGTAGACCTTGACGGGCGCGTCGGCGGGAGGCGTCAGGGCCTCGCCGGTGGTGATGTTGAAGAGCGCTCCGTGGAGGGGACACTCCACCTCTTCACCGTTAAGGTCTCCCTCGGACAGGGAGGCATAGGCGTGGGAGCAGATGTCGTCGCAGGCGCGGATGACGCCGCCGACGTTGGCGACCAGCACTGCGTCGCCGCTGAAGTCAACGGATATCATCTCGCCGGGGCTGATTTCGCTTACCTGTGCCACTTTCACAAAGCCGTCATCGGCCATGGGTTTCGCATCTCCTGTAAGGAATTGTATGGAATTATTCGCCGCACATTATAGGCCAGCCACCCCGCAGTCCGCCACCTGAGCGGTGTCGAGGGGCGTACTTCAGGTTACCTGAAGGCGGGTTGAATCCGGACGTGGGAAATGGTAGGCTTACGCGGATTAGTGCTGCTCAAATATGGAGGTGCAAATTCCTATGGGAGACCAGGCCACCAAGCAGGATATTGCCCTTATGGCCCACCTCATGAGGAGGGCAGGTTTTGGCGCCCAATACGACGATCTGGTGGAGCGCGCCGAGAAGGGATATGACGCGACCCTTGAAGAGTTGCTCAATCCCGAAGAACACTCCAATGGACTGGATCTGGACCTGACCGAGCGCTGCTTTGTCGAATGGTCCCACTTCACGCGTGCCGTGCCCGAGTACTTCGCCTGGAGGCTGATCAATTCGCGGGCCCAGCTCGAAGAGAAGATGGTGCTGTTCTGGCACAGCATTTTCTGCACCGCCGATAGCAAGGTGCAGTGCTACCCCACTCACTACGACCAACTGGAAATGTTCCGCAATTACGGAATGGGCAGCTTCCGCGACTTGCTGATCGAGATTTCCAAAGACCCCGCCATGATCTTCTTCCTTGACAACTGCCTCAGCCACAAGGAATCCATCAACGAGAACTACGGGCGTGAGTTGCTGGAGCTGTTCTCACTGGGTGTTGGCAAGGACGGCGAGTACAACTACACCGAGGACGACGTGAAGGAGTGCGCCCGCGCCTTTACCGGCTGGACCATTGCCAACCCCGTGCCGGGTCAGCCGTACGGCCGCTACTCGGCCAAGTTCCTCTACGTTGCCGAGGACCACGACGACGGCGAGAAGACCTTCCTGGGCGAGACCGGCCGCTTCAACGGTGAAGACATCATCGATATCATCTGCAAGCAGCCCGCCGCCGCCCGGTTCATCTCCCGCCACCTGTACAGCTACTTCATCGCCGACGAGCCCGGTGTTCCGTCGTGGATGGAGACCCCGCCGCAGGACATGGAGACCATCCAGATGCTGGAGGAGGAGTACTTCCGCTCCGGCTATAACATCAAGGCCATGCTGAAGGTGCTGTTCAATTCCGATGCCTTCAAGAATTCCCGGTTCCGCCGCATCAAGAGCCCTATCGAGACGGTCATCGGGACCCTGAGGATGGTTGGCGACTGGACCGAGCCCAAGCCCGGCTTCGAGTTCATCTTCGACGAGATGAAGTACATGGGCCAGGAACTGCTGAACCCGCCCTCAGTGGAGGGTTGGCACACCGGCCGTGAGTGGATCGATGGCGGCACCCTGGTGCACCGCATCAATTTCACCGCCGATTTCCTTGGCGACGCCAAATTCCCGGGCATCCAGGACATAGTTGGCAAGCTGGCGGACGTGGGCCCGGCCATCACTCCCGCCGAGATGGTGGACGGCTGCCTGCAGTACCTCGGCCACTACGAACTTTCGGACGAGAGCCGCGCCATGCTCATGCGTCGCGCTGCCAAGGACGATGTTGTCCGCACCGACACCGCCGAGTTCCCCCAGGAAGTGTGCGAGATGCTACAGCTGATCGCATCGACCAAGGAATACCTATACGCGTAGAACGAGCATTGGATGGAATCGTCAAACGTGTTTGACATTGCCACTCTGGCTGCCGTCGTAGGCATGTTCTTAGCCGTGATGGCTTTCAGTGGGAGTGTGCTGTATCGATTGGGAGTGCTCAGTAACAGGGTTGAACAACTGCGTGGCGAAATTGTTGAATGCCGCGAAGAGACGAGGAGAAACAGAGAGGAACTACGTCAGGAGATGCGCGAGATGCGCGAAGAGAACCGGCACAATCATCAACAGTTGTTGCAGGCCCTCGCGCATCACTCACACGATCAGGATACCGGGTTCGCCATTTTCCGCATTCCGCCAGGTTCCGAAAATCCAGCGAGTTAGCGAAACTGCTGGACAGTTGCCAATTATAGAGAGGAGAAGGCAGACACGATGACGACCAATAAGAAAGACCGGGTGCTGGTGGTCCTCCAGATGACGGGCGCATACGACGCCCTGAATACCGTTATTCCCTACAATGACCCGCATTACACCGACTATCGCCAGGCGGTGAGCGTTGACCCCGCCGATGTGCTCCACATCAACGACGAAGTCGGTTTCCATCCGGCGATGTATCCGATCAAGAACCTCTATGACCAGGGCAAGGTTGCGGTTATCCAGGGAATTGGCTATCCAACCCCGAATCGCTCCCACTTCCGCTCCCTGGACATCTGGCATACCGCCGAGCCGGCCAAGATTATCACCGAGGGTTGGCTGGGCAAGGCCATCCGGGAACTGGACCCCGAGCGCGAAAACGTGCTGACCGCCGTTAACTTCGGCCGCGGCCTTCCCCGTGCCCTGGCCGCCCCCGGCGTCTCCGTAGCCTCCGTCGGGGACCTGAGCTCCTACGGCGTGCTGACCGGCATCGACGGCGAGGACCAGCGGATGGAGGCCCTGGACATCTTCTCCAAGATGTATTCGCCCCTCATCGGCACCGGCCCGGCCAACGACTACCTGTCCCAGACCGGTCTGGACGCGCTCAAGGGAGCAGACATCCTGAACACCGCTCCCGACAACTACACCTCCACGGTGGAGTATGGCGGCAGCATGTTCGCCCAGTGGTGCAAGAGCATTGCCCAGGTGCACCTGGCCGAGTTCGGCACCCGCATCCTGTATACCGGCGTGAACCCGGGTACCTTTGATACCCACGCCAACCAGAACCCCTCCCTGTACAAGTTGTGGGAGGACGTCACCACCGCCACCACCGACCTGTACGATGACCTGAAAGAACACAACGCCGCCGAGGAAGTGGTCATCCTCATGTTCACCGAGTTCGGACGCCGCGTGAAGGACAACGGCTCGGGCACCGACCACGGCTCCGGAAGCGTGGCCTTCGTAATGGGCGACGGCGTCAAGGGCGGCACCTATGGCACGTATCCGTCCCTGGAACCGTCCAAGCTGGACGAGGGCGACCTGCACTGGAACAACGACTTCCGCAGCACCTACTCCGAGTTGCTGGACAAGTGGATGGGGCTCGACGACCGGGCCATTCTCGGTGGCAACTACGAACAGTTCGGATTCATAAGGTAGCAAACACAGAATTGTTAGGGGCGGGTTTCAGACCCGCCCCTGCTGCGCCATAACGCCCGACTAAATTCTCAACGACATTCCCGCGAAAGCGGGAATTCATTTTCTCGGATGAGGTGAAAATGGTTACTCAGATTGCGCCGATAACTTTCCAGTACAGCCACACGATCGGACGGCAAGAAGTTCGCAGTGGCAACGGCTTCTTCATGCCGGTGGCCATCACCCGCGATCCGGAGAACCGGCTCTACGTGCTGAGCCGTGGCTCCGAGACGCCTGCTTTCTTCCCCTGCAAGCGGGTCACTGTGTGCACGGTGGACGAGGAGTTCATCGAGGATTTCGGCCAGAAGGTCCATCCGGAAGACGCCGATCCCGCAACCACACCCAACGGCAGCTTCATGTGGCCCACTTCCGTCGCCCTTGACAGTGAAGGCAATGCCTACGTGTCCGACGAGTGGCTGCAGCGTGTCTCCTGCTACAAGCCCGGGCAGGGCTGGACGCATATGTGGGGCACCGTAGGGTCCGCCGAGGGCGAGTTCAACAAGCCCTCCGGCCTTGCTTTCGACAAGGACGACAACCTCTACCTGGTGGACAGCTACAACCACCGCGTCCAGGTATTCACTAGGGACGGCGAGTTCCAGTTTTCCTGGGGTTCCGAGGGTTCCGGCCCCGGACAATTCAGGTATCCCTGGGGCATAGAAATCGACCGGCACGGCGACGTTTACATCGCAGACTGGCGCAACGATCGCATCCAGAAGTTCACGCCCGACGGCACCTTCCTGATGCAGTTCGGCTCCAGCGGCGACGGCGACGGTGAATTCAACCGGCCCACCGGCGTTGCGGTCGACAAAGACGGTGTCATCTACGTCACCGATTACAAGAACGACCGTCTGCAGGTCTTCGACGCCGAGGGCAACTTTGTCACCAAGCTGCTGGGCGAGGCCTCCCTGTCCAAGTGGGGACTGGAGCGGGTCCTGATCGATCCCATCACCGTCAAGGGCCGGCAGGCGTCCAACAGCCTCTCGGAACGTGAGGCGGCGTTCCAGGGGCCCATCGCCGTGGAAGTGGACGACGAGGGCCGTGTTTTCGTCGTCGAGGTAGCCCGCGCGCGGCTCCAGGTGTATCAGAAGCAGTCCTCCATCTACCAGGGCGGATTGCTCTAGTCAGCTTCTCCCGCGATTAGTAGTGTTGTAGGCCCCGTCCGACAAGACGGGGCCTTTCTCGTGACGTCAATTCATAGCGGATTCAATTGCAGCGACGGAGGAACCACAATGTGGTTTTCGGAGACCGGTTGGCGGGAAGTGTTACAATTGCCACGCATTCTAGTGGAGGTTTCAAATGCCGCCAAAACAGTATTCCAGCCCGCCACCTACTACCATTGATCCAGCCATGACCTACACGGCAACCATTGACACCAGTGCCGGAGCGATGACCCTGGAGCTTTTCCCCTCCGAGGCTCCGCTGACGGTGAATAACTTTGTACACTTGGCGAGGGACGGCTTTTACGAGGACGGCCAGTTCCACCGAGTGATCAGGGACTTCATGATCCAGGGCGGCTGTCCCCTCGGCACCGGAACCGGCGGCCCGGGCTACCGCTTCCAGGACGAGCCAGTTTCCAGGAAATACGTGCGCGGTACGCTGGCCATGGCCAACGCCGGCCCCAACACCAACGGCAGCCAGTTCTTCATCGTCCATGGCGCCGAGGTGGGCCTGCCGCCCAACTACACGATTTTCGGGAAGCTGACCGACGGGGACGAAGTGCTGGACACGCTGGCCAACGCGCCGGTGACCCGCAGCCGGGGTGGCGAGCCCTCTGAGCCCACCGAGCGGCTGGTGATCAACAACATCACCATCGAGGAGTCCTAGTCTTAAGGTATCACGCGTAAACCGGAGCGAAAGCGGAGGGCATAGCGCCCTCCGCTTTTCTTTTGGCCAACCGTGTCAGGACACTCTTTGCTCTGTGGAGGTCAGGTTTGGAGGTTCCGGAGGGTGCGCGTTCCGGTACAGCAGTGCGCCCAGGAAAGTAAACCCTGCCGCGACAATGAGGGCGGGGTTAAACGAGTAGAAAAAATGCACCAAATATCCGACATAAAAGGTACCGAAACTGAGAATACCTATTAGGCTGTGTATCAGGAGGAATGACCCCAGAACTTTGCCCAGGGATGCAATACCAAAATAGTCGGGCAAAATCGCCCAGATCAATGGAGTCAGTGCTCCCACTCCAATCCCCGCCAAAGCGGCCGCTACAATAAACATCGGCAGGCTGTCAGCCAGGGCAATTGTAAGTATTCCCACAGATTGCACCAGAGCAAAAAAACTCAAAGCAGCATTCTTGGGCACCCGGTCGCCCGCTAGACCCCCGACCATAATGAAAGCCATCGAAACTAAGGATTGAACCGTAAATACGAGGCCAACATCTGTTAACGACAATCCTGCATTCGTCATCCTTGGTCCCAGGTAGAGCCGGAGTAGCACAACCCCCGCCGTTACAAGGAAATCGGCTGCTATGAGCATCCAGTAGGTGCGAGACCTCAGGACTTGGCCGACGGGAAAGTCGGTCGTCTCGGTCCCTGCACCCCGAGAACAGCCACCGTCCGGTTGCAGGCCCAAGTCCTCGGGGCGATTGTGAAGCTTGCTGGAAACAAGCACCGCGACACATGTCGCGATTCCCCCAAAGGCGAATGCGATCACCCTCCAACCGGGACTGTGGGCGTCTCTGTCAACATTCCACGGGATGAGCAGGGCCAACGCCGGCGCTGCGATGGAGACAGCCAGGAAGGTGGCGGCAATGGCGGTGGAGCGTCGACGGACAAACCAGCGGCTCAGGATGACGACCAACGGGATCGTGCCACCCACCATCTGCCCCATTGCGATGATGGAGATTGCTGTAAACCAGACCCACACGGCCTGCAATAATCCGAAGACGACAAACCCGGCAGAAATCAGGCCTAGCCCCGTCAACACGGTCTGACGCGGACCAAACCGGTCGGTCAGATGGCCCGCGGCGGGCGCGGCCAGTCCCACCAGAGCAGTCAAGAGGATACCAAGAGTCAGGTAAGTCCTTGACCAGTTGAAATCGTCAGCCAGTGCCGCGGACCATGTCCGCAGGGAGTGACTGAGCAGCGCTGTGGCAACGATCGACACCAGGCAGGCCAGTGCGACCATCCACCAGCCGTAGCAAAAGAGGGGAGGGCGAGGGGAAACCTGCTGTTCCTCTGCGGCAGTCAAGGGGGAACTCCTTGCCGGCTGGCGACAGGTGAGGCGTGTCGCTCCGGCGAAATCAGTCTGGTTCCCCCCAGACGATTATATCTGATGCGGGTGGCAGTGGTCGGCCGTTACTTGATCGCCGGGACCGCCTGCACCGGCTGAGGTCGGCCGGGGCGCGGGCGGCTCGCCGCGAGGAAGCAGGCGGCGCCGACCAGGTTCAGCCCGGCAAGGACCAGGAAGGCAATGTCGTAGTTGCCGTACCAGTCATACATGTGGCCGGCAAAGGGCGAGGCGATGAGCAGCAGCAGGTTCATGGGCACGGTCGAGAACCCCAGTATCTTGCCGAAGGATCCCGTGCCGAAGTAGTCGGCCCTGATGGCGACGGTCAGAGGATTGCGGCCACCGAATCCCATCCCGAAAAGCACGGCGAACAGGTAGAACATGGGCAGCGTGTCCGCCACTACCAGCACCAGCACCCCGCCCGCCTGCAGTGCGGTGAAGAATGCCAGGGCCACCCGCTTGGATAAGCGGTCGCCGGCGTAGCCGCCCACCAGCTGGAAGCCCATTGCCAGCGCCAGGTAGACTGTGATCACCCACCCCGAGTCCTGTCCCGAGTAGCCCTTGTCCACCATCAGCAGGCCGAGGTGGGTCATGATGGCCAGGATGACCATTGAGGTGAACCCGTGCCCGAAGGCGATCAGCCAGAAAGCCGGGGTGCGCAGAGCCTCTGCGGCGGTCAGTTCCTGCTGCCTGGGTTGAGATTGGCCGGAATCCGAACCTGCCGGTCGCTGCGGCTCGCCATCGGGCTGCTGCCCGTACTCCCGGGGATCGTTGCGGATGACGCTGGCCAGAGGGAAGGCCAGGACGAGGATGGTGATACCCACGACCAGCGCCGTGGTCTGCCAGCCCGGGCGTCCCGTGGCGTCGGCAACCGCCCAAGCGATGCCGGGAATCAGAATCAGCGCGCCGAACCGGCTGATCA
The DNA here is from genome assembly GCA_963664175.2 of Dehalococcoidia bacterium. Lineage (GTDB taxonomy): Bacteria > Chloroflexota > Dehalococcoidia > Lucifugimonadales > UBA3495 > VXOI01. The sequence continues at coordinate 16,830 of CAXXOI010000025.1, forward strand.
CGTTGGCCCACCCGATGGCCGAGGAGCGTCGCCGGGTGAACCACTTGTTCAGCATGGTCATCAGCGGGATCCAGCTGCCCAGCCCCTGGCCCACGGCCATCAGAATGTAGGCCACGTAGAACATCCAGAGGTTCTCGACGCGGGAGAAAAAGATCCATGCCCCGCCGAGGACCAGCAGGCCGATGAGCACCATCCGCCGGGTGCCCACGCGGTCGACCAGATACCCCTCGAGAGGTCCGATGAGCCCGCTCTCCACCCGTGTGAGGGTGAGAGCCAGGCCCAGTTGCGCACGGGTCCAGCCGAATTGCACCTCGAGGGCCACGGCCCACACGGCCATGGCGTGGAACAGCGGCACCGTGGCAATGACCATCACCAGCCCGGTGATGACCACCAGCCACCAACCATAGAAGATGCCGCCTTCGCCCTGTCGTCCGGGCCCTCGGGACAATACTGTGTTCAGGAGTCCAAGAATACCGCTGGCCCTCTTGAATCAGAAATTGCAATCAAAACAAGAGTATAACATCATCTATTGGAATAAAGCAGCCTGAAAGTGTGGCTGGGACTTGCATTTGTGGTGAGTCAGGCGTCGGCAACGGCGGTTCACAACCATTGATGAACTCGATGCACAGGTTGACTGAATGACAAGGGCAGCCACCTTGAATGACAGGGACAGCACAGGCACGGCCACGTCGAATGACAAGGGCAGCGACAAGGGCTGCCCCTACGACTTTCCTTGTTGCCGTTACCGTTACTGTCGTACATCCAGCCAAAGCTGGTAGGCGCGGTTTCGCGAGATCCCGAACCTGGCCGCAGCAGACTCCGCCGCCTCGCGGCCACGAGCGCCACTGTCGCGCAGTTCCCTGAGGAAGTCCCCTATTTCGCCATCGCTGGCTTCTGGAGGGTCTACTGGGGCAGCGGTCGAATCAGCGCCCGCCAGCACCAGCACGAACTCGCCTCGGGGTGCGTCGAAATGGTTGAGGGCCTCCTCGGCAGTGCCCCGGAACACCTCCTCGTGGAGCTTGGTCAGCTCCCTGCAGACCGCCAGGGGCCGGTCGCCGAATGTGCCCTGGATGTCCTGCAACGTGGCTTTGACCCTGTGGGGCGCCTCGAACAGGACCACTGTGTGCGGGCTGGAGATTGCCTCCGCCAGTTTCTCTCTCCGCTCCCGTGCGCGGCGGGGCAGGAATCCGAGGAACAGGAATGAGTCGGAGGGAAGTCCAGATACCGCCAGTGCCGTGGTAACCGCCGAAGGCCCGGGAACGGACTCGATCCTTACGTCGCGTTCGGCCGCCGCCGCAACCAACTCGCGGCCAGGATCGCTGATGGCCGGCATGCCGGCGTCGGACACCAGTGCAACGTCGCCGTCCTCCAGTGCCTGCAGCACAGTTTCCAGCCGCTCCCGCCAGTTGTGCTCGTTGAAGCTGAGGAGCCTGGGATGGGCATCCAGATGCGCCAGCAGCCGCCGGGTCACGCGGGTGTCCTCCGCCGCCACCAGCGACACCGATCGCAACACACGTGCGGCCCGAGGCGACAGGTCTTCCAGGTTGCCGATGGGAGTGCCGACGACGTAGAGGGTGTGCCTTAGGCTTTGGGCGTTATTCGTCAAGGAAGAGCGACTCGCAAACCCGGAAGCTCGTTTTGCATCGTGCTGCCTATCGTATATCATGCGCGGGTTGAAATACGCCGGGAACTATGACACAGACCTCAACTGCGCTGTGATCGCTCCTTGCAGCGACCCACGGAATCTTAGATTCGCCCAAACTACAGGCCCAGACATCGGGCCTGAATACCAGGAGGGACCATGGCCAGACTCACCGGAGGCCACCTTTTCATTCGGTGCCTGAAACAGGAGGGCATCGAGAAGGTGTTCACCATAGTCGGAGATACCATCCTGCCGCTCGTAGACGCGGCTGCAGACGAGGGCATCGAGTTCATCGATACGCGCCACGAGGGAGCGGCACTGCACATGGCAGACGGATATGCCCGCATTACCGGCAAGCCAGCGGTGGGCATATTCACCGGTGGTCCCGGATTCTCCAATGCCATCTCCGCCCTCCCGGCGATCTACACCTCGGAGAGCCCCGTGATCTTCGTGGCGGGCTGCGCCGAGCTCCCCGAAAAGGGAATGGCCGCATTCCAGGAGATTGACCAGGTTAGCATGGCCGCTCCGGTGACCAAGGGGTCCTGGATGATTCATGATAAGACTCGCATCCCCGAGTTTGTGGCAACGGCCTTCCGCACCGCCATGACGGGCCGGCCCGGCCCGGTGCACCTGACGCTGCCCATCGACCTGCAGGACGCCGAGATCAGCGAAGACGACCTGCCACAGTACCTGCCGCAGGAATATCGCGCCATGGGCCGTCCCCAGGGCGACCCGTCGCTTATCGAGGAGGCGGCAGCGCTGCTCCGCGGGGCCCGGCGGCCGGTGATCATTGCTGGCAATCCGGCGCGCTACTCGGTGGAGGCCGAGCAACTGGAGAAGCTGGCCGAGACCTCGGGAATCCCGGTCTTCACGGTGGAGCAGGCGCGGGGGCTGCTGGACGACGAGCATCCTCTTTGTATGGGGTATGCCGACGGCGCCCTGAACCCGACGGCCAGGCGGTTCCGGGAGGCAGACGTGGCCCTGCTGCTGGGCAAGCGGCTGGACCACCGCTACCGGTACGGCGGGGTATTCTCCGACGATGCCAAGCTGATCCAGGCAGACGCGTCTCCTGCGGAAATCGGCCGCAACCGTGGTGTCGCCGTGGGCATTCAGGGCGACCTCGGCGCGGTGGTGGAACAGCTCACTGCAGCCCTGTCTTCGGGAACGGGAGAATCCAAGTCGGCCTGGGTCGACCAGCTGCGCCAGGATCGCAACGCTTGGGACGAGGAGCTGCGCGGCAAGGCCACCGGCGAGGCTCCCATGCATCCCCTTGACGTCTACACCGGCCTGGAAGAGCACCTGGACGATGACACCGTGGTCATCTTTGATGGCGGGGACTACGTGCAGTGGGGCAGGGCCTACGTCAAGGCCAGAAAGCCCGGCCATTTCATGCGCCTGGGCCCGCTCTCGCACCTGGGAGCAGGCATTCCCTACGGCATGGCCGCCAAGCTGGCCAACCCGGATTCAAAGGTTATCGTTTTCATCGGTGATGGAGCCTTCGGCTTCTATACCATGGAATATGACACCTGCATCCGGCACAACTTGCCCATCACCACGGTTCTGGGGAACGATGCCACCTGGGGCATCGACAAGACATTCCAGGTAGCCTACTACGGCCGCGCCGTGGGCACTGACCTGAGGCACATCCGCTACGATAAGGTGGTGGAGGCCATCGGCGGCTACACCGAGCACGTTGAGGCCCCCGGAGATGTGGGAGCAGCGGTGGGACGAGCGCTGGCCTCAGGACGGCCGTCGTTGGTCGACGTTTCGGTCCGATCGGGAGCCAGCCCGCTGGCCACGGCTATGATAGCGCGCAGGACCGGCGGCTGATCACTGAGGTGTCGAAAACCCGTACAGTTTTGACGGTGTGCGACGAAAATCGATCACAGTATTTCGGTGAAGCTTCATATCTGAAGCGATGCTATTCAATATAGCGTTATCGAATATAAGAATCCAAGTGTCATAAGGCTTGACAACCCAATTGAAGCGAAGGTATCGTTCGGAACAAGGCAAACCCCGCGTTGCCCGGCGTAAAATATTTTGGAGGGAAGGTATGCTAAAGATAGGCCATGAGGTCGTCCGGCCTGGCAAGTACCTTGGTGAAGAATCCGTCACCATTCAGGTTCCCGAAGAGCTGGAAACCGTGCCCGGAATTCCTCTCACTAACCGCGAAGTTGACTGGTATGCCAGGGAATATCCTCTGGAAACCATGAACATCACGGAGCGGGCTTCTCGCGACTGGGCCAACGCCATCCGCGACCAGCACGTTGAAATGCGTGAGATCCGCAAGGAGCACGACCGCCTGAACCAGCCGCTGATTCTGGCCGCCCGCCTGACTGGCGACCAGGAACCCGCTGCTGAGGCCACGGGCGACGACGTAACCGAGGCCATCAAGAGCAAGGCTCGCGAGCTTGGTTACATCGAAGTCGGCATCACCGCCTATGACCACAGGTACACCTACCAGAGCAAGAAGGACTGGGTGAAGTTCCCCCACGCCATCTGCCTGGCCTATGAGCAGGACTTCGAGCCCACTCAGACCATCCCCAGCATCGACGCTGAGATCGTCCACTCCAGCACCTACCGCACCGAGGGCGCGGCTGGTCTGGAACTGGCCAAGTTCATCCAGGGTCTCGGCTATCGGGCGCAGGTCCACAGCCCCAACGACAACACCGGTCCCTACATTCCGATGTTCGTCGCTGCCGGCCTGGGCTCCTTGGGCGCCTGCGGCTACCTGCTGACCCCGCACGTCGGCTCCCGCTGCCGCCTGATGATCATCACCACCGACGCCAACGTCCAGCACGACTCTGCGGTGGACTATGGCATCCACGCTTTCTGTCAGGTCTGCCAGGTCTGCGTGAACCGCTGCCCGGGCCGCGCCCTGATGCGTGACAAGATCTGGTGGCGTGGAATCGAGAAGAACAAGCTCTACTTCAAGCGCTGCCGCCCCGTAATGGCTCGCTATCTCGGCTGCGGTATCTGCATGAAGGTCTGCCCGATCCAGAAGTACGGCATGTCCACCGTCATGGAGCACTATGCCGCTACCGGTCAGGTGCTGGGCAAGGGCACCCACGACCTCGAAGGCTACGAAATCGAGGGCAAGGGCTACTTCGGCCCCGGCGAACTCCCCGTATTCGAGCGCGAATTCTTCTCCTCGATGCCTCACGGCGACACCGAGCAGTTCGCATTCGACAGCTTCCGCGACCAGGCCATGGACAACGGCGGCGAGATCACCGATTCGATGATCGAAGAGCTCCGCGACCAGGTCGCCCGCGGTCTGCAACAGTCCCGCGACAACATCGGCATGATGCAGGAAGAGGACTACATCTAGACCTCAACCCGTATCTTGCTGTAGCAAGCGGATTTCAGGGGCCGGCAATTTGCCGGCCCCTTTTTTATTGTCTCCTGCCGCTATAAGATGATATTTCACTTGGCCAATACCCTCGCCCAGCGAGGCTTGCTGTCACGATGAAGCGTAAGACCGCAGCGAAGTACGCGCTGGGCTCTTTTCAGTTTCTGCCCGCGCCGCCGGACGAATTGACTGCCTACTACAAGGTGAATTTCCCTGGTTATCCCGGTTCCCTGGCCGCCCATTTCGGCAATTCGGAGACTACCATTATCAACAGCGAAATAGCCGGCGTGCTCATTCCATAGAGGACTTATGAGGGTGTGCGCTATCCTGATCTGCTGATTGCTTTCGATGCCGACCCGCTGGTCAACGAGGCCCGTCTGGGGTAATCTCATTCCCGAACAGGGCACAAGCCGCCCGAATTCGTGCTGGAGGTGGCGTCCGAGAGTACGGGATGCCGCGATGAGACGACCAAACACGAAGACTATGAAAGCAAGGGGGTCCTGGAGTACTGGCGGTTCGACCCCTCGGGCGGCCAGTTCCATCAGACGCATCTGGCGGGCGATCGGCTGGTTGAGGGTAAATACCAGCCGGTCTCCATCCACCGCGTTAATGACTAGAATTTCTGGGGCCACAACGTTGCGCTGAACCTGGATCTCTGCTGGGAGCAGGGCGAGCTGCGTTGGTACGACCCCGTTGGCAGGCGCTACCTGCCGACATTCGATGACGAACGGGTTGCGCGAGTTACCGCTGAGGTCCAGCGCGATGCCGCACAGACCCAACGCGACGCCGCCGAAGCGCAGCGCGATGCCGCACAGGCCCGCGTTCGTGAATTGGAGGAACGGCTGCGGCAGGCAGAGAGTCCTGAAACATCGTAGCTCCGCGGTTCCAGCGAAGGGATTCTCTTAACGTGAAAAGCTAAAGGGGAGGGATCAATCCCTCCCCTTTCCTCGTTGCCTTGCCGGTTGAAGACGTCTGGATGGCGCGCTTTGCTTGCTGTTTGGTCGATTGGCCTTCCTAAATCACAACTGGAAATCCACCACCGGCACGCCGGCGCTGGCGGGTTGGTCCTGTTGCAGTGCCTCTGCCAGCCTGGCCAGCTCCGCCTGGTACGTGGCCTCGTCCTCGGCGCGCAGGTCGAATACCACGTTCTCGGCGGCCATGTTTCGACCAGCGCGGCCGGTGGGACTCATCAGGCCGTTGTCCGGCGCGACGAAATACAGCAGCCACCGGTCTGCGGACTGCTGCTTGTCCCTCGCGGCAGTGATATCGTTCAGGATGGTCTCGTAATCGATGGCCCGGGAGGAGGCGACCACAATCAGCTTGTCGTAGTCCCGGATCCAGCGCTCTATCTCCTCTTGGTCAGAGGAACTGAGGCGGGAAACCAGGGCGTTGCCCCGCGACCGCTCGGAAAACACCCACGTGGTTACGCCCAGGTTCGCCAAGTCCCCACTCAACTTTCGGGCGAATTCCTCGTCGTCGTCGCGACAGGAAATGTAGTACTCGCTGAGGGACACGCCGGAGGCGGCAATTGTCTCCTGCAGGGCTGCGACCGAAGCGGGGATGCCTGCCCCCGACAGGAACACGGACGGTAGTTGCCCTCCGGAACGATATAGAGTGTCAACGCCGATGCTGCTTGGGGCATCGTGGCGTACCTTTTCGAGGCCGGCCACGTTCCGGAGATCACAATCCTGGAATACGGTGTAGCCAAGCGCCGAGCCACTGAGATCTACGCCGTTCATGGTGCAGCCCCAGATCTTGGTCTGGAACATGTCCGCATCCGCCAGTATGGCATCGGTCAGGTCGGACCGCACGAGATCGGCACCCGAGAAATTGGCGCCGGTGAGGTTGGCGCCGGTCAGGTTGGCGCCCTGGAGGCTGGTCCGTTGCAGGTTTGCCCCCGATAAGTTGGCCCCCGACAGGTTGGCGTCAGAGAGGACAGCCCGGTCAAGGTCGGCGCCGGAAAGGTTAGTCCCACGGAAGTCTACGCCACGCATATTGGCGCCGTAGAGGAGGGCGTTGGTGAGGTCCGCCTCCCTGAGGTCGGCGTGATACATGTGGCTGGTATTCATATAGCAGCCGGACAGGTTCGCCCTTCGCATCACGGCGCCCATGAGGTCCGAGTTGCGCAGGTCCGCCCCGCTGATATTGACCTGCGGAGCGCGAACGTAGCTCATGTAGGCCGCATTGAGGTCCAGCTGCTCGTTGGGGTTGGCCTCTCTCCAGCGGGCGACGTGGTCCCGGCCACGCCTTACCAGTTGAACGTGCTCCATGTTGGCCATGGTTGCTGCTCCCGGACAACAACTGAGGTCGTCATTTAGTCAGAAATTAGGGCCACGGACATCTATTTTGGAACCGACGTCCTTCCCGCGACGCGAACCGGATTTTAGCACACCAACGGGGTGAGCGCCCCCATGCTCAAGGCTGACCACGCAGGAGACAGGGTCGGGGGCCGGCGTTCAGGATGGAGTCTGGATGACTGCCCGCCGGTGGGTACCTTCGCCGAGTTTGCGGTCCCCGTGGAATGCCTCCACCCGAAACGTCAGGCGGTTACGGTCGACCTCGGTCAATTCGGCGGTGGCGACGATGGTGTCCCCGATGTCCGCGGGCGCCAGATGGCGCACGTTTACCTCGAAACCCACGGTCGTCTCTTCGGGCGACAGGTGCCCCACCACACTATCCATGGATGCCTGTTCCATCAGTTGAATCATGGAGGGCGTGCTGAACTTGGGAACGTGCGGAGCCACATTGGCCTCGCTGACCACAGTCTCCATGCGACCCTGCAATCCGGCCTTCAAACCTTGGCCTGGCATGCTCTCTTGCCTCGAAGTCTGAATTTGTGAAAGTCCATCGCTATGCGATGCACTATGATAGCAGACCTGAGGCGTCGCCGGGGAGAAGCGGAGGTTTGACTAACGAGCGGGTTCGCCGGTGGCGGCGGGATGCAGCGCCATCTCGATGGCGCGCCACACCGGCGTCAGGTAGGACCTCGAGCCGCTGGCGGTCCGCATCAGTTTCTCGCAGGCCACCCACTGGCACATGTCTATGTCCTCGGATAGCTCCGGAACGAGAGGATCGCTGGTATCTCCTGCGTAGTCCAGCAAGAACCAGTCGACGGTCTTGTTCACTGGTCCATAGGAATAATAGGATACATAACTGGAGCGGCATAGCGGAGCGCGAATGGAAAGCAGTTCGGGATCGAGCCCCGTTTCCTCGGAGATCTCCCTCAGGGCACAGCATTCCGGCTGTTCATCGCCATCCAGCTTTCCTTTGGGCAGATCCCACAGATGATGCTTTCGAATTAACAAAGCATGGCCGCCGGTCAGCACTAAGCCCCCGGCGGCCCTCATAAGCGGCAGCTCATCTCTATTCATGTATGCGAATTCGCTCCAATATTGCCACCTGCTCCCGGTTCAACCCGGTGAACAGCACTCCGTCCACCAGCAGGTCCAGGAATTCTTGCTCGTATTCCGATTCGGCCTGCAGTGAAGGGTGAATCAGTCCCTGATCCTCGTAACCGAACTGCACCAGAACGTAGTGTATGGCGTTCAGGAGGGCCTGATTTTTATTGTCTGAGTCTATGATAACCCATGGAGCGTACTCCGTGGAGGTTAGGGAGAACATTCTCTCCTTGAAATAGGTGAGCAGATGCCAGCGGTCCGCCGCCATCCTGTCGTTCAGGGAGTACTTCCAGTAGGTAAGGTCGCTGGTGCTGCGCAGCCTGAACCGCAGGTCTTGCGCCTCCTGCGAGACCGACAGATAGATCTTGATGAGGGTGACGCCCTCATCCGCCAGCATCTTTTCCCAATCATTCACGCGGCCCATGAAATAATGGTACTGCCTCATGGTGCAGTACCCCATGGCCGGCTGAATCATGGCCCTGGAGTACCAGGAACGGTCAAAGACAACGATGTTGCCTCTGTCCGGGATCAGCTTTTGGTGCCGTCCCAGCCAATTGCGCATGGTCTGTGGCGAGGGCGTGCCCTGGGCCACCACCCACGCGGACCTGGGGTTCAGGTAGTGGGTGATTCCGGCCGACAGTTTGCCCTTTCCGGCAGCGTCTCTCCCTTCGAGGACGATGGCGAGCCGCTCTCCGTTCTGCACCACCCGCTCCTGGAGGGACAGCAGGTGCACGCGCAGGGCGCGCAATTCGGCCCTGTACGCGGGATACGAGAGGTCGCGAAATTCTGCGACGTCGTGAATTACGGGATCAATCAACAGCGAAGAGTCGACTGTCGCCTGCATCGTCCGAAACCGCAACCAGAATACTAATGGTTTGCCAGAAATCGCCGAGGGCAGAAACAATAGTAAATATCACTATGGTGTTAGTCAACTTGAAACCACAGGTCAGGGCAACTGCACGTCAGGATATTCAGAAGCGCCAAACCGTCTTTTCCTCGAAAGTGGGAATAACCAGGAATTCGGCCTGCGGAGTTCAAGACACCACGGCCCGACGGAACAGGCAACCGGTGAGAGAGATGTATCAAGCAGGGCTATCACATATAGCATCCTGGCATCCGTCGTTACCGCCTTCACATGGCGGGTGGGCAAATATTGTTGTTTTTCCTCTCATTTTCTCGCATTCCCTTTCATTCCGGGCAGGCAGCCGGGCTAAGGCAGATGGCTGATGCGCCGATTTCGGTCCGACGAATCAGTCTCAAGCCAGCGTAGAGATGCGTCATGGGGCTTGGCAAGACGAGAGTGTCACTGGGCCATCCTGATGCGACAGCCCTGTGCATCAGGCCGTTCAGCTTGAACAGGTAGGGGGATTCAAGTAACATCAAACAGCGACCAGGTGAATGATGAGCGAGAAGAGAGACCTTTTATCCGTCACCGACCTGTCTCCAGAGGAGACCCGCTCGGTTATCCAGCGGGCCGCTCTGGGCAAGTCGAGGCGCGGCCACGGGCCACTGGCGGGCAAGTCGGTGGCGTTGCTGTTCGAAAAGCCCTCGCTGCGGACCAAGGTCAGCTTCCAGGTCGCGGTGGAGCAGCTGGGCGGATATTCCCTGTACATGGGAGGCGAGGAGGTCGGCCTGGGGGTGAGGGAGCCGGTCTCCGACGTGGCCCGTGTCCTGTCGGGGTACGTCGACTGCATAGTCGCCCGGGTCTTTCGGCACGAGGACCTGCAGGACCTCGCCAGGTATTCGTCCGTGCCAGTGGTCAACGCGCTGTCCGACTGGGAACACCCCTGCCAGGCCATGGCCGATCTGCTGACCATATACGAACACAAAGGGAGCCTGGATGGCCTGTCCCTGGCCTACATCGGGGACGGCAACAACGTGGCCCGCAGCCTTTGCCTCGCCCTCCCCGCCGTGGGCATGAATTTTGCCATCGCTTCGCCAGCGGGCTACAAGCTGGACGAGGATTCGGTCGCAGCCGCCGGCAAGCGGGGTGGAGGCAACGTTCGGACCCTGCGGTCGCCTGCCGATGCCGTGGCGGAGGCCGACGTCGTTTACACTGACGTCTGGGCCAGCATGGGCCAGGAGTCCGAGGCGGAGGAGCGACGCAAAGAATTCGCCGGCTACACCGTCGATTCTGCACTGATGGCGCAGGCCAGGCCCGGAGCGCTGTTCATGCACGATATGCCGGCGCATTACGGCGAAGAGGTACCTCCCGGAATGCTGGAGCACCCCCAGTCGGTGGCCTACCCGCAGGCCCACAACAGGCTGCACGCGCAGAAGGCGGTGCTGGAGTTCCTGCTTGCAGGCGGATGATGACCACTGTGCAATCCTCATCTCTCAGGGGCTCGGAGTTCCGAAACTCAGCCCGTCCGGTATTATTCCTGTCATTGAAACTACTGCGTCCCGTCTACGCGGGAATCATGCAACAATGCTGAGTCAGACATTATGCCGCTCCCGATAGTAGCCATTGTAGGCCGCCCCAACGTGGGCAAGTCATCGCTCTTCAACCGCATCGTCGGCTGGAGGCACGCCATCGTGTCCGACGTGGCCGGCACTACCCGGGATCGCCTGATGGCCGACACGGACTGGGAGGGCCGCCGTTTCATCCTGCTGGATACCGGCGGGCTGGAGACTGACCCGGAGGGAAGCATTCGCTCCAAGGTCCAGGAGCAGGCCCAGATGGCCATGTCGGATGCTGACGTGATTGTTCTGGTGACCGACGTGGCCGAAGGCATCATGCCGTCCGACGCCATCGCCGCCAACCGACTGCGGACCACTCGCAAGCCGGTGGTGCTGGCTGTCAACAAGGTGGATAACGACAACCGCGAATTCAATACTCCGGAGTTCTACCAGCTTGGGATGGGAGACCCTACACCCATAAGCGCCTACCACAACTACGGCGTCTACGAGTTGATGGAGCGGGTGCTGTCCCATCTCCCGGCCCTGGACTCAGCAGAGGACAACGACGGAGAGGATGAATGGGAGGAGACCGAAGACAGTGACGACCTCCCTGCGCTGGACGAGCTGGAAGACGTACCGCCGCAGGCCGAACTGAACCTGGCAATTGTGGGGCGCACCAACGTTGGAAAGTCGGCCCTGATTAACGCCATCCTGGGGGAGGAGCGCGCCATCGTCAGCCCGGTGGCCGGCACCACCCGCGACGCCCTAGACACGCAGTTCACCTACAGGGGCCGCGAGGTGGTCGCCATTGACACGGCGGGCATGCGCCGGCGCGGACAGGTGGAGCGCGGCATCGAGAAGTACAGCGTCATCCGTGCAGTGGGCGCCGTCGACCGCAGCGACATCACTCTGATTGTGGTCGACGCCATGGAGATGGCCACGGCCCAGGATACCCACATCTCCGGGCTTGCCTGGGAAATGGGCCGGGGCGTCATCGTGGTGGTCAACAAGTGGGACCTGCGGGAGGACCAGGACCGCTATGCCCGGGCCGAAGCTGAGGCGAAAGTGCGAGAGAGACTGCATTTCATGTCCTACGTTCCCGTCTGCTTCACCTCGGCCCTGCTGGGTCGGGGCATCGGCGGTTTGATGGACACTGCCATGGACCTGTGGGATGAACGCCGCCGCATAGTCGCCAGCCGCGACCTGCAGTTCATGCTGGCCGATGCCATGTCGGAGCACAGCCCGCCACTGGTCAAGAGGAACCGGGGCGTGAGGGCGCGCATCAACCGGATACGGCAGGTTGGCATCAATCCGCCCACCTTCCTGCTCACTGTCAATGACTCTCGGCTGATACACTACACCTACAAGCGGTTTCTCGAAAACCGCATTCGTGAAGCCTTCGGCTTCAGCCGCACACACCTCAGACTGGTCTTCCGCCGACAATGAGAGAGCTCCCCCGCACACTGGTCATCCAGGTTGCTGCCATCCCTCTGCTGGCCATAGCCGCCGTTCTGGGTGTTGTCTACCTGCCTGATCAGTCCCCTGTCTTCCAGTATGTCGCCGTTGTGATTTTCTCCTACCTGGTGGGATCGCTTTCCTGGGGATACATGCTCCTGAGATGGCGTTCCGGGGTGGACGTGCGAAATTTCGGCAGTGGCCGTACCGGAATGTCCAATGTTCTGCGCACAGGGGGCGGCAAGGCCGCCGCCGCCGTGTTCGCCCTCGACGTTGCCAAGGGACTGGTGGTGGTGATAGTGGCGCGTCAGGTGGCGGACACGCACCTGGCGGAGGTTGCCGCGGCGCTGGTGGCGCTGGTAGGCCACAACTGGCCGGTGTTCCTCGGTTTCCGGGGCGGACGGGGAATCCTAACAGCGCTGGGCGGGCTGTCCATGATGACGCCGGTGCCGGCCGGGGTAGCAACCGCGACATTCCTGGTCACCGCCCTGGGCAGCCGCTACATTTCCCTGGGCTCCATAGTGGGCGTGCTGGCCGGAGCAGCGTCGCTGGTGGGGCTGGCATTGGCAGGATGGTACTCCAGCACCTACATGTATTTCGCTGGCGGAGCTGCCGCCATGATCATCTGGCAGCACCGCGACAACATACAGCGACTCATCAACGGCAGCGAGAGACGCCTCGGCGCACCCGCCGCGCCCTTGGAATAGCGGGCCGCCCAGGACTTGAAGATGACCGACTCCTGCACGACCGGTGGCACGCTGACTTTCAACTCTCGTATTCAAGCTCGAAAAGTGCATCCTGCCGTTATATCCTCACTATAGCCTATAATGACCTAGAGTGAGGCTGGCGGCGGAACTGGGTTGATAACGCGATGGATAAGGCTGGGATTGGAATGGTGGGGGCAGCACTGGCTCCGCTTTCAAATGGTGGCAACCCCACTGGGATCACTACTGTTGACTCTCTGGCTATCGCAAGTGGAGAACGTCGGTTGGTTCTGGGATTCACAGGCGGAATTTGAGGTAGCGGCAAGGTTCGCATCCGGTGGGATCCTATTTTACACAGCATCCTTCGCAGCCGTGGAAACGGGGGTATGGCTAATCATGGTATTGGCACTTAGAGCGCTGGAAAATTACGAGAAAAGAAAAAAGCAACGTGAGCGAGAAGAAAAGAAGAGGGGCGCGGCAACCTTGTTGGAGGCTCAAAAGATGAGCAAGGAAACAGGAGAGGCTGTCGAGGTCATCTTCAACCGGCTGCTTGATGAAAACTGGCAACCCGATTAAGCCGCCTTGCTCTGCTCCGATTACCATGGAAAGCCCCTGCGGTTTGGACGCAGGGGCTTTTCGTTGCCCGTGCAGCCCTGTGCCACTTGGAATATCCCGAGGGTTCCTGGAGTTGTCCGGATGGAGGATGTCGGTATTGAGACAGCTGAAATCAGGAATTCTGGATTAGCGCCATCTCTTCCCCTTGGTGACTTTCACCCAGAATGCGCCGTCCCGGCATCGCTCATCCCAGAACGCTACTGGTTCCCCATGTTATGCTTTTTGCACTCTTTTGATTCGGGTGTTTCCTTTGTCAGCGAAAGTGGCCGTGGTGGGTGCGACAACCTGGGGCACAACCCTTTCCATGATCATGGCCGGAGAGGGGCGGCCGGTCACGCTGCTTGCCAGGAACCCGGGCGAATGTGAAAAGCTCGCGCTTGCCCGCGAGAACTCCCGGTTTCTGCCGGGCATCAAGTTCCCGGAACCCCTCGGGGTTTCCGCTGACCCGGCGGAAGCCCTGTCGGATGTTGCGATGGTGGTCATCGCCGTGCCCTCGGACCGCCTGCGAGAAAACGCCCGGCGCATCGCCAGCCACATCGACCCCAGTGCGGTGGTCGTCAACGCGACCAAGGGACTGGAATTGCCCTCGGCGCTGCGCATGAGCCAGGTGCTGGCCGAGGAGTTGCCGGCGTCTGTGCTGCCCAGCATCTGCTCTCTCTCGGGTCCCAACCTGGCCAAGGAGATACTGCAGGGCAAACCTGCGACTACCGTAGTCGCCTCGCAGTCCCACGAGGCGGCGGAGCGGGCACAGGCGGCGCTGTTGTCGTCCCGCTTTCGTGTCTACACCAGCGACGACCTGGTGGGGGTTGAACTGGGAGGAGCGCTGAAGAACATTGTCGCGCTGGGTGCTGGCATCGGCGACGGCCTGGAGTTCGGAGAGAACGCCAAGGCGGCCTTCATCACACGGGGCCTGGCCGAGATTGCCCGGTTGGGCGTCGCCGCCGGAGCGCAGCCGTTGACTTTTGCTGGCCTCGCCGGTGTCGGCGACGTGATTGCCACCTGTGCCAGCCGCCTCAGCCGCAACCGCTACGTGGGGGAGCAGCTGGCCCGGGGCCGCTCCTGGCCCGAAATCCGGGACTCAATGGACAACGTTGCCGAGGGCGTCAATGCGACCGGGGCAGCACTCAAACTGGCCAGCCAGTTGGACGTGGAAATGCCCATCGCTGAGACCACCTACCGCGTGCTGCACGAGGGACTGTCGCCGCGAGTGGCCGCCATCGAGCTGATGCAGCGCCCCGTCGGCAGCGAGTGGTAGCGGGTCTACCTCAGCCGCCCCAGTTCAAGCCCAGGCACGCACTCCAGCAGCCAGGCCGCCGCTGATCTGCGGTGGCAGGGCGTGCCCTCCGGCTCGAAGCAGAGCAGCGTGAAGTCGCCAGCCCCGGGCAGCCTCTCCAGGAACTCCCGGAGGGCCGGGTCGCGCTCGTTGGTCTCGTCCAGTTCCTCGCGATAGCGCACGTCCAATGCAGCGAAGTCCAGGTCCCCGCTCCGGTATTCC
Source organism: Dehalococcoidia bacterium (assembly GCA_963664175.2). Lineage (GTDB taxonomy): Bacteria > Chloroflexota > Dehalococcoidia > Lucifugimonadales > UBA3495 > VXOI01. The sequence continues at coordinate 31,888 of CAXXOI010000025.1, forward strand.
GTCAACAGGGCCCGGGACGGATAGAGCGCCGGCAGCACCTCCCACTCGGTGCGACGGCCCCTGGGATGGGCCCTGGAGATTCGATAGCGGACTCCCACCCAATGGCGAGGCTGGTAGAAACTGGCGGTGTAGAGCATGCCTGTACGCTCACTCCCTCCCGAGACCGGCATGTTGGTGATCATCCGGATGAGCATTTTCGGCCCGCCGCCTCGCCAGGACGGGACGGGCGGCAAAAATGACTGCGCCCACCACGATGACGCTGATGTAGGTGATGAACCGGTCCACCAGCACCAGGGCAGTGGCCGACTCCTTGGCCAGCGCGGCGAGTCGCACGGCAAGGCCGGCCACGCCCGACTCCACGGCGCCGACGCCGCCCGGAGTGGGCACCAGCGACAGCAACGAGTTGGCCAGTGTCAGGAACACGACCAGCGCGACGCTGAGGTCGAACCCCAGCGCCATGGCCACCAGGTACATCCTGCCCATCTCGGCGGCCCATCCCAGCAGGCCCAAGCCCGTGGTGTGCACCGGCTGATGCCGGACGGTGGCGGCGCCGGCCAGGAAACGCTCGAACCGGGAGGCCAGAAATTCTGGCAGCAGCCTGAGGAACAGCGACCTCAGCCGCAACAGAGCGACGAGCAGAACAGCCAGTAGGACCACCAGCAGGCCAGCGATGCCGGTTACCAGCGCCCAGGCCGACCCGCCACCGGCCTCGCCGACCAGGAACGGCGCGGCGATAACCAGCAGCAGCGCCACCAGCACCACGTCCAGCAGCCGTTCCGCCAGCAGCGTCCCGATGGCTCCGGAGAACGCGGCGCCATACTCCTCGCGGTACAGATAGGCTCGGTATGCGTCGCCAAGGCGCAGCCAGCCGATGGAATTGACGAACCAGCCGAGCAGGACGGCCCGGCTGCAGAACAGGATGCCGGGGACGGGCTCGCTGTCGCCGGAGATTCGGGCGGAATTCTGCAGCAGCAGGCGCCAGCGCGCTCCGCGAAAGAGAAACGTCGTGTAGTGGACTGCGAACGCGGCTACCAGGAGCCAGGGGTCGGCGGACCGAGCCTGTTGCCAGGTAACCTCGATGTCGACGTCAAACCGGGTGACCAGGAACAGCAAAAAGCCGCCGGCCACCAGGAAGGATACGAGGGCAGGAACGGAAAAGATTCTTTTCCGCAGGGACTCGAATCTGAGTTGCGCTGCGGATTCCGGTTCGGTGTTGCCTTCTTCTCCGGCGGACATCAGAGCCGAAACCCTGCGCCACAGGTGCCCGGCCGTTCAGCCCGGTGGGTCCGGGCCATTGCTAGCGCAGTTCCCGGGGCATGGTGAAGGAGACGTCCTCCTCGACGCCGCTGAGCATGGTCACGCGTTCCGGCGCCAGGGCCTCGATCACGCTCTCCACCAGGATCTCGGGAGTCGAGGCGCCGGAGGTAACGCCGACCTTGTTCTTTCCGTCCAGCCATTCCGGGTCGATTTCCTCGGGACCGTTGATCAGGTAGGCCGGCACTCCCTGGGCCGCGGCCACCTCCCGCAGGCGATTGCAGTTGGAGCTGTTCTGTGCGCCGATGACCAGGACGAGGTCCACATTGCCAGCCATTTTGGTCACCGCTTCCTGGCGGTTGGTGGTGGCGTAGCAGATGTCGTTTCGCACCAGGGCCTGTGGGAACTTGTCCTTGATGGCGTCAATGGCGTGTGCCGTATCGCGCACCGAGAGTGTGGTCTGGGTCAGCACCGCGATTTCCTCGTCGTCCCCCCAGGTTGGCAGTTCGGCGGGAGCGTTATCGTCGATGAGGGTCATTTCAACCTGACCCATGGTGCCTCGTACCTCCTGGTGCCCCCGGTGTCCCACCAGCAGAACGCGGCGACCCTCGCGGCTGTATTTCTTGGCCTCGTTGTGGACCCGGGTGACCAGCGGGCAGACGGCGTCGATGACACGCAGGTTTCGGGCCCTGGCCTTTTCGAAGTCCTCCGGTGGCGAGCCGTGGGCCGAGAACACCACCAGCGAGCCCTCGGGTACCTCGTCCACCTCCTCCACGGTAATGGCGCCGCGCGACTCCAGATCATTGACCACGTACGGATTGTGGACGATCTGGTGCTTGACGTACACGGGTGGTCCGTATCGGCGCAGGCAAACGTCCACCACGTCGATGGCGCGGACAACGCCGGCGCAGAACCCCCTGGGTGAGCTGAGCAGGACCTCCAAAGCGTCCCTCCTGTGACCGGACAACGCACGGGTGAAACCGTAGCGGCCAGACTGCCGGAATATGATAGCACAGAGCCTAACGGTCATTAACAAGGACGTAGTTGGTGCTGCGCCCCCCTTCCGGGCCGCGTGCCAGGATGCCGTGGTCCATCAGTGCGGTGATGTCCCGCAGTGCGGTGTCGTGAGAGCACTTGGTCAGTTTGGCCCACTTGGTGGTAGTGAGATTGCCCTCAAAGTCCCCAAGAAGCAGGTTGAGGACCTTGCTCTGGCGTTCGTTGATAGCGAGCGGTGCAATATGATCCCAGAACCGCGTTCTAGACAGGATATCGGAAATGGAGCTTTCTGAGCTCGCGATGGCACGGTTCAAGCACCCCAGGAACCACTCCAGCCACGCAGTGACGTCGGTTGTTGCCGCCTGGGTTCGCTCCAGTGTTTGATAATAGGCATCACGCTCCCGCATGATTTGCATGGACATACTGTAGAAGCGTTTTGGGCTGTTCTCTGAACGGGCCAGAGCCATATCCGCAATAGCACGGGCGATACGTCCGTTGCCGTCATCGAAAGGATGGATAGTGACGAACCATAGGTGGGCCAGCCCCGCTTTGAGCACGGGATCTGAATCCGGTGGCGCGTTGAACCAGTCCTCGAAGGTCTGCATTTCCACGTCAACCCTTTCGGCTGCCGGTGCTTCAAAATGGACTATTTCCGGGCCCCCAATCTGTTTCCTGGAAACGACCTGCATGGCCCTTGTACGATAGCGCCCCACGGTTATTTCAAAGCCCTCGCTGCGCCCACTGGGAAACAGAGCGGAGTGCCATCCGAAAAGTCTTTCGTTAGTGAGGGAGTGCCCGTAATTCTGCGTAGCATCAAGCATTACCGTAACTATGCCTTCAATGCTCTGGGAGGTCGGGAGGGAGACGCCCCCCGTGTCTATGTCAAGGTGCTTGGCCACCGAGGAACGGACCTGTTCCGGGTTCAGGATTTCTCCCTCTATTTCGCTGCTCTTCAGAACATCGCTGGTCAGTGCAGCCAGGTTTGTTTCCTGCTCGACCTGCAAGCCGAGGGCCTCCATCCGGCCCACCAGCCTGCCCTGGGAGAATCGTACTTCTGCCAGTTTTTCTGCTAGTTCATCGTGGCGCCAGGTAAGGTAGGGCCAGGCGGGTAATTTATGTATGTATTTTCTACGCATCATGTGCGTATATTATAGGCTTTAATCTACGTACTGACTAGGGCAGCCACGGCATCACTTCCCCCATTCCGATTGACAGTTGCGTAAATTGAGCAGAACGGTCTGCGGAGTAATTCTATTTCTCTATATACCAGCGCCTATATTATACGCAGGTTTTGCGTTGAATATTGTATATATTAAACACAGCCACTGGGGTGATGATGCGTCGATTAAAAGAAGCAATCACCGCAAAACATGCGGTGATTGATACTGCTATTCTACGCATGAACGGGATGGTGGGGCAGTCGAGACACCGAGGCGGCTCAGCCCGCCCGAGGCGGGGCTATGCTATAATTCGTCGGCACTTGAGACCTCCTCCGGTGGCTTTGCGTGGCGAAATTCCCTCACGCAGCCAGGCCGGAAGATACTACTATCCCCGCTGTCCAGGAGGCCCGCATGGTCAGTATTCACGACGAGATGGTTGTGTTTTCGGGAAATGCCCATCCTGACCTGGCCCAGTCGGTTTGCGACTACCTGGGGATACCGGTGGGGCAGGCCGAGGTGTTCAAGTTCGCCAACGACAACACCTTCGTTCGCATCCTGGAAAACATACGCCAGCGCGACGTGTTTATCGTCCAGCCCACCTGCGCCCCGGTCAACGACAACATCATGGAACTGCTGATCATGATCGACGCCTGCAAACGGGCGTCGGCCGGGCGCATCACGGCCGTCATGCCCTACTACGGCTACGGCCGCACCGACAAGAAAGACCAGCCCCGCGTGCCGATCACGGCCCGGCTGGTGGCCGACCTGCTGACCGCTGCAGGGGCCGACCGGGTGCTGACTGTCGACCTGCATGCCGCGCAGGTTCAGGGCTTCTTCAACATGCCGGTGGACGAGCTAACGGCCGTGCCAATCCTGACCCAGTACTTCGCGGACAAAGGCCTTGAAAACCTGGTGGTGGTGGCAGTTGACATAGGCATCAGCAAGAAAGCGCGGGACGTGGCAGAGCGGCTGTCTGCCCCACTGGCCATCATTGAGAAGCGGCGCACCGACAACAGCGGTAAGAGCGAATTGATGAACGTCATCGGCGACGTCGAGGGCATGGTCGCGCTGACCTTCGACGACGAAATAGACACCGGCGGCACGGTGGCCAACGCGGCCCAGGCCCTGCTGGACCACGGCGTGAAAGAGGTCTACTGCTGCGCCTCCCATGCCGTTCTATCGCGCAACGCGCCGGAGACCATGGCCAAAAGCGCCTTCAAGGAAATAGTCGTTACTGACACCATCCCCATTGGGACCGAGAAGCGCAACGGAAAGATAACTGTGCTTCCCGTGGCCCCCCTCCTTGGAGAGGCAATTTATCGCATCCACTACGGACAATCCATCGGCGAAATGTTCAACAACTAGGAGCAATCTGGTAGTCTCGAACAAGGGCGCACATCTGTGCGCCCCTACATTTTGGCGAGAAATCCACCTGCGGCAAGGAGCTTATGAAGATGTACGACCTGCTGATTAAAGGCGGAACGGTGGTCGACCCCTCGCAGAACATTCACGGCGTGAATGACGTTGCCATCGAGGACGGCAAGATTGCACGAATCGCCGCTGACATCGACGCCTCGGAGGCTGCGCAGGTGGTGGAGGTCAAGGGCAAGGTGGTCACGCCAGGCCTGATCGACCTGCACACCCATGTGTTCGCCGGAGTCAATGCCACCGGAGTGGAGCCCGACATAGGCGGCGTGCGCTCCGGCGTCACCACAATGGTCGATGCCGGCAGCTCGGGCTGCGACACCTTCGGCGGCTTCCCTCGCCACATACTGCCCAACAGCGATACGGAAATCATCTGCCTGCTTCACATCTGCCGCACAGGGCTGGCCACCACCCCAGACATCTTCAGCCCCTCCAGCATCGATCTCGACCATACCGTGGAGACCATCAACGAGAACCGCCACATCATCTCCGGCGTCAAGGCCCGGATGGTGTCGCCCGCCCTTGAGATCATGGGCATGGAGATGCCCCGGATGGCCAAGCGGGCCGCCAAGGAGGCTGGCGTTCGCCTGATGGTGCACATCGGCGACACCGAAAAACGCTACGATGCCAACGTCATCCGCGAGCTGTTGCCCATACTGGAGGAGGGCGACATCGTCACCCACTACTTCACGGCCAACCCCGGCGGCGTGCTGGACACCGACGGCAAACTGGTGCCCGAGGCCAAGGAAGCCCACGAGCGCGGCGTCTGGCTGGACACGGCCCACGGCCGGATGAACTTCAGCTTCAACGTGGGCGAGCGGGTGATTGACCAGGGCGTGCTGCCCCACTGCATCAGCACTGACCTGACCGTGCCGGGCCGCGCCCGTACCGTGCACAGCATGACCGAGATGATGACCCGCTTCCTGGCCATGGGCTTCACATTCGACCAGGTGGTCACCATGTGCACCGAGAACCCGGCCAAGGCGGTGGGTGTCGACGACCGTATCGGCACCCTGCAAGTCGGCAAGCAGGCCGACCTGTCGGTCCTAGACATCCAGGACGGTGACTGGGTGGTCTACGACGTTCTGGGCGACTCCCGCAAGTCCGACAAGGCAGTTACGCCGGTGATGGCCGTCAAGAAGGGCCAGGTCTTCGAGGCTGCCTGGGGCCCCCGCCCCTGGGGCTGGACGCCCGACAGCGCGTAGGAGCTGGGGGAGCGGCCTTGCCTGATGGATCCTCGCTACCCCATCATCGAAGTGCTGCCGGAATGGACGCCACAACCGGAGGACATGGGCAGCAAGGAAAAGTTCTGGTTTGCCTGGCCGGAAGAGAACGAATCGTACTGGCTGTTCAAGTATCCGAGAGTGGGACGCGGCGAGCATTGGGCGGAGAAGATAGCCGCGGAAGTGGCCGGGCTCTTGGAAGTCTCATTCGCCAGGGTCGAGCTTGCCGTATTTCGAGGCGATAGGGGTTCTGCCACTGAAACTATCGCCAGTAACTACCTTGAACTAGTTCACGGCAACGAAGTTCTGGAAAACGCATTTCCGCCTTACGATTCCAATGATCGAAACTTCCATTTGTCCGATCACACTTTGGAGAACATCTGGCTGGCGTTGGACGGGGCGTTTGAAAACGCTGCCGACGCCATTGAAGCCAAGCGTCACTTAGCCAGTTACTTGGTGCTGGATGCCGTGATCGGAAACACCGACAGACATTCCGAGAACTGGGGAATACTGCGAAACCTGGATGCATCCCGCCGCCTCGAGTCTTTGGCCCCGTCTTACGACCACGGTTCATCCCTAGGCCGTGAGCTAATGGACAGGCGCAGGGACCTGTACATCTCCGAAAATCGTGTGGGCGAGTATGTGGAAAGGGGCCGGGGACAAATTCACTGGTTCGGAGATGACCGGCGGGGGCCAAGTCCCCTGGAGTTGGTTCGCCAGGCGACTCCCATCTTCCCGGACTTGTTCATCCCGACAATCACAAAGCTGGAGGCGGTGGACGAATCGTCGTGGCGCGAAATTGTATGGGCCGTGCCGGAGGACTGGATGACGCCTGCGGCGAGGCTGTTCGCGTTTGATATGATGTGTTACAGCATTAGACAGCTGAAAGAGATCATGTGAAATGGGTGAGAAAACTCTGTTTCTAGCTTGGCAGGACAATGGAGTTAGCCGTCAATGGTTCCCCATAGGCAGACTGGACGCGGACGTGGAGTGCGAAAAATATCGCTTCCGGTACGTCGGTGGGGCCAAGCGCGCCAAGAATGAATTCGGGTTTCCATTGCTTGTGCCCTTCCCGTCTCTGGAAAAGGATTATCGCTCGTCTAAACTGTTCTCCCTTTTCAATAATCGTGTGATGCAACCGAACCGCCCGGATTTCAAGGACTATATCCAGTCTATCGCCCTTAGCGAAGACAGCGACCCAATTGATATGTTGGCGGTAAGCGGCGGCAATCGTGTAACCGACGCGTACGAGATCTTCCCGAAGTTGCTCAAGAATGCTGACGGAGGCTTTGCCTGCCGCTTTTTCGTGCACGGGATCAAATTTATGACCCAGGCGGCGCAGGAGCGATTGGAACTCTTGAAGGCGCATGAGGAATTGTGTTTGGCTCTGGAGCTGACCAATCCACTGAATGAATATGGACTGCAGGTCCAGACCGCCGATTATCACATGATTGGCTGGGCTCCCCGCTACATGGCAAGAGATTTGGCGTTGGCGATGACCGGGCCGTTGGGGTCATGCCGGGCGCGGGTTGTGCGGCTGAACCCGATGGCCACGCGGTCGCATAGGCGTTTGTTAATAGAGATGTCCGGTAATCTCGGCGACCACGAACCCATGTCCGGGCCGGATTTCCAGCCGCTGGTTCCCGACTAGGCGAAACAGCGGCTGACAGAGCCCCCGTCTAGCTCCTGCGCTGCCTCTTCCCCCGCAAGGCACGCGCCAGGGGCCGTAGTTTGGCGCGCAGGCTGAAGCGGCGGCGGACGTTGTTGGCGATCAGCGGGGCGAGGTGCTGGTTGCCGGCGACCAGCGGGGCTACCCAGGCGCGCAGCTCCTTCATCGTGGGCGTCTTCTCGTCCCACGATGGGACGAAGCTCTCGATGGAATGCCACTGGCGTTCCCCCTTGAACCGCGTCATCACCGTGCCGCCGGCCTCCTGCACCGCCAGCGCGCCTGCGGCCATGTCCCACATCCGCGGCGCGCCGAAAATGCCGTACTGCATCACGCCCCGGCCGACCATGGCCAGCTCGTAGGCGATGCTGCCGGTGGTGCGAAGCTCGCCCTCCTTGCCGGCCAGCCCGCCAGCGAAGCGGTTGGCCACGCCGAAGTACCCCGGCAGGCCGATGAGCCGGTTGGGTATGGGCTGCTCGGTCTCCAGTACCTTGACAGGTTCACCGGGTTCCTCGGTCTCGGCCGTCAGCGGCGAAATCCTGGTACCTCCACCCCGGCGGCAGTGCATGACGAATCCGCCGCCGTCGGCGGGCCACGGGATGTAGAGCGCCGCCGCCACGGGGCGCCCGCGGTGGATCACGCCGATGGACGAGGCGAAGACGGGCAGGCCGTTCAGGAAGTTCGTGGTGCCGTCCAGGGGATCCAGCACCCACAGGGTGTCGCGGGCCGGCTCCTCGGACTGCTTTTCCTCCTCGGTGGCCTCCTCGCCCAGGATGCCGTGGTCGGGAAAGCGGCGCAGGATCTCGGCGGCCAGGTACGCCTGCGTCTGCTTGTCGGCGGCGGTGACCGGGTCGCGCTGCTTGTCGTCCTTGAACTCGACCTCGATTCGTTTCCCGAAGTGGCCGGCCAGGATTTCCCCTGCGCCCCGGGCGATGTCCACCGCGTGGCGTTCGATTTCGAAAATCTGCGCGTCGTTCAGGAGTTGAGCCATCACTTCACCAACTGTGCCGCCCTTATCGTTGAACTCCGGTCCGGCATGGCGCAAGGGTACCATCATCTCTTTTGCTGGCGCCATGCTGCTGATGGCTTGCCTACCCGTCTGTCGCCGGGTGCTGGCAGCGGTGACTGGCTGGTATAATCCGGCGAGTTGTATTTCACCCACACCCCAACCCTCTCCATCAAGGAAGAGGGGGAGCAAGGGCAGCGCTGAGGAATATAGTATGGACTTGGGATTGAAAGGCAAGGTCGCGATTATAGGCGGGGCCAGCAAGGGGCTGGGCCGGGCGTGCGCCCAGGTGCTGGCGGAGGAGGGTGCGAAGGTTGCCGTCTGCAGCCGCACTGCCGCCGACCTGGAGCAGGCGGCCGACGAGATCCGGGAATCCACCGGCGCCGAGGTGCTGGCCTTTCCGGCTGACCTGGACCGGCTGGAGAGCATCAACGGCCTGATTGGCGCGACCCTGGAGCAGTTTGGCGGCATCGACATCCTGGTCAACAACTCTGGCGGGCCGCCCTTGGCGCGCTCGGCGACAGCAACCGAGGAGCAATGGGAGACGGCAGTGCAGCGCTCCCTGATATTCTTCGGACGTATGTGCCGTGAGGGGATCCCGCACCTGCAGCAGAGAGGCGGCGGGCGCATCATCAACATCCTGGCCAGCACCGTGTACAACCCCATTCCCAACCTGGCGCTGTCGGGCGCGACGCGCATGGGCGTGATCGCCTACGCCAAGAGCCTGGCCGACGAGGTGGGACGCGACGGCATCTTGGTCAACAACGTGTGCCCCGGCTCCATCCTCAGCGAGCGCATGCTGTCCAACGTGACCTCCCGGGCCAACGAGCTGGGCATCACCGTCGACGAGGCGCTCGCCATGCGGGCCGCCGACACAGCCGTGGGCCGCGTCGGGGAGCCGGTGGAGCTGGCCAACCTGGTGGCATTCCTCGCGTCGGACCGCTCAACCTACATCACGGGCACCACCATCCTGGTCGACGGCGGCCTAGTCCGCTCGGTGATGTAGGGGTAAGGCCGGATGCGTAATGGTATTTGAGCGCAAGCATGCACAGGAGCCGACGGACGCGGCGGGCTACCTGGACCGGGGCAATCGTTACAGCCGCAACGGGGTGTATCACCGCGCCATCCAGGACTACACCACGGCCGTCGAAATGGATCCGGACCTGGCCGAGGCCTGGTACAACCGGGGCTGCTCTTGGTACGAGGTTGGTGACTTCGAGAAGTCCATCGACGACCTGACCCGAGCCATCGAGTTGGCCCCGTCCAACGGCATCTACTACGGGCAGCGCGCCCTGGTCCATCACTTTAACGATCAGCCGGACCTGGCCGAGGCGGACCAGGAGATGTGCGACGAACTTCGGTTCGGCGAGGAGTCCGGTTAGGCCGCGAATTGACCTGCGCGTCTTTGTAACCCACACCCAACCAGACGACCCTGGCTATCGCACAGGCCAGACTGGTACCTGCCCGCAGTTGAGGACCGCTTTCGTATAGCGAGTCCTATACGGCTCCCCCGGATGGCCACCATCCATTCAGGAGGTCCAGCATGCAGTCCACCGATCTCAACCTCACGACCACCGTAACCGGGTACCAGAGGTTCCTGTTCCTCAAGCTCCTGCAGGGTCCCGACCCCGCTGGCCTCGCCGAGGCCATGGCGCGGCTGGGCGATGGCATGGAGAACATGCATTACGTGGACGGCCCTCCGTCCGCCAAGGCCTTCCAGCGCGGACGGTACCAGATGCTCAGGGCGGAATCGTCGATGACTCGCGAGCAGGACATTCCCCATGCGGCCGTGCGGGATTCGGTGGCCCTGGTACGGCTGGAGGGAGAGTCGGAAGAGCCGCTGCTGCAGTACGAGGACGGACTGAGGGCACTGCTGGAGGATACCGGCGGCAGTGTGGAGACGCTGTCCGGGGTGCAGCGGCCCCGCAGCTACACCAGCCACGCCATGACCCAGTATGCCTACGCCCGCGCTCAGCAGCCAGGCCCGGGATCCGCGCATCCCTTCGGCGTGGTGACGCCCATGAACAAGAACGCCCAGTGGTGGGGCATGGACTGGATGCACCGAGAGAGCTTTTTCCTACCCCGCTACGACGCCGACGAGAACATGGCGGTCAAGGGCCACGCACTGGCCGCCGACGCCGGAATATCCTGCATCACTCGGCGACTGGTGCACGACCCAGATGGCTATGGCCAAGATGGCAGCTACGACTTCGTCGGCTACTTCGAGTTTGCCGAGGCGGACGCGGCGACGTTCTCGGCGGTGATGGCTGCGCTGCGCGATACGGAGCAGAACCCCGAGTGGGCCTACATCAACGAGGGCCCCGAGTGGTGGGGCCGCCGCGTCGGAGCCCCCGCCGAGCTGTGGAGTGGCCGTTAGCGCATCGCGGTACGGACACGCCCGCCTCCTACAGGACTACGGATTTATGAGGGGTCGCCAAATGACCCCTCTCCTTCTGGGCCAAGGTGAGCGTGTTTCTCGTATTCGCAGTTGCGATGGGTTCGCCGCTGTCTGCTGACTTGACGCGGCGCAGGTGAACGCCGCGTCTCTGTCGGGGTTTCACTCCAAGGACGACTGCAATGTCCGCCGCCACCAATTCCGTCTGAATCAGGATTTGCAGGATTAAAAGATTTACAGGATCGGGATCCCATCAGCGAAATCCCAAAATCAAGCGAATCACAGTTCAGACGAGGCTCTGCAATCGCCCCAGCATCACTTCCAGACCTGGGCTGCGATGGAGATGGCGCTCAGCGCCGCCGGGTAGCCAGCGTAGCCTCCCGTCTGCATCAGGACCTCCGTCATTTCCTCCTTGCTGAAACCCACGTTGAGGCCGGCCTGCAGGAAGTTGCGGAGCTGGGCGTCAGCGCGCAGGGCGGTCAGCGCGGCGGTGGTGCACACCACCCGGGACTTGAGGTCCAGGCCAGGACGGAAGAAAATCTCTCCGAAGGCAAACTGGAAAGTAATCAACCGGATGTCCGGAGCGAGGTCCGTCACCGCGTCGGTGTAGCCTCCGCGGTCCTGCGTGCCCATCAGGCGCTCCCGGAGGTCTCGCCCACGCGCCTCCATCTCCTCGAGGCTGACCTCGGGGACCTCCGTCTGTGGCGGCTCGATGCCCCTCTCCCGGAACGCCTCGTGCGCCACCTCCAGGGAGTTGACCGTCGACGGGAACCCGGCGTAGATGTTGCAGTGGATCAGCGCCTCCTGAATCTCCTCGGCGCTCAGGCCCAGGGTCAGGGCGCTGTGCACGTACGTCTCCAGCTGGGAGAGGCGCTGCAGCGAGGTCAGTACGGCCAGGGTCGCCAGCATCCGGTATCGGATGTCCAGGCCGGGTCGGGCCCACACCGACCCGAAGATCGATTCTCCCGTGAAGTTCCTCAGCCCCGGAACGCTGGCCGTCGCCCGTGGCGTCCGACTTGGATACGACCCGTGCTGCATGCGCTCGCGTATCTCGTTGCCCTTGCGCCTGAGTTCCTCGCGACTGCTCATTGATACCTCCGGCCTTATCGGCACAAATTTGCGGCCCAGTATACGCCATGCCGCAAACTGGGGACTCGCTTTGAGTACCGGCTACACCACCCGAAAGTGGGCCTCGGTGGGCACACAGTCGACACCGTTGACGGGCACCACGTCCTGCGGGCAGGCGGAGAACGCGACCACGCAGTCCATCTCCGCCAGCAGCGTGATGTGGTCTCCCGGCCCGCACACCGGGGGCTCGAAACTCACGGAGCCGCCCGGTCCCACGGGGATGTTCATGAACAGGTTCCATGGGCTGGGCGTTTCCGGTGGAGTCAGGCCCAGTTCGGCCATCGCGGCGGCCAGGTTGTCGGTGCAGTTATCGTGATAGCCCTCGCAGCCCAGCAGCTCGTAGCGGTACCGGTCGCAGGCCGACATCAGGGTGTCGTGAATCCCGCCCGAGGTATCCTCCACAACCGTCAGTATCGGGCGCCGGTGGTTGGTCACCATGGACTGTCCCACGACGGGCATGATGCGTCCCAGCGACGTCCGGCAGTGCTCCATCGACATGAATTCGGTGAGGTCTTCTCGGCTAAAGGCCCAGGTGTCGACGACCTGCTGGCCGTGGGAATTGATCACCACGACCCTCTGGCCTCGGGACACGAATGCCGCCTTGCCCCGCCGTGCCGGGATTGTGATCAGCGATTCTGCGGTCATATGAGACCTCCCCATTTGGAGATTCTGGGTTCCTTGAGGAATAACGGATTTCCAACAGCACATAGGCGCGCCGGGTGAAACGCCTGTAGAATTACCACAAATCAAGGGGTCGCAACCATCTCAATCCTCCCGCACAGAAGGAGAGGGCACTAATGACCAGCCAGCACACCGCAACGAAAGACCAACTTTCAGAGCGTTCAAACTCCGTGATCGAGGCCTCGAAGCAGGGCCTTTTCGAACTCTCCAAGGATGTTCACGCCCATCCGGAGCTGAACTACCAGGAATTCTACTCCTCCAACGCCCTGGCCGGGTTCCTCGAAAAGCACGACCTCACGGTCGAGCGGGGCATTGGTGGCATCGAGACGGCGTTCCGGGCGGTCATCCCCGGCGGCGGTGGAGGCGGGCCGACCATAGCTGTGCTGGCGGAGTACGATGCGCTGCCCGAGATAGGCCATGGCTGCGGACATAATCTCATCGCCATGGCTGCCATGGGAGCCGCCCTGGGGCTGAAGGCCAACGCACAGGAACTGCCGGGGACGGTGATGGTCATCGGCACGCCCGCCGAGGAGGGCGGCGGCGGCAAGATTCGTCTGCTGGAGGCGGGGGTGTTCGACGGCGTGGACGCCACCCTGTCATCCCATCCGTTCTCCAACCGCACAATCGTGCCAGCCACGGCGGCCCGGGGAGAGAGCTGGAGCCTGGCAATGGTCGGCTACCGGTACATGTATCACGGCAGGGCAGCCCACGCCGCTGCGTACCCCGAGGCGGGCATCAACGCCCTGAACGCTGTCATCCACCTGTTCACCGGCATCGACGCCCTGCGCCAGCATCTGCGGGACGACGTGCGCATGCACGGCGTGATCACCGACGGGGGTACTGCTCCCAATGTGGTGCCGCAGTTCGCCGCAGCCAATTTCATGCTCCGTTCCCGGGACGGCAGGTACCTGAGCGACGAGGTCGTGGGCAAGGTGAGAGCGGTGGCTGAGGGCGCGGCGGCCATGACCGGCGCCCGGCTGGAGGTGGAGGAATTCTACCCGTTCTACGAGAACGTGCAGCCAAACGTGACCCTGGCCCAGGCAATGTCCGCCAACCTCGAGGCGCTGGGCGTCCGACTGGACGAGCCGATACCCGGTCGACCGGGCAGCGGAGCATCCACTGACTTTGGCAACGTCAGCAAGGCCATGCCCGGCTATGAACTGCGTTACGCCGTCAGCGAGACTCCGGTGCCCTCTCACACCACCGATATGCAGGAGACGGCGGTAACCGACCTTGCCCTGTCCAACGCCCTGCAGGTGGCCAAAGCCCTGAGCCTGACGGCCGCAGACCTGCTGCGCGACGCATCGCTGGTGGAGGCGGCCAAGGCCGAGTACGCCGAACGCCAGGGCTGACGCTGGACGTTTAGATACTAGCCCAAATTCCCCTCCCCCTCAGGGGGAGGGCTAGGATGGGGGTGAAAAGGTAACCGGAAGGAGCCTTGGAGGGTGCGTGACTAATCCCTCCCCTACCCTCACCCCACCGAGGGCAGGACTTCCTCGGTGAACCTCGCCATCTGCTGCGCTTGGTTCGGCGAGGCGAACCGGACGATGAAGTAGTCGGCGCCACTTTCCTGGTATGCCTGTATCGTGTCGATGCACTTCTTGACCGGGCCGAAAACGCACAGTAGGTTCTTGCTGATGACCTCGTAGGGAATGCTGTAGTACGAGCGCATGTACTGGTCGCCCTCGGCGAGAGCGACGTCGTCATCGTTCAGGTTCACGGACACGTACAGACAGCGCCCAATGCTGGCCGGGTCGCGGCCGAATTCGCCGGCGTTCTGCTCGATCCTGTCCCAGCACTGGTCGAACAGGTCGGTGGACGGGACGTTGGTGATCCACGCATCGCCGTACTCGGCGACCCGCGAAAGCCCGCGCTTGACCCAGTTGCTGGAAATCCAGAGGGGGATGGACGGTTGCACGGGCCGCGGCTCCAGCTCCACGTCCTCCAGCGGGTAGAACTCGCCGTCGCTGCTGACCGCCTCCCCCGTCCAGAGGGCCCGCATCACGCGGATGCTCTCCTCCATCCGCGAGGCGCGTTCGGTTATCGGGACGCCGACGGCCGCGTGCTCGTTGACGAACATCTGGTTATTGCCACGGCCCGCGCCCAGGCCCAGAATGGTGCGCCCGCCGGAGATGTTGTCGATGGTGGCCGCCGCGTGTGCGAGGTGGACGGGATGTCGGAGGGCGTTGAGCAGCACGGCAGTCCCGATCCTGACCCGGCTGGTCCGGGCGGCGATGGCGGCCATGGCCGTAAGCGGCTCCATGCGGGGCTTTGAGGTGATGCTGTCGCCGACCCAGACGGAGTCGTAGCCCGCCCGCTCCGCAGTCTCGGCCATCTGCCAGACCTGCTCCACCCTGGGCCCGTTGCTCCCAGCGTATACCAGCACGCCCCGGGTGGGTAGCAGGACTCCGAATTTGTCACCAAGCGCCATCGTGTCCACCTCTCATTGCACAGAAATCCCCTACACCTCAAGGGAGGGGGAAACAGAGGGAACCCCTTTAGTCCTCAACTTCGACGATCATCTCGATCTCAATGGGCATGCCGCCGGGGAGGGTTGCCATGCCGACGGCTGAACGTGCGTGGCGGCCCCGATCACCGTACAGATTGATCAGCAGGTCCGACGCCCCGTTGGCCACGCGGGGCGTGTCGCCAAAGTCGGGAGTGGAGTTGACCATGGCCAGCAGCTTGACGATCCGGCTCACCTTGTCCAGGTCGCCAATGGCGCCCTTGAGGTTGGTCAGCAGGTTCAGCATGGTCTGCCGGGCGCAGTCGTAGCCCTGCTCGATGGTGACATCGCCGCCCAGCTTGCCCGTGTGCAGCAGACCGCCGCCGGGCAGCCCAGGGCCGGTGCCCGACATGAACACCAGGTTTCCGGTGCGAACGAAGGGGATGATATTGCCGGCACCTGGCGCCCGAGGCGGAGGCAGCTCGTAACCCAGTTCCTTCAGTTTGTTCTCTATTTCCGACATGAGGTTGTTCCTCCTGTTTTCAGCGTACTTTCAAAGCCTTGCTGCGACCCCGCCAATTGTAATCGGTTCGGAGGATGTGGCAACCCGCTGGCGGGACTGGTTCTGGACTCGGATCTGTGTCTGCCAGGCTCCGCAGTGTTATGCCGGAGGTCAAAAGGCGGTTGCCGGTAGTTTCTGTGCAAGTCTAAAACCTTCACACTTTTGATACTTTCTGTTCCCATGTTTTCACGCTGATTTCACATTGATAGGATAAATTGTGCAAGTGAGGTTCCAATAGATTTAAGGCATGTGCGTGGATTCAGGATTGAATCATCAGGGTAGGGACGCATACTGCCTCACCTCGTCCCGGGGAAACAGGCAAGTCCCGTTCATATTCAGTAACAGATAGAAGGGCCAACCATGATAGACGCTCCAATACTCCTTAGGATTTTTCTCCCCCTCTTTCTCCTTTTCGTTTTGGTGGCAACCCTTTGCCGCATCCGTGTCATAAAAGGCAGTCCCAACCTGGGGAGTGCGTTTGCGGGGCCGGGTGTCCTGGAGGGACAGGTCACGAACCTCGAACTGAACAGTGACGAGCCCGGCACCATCCTCGCAACCTGGGACACCGCAGAGCCTGTCCCATTCGACTACCGGGTCAACTGGGCCAGTTCTATCGGCGAGTTTCCCTCTTACGAGGAAACCTGTGGCAACGCTTATCCGCAGGCCAACGCATTCAGGATCACTGGCCTGGTTGCCGGTGCTGAATACCACGTGCGAGTACGCTCCCGCTATCTGGACGAAATCGGACGCGAGTTGGGGCACGGGCCCTGGACGCCGATGGCGAGAATTGCCGTCGCCGGTGGAGCCCACGAGGCTGCGGGCACGTTTGCGTCGGATGCGTTGGACGACCATGAATGCGGAGTGGCAGAGATGCTGGATGAGTCAACCCGGGAGAGGGTCCGCGCCTTCTCGCTGCGAGTTCATCCGGGCAAGACCGCTCCGCGGTCGGTCCAGGATGACGGGGGAGACACCGCATCAGACAGCGAGGACTCTGAGTACTCCATGGCGGGTGTCGCCGATCGACGCTGAGTTAAGGGCGTGGTGGCAAACCAATAGGCGATTCGCCTCCTGACCTTGCCCTCTCCTCGGTCCGCCGGTGGGGTCTGGGTTCCTCGCTTCCTCCTGTGGCGGGGGACCCACCGGCGGGCCATATTTCTACAGGACCGACATCCAGCCTGACGGCAGAATTGTCGGAGACTCCTGTGCATGCTCCACGCAGGAATACCGGCGTCCCGCGGTGCCTAGCTGCCCTCCCGGATAAAGTCGGCGGCGCGTTCCGCCATCATGATGATGGTGGCGTTGGTGTTGGCCCGCACGATGTCGGGCATCGCCGCCGCATCCACCACGCGCAGTCCCGCCATGCCATGCACTCTGCAATGCTGGTCCACCACTGCCAGCGGGTCCGACTGCGGCCCCATCTTGCAGGTCACCGAGGTGTGGCCCGCGATGCTCGCGTTCTGTTGCAGCCAGGCGTCCAGTGCGTCGTCGCTGGCCAGGTCGGCATCGGTGGGTGCCAGTCGCTTTGCCAGCAGCCCTTCGAAGGCAGGGTGGTCGAAGATTGCCACAGTTCGTCGGACGGCGTCCCGGTATCGTGACAGGTCCCTGGGATCGGTGAGAAACCTGAAATCCAGTTCTGGCTGGACCGACACATCGCTGGATGCTAACGAAAGAACTCCCTCGCTGTAGGGGAACTCCAGACGGCAACCGAACCTGATGTCAGGTGGAGTTTGACTTGGCGGATATGAGGTGGTTGGCTGCACCTGGATGTCGTTGCGCTCGGAGCCGTCGGCGCTGAATCGCAAGCCAACCTGGTTCCGCGGCATGTCGGGTGTGAGCCGGTGCTCCGGGTGGGAGCGGAAGACGATGTTGACCGACGGATGGTTCTTCATGCCCCGTCCCACCCCGGGCAGGTCGTGGACCGGTTCGATGCCGTGGGGCCGCAACTCGTCCGCTGCGCCCACGCCGGACAGCAGCAGCAGGTGCGGTGAGTGGATGGCTCCGGCGCTGAGAATTATCTCATCGCCCTCGACGACAAACGTCTCGCCGCCGCTTTCCACCTCAACTCCCACCGCTCGCAGTGAATCCGTCGACCTGCTCTCGAACAGGATGCGACGGGCCAGCACGTTGGCGCGAATGATGAGGTTCATGCGGTGACGACAGGCGTCCAGGTAGGTGATGGCCGTGCTCATCCGCACACCGCCGGGATTGTTCAGCGGCATCGCTCCCACGCCGGTGGCGTCGGGATGGTTCATGTCGGGGTCGTCGGGGAATCCGGCGTCTCGGCAGGCCTGGTAGAACGCCCGGTGCAGGGGCAGCCAGTCCTCACGCGCATGCCGCCAAATAGGTATGGGGCCGTCGCTGCCGTGAAAGTCGTCGCTTATGTCCGCGTCCGACTCAAGCCTGCGAAAATAAGGCAGGGTGTTCAGGTAGCTCCACTCGTCGTTGCCCGCCGCCACCCACGAATCGAAGTCCTCGGGCGCACCCCGCAGCATGATCTGGTGGTTGATGGCGCTGCTGCCGCCGGTGACCTTGCCCCGGGCGACGTGGGCTGGTCGGGTCTGCTGCGGCGTCGACCGCCCCACCAGCGACCAGTTGTGGGCCGCTCCCTCCGCAGACGCGGCCTGGAGCATGTCGTATTTCAGCTCGTCCGGCATCTGGTCCGGCGGGTAGTCCGGACCGGCCTCCAGCAGCAGGACGGAGCGGCCGGGATCCTCCGACAGGCGGTTGGCCAGAACGCACCCGGCCGACCCGGCCCCGACTATGATCACGTCATATTTCATACCAGCATGCACTCCCGGTCTCTCAGTTCTGCTTCCCCACAGGGGGGAGGGTCGGGGTGGAATCTCGCGCTCATTCCGCTCAACAGGTACGAGGGCACCCCACCCCTTCGACAAGCTCAGGCAGGCCCAAGCCTCCTCGCTTGGGAGATGGAACAACCGCGAGACGTTACCCTGGGTCCTTTTTACGTTTCGATGCGGTAGACCCGCACGGCGGTGTCATGCAACATGGCCGCCCGCTCGGATGGGTTGTAGCTTGCGGACAGGCGCTTGAACGCGTTGTACATCACGTTGTAGGAGAAAGAAACCTTGTCCGGCGGGAAGTTGCTCTCGAACATGCAACGGTCCGGCCCGAACTGCTCTATGGCGTGGTTCATCCACGGCGCCATGCCCTCGGCCAGTTCCTCGGAGCCGATTGGCACGCTCCGGTAGGGCCAGTCGAATCCCCAGCGGGGCATGCCCATGCCGCCCAGCTTGCAGGTTACGTTGGGGCACTGGGCCACCGCGGCGATGTTCTCCCGCCATGCCGGGACTATCTCGTCGTCCTTGCCGGCGTAGATGCCCGTGCGGCTCACACCGCCCAGGTGATTGAGGATGATGGACACCTCCGGCACCGCGCGGGCGAAGTCCACCAGCTCCGGTAGCTGCGGGAACGACATCATGATGTCCAGCGACAGTCCCCTGCTGGCCAGCACGCGGGCGCCGGCGCGGAAAGAGTCGTTGGCCAGGATGCCCGGCGTTTCCCGGTTGTCGATGTCGGGGTCCGGGCTCCAGGTCACGTTGTGCCGTATGCCCCGGAACCGGTTGGGGCTGGCCGCCTGCAGCGCATCCAGCACTTTGGCCACGTCGTCGCCCAGCTTCAGGTCGGCGGCGCCGATGATGGCCGCGGCGGCCCTTGCCTCGCCGTAGACGCCGCTGGCGCTGGCGGCGGCCAGGCCCTGCACGAACTCCACCTCGCCCACGGGTCTCAGTTCCTCTGGCCCCGCGGCCCGGTACATCGACCGCGCCTCCAGGAAGACCGTGGAGCGAACGTTGTGGCCCGAGTCGAGGTCGGACATCAGCTCGTGCAGCAGGTAGCGCTGGTAGGGGATGCTCTGCAGCCGTCGGTCCCAGAAGTGGTGGTGCGGGTCACACAGGGGGATTGCCGGTTCAATGGGATCTTCCTGGGTGAGTGACAGCCAGGCGTTATCTCCAAATGGCATGATGTTTCCTCCCTAGTTTGGGATGGCCAAGTTTGGGATTGTCAGGTTCAGTATGGGCCGGCGCCATAATACCATTTGGCTGACCGGCCGATGGTCAACCAACCGCCTGAATCAGGATTACCAGGAACATCTGAACTGTGATTCGTGTGATTGGGATGATGTACAGGATTTCTTTACTCTGGCTCTGCCGCGAATCAGGGCAATCCTGTAATCACACGAATCACAGTTCAGACCAAGGCCCAAAGAGAACCTTCAGGCCTTGGACCTAAATACGCAGTGAATCGTGTACCGACTCCGCATAGGGCTCCAACCCGGGGCACGTGTATCATCAGTCACCGTGACTGGTATATGGAATTGGGCCGCCTCACTCCGCTTTCACGACTTCCGGCTGCTCTGGCTCTCCACCGTGCTCTACTCGTTGGCCACCGGAATGGAACAGGTCTCGGTCGGATGGCTGATATTCGAGTTGACCGGTTCGGAGCTGATGGTGGGAATCGGAGCTGCCGCGCGCATGCTGCCGTTTTTCTTCTTCGGCATCCTGTCCGGCGCCATCGCCGACCGGTGGGAGCGGCGCACTCTCCTGCGATTCGGTTCCGCAGGCGCATCCGCCGTGGCGCTGGCGATGGCCCTGCTGCTGCTTGGCGGCCTGGACAACGTGTGGGTTGTGATTGGCCTGGTCGCGCTGCTGGGCAGCACCTTTGCGTTCATACTTACGATCCGGCAGACGTACACCTACGACATCGTGGGGCCGGAGTATGCCCTGAATGGCCTCGCCCTCGGTGCCATGGCCATGCAGGGCGGCGGCATCGTGGGGTCGCTGGCCTCCGGGGCAGTAATCGAAGCCGTCGGCCCCGGTTGGCAGTTCGTGGCCGCCGCCGTCTGTTACCTGGCCTCTGGGGTTGCGACCCTGGCCATCACCAACCCGGGGCGGTCCCTGCGTCCTGCGGCAGTTTCGGTGTTGAGGAACCTGACAGGATACGTCAGGCTGCTGCGCAACTACCGGTTGCTCCTCATCCTCATGGCCCTCACGGCTGCCACCGAAGTTCTCGGATTCACTCACATGACCCTCTTTCCTGTGTTTGCCAAGGAGGTGCTCAACGTTGGCCCCACAGGCCTCGGCGTGATGACGGCGGGACGGCAGGCGGGCGGTCTGCTGGGGTTGTGGCTGCTGGCCGCGATGGCGTCGGTCAGGAAGAAGGGATTGATGATGTTTGCCACGGCCCTGGGATTCGGCGGCGGCCTGATGGCGTTTTCGGCCACCGGCAACATCTATTCGTTCCTGGGAGTGTTGCTCTTCACCAACGCATGTGCCATGGCCGTGGACACCCTGTACAAGACGATGATGCAGGAAGTCGTATCCGACGAGGAACGGGGTCGGGCCATGGGGTCATGGGTGCTGAGCATCGGATTCGCCCCCATCGGCCACGTGGGGGTCGGGGCCTTGGCGGGCGCCGTTGGGGCGCCGAGGGCACTGCTGATCAACGGCGCCGCGCTGGCCACCATCAGCGTCATCGCCGCCATTGCCCTGCCCCGAATCCGCCGGCTGGAGTGATTGTAGTCCGTTAGAGGCAAGACTTTTCTGTCGTGCGGGTCACAGCCGGCCTCATCAGAAACCGCTTTGAAACGGTTTCCTGCCACGCCACCCGGCCACTTGCCGCCGGAATACGTGCTACGCTCCCGGTTCTAGTTGGGGCGCGCCACCTGCCCCTGGCCCTCCACGACTTTCACCTTGACCACGTCGACGCCGTGGTATTTCTGGTGCCGCACCGACTCGGCGAAATGACGCAGCAACCGAAAGGAAGCCTCGTCCTCCTTGGGAGAAACGTCACTAAGGAAGGTCAATTGGTCTTGTATATTCCCGCCATCGACCCTGGCGGCGAACTCCAGCTCCACCGCGTCGTTTTCGGTCCTGGCCACCAGGGTCAGGCGTCGCGTGGCGCCAGTGAGGTGAGCATCGCCCGTGGGCAGGAGGCTCCACAGTGTTTCCTCACCCACCGCCCGCAGCCTCTGTGTGGCGTGGTAGCTCCAGCCTCTCTTCATGGCGACGTCTCGCAGGAACCGGTCAATTTCCTGAAGAGCGGAGTCATCCAGGGGCGCCTTGATTTTCTGCGTCCTGGGACCGGTCAGGTCCAGGAACCAGGTCATCAGCACGGCGGCCAGCGTTCCGGCGGTCAGCCCGTTGTTCAGGAACTGCAGCCAGTCGGCTCCCGGCAGCTGGTCCAGGATTCCGGAACTATTCATGGCCAGGCCGACGGAGAAGGGAATTCCCACCATCAGGGCCTTCTTCTGGTCCAGGCCGTCCTGTCCCACGGTGCGGATACCTTCGACGACGTAAGTGCCCATCACCGCCAGCAGATAGGCGCCCATCACCGGAGCCGGGATTACCAGCAGCACAGCGGTCAGCTTAGGAGAAAAGGCCAGGGCCACCAGGGCCGCACCCGCGATGTATCCGACGTTCCGGCTGGCCACCCCGGTCAGGCTGACCAGGGCACCGCTGGTGGCCGAGTTGATGGTGGTGGGAGGCGAGCCGGCCAGGCCGCTCAGCAACACCCCGAACCCATTGGCATACAGGGAACCCTGCACCAGCCGGTAGTCGGTGGCCTTGGGTTCACGCCGCGAAAGGCGTTGCACCACCACGCTGTCGCCCATGTTCTTGACGCCGTTGATCAGCACGACGATGACCACCATGGGCAGCAGTGCGGCGAAAGAGCCGAGTGCCGGAATCTCGAAATCAGGGTACCAGGTTCCGGGCAGGCCGACCCATGGTGCCTCTATCACGCTGCTCAACTCGTACAGGCCGAAGGGAATGGCCGCCAGGGATCCTGACCCGATTGCAATGAGCGGGGCCCACAGCCTCCAGCCTCCCGAAACCCGCAGCCCCAGCACCACCAGCACTCCGAGGGTGGCGACGCCCACGACCACGCCGGCCGAAGGGATGACTCCCTCGGGTACGGCAGCGATGCGGCCTGCCGCGATGGGAATCACCGTAGCCGCGAGGAGCATCAGGGCCGTGCCGGTGACCACCGGCGTTATGATGCGCCGCACCAGCGGAAGCCAGGTGGCCAGGCCGAATTGCGCCAGTGCCCCGCAGATAACCAGCGCGGACAGCAACCCCGGGCCTCCGACCTCGAGGGCGGGGACTCCAACCACCAGCAGGGAAACGCTGGCCGCAGTCAGCAGGACATGCCCGGTACCGAAGCGCCAGACGCGTCCCGCTTGCAGAGCAGTAGTGCAGCCGCAAATGAGGAATGTGGCAAAGGCGGCCCAGGTCAGGTACTCCGTCGACTGACCTGCCACAAAGGCGGTGGTCGTGATCGCGGTGACCATGGGGGTCAGTACCAGCAGCAGCCCCTGGAATCCCGCTATGGCGGCTACCGGGACCGGCGTGGGCTCATCAGGCTCGAAGCGGATATGCTCGTTTCTTTGATCTAGTGCCAAATCGCTGAAAAGAAAAGAGGCTCGACGTACCCTTCGGCGTCGACCCCCGGTATCCCTGAAATGCCTGGTCGGACCTCCGTGATCCCCCGAGAGGAGGGTCCGGATGATGCACTCTTGATGCGAAAAGAACCGAGACTGAGGAATCGTTGAGGTTGGGCCAACGAATTACATCCACCCTAAAGCGCCTTCGCCCCGTGCGGGAATCCGGCCCCTGCCCAAACCCGCTGGCCCAGCCTCGGTCAGAGAGGACAATGAAATATCAAATAAAATTATCAGGCAAAGACGCTTGAAATACGGGTTGATTGTACTGATAGAAAATGAAGACACTATGTAAAATGGCACCTATTTTGTGAAAGGATTGTGAAAAAGTGGCAGGTAAAGTTATTGACATTTCACCGATTGCGGAAAGCTCATCGTGATGTCCCGGTGTCAGGTGTTCCTCAACCACAAATGCGGCAGGCTCCGGGCACTGGCCCTGTACAGCCGCAGGCTACTGGGTACCTTAACATCCGGCTCCCTCATGGCAACCGCGCACCGAGGGGATTGGCACCCTCATATCTCACCATTCCCGCGAATAGAGGCACGGTGCCAAAGTCCAACTCGATGGCGAATCGCCGCACGATGCCGGCCGGACCCGGATGTGGCGCGGGGACCTATTCCCCGGGCGCTGTATCTCTACTTCGGAGGGAATTACGCCGGGATGCAGAGAGAATCTCAGGAAACGACTATCCTGACCTGCCTCCCAGCGAGATAACGGTATTGACCGCGCTCTCGTTCAGTAGGTGAGAGCGCTCGCCGTCCCCTCGGGCAGGTCCACGTCCAGCGCTTGCAGGGTATGGGCGAGGGTGTGGTAGTAGCCGCTGACCACCAGTACATCCACCACTCCGGCGTCGCCGACCAGCGCTCTCAGGGCCTCGAAGGTGGCGTCGGACACCCGGTGCTGCCTCAACAGCTCCAGCACGAACTGCACCACCGCCGCGTCGTCGTCATTAAACCCCGCCGGTGCCCGGTACTCGTGGATGGCAGCGATTGCCTCGTCTGACAGGCCCGCCTGCTTGGCAGCCGGCTGGTTGACCGTCCACACGTACTTCCCACAGGCCTCGCGGGCGGCGGTCAGCACGGCCAGGGCCTTGATGCGCGGCGGCAGCGGGGTCTCGTACCGGGCGTATCCGCCCAGGCCGGCCATGGCCCCGGCGGCCTGCGGGTTGTTCAGAATCGCGGCATAGTTGCGGGCCACACCCCCGCGGGATGTTTCGATATCGTCCCAGATGGCCTGCCCGGCGGCGTCCATGGCTTCGCGTGTGGCATTGGGTACTCTGGTCATTTTCATTCTCCTGTCAGTTCCCTCTCTTTGATAGTCCCCTCTCCCTCCAGGAGAGGGTTAGGGTGAGGGCGGCTCCCCGCAATGTCTGAATCACGATTTCCTGGATTGAAGCCACTATCCTGAAAATCAGCTAATCATAGGAATCCTGATTCAGACAAAGATAGGAATGACGCCAATAATACCGTAGGGGCGCACGTCTGTGCGCCCCTACAAGGTCTCTGCGGTATCTGCGCGGAGGGGTTTAGTCGGCGGCCTGCGCCAGGCCGGACGGCTCGCCGTTCTTTTCCCAGAGGCTCTCCAGTACGGCATCGGGAGACATCGGGAGCTTGGTCATCCGCACGCCCACCGCGTGGTAGATGGCGTTGGCGATGGCGGCCATGGGAGGCACAATCGGAACCTCGCCGACGCCGCGTACTCCGTAGGGATGGCCGGGGTTGGCGACCTCGACGATTACGGTCCCGATCATCGGCAGGTCGAGGCTGGTGGGCATCCGGTAGTCCAGGAAGGAGGAGTTCTCCATCCGTCCGTCCGCGTTGAAGCGGTACTCCTCGTTGAGGGCCCAGCCGATGCCCTGCACGACGCCGCCCTGGATCTGGCCCTCCACGTAGCTGGGGTGGATGGCCTTGCCGACGTCCTGGATGGCGGTGAAGTCGAGGATCGTGACCTTGCCGGTGTCGGGATCGACTTCCACGTCGACGATGTGAGTGGCGAAAGCGCCGCCGGCGCCCCGGGGGTCAACGCTGACCTGCGCCGAGATCGGCCCGCCGGTGCGGTTCAGCTGCCCGGCCAGTTCCTTGAAGGTCATGCTCAGTTCCTGGTCAGAGGCATGCTGGAACACGCCGTCCACCAGGTCAACGTCGGTGACGTCCACGTCCCAGATGCTGGCGGCCCGCTCGATCATCTTCTGCTTGATTTCCTGGGCGCACTCGTAAGCGGCCCAGCCGGTGGCGAAGGTGGTCCGGCTGCCGCCCGTCAGGAAGGTGTAGCCAACGCTGTCGGTATCGCCAACGCTGGGGTCAACGTCCTCGGCGGGTATGCCCAGCACTTCCGCGGCCTGCATGGCGATGGAGGCGCGGGTGCCACCGATGTCCGTGGAGCCCTCCACCAGCGATATGGTGCCGTCGGTCTGGACGCTGATGGCGGCGCTGGACTGGAGCCCGATGTTGAACCAGAAGCCCGAGGCGACGCCCCGACCGCGGTTGGGGCCCTCCAGCGGGCGCTGGTACTGCTCCGACTCGCGGGCGGCCTCCAGCTGCTCAATGTTGCCGACCACGGGGAACACAGGGCCGTCAACGCGGCGGGTGCCCTCCTTGGAGGCGTTGCGCAGGCGGAACTCGATGGGGTCTATGCCAAGCTTCTCCGCCAGCTCATCGACGACGGTCTCGCCGGCGAAGGCAGCGATTGGCGCGCCCGGCGCCCGGTAGGCGGCCACCGGCGGCTTGTTGGCCACCACGTCGTAGCCGTCAACCCGGCAGTTCTCGATGTCGTAGGGGGCGAACATGCACTGCGCGCCCGCCGTCACCGGGGAGCCGGGGAAGGCGCCGGCGTCAAAGGCCAGCATCGCCTCTGCGGCGATTATCTTGCCATCGTTGGTTGCGCCCATCTTGATGTGCATGTAGGAGCCGGAAGTCGGGCCCGTAGCCTCGAAGACCTCGGCGCGGCTCATCGCCGACTTCACCGGCGCGCCGGCTTTCCGGGAAAGCAGCGCGGTCAACGGCTCGAGGTAGATGGGAATCTTGCCACCGAAGCCGCCGCCGATCTCCATGGGAATCACCCTGACCTTGGAAACGGGCAGGTCCAGCACCCCGGCCAGGGCATCGCGCGTGGTGAAAGCGCCCTGCGTGCTGACCCAGATGGTCAGTTCGCCGTTGCTTTTCCAGAAAGCCGCGCCGTTCTGCGGCTCGATGTAGCCCTGGTGGACGGTGGAAGTTGAATACTCTTTCTCCACTATCACGTCGGCAGCGGCGAATCCCTGGTCCAGGTCGCCCTGCTCGTAGCGGAAGTGGGTGGCGATGTTGCTGTGCTTGTCGGTTGCCTCGCCCAGCTCCGTGGTGGTCTGGTCCTCGTGGAGCAGTTCGGCGTCATCCGCCATCGCCTGGCGTACCTCTGTGGCCGCCTTGAGTACCTCGTACTCCACCTCGATCAGTGCCAGCGCCTGCTCGGCATCGTGAGCGCTGGTGGCGGCGACAGCGGCGATCGGGTGCCCCTTGTAGAGCGCCTTGTCTTTGGCCATCACCTTGCGGGCGGCGGCGCTGTCGGTGGGGATGTCCTGGCCGGTGATCACGGCGCGTACGCCGCTGGCGGCCTCGGCCTTGCTGGTGTCGATTGACTTGATGCGAGCGTGGGCGTGCGGACTGCGTAGCACCTTGGCGAAGAGTGTCCCTGCCGAGTCGTAGTCGGCCCCGTACTTGGCTCGGCCGGTTACCTTGTCGGTGCCGTCATGCCGCACCGGTCGAGTTCCCACAACCTTGAATTCGGTGTTGGACAGGACGATGTTGGAAGCCATTTGAATCCACCTCTTGCGGAGATTGGAAATAGGGATTACCGCTATGGCGCAAAGCCCCCAAGCGGGACTCCGCGAAGCAAGGGGATTGTACCACAGGGTTGCCAATGCGGTGTTAGAATATCGGCAGCCCTTTTCGAGGTGGAGAGTGTGATGGATTTCAGTGAACTCAGGGAAGTTGAACTGCGGGAAGCGTGGCCGGACGAGGTGGCCGATTTCACCCCCTGGCTTGAGGATAACCTGCAGCGGTTATCACGGGTAATCGGAATGCCCCTTGAACCGGACCACAGCCAGGTTTCAGTGAACGGCTTTACGGCCGACGTCCTGGCGACATTTCCGGTCAACGACAGTCGTGTGGTGATCGAGAATCAGCTGGACAGCACCGATCACGCTCACTTGGGCCAGATTCTGAGCAACATGGCCCGCCTGGAGGCGCAGACTGCCATCTGGGTGGCTAGGGAGTTCCAGCCCGCCCATCTCTCGACCATTCGCTGGCTCAACATAAACACCCCAGGCGATTTCAATTTCTTTGCCGTGAAGGTCCGCGCAGTGCGCGTCGGTGATTTCCCGGCGCCCATCGCCCCGATTTTCGAGGTCGTCGCTCAGCCCCACGACTGGGACCGGCGCATGCAGGCCATCGACCGGGCGGCACAAAGCCCGAGGCGAGTCAATGACCGCCTGAGCCGTCTGCGACGCAAGCGCAACGATTTCTGGCAGGCCTACGCCGAACAGTTCCCCGGCGAGGTGGATATCGCCCAGGACCACTCCCACAGCAACATTTATCACTCCGTGGGCGGAGCCTTGCTGTCCCAGTACGTCGCCGACGGCAGCGTGGGCATTTACCTGGTGGAGCAGAGCCGGAACTACGACCGGGAGACGTCGCGTCTGGTCTCGTCATACATGGAAGGGCTGCAGCTCAACATGGGTGGCTCATCCGACGACCTGACCATAGACACCAACAACCGCGACAACTGGCCCGACATGATCGAATGGCTGCACGGCAAGCTGGCCGACTACCGCCAGGTCATCGAGCGTTACTCCTCGGGCATCGTGGACGATGTACCCGAGCTCGAGCCGGCGGACTTCGAGTAGCCGGCGTTTGAGACTGTCTCAAGTCCTTCCTCTTGCTCGGGGGGAGGGTTGGGGTGAGGGTGGAAAGGTAGGGAGGATTGGCCGCCGGGACAGTCGCCGCAGTCTCGAGATAGTTTGTCAATTCATCCGGCAAGACCACCCTCCCTTTTTGCCTGCCAAAGGAGACTTTTGTGGAGAAGAGCATGCAGCCACTGTCTGGAATTCGCGTCCTGGCCGTAACTGTGTACCTGGCCGGGCCCTTCGCGTCCATGAGCCTGGCCCGCCTCGGGGCCGAGGTCATCAAGGTGGAGATACCCGGGCGCGGCGACCCGGTGCGCGGCAACGGCCCCTTCGCCGGGCCCGAGGGCACTCACGCCCAGCGCAACTCCGACGAGGAAATCTCCACCCGATTCCTCAAGCGGACCCAGGGCGTCAAGAGCGTCACCCTTGACCTCAAGACCGAGCGTGGCAAGGAGCTGTTCCTCGAGCTGGCCAAGGAGAGCGACGTGGTGCTGGAGAACCTGGCGCCAGGCTCCCTGCGCCGCGCCGGTCTGGGTTACGAGGAGGTGGCTGCGGTCAACCCGGGCATCGTCTACGCCTCCATTTCAGGCTACGGCCAGACCGGTCCCTACAAGGACAAGCCGGCCCACGACCCCCAAATCCAGGGCATGAGCGGCGTCATGGACATCAACGGTGAGGAGGAGCGGCCGCCAGTGAAGGTGGGGTTCTACATCGGCGACCTGGTTACTCCCATGTTCGCCTGCTACTCCATCCTCGCCGCCCTGCGCGAGAGGGACCGTACCGGCCAGGGGCAGTACCTCGACGTTTCCATGATGGACACGCTGGTCTCCCTGATGTTCATGGAAAACCTGGAGGAGAGCATAGATGCCGGCCTGCCCCTGCGCACCGGCAACATCAGCCGCAGCGGGCCGACCGGACTGTACAGCCCCATCGGCGGAGACATCTCCATCACCGTCACCAGCGACGACCAGTGGCGCCGCATGTGCAACGCCCTCGAGTGCCCGGAACTGCTGGACGATCCCCGTTTCGACACCTACGTCAAGCGCACTGACAACGTGGAGGAGGCGCGGCAGGAAATCCAGGCTCGCATCGGCCCGATGACCCTGGACGACGCCATCCAGTGCCTCGAAGCCCACGACGTTCCCTGCGCGCCGGTCCGCACCGCCGAGCAGGTGATGCACGACGAGCATTTCTGGGACCGGGGCAGTCTCGTCCCCATGAATCACGGCGCAATGAACGAGCCGGTGGAAGGCGCGGTGGCCGCCGGGTTCCCCGTGCGGTTCTCCGGCGGCGAATTGCCGCCCCTGCCCGGCGCGCCAACCCTGGGCATGCACAACGAAGAGGTGTTCCAGAAAATTCTCGGCCTAACCGACGAACAGGTCGCGGAACTAAAGTCCCAGGGCGTCGTCTGAAAATTCCCACCCATTGATGTAGCATCGCACATGTCCCCTCCCCATTGATGGGGG
Organism: Dehalococcoidia bacterium; assembly: GCA_963664175.2. Taxonomy (GTDB): domain Bacteria; phylum Chloroflexota; class Dehalococcoidia; order Lucifugimonadales; family UBA3495; genus VXOI01. The sequence goes on from CAXXOI010000025.1 coordinate 61,632, forward strand.
AGGGTTAGGGTGTGGGTGAAAACACGGCAGGGATAACCCCATACCCCTTGGAGGAAAACGAGTGAGGTTCAATGCCAAGCCCATCCGGACCGAGCTGTTCGTTCCGGGCAACAAGGAAGACTGGATGCGAAGGGCGCCGCGCTTCAACGCCGACGCCTATATTCTCGACCTAGAGGACTCGGTGCCTGTCCCCGAGAAGGCCGCGGCCCGCGAGTCGGTGGGACGCATGGTGCAGGAACTGGGCGAGGCCGGGCAGAATATCGTGGTGCGGGTCAACCGCCTCGAGACCGGCCTGACCGGCGAGGACCTGGAGGCCGTGGCTGGGCCGCACCTGTACTGCGTCCTGCTGCCCAAGGTTGAGGGCCCCGAGGACGTGGTCGAGGTCGACGTCCTGCTGCGCCACATCGAGCGCAAGAAGGGACTGGAGGTCGGCAGGATATTCATCGACCCGGCCCTGGAGACGGCGTCCGGCATACGGCAGTCCTGGGAGATCGCCAACGCATCGCCCCGCGTCGCCCACATGGGCGCCAGCGGTGGCAAGGGGGGCGACACCGCCCGGTCCATCGGGTTCCAGTGGACCCCCGAGGGCATGGAGACGTTGTTCCTGCGCTCCAAGGTGCTCGTGGACGTCCGCGCCGCCGGCATCCCCTATCCCATGAGCGGCGGCTGGATGGACATCCACGACCTCGACGGCCTGCGCAAGTCGGCGCAGCAGGCCAAGCAGCTGGGCTACACCGGCATGCACCTGATTCACCCGTCGCACGTGCCCGTGGTCAATGAGGTGTTCACCCCCACGCCCGAGGAAGTGGCCCACTACAAGGGGCTGATCGAGGCGATGGAGGCCACCCGCGCCCAGGGTGGCGCCGCAGTCACTTTCGGCGGCGACATGGTCGACATCGCCCACGAGGAGACAGCCCGCGCCATGCTGGAGATCGCCCGCGAGATGGGGGTGGCAGGAGCATGAGCGACCCTTCAGCAGCGCAGCGCCCGTTAAACCCGGAGCATTCCCGCTGGCTGCCCCTCGAGGGCTGCGTCAACTTCCGCGACATGGGCGGCTACCGCAACTCGCAGGGACAGTCCGTCAGGTGGCGTCGACTCTTCCGCAGCGATGCCCTGCAGGACATGACATCCGCAGACACCACCCTGGTGGTGGATGACCTGAACATTCGGCGGGTGGTCGATCTCCGCAACACCAACGAGGCGGAGCGCGACGGCCGGGGCCCGCTGCAAGATTCAGCGGCCGGTTACGGGCTTTTCCCTCTCCTCGACGGGAGGGGAGCGATCCCCCCGTTTACCGGCGGCGACATAGCAGGGCGGCTCACGACCACCTATCAGTGGCTGGTCCGCAATTCCGGGGAGGGCGTGGCCGAGGCCATCACCTCCATCAGCGACACCATTGAGGCCGGTGGCGGGGCTGTCTTTCACTGCAGCGCGGGCAAGGACCGCACGGGACTGCTGGCCGCCCTGATCCTCGAGGTGCTCGGCGTGGACCAGGAGACCATCGTCGCCGACTACATGCTGACCATCGAGGTGGTCGATGGAATAGTCGAGCGGATTAAACGCATTGAGCAGGGTTCATCGCCCACCGCCGAGACGCTGTCTCCTCAGCCAGTGGCGTTCCAAGCGTACCAGGATACCCTGCGAGAGGAATTCGGTGGCGCCGAGGCCTTTCTCCTGAAGCACGGAGTCACCGCAGAGACCTTGGCATCCCTGCGCCGAAACCTGCTGGAGTAACCTCTGCGCCCTCGGCGTAATCTCCGCGTTCGCTGTGTTGAAAAATCACCTACTTTGAGGAGCCGCAAAATGGCCAACTACGTTCTGGTGCACGGCTCAGGTCACGGAGCCTGGTGCTGGCAGAGGATCGTGCCCCTGCTGGAGGCGAAGGGACATCACGTGGTCGCCGTCGACCTGCCCGGCAACGGCCATGACGACACGCCTCTCGGCGACGTGACGCTGGAGACCTACGCCGAACACGTCAGCAATGTGCTGGACTCGCTCGACGGCCCGGCGGTGCTGGTGGGGCACAGCCTTGGTGGCATTTCCATCAGCCGCGCGGCGGAGCTGCGGCCAGACAGGGTGGCCGTGCTTGTGTACCTGACGGCGGTCCTGATCCCGGACGGCGCAACTTTCATGGGGACGGTTTCCGGAGAATCCGACCTGCAGCAGGCGCTGCAAGAGCGGACGTCCTGGAACCTGGCCGCCGATCGCAGCCACGTGGTCTACAAGATGGAGCAGACGCAAAATCGCTTCTACAACGACTGCTCCGACGATGACGTGGCCTGGGCGCAGTCCATGGTCGTGCCGCAACCCGTGGGGCCGCTGGTCAGTACCATGCGGCTGACCGATGGCAATTTTGGCAGCGTCCCTCGCGTCTACGTCGAGTGCTCGCAGGACAACGCAGTGTCGCCCGAATTCGCCCGGTCGATGTACTCCGCGCTTCCTTGCGCCGAGGTCATAACGATGGAGACCGGCCACTCGCCGTTTCTGAACAGGCCGGAAGAACTGGCGGAGCATCTGGACGGCGTGAGGCGCCATGTAGCGGTGGGCCTGGGGGCATGACCTACGGCCTCCTCAACGGCCTGCGGGTGCTGGAATTCGGCGAGTTCATCTCCGCGCCCTACTGCGGCAAGCTCCTGGCCGACATGGGCGCCGACGTGATCAAGATCGAACGCGCTGGCACGGGCGACTGGGCCCGCGACTACGGCCCCTGGCTTGGCGACATCCCCCACCGGGAGCGCAGCGGCCTGTTCCTCTACCTCAACGCCGACAAGCGCGGCGTCTCCCTCAACCTCGAGACGCCGACGGGACGCGAGCTACTGGCTGGCATGGTGTCGCGCGCCGATGTGCTGGTGCACAACCTGCATCCCACCGAGATGGACCGCGTCGGTGTGGACTACGAGACTCTTTCCACCCACAACGAGGCGCTGGTCATGGCCTCCATCACCCCCTTCGGGCTGACCGGACCGTATCGCAACTGGAAGGCCTACGACATCAACCTCGCCGCGGGCGGGGGCATCTGCGAGGGACTGGGCAGTCCCGACCGCGAGCCGCTGACGTTCGGCACTCCCGAGGTGGGCTACTTTGCCGGGGCCGGCGCCGCCTCAGCCATCGTCATGGCCCTGCTGGCCCGCGACAATTCGCTCCCTCTCCCAGCGGGAGAGGGTTGGGGTGAGGGAGAAATCCCCGCTGCCCGCGCCGGTCAGCACATCGACATCGCCGAGATCGAGTCCATGGCCGGGCTGTACAACGGCCCCGAGGCCCTGATGGCGGTCTACCAGTGGCGCGTGACCCGACGCACCGGCCACCACGCGCTGGACTTCCCCTACCCCAACTGCATCCTGCGTTGCAGGGACGGGTTCATCTTCGTCGGCTCCCCCGAGGGACGGCAGTGGCGCCGCCTGCTGGAGCTGATGGGCACCCCCGAGTGGTCGCAGGAGCCGCGCCTGCGCAACCGCACCGTGATGAACAACGAGTACGCCGACGAGGTCGACGGCTACGTCGAGGAGTGGTTGCTAGAGCACACCAAGGCCGAGCTGCTGGAGATGGCCCTGGAGCACCGCATCCCGCTGGCGCCCGTGCGCGGGTTCGACGAGGTGCGCCACGACCCCAGCCTGGCCACGCAGTTCCGCGAGGTCGAGCGGCCCGACACGGCCCCCGTCACCCTCCCCGGCCCGCCCTACGAAATTGGCGGCGCCGAAGTCTCACCGCCACGCCCCGCGCCGACGTTGGGCCAGCACAACAGCGAGATCTACGCCGGAGAACTGGGCTACACCCCCGAGGAGGTGGTACAGCTCTACCGCCTTGGCATCATCTGACCGAGTAAGACTGCCGACAGTTCTGCATAAACTTCTTTCGGCACTTCGAACACCATATCGATGTACAAGTCAGCGGCATTATCACCCGACCGCCTCCAGGGAAATGTTGTACGCGCCGGTGTTGCCCTCGCTCTCGTACGGGGTGCCCACCACGACGTAGTAGGTGCCGGTATCGTGGTGCTCTTCAATCGATTCCTCCGGCCCTTCCAGCGTGCCATACCACAGGTTGCCGAGTTCGTCCCAGACGTACCAGATGCCGACCCCCTCGGGCTGGTTGCTGACCGTGATTTCGTACATTCCTGCGTCCTCTATCACGTAGCGGAACACGTCGCGGTCGTCTAGCGACTCGATGCCCCGGCGGGGGCGCACCACGCCGTCAGTGTCGTGGCCCGGGCGCAGCGGCGGCGTGATTTTCCAGTCCCAGAAATTCAGTCCAGGATCATCCGGTGCCACGTCCGAGTCAATGACGGCCGCCAGGGTCTCCCCCGGATGCAGGACGACATCGGGGTTGGTCTTGAAGTCGTCGGCGTGGTCGTCGGCGCGAACCGAAATGGTGTAGCAGCCCTTGGCGCTCCGGTCCTGTGGACCTGCGTTCACATTTATGAAATAGGTGCCGTCGTCTTCGGGAGTAAAGACAGCCCTCGCGAAGTTCAGAGAGAACCCGCCACGGTCATGTTCGCCCAGGATCTGATTGCCTCCGTCGTCGGTTACCTCGATGATGCTGGGATCCACGATGTTGCCCGGAACCAGTTGAGCATTCCCACCCACTCCGATCTCGTCTATAAAGGAGAATGTCATCGGTCGCTTGACCTCGATAACGTAGCTCTCGCCTCCCGTTGCCTCAAAGCTGAACTGGTCTGGGCCGACATCGGCCGAGGTGATCTCGCCGACCAGCATCCCGGACAAGCCAACCGAGAGGGGAGTCACCCCGGACGGAGAGTCCTCGTCATTGTCAAAGACCAGTATCGAGGGTGCTCCGGGGACCGGGAAAGAGTTCGGGCCAATTGTGGCCGTAACTTCGATCCACTCGCAGGCCTCATCTTCCTCGTCGTCAAATAACCTTACAGTCAGGTGCACCGCTCGGGAGCCCGAGGGGAGGGTGACCTGGTGTCCGTCGGCGCTGTCATTCGAATCGCCGGGGATGATCGCGAAGTCGTCGCCGTAAACTGCCGGTCCGGCAAAATTGAATGTAACGGAATGGTCGGCAGCAGTTATTGCCCCGCTGACCGTACCGATCTCAATCGAGGAAGTCAGGGTTCCATCTTCACTGACCCTGTCCCCGGCGACTGTGAGCCTGAGCGCTTCCTCGTTGTCCAGGATGGTCACAGGGTATGGGTTGGGGCATTCCTCGATGCAAGAACCGCCATGGGGATCGAGCAATACGACCTCGCTACTAGTGCCTGGCGCTCGGCTGAGACTAATGTGGAATTGTTCGTCACCTTCGTACAGGTGATCATCCAGGATCGTTATGGAAAACGTTTTGCGTCCCACCAACGAGCCGTTCTCCTGCTGAAAGTCCGAAGGGACAAAAGGCAGCAGCGCGGAAACACTCACGTAGTCGCCTGCATCGTCGTCGCTACGGGATGTGGCCTGATCACCCTGAGACGATACGGTCACAGGAAAGGCGCCAACCCGGGGCACGCTTGAGTGCGCGTTGGCCAGCACCACGACTTCCAGCGTGCCCTCGCCCTCGTCAACCTCGTATGACGAATGCTCAAGAGTGACCACGACCGCCGGCCCCTCCTGCGAAATCACCCTCACCTGCGCACTCGCGCTGCTGGTGTCATAGCCGTTCACCGCCGCCACGGTGGCAGTGAGGGTCCCGCTCTGGGTTACATTGGAGGAGAATCGAGCGGCGGGCAAAAAGAAATCCGAGTATTCGGATACGCCGGAGGGGATGGTTATTTCATAAGCGGTGTCGGTAAGCCATTCCTGCTCCTGGGTCATGTTGATCGTCAGGTCCAGGGCGGCCGACGTATCGCCAGTGCGAGCGACAGTGAAGGACAGCAGCCCCAGGCCTGCGACGTATTCACTGGGACTTGCCTCCAGAGTGATTTCCGGAAGGGACTGCCGACTGGGCCTGGCGAAGAGGACGTGGTAGGTCTTGAAAGTCTCGCCGTCCTCCGCCTTGATTGTCAGCGAGAAGTCGGTGATGGCCCCCTCCAGCACCTGCAGGTCAGTAGACAGCTTGTCGCGCTCCGTGTCAGGCACCTCCTTCTTGCCACCGATGGTGTAGGAGACTATCGAGGCTGTGTCCTTGGTAGTAGATGCTTCTACCAGGACGCTTTCGGTCTCTACGCCGATCGAGTAAAACCTGGTGTCCGGATCGAACTCTGGATCCAGGGATATGGGCCCGCCCTCGGAAGTGAGGACCAGCGAACTAAGCGTGGCATCACTGGATGGGCCGTCCCTTGGGCCGCTGGCCAAGAGTCTCTCGGTCCCAGCCAGGAAAAGTACAGCTATCAATCCTGATACCAGCAAACATACAAGCCAGTAAACTACTTTCAATGTTACGGAGTTAGGGCTTTTCATTTGTGCTCCCCCCTCGCTTTGTGAGTTGCTTGATTGATCGGGTGAATCAAAAGCCGTCTCCGCCCTTGATATCTACTTCAGCGGCGTTTGTTCGGCACACCCGATTACTCTCACTGAGAATTGTTACAGTCTGAAATTCGCGGTGCTGGTCTCACCAGCGGCAGCATGGTATCTCTAGTACACATAGAGAATATAGTGAAACTCAATAATAACTACGCCAACATCTACCTCACGGATTGGTGACGACCCGGTAGTGAGGTGCTCAAATTGAGGGGTTTCCGAAGGGGACAGGGGAGATCGGAGGCCCCAGGCTAGGGAGAACGGTCCGGACAGCCCAATGTGCAATCAGCCTTGGTTCCCGCGGCACAGTGCGCCAGATACTCCCGTATAATGCCGGTGCGGCCACCTGCGAAATGTGCGTAACGGGCGTTCCAACCGCTCAGGCAGCGGACAATCAGGCGCGTTGGTGTACTGGCAGGTGGATAATTCAGAGCAGGGCGAAGAATCTCAATGTCTGACCCGACCCAGGAACAACACGGCCCCTTGGACGGCTGCCGCGTCCTCGACTTTGGCTGGGTGCTGGCCGGCGCCGTTCCGGGCATGATCCTGGCCGACATGGGCGCCGAGGTCATCAAGGTGGAGACGCGCCAGCGCATGGACTATATGCGTCTGGGCCGTCCCATCATCGGCGACGATCCCGACCCGGAACAGAACCCCATGTTCCACAACGTGAACCGGGGAAAGCGCAGCATCACCCTCAACACCACGCGCCCCGAGGCCGTGGATCTGGCGCGACGCCTGGCCTCCGAGTGCGACGTGGTCATCGAGAATTTCTCGCCGGGCGTGATGCAGCGCCTTGGCCTCGACTACGACACCCTCAGCCGCGAAAACCCGCGGCTAGTCATGGCCTCCATCACCTCCAATGGACAGACCGGCCCCCTGCGGGACCTGCGGGCCTACGCCCCCTCCATCGGCGCCCTGTCCGGTCTGGACAGCACCATGGGCTATGAGCCATCCGAGGGCGAGACCGGGCGCCCGCTGGGGCTGAAGCACGCCTACGCCGACCTGACCGGAGCCCTCCACGCGGTCTTCGCCATCGCGTCCGCACTGCACGAACGCAAGTCGACTGGCGTGGGCCGCTACATCGACGTTTCGATGCTGCGGGCTACCGTGGCCACCATGGGTGTGGGCTTGATGGAGTATGAGCTGACGGGCAGGACGCTGCAGACGAGGGGTAACTACGACCCCGTGATGGCCCCCTACGGCAACTACCCCTGCTCGGGAGACGACGAGTGGGTTTCCATCGCCGTTCGCACTGACGATGAGTGGGGTGGCCTGGTGGAGGCTATGGGCAATCCGGCCTGGACAGAGGAACCCGAATTCACCAGCCGCTACGCCCGGCTCAATAACCGAAAACACCTGGATGAACGGCTGTCCGAGTGGACTCGGCAGCGCTCGACGTGGGAGACAACGGAGCTGCTGCAATCTCACGGTGTGGCGGCCTTTCCCGTGCTCGACGCCGAAGGTCGGCTGTTCAACCCCCACTTTCGCGAGCGAGGGCTGTATTCTGACATCGAGCATCCCTCGCTGGGGTCGGAGCCCATCTTCAACCTGATGTGGCAGATGAGCAGCACTCCGCCCCGTATTCGGCGCCACGCCCCCCTGCTGGGCGAGCACAACCGGGAGGTCTTCTGCGGCCTCCTGGGCCTGGACGAGGCCGATCTGTCCCGCCTGGAAGAGGAGCAGGTAATCTGGTAGCCGGGAGTTCAGACTTCCCCTGCCCTCTACGGAATTAGATTAGAGGGAATTGTCAGAATCAGGATTCACAAGATTGAATGATTTTCAGGATCGAGACCGTTTCATCCTGTTAATCCTAATCCTTCAACCCCGAAAATCCTGATTCTGACAATCATATTGGAGATAAACGCATGACCAGCCAGAACGAACGTGAACGAGTTGTCGAAACGCTGCCGGAGGTCGAGGGCGGCATAACCCCCGAGGCCATCGCCCGCGCCAAGGCAATGATCGGCACCCGCATGCGCACCGAGAATTTCGTGCGCGACGCCTCCCTTGGGGCACTGCTGAACTTCGTCAACGGGATCGGCGACACCAACCCCATATTCCGCGACCAGGAATACGCGGCCTACTCCAAGTACGGTTCCATCATCGGCCACCCCTGCGCTCCGTACATGCGCCACTGGTCCGGGCGCACCCGGTGGGGCCTGCCGGGCGTCCACGGTTTTTTTGCTGGCAACGACTGGGAGAATTTCCGGAACATCCGCCCCGGCGACGCGGTCAACTGCGTCGAGCGTGTGCTGGACGTGCAGGAGCGACAGAGCCGCTACTCCGAAACGCTGGTGATCCAGTTCGTGGAGACCACCTACACCAACCAGCGCGACGAGCTGGTGGCCCGCATCGTCGGCTGGTGCACTCGCCACCAGCGGCGCGCCTCCCGGGAGCGCGGCAAGTACGCCAGTGTCCCCCGCCGACACGAGTACACCCCCGAGGAACTGGAGGCCATCGACCAGCAGGTGCTGGCAGAGAAGGCCCGCGGCGGCCAGCCTCGCTACTACGAGGACACAAACATCGGCGATGAGCTTGAGCCCGTCGTGCGCGGCCCCCTCTCCCTGCAGGACGTCTCGGCCTTCCTGGTGGGCACCGGACGCTCCAGCGCCCATGGTGTGCTACTGAGGGAGGCGCTGCGCCACCCCGACCACTTCTTCCGCAACCCTGAGGCCGGCGGCGGCATCGAATACACCGGCATCGGGCACCTGCGCGACTCGGTGGCCGAGGCCGTCGGCGTTCCCGGTGCCTACGACTACGGCCCACAGCGGGTATCGTGGATGGGAACGCTGGTCACTAACTGGATGGGCGACGACGCCTTCCTGAAACGTTTGCGGGTCGAGTGTCGGCGATTCAACGTTTACGGGGACACCCAGTGGTGCAAGGGCCGCGTCATCGGCAAGCACGTTCACAACGGCGCGCCCCTGGTGGACCTTGAGATCTGGGCCGAGAACCAGCGGGGCGAGATTACCGCCCCCGGCCAGGCCACGGTGATGTTGCCATCCCGGGACCCCCGCCTGCCCTGGTTCACCGACGGCCGCGCCCTGAACCTGCGCGACGTCACCCACAGTGAGCAGATGCCGCCCATACTGCCCGAGTAGCCGCGAGTGCCCGAGTATTTTGACTGTCCTTACCTCGGCGGCCCGGTAGAGGTCACCGACGAGCGCTACGCCCATGCTCTTAGTGGGCATGCTGATTTGGTTGTTAGTCACTGGGAAAGGGTAGCAGAGACCCTGGAAAGCCCGGATTTGGTGATTCGCAGCAACCAACGAAATAACGGAACGGTCTTTTCCAGATGGTATGATGACCTGAGAAAGAACATCTTTGTAGTGGTCATAAGTGACGCTGATGGACGCCACTGGCTGGCGACCTGCTATATGACAAGGAACACCCCGAAGGGAACAGTCTTATGGGCGCAGAATTGACGTTTCAATATCAACAGGACGCGGACATACTCGTTATAGCTCAGTGTCCGTCTTATATTGGGCAGGACGAGAATGAAATAGACGACTTGGTCTGCGCTAGGACGAACCTGTGCACTGGCGAGATTGAGTACTTAGAAATTGTATTTTTTGAGTCGCGGCTAAAACGGAAAGGGGAGATTGCCTTGCCCGTTGACACCGGATTCTCGGTTGCTGGTTCTGATGCCCCAGCCGAATCTCCGCTAGCCTGGGTAAGTAAGGGCCCCCTAATTCTGAGATTTGACCAGCCAAGCGACTCGCTGAATCTGTACAGGACTCACCCCTACCCGGAACAGCGTTCACGCCAAGTTGCACAGGATCTGTTCGCCGGTTTGAACCCCGACACGGGAGAAATCGAACGCCTGGAAATCCGTTCCTTCAAGGCCCGCATGGAGCACGATGGCCAAATCGTCCTGCCCATCGACGCCAGCCTCCGGCTGGCAGAGCGAGCCGTGGCTACTGACTAGCGGAGAGGTGTAGAGGACTTGGGCAGGACATTCGTGGAGGCCATCATCTTCGGCCCCGCCGACAGCAGACGTTACTCTTTTCTGGTTGATACCGGCGCGGCCCTGATGGGCTTGCCCATTGAAGAAATAGAAGCCCTCGGTTTGCCCATGGTGCCCGACGGACAGACCAGGTTCTTGACAGCGACAGGCGTCGTTGAGCTTGATACCTACTCCATTACTGGCAGGGTTATAGTCGACCGACCCCGTGGCAACGGGTTTACCGCAATGGTAGCCCCTGCGCCTATACCATTGATCGGTTATGAACGTCTGCAAAATATGAGACTGCGAGTGAACCCCGTGTCGGAACAAGTTGAAGACGTTCCGGACGATGAAGTGAATCACCCTCCGTATTTCCTATGACCGCCGCCGCGACGAATTCCCCCACCGCCCTGTCCGGCCTGCGCGTGCTGGAGCTGGGCAGCCTCGTGGCTGTGCCCTACTGCGGCAAGCTGCTGGCGTCCCTGGGCGCTGACGTGGTGAAGATTGAGCCTCCTGCGACCGGCGACCCGTCGCGGCGTCGTGGTCCATTCCCTGGCGATGACCCCCACCCGGAGCGCAGCGGGACGTTCCTCTACTTGAACACCGGCAAGTGCGGCGTAACGCTGAATGTCGATGATCCACAGGGCCGCGAGATGCTGCGGCAACTGGCAGCCCACGCCGACGTCGTCATCCACGACTGCCGACCATCCCTCGCAGCGTCCCGGGGACTCGCCCGTGAGTCCCTTGCCGAACTCAATCCGGCCCTGATTGTTGCTGCCATCACGCCCTTTGGCTCCACCGGTCCCAACGCCGACTTCGCCGCCCACGACGTGAACGTGTTCCACGCTGGCGGCGAGGGCAACCTGCTGCCCAACGGCCTGGCCCTCGACACGTTTCCCGACCGCGCGCCCATTGCCGCCGGGGGAATGATGGCGTCGTACCAGGGGGGACTGACCGCCGCCGTGGGTATCCTCGGCGGCGTCGTCGCCCAGTGGGCCGACGGGACTGGCCAGAGCGTCGACAGCTCCATGCAGGAGGCTCAGCTCGGCATCGGGTACATGCCCATCCAGAGGCTGGAGGCGGAAGGGTTCGTGGAAACGCGTTTCTCGCGATTCTTTCGCGTCGGCGGCGTTTTGCCCGCTGCCGATGGCTACGTGGAGTTGCTCACCCTCGAGCCAAGGCAGTGGGAGGGTCTTTCGCGCCTCCTGGGGGACCCCGAGTGGGCCAGCGCTGACAAATTCCGTGATCCTGCCACCCACGGGCCGCAAATCAACCAAAACTTGCGGCAGTGGACAGTGCAACACACGCGGCAATGGCTGTACCGTGAAGGTCAGGCCCATGGCGTCCCCATTGCCCCGTACCTGACACCCGCGGAGGTGTTTGACAGCCCACAACAGCGGGAAAGGGACTATTTCGAGGAGATAATCCACCCCGAGGCGGGCACCTTCGACTACGCGGGCCTACCGTTCAGGTTGGGGGAAACTCCGGCGAAATTGAATTGCGCACCCACGCTGGGAGAGCACAATGCGGAGATCTTCGCCTCCGTTGGGTATAAACCTGAGGAACTCACCTCGCTGGCACGAGCAGGGGTCGTCTGATGCGTAGCTGTGGCTGGCAATAGCAATGTCCATCAGCCTCTACACCCTCATGGCGTTTATCGCCCTGATTATGATCCTCGAAGTGCTGAACGGCAGCGTGGATCATGCCTTGAACGTCTATGGGCTGGAGCCTCGCGTCACCAGCGGACTGATCGGCATTCCCATCAGCCCGTTCCTGCACGGCAGCTATCTGCACGTCCAGTCCAACGCCGTCGCACTGCTGGCCCTGGGGACGTTGGCGGTCATTCGCAGCGGTACTAGGTTCCCCTGGATCTGCCTGGTCATCATACTGGTCGGCGGAGTGGGCGTATGGCTGTTCGGTCGACCGGCAATACACGTCGGCGCCAGCGGCGTGGTCTTCGGGCTGTTCGGATACCTGCTGGTGAGGGGCGTGATTGACTTCAGCATCCTCTCCGTTTTTGTGGCCCTGGTGGTGGCCGGGGTGTTCGGCTGGATGGTGGTGTCCGGCGTCGTGCCCACCAACGACTACGTGTCCTGGGAGGGACACCTGTGCGGGCTGGCTGCCGGGGCCCTGGCAGCGGTAATCGTCCCCGGGACCAGTGATGCTCAGAGGACGGAGGGACTGCGCCAACTGCAGCGTTGACCTCGGGCGCCTTTCCCGCTACAACATCCCGCTACGGAGACAGACAGATGGATTCCGCAGGCGAAGACAGGACCGGCGCCAGGAACGGACCATTGTCCGGCATACGAGTCGCCGACTTTTCGGTGCACGCCGCTGGCCCCTTTGCTGGGCTGATGCTGGCCGAAATGGGTGCGCAGGTAATCAAGGTCGAAAGCTCGGCCCGCCTCGACATTACCCGGCGCCCTCACGCCATGTACGGTAAGCCTCCCTCCAGTTTCGAGCAGATCAATGCCAACAAGATGTCGGTCTGCCTGAACCTCAAAGAGCCGAGAGCGGTGGAGCTGGCCCTGGAACTGGTTGGCAAATCCGAGCTTGTCCTGGAAAATTTTCGTCCAGGGGTGATGCAACGCCTCGGCCTGGGCTACGAGGCGATGAAAGAGGTACGCCCCGACATCATACTGGTGTCGCTGTCATCCAACGGCCAGACCGGTCCGGAAAGCAACTACGCCGGATACGCGCCGATGTTCGCCGCGCTGGGCGGCCTCGGCCACCTCACCGGCTACCCCGACGGTCCGCCCGTGGAGCTGCGCCACGCCATGGACCACACCGGCGGAATGTTGGCTGCCTTCGCCGCCGTGGCCGCCCTGTCGGCCCGCCAGCGCAACGGCATTGGTCAGCACGTCGATGTGTCGGTGCGGGACCTGGCCACGTCGTTCATCGGGCCGGAACTGCTGGACGTCGCGATGAACGCTCGCGACCCGCACCGGAACGGAAACCGGGACCCATCTGCCGCGCCCCAGTGTGTGTATCGTTGCAGTGGTGAGGACGAATGGGTCAGTCTGTCCATTAGCTCGGAGGCAGAGTGGCAGGCACTTGTCTATGCAATCGGCTCCCCGGCCTGGGCCGTCGGCGACGAATTCGGCGACGCCTTCCGTCGCTGGCGCAGGCACGACGAGCTGGATGCGCTTATCGAGGAGTGGACGCTTCAGTACACGGCTGAGGAAGTGACACAGAAGCTGCAGGCCCACGCGGTGGCGGCCTACCCGTCCCTGGCGCCGGACGCGATGATGCGGGATGACCACCTCATCGGGCGGGGTGCGTTCCCGATGGTCCACAATCCGGACACGGGTGAGCAGCAGAGGGCGGTAACGCCGCCCTGGCGATTCTCCGAGACGCCGGCCTCCATCGACCGTTGGACTCCCACTCTGGGACAGCACAACATGGAGGTCTTTTCAGGCCTGCTCGGCCTGTCTCCGGATGAGGTCGTAGACCTGGAAAGAAGGCAAATCGTTTGGTGATGCATCAGAATTTGGTGCAAAATAACCAATTCACCGTTATCATTGCTCAATTACATTAATTGATACAACCGAATTGCGTGGGTAGGAGACAGGAATGGCCAAGAAAGGCACTGGACTGATGATCGTATGGGCGGACATTCCGGCGGAAATGGAAGACGACTTCAACGCCTGGTATAACGAGGAACACCTGGCTGAACTGCTTTCGGTTCCGGGAATTCTAAACGCTGCCCGCTATGAAGCAACCAGCAGCGGCCCGAAGCACATGGCGGTCTACGAACTGGAAAGCGCGGCGGTTGTCGAGACCGACGCATTCAAGAGCCGCCCCCGCACCGAGTGGGGCAAGAGGGTGAGCCCCAGTGTCATAGGCACCACCGTAATAAACAACGTTTACGAGATGATTCACCCTGCCGACCTCAACGATGGCATTGCCAACAGCGGCATGGCGTCTGCCCTGCAGATTGGCCGCATGGACGTTCCCGCTGAGGACGACGCGTCATGGAATGACTGGTACTCCGGGGTCTACGTGCCCAACTACGAAAAAGTGCCCGGCTGCATTCGCGGACGACGCTGGAAAGCCGTCCGGGGCAGCCCCTCGTACGCCACCGTGTACGAATTCGAGAACGAGAATGTCTCCCAGACCGCAGAATGGCTGCACCAGCGTGATATTCACCCCGACAACCAGCGGATGCGGGATGTGATGACCCACGCTTCCGGTTCGCCGGGAATCTGGAAAAAGACCTTCGAGCTTCAGTAAGCCTTTTTGAAGGTCCCAGGCACTCAGTCAGACGCTGGGTAATTCTGGACGGAGAGCTCGTATGGCGACGGCCCGGCCCGGCCAGGACAACAATAGTCAGACGGGAAGCACCGCTGGGCGTAACAGCATGGTAATGGCCTTGCTGTTGACCATTGGCCTGATGGTCGCCGAGATCATATTTGGCTGGCTGTCAGAGAGCCTGGCGCTGCTCGCCGCTGCGGGGTTGCTGCTCGCTACTGGTTCTGCCATCACCATAGCGGGATTCAGTGCATGGGCCGAGAGCCGGCCCGCGTCCGTCGAACGGACCTTCGGCTACCACCGGCTGGAGGTGGCAGGTTCCATGCTGGGGGCTCTTGCTCTCTGGCTTGTCGCCGCCTGGGTGCTCTTCGAGTCCATCGCGCGGCTGCAGAACCGGGCCGAACTGGAAGTAGATGGCGTCCTGATGCTGACCGTGGGCATCATCGGCGTCGGCGTCAACATTATCGCCGCGGTGGTCCTGAAGCTGGGGTCGAAGGGAAGCCGCAGAGCGGATGAGGCTTTCTGGCACCTGGTCTCCGACTTCCTGGGTTCCGTCGGAGTCGTCGCCGCCGCTGTGTTGCTGCAGTTCAACGATTGGACAATTGTGGACCCCATTGTCTCCATCGGCCTCGCAGCTCTGATTGCCGCCAGTTCGTGGCGCCTGATCCTCAAGGTGTTCTACGCCATTATGGAAGGCACCCCGGAACACCTGGACCTCTACAGCCTTTGCGCAGATATCGAGGAGGTGCCGGGGGTCACGCTGATTCACGACGTCCACGCCTGGAGCATATCGGAGGGCTATCACGCGTTCACCGCCCACGTTGTGCTGGAGCCTGGCCTGGATACAAGGTCCGATGAACTGCTTGACCAGATGCGCCGCATCGTCTACGAAAAGCATCGCGTGGGTCATCTCACGCTGCAGTTTGAAGAATCGGCGACCCAATGCCTCGAAAACCACCATTTGGGCCACCTGGAAGCCACATCCAGGTTCGACCTTTAGTCCGTACAACGACTTGGAACCCTCAAAATCCTCACTTGGTTCTCTGAAATGACATCTGCTGAAGGGCGAAACGAAGGCCATGACCACGACGCGCATGCCGGCCACGACCACGATGCCCACGCCGGCCACGACCATGACGCGCACGCCGGGCATGACCACGATGCGCACGCCGGGCATGACCACGATGCGCACGCCGGGCATGACCACGACGCGCACGCCGGGCACGACCACGACGCGCACGCCGGGCACGCCCACGACGAGCACGAGGGCCATGACCACGATGCGCACGCCGGGCATGACCATGGCGATCACGAGGGCCATGACCACGATGCGCACGCCGGCCACGCCCACGACGAGCACGAGGGCCATGACCACGATGCGCACGCCGGGCATGACCATGGCGATCACGAGGGCCACGACCACGATGCGCACGCCGGCCACGCCCACGACGAGCACGAGGGCCATGACCACGATGCGCACGCCGGCCACGCCCACGACGAGCACGAGGGCCATGACGACCATTCGGGTCATGACCACGGTGGACATGATCACTCCGGCCATGCCCACGATCACGCCGCCGAGCTCCGGGAGGCCAGCCGCAAGAGCCTGATTATCGCCCTCGTACTGATCGGCGGTTTCATGATCGTCGAGGTGTTGGGCGGAATATTCTCCGGCAGCCTCGCCCTGCTGGCCGACGCCGGCCACATGCTCACCGATGCCGCGTCCATCGCGCTGGCGCTGGTGGCAGTCTGGATAGCCGGAAGGCCGGAGTCCATCGAGCGCACATTCGGCTATCAGCGGACCGAGGTCCTGGCGGCAGCGTTTAATGCCCTCAGCCTGTGGATCATTGCCGGTTGGATCGTATGGGAGGCCGTCGAACGTTTCTCCAACCATCACGAGATTCACATCGACGGTGGGCTGATGCTCATCGTCGGCGTGATTGGATTGCTGGTAAATGTCGCAGCGGCCTTCGTGCTCCACTCCGGCTCGAAGCACAGCCTGAACGTGGACGGCGCCTTCAAGCACGTCATGGCTGACCTCATGGGCTCGGTAGGTGTTGTCATTTCCGGGGTCGTAGTGATCCTCACCGACTGGGTGCTCATCGATCCGATACTGTCCGTCGGCATCGCGCTGCTGATTGTCGTGAGCTCCTGGCGGCTGGTGTTGCGGTCGGTGAATGTGCTGCTGGGAGGCGTGCCAGAACACCTGGACCTATACGCCCTGTGCGCCGAATTAGAGGATGTGCCTGGAGTGACCCTGATCCACGATGTTCACGTTTTCACGGTCACCTCCAACTTCGACCTGATGACCGCTCATATTCTCGTGGACCCGTCGTTCCGGGGCTATGAGGACGAGATGCAGCGCCAGCTTCGTCGCATAGCAGTCGATCAATACAACCTGCATCACGTTACTTTCCAATTGTGTCACTCGGCCGACGAATGCTCTGAAAACCACCACGTCGGCCACCTGGAGGCGTTGGCCAGGCCATCCCGTTGACGCCGCCCTTTGCTCCACTCGGACCATAAACGCGCCGTGCGCACTTTGCCGCGGCGCGTTATACTTGATTGTGCAGCAATTCACACACTGCCCAGTCTGCTGACAATACCGCCTTGAGAAGCCGACTCCCTCCAATGACGAACTCATCGATCCTGCGACCGTCGCCTCCCTTTCCCCTGAGGGAAAGGGCTTTCAGGGCCGCCGTGGCCATGCTGTTGGTCCTGGCCTTGGCGCACGCCTTGACCCAAACGGTGCTTGCGCAGGAGTCGTCTCGTGAGGAAGTGCACTACGTGGGTGCCCACGACATCGTGGTGGTCCCGGTGAACCTGAACGAGGGTGCAGGTTCGGCACAGTACGCAGTGATCGTAACCGACCCCGAGACCGGCGACCCGGTGTCGGACGCCCGGGTGGTGCTGGTGGCAGCCAACGCGGAGCAGGGCGAGCCCGGCTGGGCCATCGCCACCAACTCGCCCGCAGACCCGGCCCAGTACAACGTCAACCTCAAGCTGGATTCAACGGGCGTCTGGGCCATCAGCGCAGACGTCTCCTCACCCCTGGGCGCCGACCTGGTCGAGGTGACAGAGCTGGAGGTGCCGTCCGTCAACCGGCTGACACAGGGTTCCTGGGTGTACTTCGGAGTGTTCGGCGCAATCCTCGCGGGAATCGCCTACGTCTGGTGGTCCGCCCGCAGGGACTACCGGCGCAAGCGGGCCGCCCGGGCCGATCTTAACGTCTGAGTCAGGTTTTACCGGATTTGAGGATTTTCAGGACAGCTCCAATATCTGAATCCGGAATTACAGGTTTAAAGGATTGCGGAGCTACTCAGGTAACTCCTTTAATCCTGAAAACCCTGATCCTGACTTTGGCCGTCGCGTCCGCACTGTCGTTCGCCCTGTGGGCGGCGCCGTCCGCCTTGGCCCACGGTGGCATCGACGCCGGGCAGGAGCCGTGGACGGCCTGGAACACCAACCCCCTGCCTACGATTCTGGTCCTCCTGGCCGCCTACGTTTACATAAACGGCCTGTACAACTGGGACCGGCCGACACACCCGGTGAACAACTGGCAGAAAGCCTCTTTCTTCTTCGGGCTGTTCCTGGTCTTCTTCGCCCTGCAGTCGCCACTGGACCCGATATCCGACCACCTGCTGTCCTTCCACCAGGCGCAGCATTTCATCCTGCGAATGGTGGCCCCCATGTTCATCCTGCTGGGCGCGCCGCTGACGCCCATGCTACGTGGAATGCCGACCTGGGCAAGGCAGGGGATTATCCGCCCTGCAGCCCGGAACCACTACGTCCGGCAGGTGTACCGCCTGCTGACCAACCCCATATTCACGATCTTTTTCTTCCTCGGCAGTCTCTACCTGTGGCAGGTTCCGGGCGCCTTCAACCTGGCCCTGCGCAACGACGAAGTGCACGCTCTGATGCACCTCACCATGAGCGCGTCGGGGTTCCTGTTCTGGTGGGTGGTCATCGATCCTCCTCCACACCGCTCCCGGCTGCACTACGGTCTGCGTGTGCTCTACCTGGGCCTTATAGTGATCCCAAACACCCTGCTGGGGGCGGCCATCACCTTCTCCAGCCAACCTGGCGAGCATTTGTACAAAGCCTATGAGGAGGTCCTCCAGCCCTACGGCCTTGAGTGGCATATCGACCAGCAGTTAGGCGGCCTCATGCTCTGGGTGCCGGGCGATATGATGAGCATCGTAGCCGCCGGTATCGTGATGATAATGTGGTACCAGCGTGAGGAAGGGCAGCACAGAACCCTGGCCAGCGAGGGTGCGAGAGGAAAATAACGTCTCCCCAGCAATGGCAGATTGCCTGGATTCCCCATCCGACCCGAACGGGAGAGAGAGCATGTCCAACGGTGCGGGCGAGGTGCGTTTCAGCTGGTTCATCCCCATAGACGGTGACGGCAGCAGGGCCGGTACCATGCGTGCCGAGCGTCCCCCGGACTTCGACTACCTCCGCCGCGTGGTGGAAACTGCGGAGGAGTGCGGGTATTACTCCCTCCTGATTCCAACCCGCTTTGCCAACGGGCTGTTCGCCGAGGACGCTCCGCTGGCCGAGACCTGGACCACGGCCACGGCCCTGGCGGCAGTTACCAGCCGCATACGCTTCCTCATCGCAGTGCGGCCCGGGTTCATCGCGCTCGGCCTGTTTGCGCAGATGGCCGCGGCCCTGCACCAGATCTCCAGGGGCCGGGTGGACATCAACGTGGTGCCGGGCGGGATCCAGAACGATTTCGAGCGGGTGGGTGAGCAGAGCACCCACGAGACCCGCTACGAGCGTGCCGAGGAGTTCATCGCCGCTTGCCGCAAGCTGTGGACCGAACCTGGCCCGGTGGATTTCGATGGCGAGTACTACCGCCTCAAGGACGCTTTCTGCGCCCCGCAGCCGGGCAAACACAGCCCGCGCTTCTACCTCGGAGGCGCATCGCCGAGGGCGCTGGGGCTGTCCGGGCGGCAGGCCGACGTGCACCTGTCCTGGATCGAGCCCCTGGAGGACACGGCACGCCGCAACGTCGACGTCGCCGCCGAGTTCGACCGGGCCGGCAGAACGCCCGAGCTGGGACTGCGCACCCACCTCGTTGTGCGCGAAACGGAGGCCGAGGCCTGGGACGCGGCCAACGAGCTGATCAACCACGCCGACCCCGCCGTCAAGGCGCAGCGACAGTCGGCCATCGTGGGCACGCAGATGGTGGGCCAGCAGGCGCAGGCCCGCGAGGTCCCTGACCACCGCGTCGGCCCGCACCTGTGGAACGGCCTGTCGGAGGTGCGCGTCAACTGCGGCACCGCCATCGTGGGCACCCCGCAACAGGCCGCCGATACGCTCTACGACTACGCGAAGCTGGGCTTCCAGGAGTTCATACTTTCCGGCTTCCCCCACGTCGAGGAGTGCCGCCGCATCTCCGACGAGGTCCTCCCCCGCCTCCAAGAAAAGCTCGCCGCGTAGTTTGTCGCCTGTCAGTTGAGTCTCCGTTGATGGTAGGATGTCAATGGTCTTGAAGAGTCCCTCAAGAGGCGGTTGAAAAAAGCAAGATGATAGCGAGAATACCGTTGGTATTGGAGCCGCAACCTGAAGGGGGATACACGGTCACCTCTCCGTTGTTACCGGAGTTGATAACAGAGGGCGATACATTGG
Organism: Dehalococcoidia bacterium; assembly: GCA_963664175.2. GTDB lineage: Bacteria > Chloroflexota > Dehalococcoidia > Lucifugimonadales > UBA3495 > VXOI01. Next base: position 81,876 of record CAXXOI010000025.1, read on the forward strand.
CCGAGGCCTTGGCAAACGCGGAGGACGCCTTTGCTTTGGTGGCCGAGATTTACGAGGACCGGGGGCGCCCGCTGCCTTCGAGCATTTACGTCGATGACGCAAATGGCCCGCTATCTGTGGAAGCTGTCGTCACCCTGCAGTGAGATACCGGGATGCCGCCCGCAAGTTGTCAGAGCTTGGGTGCTACGAGATTCCCAAGCGTGGCGGGGGTTCTCACCGACGGTGGTTCAATCCTGAAACGCAAGAAGATTCCGTTCTGCCTGACTGGGGTAGCCGCGACCTGAAAATCGGAACCCTGCGCTCAGCAATCAGGCAACTGGGTCTGGAATGGGCAGAATTTCTGCAACGATGACTTACCGGCAATTCGTCCTTTAGTGGTCAATTCCCGCGAATGCCGAAATCCAGCGGCTAAGCCGTTACTCGAGCGACCCATCTCACTAACCGACCCTACTTGGGGTGCCAGGCTCCGATGTACTCGCCGTAATCGCAGTGAAAGCAGCCCAGCGTCGCCACGCTCTCTACTACGTCTACCACATAGCAGTGCCCCAACGCCTCACAGGACAGCGCAGCCGGTCGATCCGGCACTCCATCGCTGCCCCGCGTCAATTGGCCGCTGGATTCGCCTCGGCAATCCGAAGGATGGTCCCCCGCTACCCGATGCCGCGATTGAGGCATTGCAACCATCTCGAGAGTCCGCTCCCCCTTGACGGGGGAGGGTTAGGGTGGGGGTGAAAGGGTAATACTTTGCGGCCGCCGGGAATGTGAGTCATTCTTCAAGGAAGCTTTAATGGGGCAACCTTTGTGTGTGGCTGCCCCGTTGACTCTGTGCTACTCCCTTTGACGTCTACCGCGTTTGGCCCGCGTCAAGCCTACTCGAACCCCGCCGGTATCTTGTCGGCCCAGGGCCGGGCTCGCTCGTAGGCTGCCGATGCCTGCAGCACCCGCGCCTCGGAGCCCCGCGGCCCGATGATGTGCAGGCCGATGGGCAGCCCCCCGGATGAGAACCCGCAGGGGACGCTGGATGCCGTCTGACCGGACATGTTGATCGGGTAGGTGAACGGGATGAACCCCCACTCGGGGTCGACCTCCTTGCCGCCGATCACCGATGGCCGCGCGCCGATTTCCAGGGACGGCGTTGCCATCGTCGGCGAGAGGAGCAGGTCGTAGTTGTTGAAAAAGTCCTCCAGCTGCCGGCCCAGCCGGTCCACGTGGGCGATGGCCCGCGACAGACGGGCGCCATCGACGCGGGAACCGTGCTCAATGGAGTTCAGGGCGGGCGGCGTGAACTCGTCCCGATGCTCTTCCAGCAAGTGCCCGTATGACGTATAGCAAGAGGTGGCGAATACGTCGTAGAAGGTCTCGAACGGGTCCTCCAGTTGGAGCGGCGCATCCTCCACGATAGCCCCCAGTTCCTCGAACACCTTGGCGGCACGGGCCGCAGCCTCGGCCACCTCCGGGTCCACCCCGGCGTATCCAAAGTCGGGACTCCATGCGATCCGCATCCCCTCGACGCCCCTTCCCAGCCCGGCGCTGAAGTCCGGAGGCGTCTCCCTGAGGGAGTTGGGATCGCGGCTGTCCGGTCCCGCCAGCACCTGCAGCAGCAGTGCCGTATCGGCCACAGTGCGGCTCATCGGCCCCGACTGCGAGAAATGGTTGGCAGCGGGGCGGCCGTAGCCTCCGTACCGCGGCACCCGATGCTGCGTCGGCTTGATGCCGAAGACGCCGTTGAAGCTGGCCGGAATGCGGATGGAGCCGCCGCCGTCGCTTCCCGTGGCGATGGTGCAGAGCCCGGCTGCCAGCGCGGCACCGGCGCCGCCGCTCGAACCCCCCGAGGTGTGGCCTGTGTTCCACGGCGTCCGGCAGGGATCGCTCACCTTGTTCTCTATCGTGCCCGACTGCCCGAACTCCGATGTGTTGGTCTTGCCCAGCACGATGGCCCCGGAAGCTCTGACCCGCTCCACGACGATGGAGTCGATCTCGGGAACGCGGTCCCGGAACAGGTAGGAGCCCATCGTTGAGGTAATGCCCTTGGACAGTTCCAGGTCCTTGATGGAGATGGGTATGCCATGCAGCGGCCCGGTGGCCCAGCCGCGCGCCACCACCTCGTCGGCGGCAAGTGCGTCCGCCAGCGCTTGCTCCGGGACCACGGCCAGATAGGAGTTCAATTGGGAATCCAGTCGTTCGATGCGATCCAGGAAGTGCTGCGTGACCTCCACCGACGAGACCCGTCGCGACCTGATGGCCTCGGCAAGCTCCGTGGCGGGCATGTAGGTAAGCTCACTGCTCATGACGACTCCTGAACGGGCTGACTATGCGCATCCCTCTTTCCCGCAAATGGTCCCAAAAGGATTCCTGCAGGGAGGGCGTTTCTGCGGCTGATAATGGCACCTCCCGCCCTTTCGCGCAACAGTCACTCGCAACCGCCACTTCGGGAACGAACAAACTGTTTCAAAAATTCCCTCCCCCTCGGGGGGAGGGTTAGGGTGGGGGTGGAATCCTCGCAACAGAGAGGATCGAAAGATGGAAAATCCTACCTACCGCCTCCCCGCCGGTCGTGCAGGGTGGCAACTGAGCAATCGCCCAGTTGGTCTCCGGGCGAAGTGTTCGCATGAGGACTCGCGCAATGGCTCGCGTGGTAAGATTTGCTCAGATTTCTGCGAGACAGGACGGATGCTGATGACCACCAGACGTGTGCCGAGCGCCATGACCATTGCGGGCTCCGACTCCGGGGGTGGCGCTGGCATCCAGGCCGACCTCAAGACCTTCGGGGCCATGGGCGTGTTTGGCACATGCGCCATCACCACCATCACCGCCCAGAACACCCTGGGCGTCAACTCGGTGCTGGAAACGCCGACCGATATGATCGAGGCCCAGATAGATGCCATCGTCACCGACATCGGCGCCGACGCGGTCAAGACCGGCATGCTCTCCAGCAACGAGATCATCCGCTGCGTGGCCGAGCGCATTCAGCGCCACTCCCTCGGCCCGACCGTCATCGACCCGGTCATGGTTGCCAGCACCGGCTTCCGTCTGCTGCGGGATGACGCCGTCGAGGCTATGCGCACCGTGCTGGTCCCCCTGGCGACGGTGGTCACGCCCAACAGCCGTGAGGCCGCCGTGCTCACCGAGCGGGAGATGAATACCGTCGACGACCTGAAGCTCGCCGCCCGTGCGTTGGTGGACGAGATGGGCGCGAAGAACGCGGTGGTCAAGGGCGGCCACCTCGACGGCCCGGCCACCGACGTCCTCTACGACGGCTCGGAGTTCACACTGTTCACCTCCGAGCGGTTCGATACGCCCAACACCCACGGCACGGGCTGTTCCCTGGCATCGGCCATCGCCGCCGGCCTGGCCAAGGGCCTGGAGATCCCGGTCGCAGTGCAGCAGGCCAAGGACTACGTTACCGAGTCCATACGCACCAGCTTTTCCGTCGGCCAGGGCCACGGCCCCTTGAACCACTTTCACGCCCTCTGGCAGCGCGACGGCGGCTGAACTGCGCGGCTCCCCCCTTCGCCTTGCCGTAGGGTTTGCGAGAATCCCCTCCCCCTCGATAGGGGAGGGTTGGTGGGGGGTGAACGGTCAACCCGCCAAGGACCCTGAAGAGACCCGGACACCGTTCTGAACAGCCTCAGTGGTTCTCGAATATCTCCTGGAACCGCTCCACTGCGGCAACGGTGGCGGCTCGCTCGGCCCTTGTCGGGTTGCGCGGGTCGCGGGCCTTCGGCAGCCGTCCCAGCTTGAGCATCGACGCCATCAGCAGCAGGCGGGCCTTGTTGGTGTCCAGGTTGCTGCCCGCGATGGTGACGTCGTCCCAGCCGCTGGGAACCCGCCCGCCGGGATCGGCACGGCCCACTCGCGCCACCGGCATCCCGCTGAACGCGGCGACCTCCAGCGCCCGGTGCTGCGACATCCCGCCCAGGCCGTAGGGCGATGACCCCTCCAGCACGAACCCGTGCAGCATCGGCGACATCGCGTCGGTGCTGGCCTGCTCCCGGAGGGCCTTGTCGATGCGGGCGATGATGTCGACCTCGTTGTCCGGATCGGCCGTCTCGTCCTCGTCCATGTAGGCGCCGTACTTGACGATGTGGACGCGCGGAATCGCCTCCTCGCGCAACGCGCCCGCATCGTCCTTCACCGCCACGCGGACCGGTGCACCACCGTCGGCGTACTCCGGGAACTCCACCACCTCCGGCAGTCGGGACAGGTTCACGTCGGAGCTGCTCGTGTGGCGGTAGGCCGGCTTGTACCAGATGGTGACCGGCGGCCCCACGGTTCCCAGGACTCCGCCGTGGCCGCCGGTGGCCTTGTAGTTGCCCGGGCGGTCGTCGGCCTTCTTGAACTCGCGGGCGGCGTAGATGCGCTCGTCCTGCACTCCGACGGCGCCGATGCCCGCCCCGCGTCCGGAGAGGATCAGGTCGACGGCGTCGACGATGTTGCGGTCGCCGTCGTTGGCCAGCTGACCGTGGGTGCGTTGCGAGGCGCATCCGGTGATGGCCAGCTCCGTGTCCATGAGCAGGCTCAGCCAGTAGAGGGTCTCCTCGACCGTGGGGCTCCCTTCCAGCCAGATTCCTCCGGCGTACTTGCCGCTGCTCAGGGTGGCGTTCACCGAGTTGGTGGCCTTGGCCAGGTCGCGGTAGCGGGGCGAGCGACGGAGGGCCAGCGGCCGGTAGGGGAAGTAATCGACACCGGACTTTTCGCCCTTTTGGCTGTAACCGGCAGGAGGCAGGACCCGGATGAAATCGTAGTCGGCCTTTCGGTCGAGCACGCTGCCCTCGCCGGAATCCTCGCGTCCGGGTATGGTGCGGTCAATCTCCGCAAACAGCCGCGAGGCGTCGGGGTAGAAGAACTGCCTGCCCCCGTAGTTGAGCTCCGGGTCGAAAAGATCGGCCTCCTCGAACGGCTGCCCCTGACCCGAGCCGTTGGAGCGGCGCGCCACGTAGGGCAACGGATAGGGACCATCCTCCGGACGCAACTCCACCTCGTAGTAGTCCTGCCCGTCCTGCTGGTAGAGGGCTGCCGAGTCCTCCTCCATCGGGTGGCCGCTGTACCTGCGGATCCTGACCACTGCCGGCTCGTGCAGCAGCTGCGGGACCAGGTGCTCGTAGCGGCCGGGCAGACTGCGCTCGCCGGGGAGGCGGCCCTTGTTGCCGGTCACCAGCGTGGGTGAGTTGGCGATGGTGGACCTGGGACCCGAGAACACGGCGATCCTGGCTCTGTCCATTTCTCCTCCTCGACGGGGCAGCATTGAGGTCTGACGGGACGCTAACCCCTGGGCGGCCCGGCGGTCAAGGGCCAGTACCCATGCAGCTACATGTCCCCTGAAAAGCCCGCACCGGCTGCTGTTAGCGATCACGTCGAATCCCATCGTTTGAGGCCGGTCTTGCTTTTTGGAACCACGATCGCTATTGAACAGGCTGGCAACCGGTGGCGGAACTGTTACAATCTCCTTTGGTACGACTGTACGGCATGCTCGAATCGCAACGCGGGCGTCGTTTTATCGCCCGATGCCCGGGCTTACAGGTCGGACAGGCCCGAATCCTCAGGGCCGCGTATAGCCTGTTTGAGCTTCGATTCCGGCCCACGTACGAAATGGAAATCAGGGAGTAAGTTATGGCCACGCTGCAGAGCAACTACTCATACCGGATGGGGGAACGCTACGGCCAACACCCCGACGACGGCGAGTTTCCCGGCAAGCTGATCATCGTTGAGGGTATTGACGGCTCGGGAAAGAGCACCCAGTTGGACCTGCTGCAGAAGTGGTTGAAAAGCCGCAATCTCGTAACGGTTTTCACCGAGTGGAACTCGTCACCCATCGTCAAACGCACCACCAAGCAGGCCAAGAACAGGGAACTGCTCACCCCCATGTCCTTCAGCCTGATCCACGCCGCGGACTTCGCCAGCCGGGTGCACGCCCAGATACTGCCCGCGCTCCGGGCGGGATCCATCGTGCTGGCCGACCGCTACGTGTACACCGCGTTCGCCAGGGACTCGACTCGCGGCGTTGACCGGGACTGGATACGGCGGATCTACTCCTTTGCCGTGATGCCAAGTTTGGCACTGTATTTCAGGGTGCCCCTCGAGGTTTCGATCGAACGCCTCAGCGCTGGCAGGGAACAGCTCAAGTTCTACGAAGCCGGGCAGGACATGGGATTCTCCAACGACCGCGAGGAGTCCTTCCGCATTTTCCAGAGCAGACTCCTCGAGGAATACGAGGGCCTGTCCGAAGAATTTGGGCTGATGACCATCGACGCCACCCAGCCCATCTCGGTCCAGCAGCAGCAGGTGCGCCGCTACGTCGAACCGCTCATTGAAGATGCGCTGGAGGCTGGCGGACAGAGCGTGCCGGAAGCCCTGGCCCACAACGGGTTGTCCGGACGTTACATCACCCAGCCGCCGCCTCGACGCCTGACCGAGCAGGACATCCTGCGAATGGAAAGATCTCCCGAGTAGGG
>CAXXOI010000026.1:0-198179 GCA_963664175.2 Dehalococcoidia bacterium
CTCGACGAGGTGTAGCGAATGGCATTCAAACTTGTGATCTGTCCTCCCAACTACCAGGAACACTGGCCGGAACTGCTGCGCCAGGAGATACCCGACATAGACGTGCATCTGTGTCCCACGGTCGGCGAGGCCATGGAGGTCATTGGCGACGCTGATGCCGCCTTCGGCGACATCGTCCCTGAACTGTTGGAGCGGGCCGAAAAGCTCCGATGGGTCTCGTGTCCCCAAGCCGGGCCACGCGCCGGGTATTACACGCGTGAACTGGTCGAGAGCGACGTGGTTGTCACCAACACACGAGAGATCTACAACGACCACATCAGCGCTCACATCATGGCATTCCTGCTGGCCTTTGCCCGTGGGTTCCAGGTCTATATCCCGCAGCAGGTGGAGGGTGTGTGGCACCAGGGATACCCGACCATCTACCTGCCGGAGGCGACGGCAGTGGTGGTGGGCGTCGGGGGCATCGGCGGTGAGACTGCCCGGCTGTGCGCCGAGTTCGGGATGACCGTGCTGGGTGTCGACCCCAGGTTGACCGAACCCGCGGATGGCTTGGCCGAGCTGCACCGCCCCGAGGACCTGCTGGACGTGCTGCCACGGGCCGATTTCGTCCTCGTGACCGTGCCGGAGACGCCGGAAACCCAGGGGATGTTCACCCGGACGCAGTTCCGGGCGATGAAGGAGACTGCTTTTTTCATCAACATCGGGCGAGGCGCTACCACTGTGCTGGACGATCTCGTGGAGGCGTTGCGGGCCGGGGAAATCGCGGGCGCCGGGTTGGACGTGTTCCAGGTCGAGCCGCTGCCCGAGGGACATCCCCTGTGGACCTCACCTGGGGTGCTGATCACGCCTCACGTCGCCGGAGTTGGCCCGTATCTCGACGACCGGCGCAGCGAGCTGTTCGTGGACAATTGCAAGCGATTCAACGAGGGACGGCCCCTCCGCAACGTGGTGGACAAGGCCAACTGGTTCTAGAGGGGATCTTCCTCGGAGGTTGCGATGTCGGACTGCAGTAACTGGGAATCGTCCTCAAATGCTGTGGGACGAAGCCCATTGGCCATGCCGACAAGGTCGCAATAACGGGAACCCCGGGCCCTAGCAGTGATGGGGCGGATAGGGCATTTCGCCGCTGCCCCTCACTTTGGCCAACTCCAGTGGTGTATAGCGGCATTCGCTGCGACGATGAGGGCCAAGCCCAGCCCGAGGAGCGGCCAGTGAACCACTCCCGAAATGCCCAGTCCGGCCAATAGCAACAATGACCAGCCGGGTTGCAGGTACGCCAGGCCGTTGATCGCTGGCCTCAGTCCACCTCCATTGGCCAATGCCCAGAGGATCGTGCCTGCCAGCACAGCAAGCCCCATGAGCACCATTAAGCCGATTTCGGTTGCGGACGGCGTTCCCTGGGGAATCGACAACAGCAGGAAGAACGGTGCCGAAACGCCCTGCGCCAGGGCAAGCACCAATATTGAGCCGTACCAGACCAGGCTCGGCCCGCTCCCCAGTCCCGCCCAATACCAGTCCACGGCCAGGTTTTCGCCAAGTCGCAGGGACGAGACGACGAGCCCGCCACTAACCACCGCGCCCACGGCCAGTGCCGTGCCGACAGCGACATTCCACCAGTGCCCATCGGCTTCGATGGCAACGCCCTCGGACCACATCACTAGCATCACTCCGGCGGCGGCGAGCAGGAGTGCGCCACCCTGGCGCCACGTAATCCACCCGGTGGTCAGAAGCGAGAGGACCACGACGTTCGCTGCGGGAGTCATCGCCGTAATTGCCGTGGAAAGCGAAATGTCCACGTATCGGTAGGACAGGCTGAACAGTATGATGTCCACCGTGGTCAAAAGAACGAGGGCCAGTAGCCTTCGTTCTCTCCAGACTGTGTGAGCCGCGGCCTGGAGGCCGGCCCGTGAAAAAAGAGGAGGAAAGGAGAGCGCCAGAAAGAGCAGGATTCCGAGCGAAAAGGTAAGCCTTGCGACCCCGTTCAGGAGGAGAGGGTTTTCCCAGCCGTGAGCGTAGTAATTGAGCGTGGGAACAACCGCATAAGCCAAGGTGGCGGCGACCATCAAAATGGTCGCCCACACCGGTGTCCTCGCCAACCCCGCCACACCCATGGTTGTCATAAGAAACTATCTTAAAACCAGGGCCTGCTTTCCCAACGCCTATCTCTGCACAACCTTTTCACCCCCACCTTGGCCCTCCCCGTGTTGAAGGGGAGGAACTCTTGAGATAGTTCAGTAGTTACGAATCGCGTATCCCGATGGAAATTGGCTCAGCCCGGCCGCATCCCAAATCCTGGGCGGCACTCCCTGGTTGCTGGAGAATGTCAATTCCCATCAGGAAAAGCAGAGGCCTCCGCAATTTAGTCCCGCAGGGCTGCGGCGTCGTGGGCGGCGCTGGTGCCGGCCAGCTTGCCGAAGACCATGCCGGCGCTGAGGCCGGAACCGCCTGGGTAGTTGTGGTAGAACAGCCCGCCCACCATCTCACCGGCGGCGTACAGGCCGGGGATCGGCTCCAGGCTGGTGTTCAGCACGCGCCCCCGGTTGTCGATGCGGACCCCGCCAAAGGTGAAGGAGATGCCGCAGGTCACCGCGTAGCCCAGGTAGGGCGGCGTGTCGATGGGCTGGGCCCAGTTGGTCTTGTCAGGGCTCAGTCCCACAGTGCGACGGCCGTCCTTGACCGTCGGGTTGTAGGGGATCTCGGTCTGCACGGCGGCGTTGTAGTCCTTGATTTCGGCAGCGAGACCGTCGGGGTCGATGTCCAGGCGGCGTGCCAGTTCCTCGATGGTGTCGGCCTGGGCCATGGTGACCTGCGGTATGTGGTACTCGTCTCGGAGTAGGTGCTTGACCTTGTCGTCGAAGATCTGGAAGGCCACACCCTGCGGCTGGGTCAGCAGCGCACGCCCGTAGGTGACGTAGGTGTAGTTGCGGAAGTCGTATCCCTCGTCGAGGAACCGTTCCCCGTTGACGTTCACGATGACGCCCAAGGGATATGAGTGCTTCTGGTACAGCTCGGTGACGGTGCGGTCGCCGTAGGCCGGCGCATTCAGGTCCCAGGCCACGGCGTGGCAGCTGCTCCAGTGGCCGTGCGGCACGGCGCCGGCCTCGAGAGCCATGCGTATGCCGTCGCCGGTGTTGTAGGGAATGCCGCGCACCTTCACCAGCTCCCAGCCGGGCCCCAGGTAGCGGCAGCGCATCTCGGCGTTTGCCTCGAATCCTCCGGCGGCCAGCACCACGGAACTGGCGTAGGCGTCCTCCGTGCCCTCGGGACCCAGCATTCGCACGCCGTTCACCCTGCCCATGGGATCCAGGAGCAGTTCCTTGGCCTGGGTGGAGTAGCGCACCTCGATATTCTGTGCCCTGCAGACGTCGAACTGCTGGTCAGAAAGGCCCTTGCCAGCGCCCACGGCCTCCACCAGCAGGCCGCCCCAGAAGCGGTACTTGTCGATGGCCTCGTCGCGGAACGCCTGGCGCCCGTAGGACAGGACGAACCTGACGCCCTTGGAGCGCATCCACTGCATGGTGGGCAGAGACTGGCTGACCAGGATCTGCGCCAGTTCCGGGTCGCTGAGACCCTGGGTGACGCGCATCATGTCGTCGTAGAACTGGTCCTCGGTGTAGCTGCCGACCTCCACCGAATTTTCCTCGGTGGGGGACATGTCGGGGATGACGGTCTTGATGTCCTCCAGGCCGTCGAAGGCGAACCGGATGATTCCTCCGGTAAAGTAGGTGTTGCCGCCGCGGAAGTACTCGGGTGCCTTTTCCACCACGAGCACCGACTCGGCAGTCTCCCTGGCGGCGATGGCTGCGGAAAGGGCCGCGTTGCCTGCGCCGACCACTATGACGTCATATTCCTTGGGCATTGAAACTGGCCTCCTGCGAATGTCCACGATTTCCCTCTCTTTCCCGGAGATGGTCGTGGAGAGTAAAAAAACCTTGTCTTATAATAAGCCCGAGCGCCGATGATGTGAAATGATGGGGAGGGTGACAGCGCGTTCCGGCAGGAGAGGCGAACCGTCACGATATGAGAGCCCTGAGCCTTTCCACCTGCGTCCTGCTGATTGTTATCGCCCTGGCCTGCACGTCTCCCGTTGCAACGCCGGGCCCGGTCAGCAGCCTTACGGCGACGCCTGACTTGGGAGCAACGGTCCAGGCTGCGGTCTCCGCTGCGTTGCCCACCGCCACTCCCACGCCGTTGCCCGACATCAACGCAACTATTGCCGCAGGAATCTCCGCAACGCGGGACGCGGAGCCGAGGCCCATACCGACGCTGCTACCGACCCCCGACCTGGATGCGACAGTAGAGGCGCGCATGGCTGCGACCATAGCTGCCGTGCCGACGTCTACGCCGACCCCAACTCCGACTGTCACTCCTGCGCCCACGCCTACCCCAACTCCGACGCCGACGATGACCCCCGCGCCTACGCCCACCAGGCGACCCACAGCGACGCCCCGGCCGACTTTCACTCCTACGCCCATCCCGACCAAAGACCCTGCCCTCTCGCTGCGGGAGATCGTGAAGCAGGTACGACCCTCCGTGGTGCGTATCGAAAGCAATGCAGGCGGCGGTTCTGGGGCGATCTTCGACGTCAGCGGCCAGACTGCGCTCATTATCACCAACTATCACGTGGTCGAGGGTGTCTTGGAAGTGGACGTAACCGTCAATGACTCAAACGCCTACCGAGGCTCGGTAATGGGGACGGATGCAGTTCGGGACTTGGCGGTGGTCAAAATCTGTTGCGGCAACTTCAGGAAATTACTCTTTGGCGATGCTTCCGGTCTCGAACCCGGTGATGAAGTGATTGCCATAGGATATGCGCTGGGGCTGTCTGGCGAGGCTACCATCACTCGAGGCATCGTTTCCGCCGTCCGTTACAACGACAGACATCAAAGTGATGTGATTCAGACCGACGCCGCTCTTAACCCCGGCAACAGCGGCGGCCCGCTTCTCTCGATGTCCGGCCGGATTGTGGGCATCAACACTTTCGGCTACGCCGGACCAGAGGTGGAGTCGTTGGGCTTCGCTATATCGGTGAAGACGGTTCGACAGGAAATTCCCGCTCTCCGTAGCGGCAGACCAGTCGCAACGCCCACTCCAACCCCAAGCACTCCGCCGCCCACGCTGCCAGCCGTTGCAGGTGACAGCTTCGGCCCCATAAGCGGCGAGTTGCGTCACAACCCGTCCGACGGGAACAGCGAGACCAAATTCGCCCGGGATTCCATGTCGGACTTCATTGTGTCGGCCACCTTCATCAACCCCTACTCGGCTGCTTCCAACCCATGGGATTATGGATTCATGATCCGAGGCACGGGCACCGGATCGTCTGCCCGAGGCATTCTGGTCGCAGTGACCAGTCGCGGGGGTTGGTATACGGCCTGGCGGCAAGGTAGAGGCTCAGAAATCCAAACCTTTGCAGAAGGGAGATTGACCCTCCTCGACACCAGTGCCGGGGGACACAACAGACTGTGGCTCGCCGTCTTTGGAAAGCGCGGGCTTCTGTTCGTAAATGACGAGTTCATATCGGAACTGCATTTATCCAGCGTCACCGGACCGGGCGACGTTGCCGTCTTCACCGGGGCCTATACCAGTTCCCGAGTGGCCGGGGCGGTCACACGGTTCCAGGACTTTTCAGGTCGGCAATTCCATAGAGAATACGGGCCTGCCAACGGCACATTCAAGTACGGGGGAAACATCATGTCTACACAATCCAGCGGTGTAAGGACCAGCGACCTGGCAGTCGAGACCACATTTATCAGTCCCACGGGCTTGGATTGGGCTAACGGATTTGAAATCCGCGAATCTGGATCGGCCCGCTCGGAATTCGTCCAAGTTCATGGCCACAACCAATGGCAGCATTCAACCTGGAATGTGGGAAGCGGCAGGTCCACCTTTGTTGCTGGAGGCCAATTGGAATCCGATCTTCAAAGCGAGAATCATCTGTTGCTAATAGCTATCGGAGATTTAGGCATGCTTTTCGTCAACGGGGAACTGGTGTCTCGCCTTGACCTCAGCCACAATCTGGATGATGGCAATGTCACTGTTTTTGGGGTCTCCGCCAGTGACCACACCGTGGACCCAAGCTTCGAAAACTTCAATGTCTGGACGCCATAGCTATGCTCACCCGCTGCGCATGGGCCACAACGCCCCTCGGAATCTCCTACCACGATGCGGAGTGGGGGGTGCCGCTCCACGACGACCGGCAGCTGTTCGAGTTCCTGGTGCTGGAGGGCGCGCAGGCCGGGCTCTCCTGGGAGCTGATCCTCAACCGCCGCGAGTCCTACCGGGAGGCCTTCGACGGGTTCGATCCTGTTGTCGTTGCCGCCTACGGCGATGACAAGGTCGCCGAGTTGCTGGCCAACTCCGGCATCGTGCGCAACCGCCAGAAGGTTGCGGCCGCCATCGGCAATGCCCGCGCTTTCCTGGCGGTGCAACAGGAGTTCGGTAGCTTCGACGCCTACATCTGGGGATTCGTGGAGGGTTCGCCCATAAGGAACGCCTGGCAGTCAATGGACCAGGTGCCCGCCAAGACGCCGCTCTCCGAGGCGATGAGCCGCGACCTGCGCAAGCGCGGGTTCCGGTTTGTTGGCCCCACCATCTGCTACGCCTTCATGCAGGCCACAGGCATGGTCAACGACCACACCGTCGACTGCTTCCGCTACGGGCAGGTAGGGTAGCGAGTGGGGAGCTACGGATGTCTCGACTGATAAGATGGTTTCGCCACCATTGGCAACAGCGAGGTAAGGCCTCATGACGGGCCCCGAAGTCAAGGCTAGAGAATATGCCCAGGCTGCCCATGAACTCCTGGAGGAGGCTGACCGGAAATTCGGGCGGTGTAATATCGGTCAGACATCGGAAAAGCTGTGGGGCGCTACGGCCCATGCCATTAAAGTATGTTGCTTGCACCGGGGTTGGCGGCACACAAAATACGCTCATCCGCGGCGCGCTATGGTTCAGATGAGCGAGGAAACTGACGACGATTATTGGATGGACGCTTTTCGGGTTGCATACGAGAACCATCTGAACATTTACAGAGACGACATGAATGCCCAGGACATCGAAGACGACTTGATGATTGTCAGTGGATTCGTGGACCGGCCGCTGGCTGCCATGTGGGATGGAGAGAGATAACCACCACTAGATAACCCGCGATAAGCTGACATAACATGTTGCCGTAAATGCTTCTTGGCTAGTAATATAGCCATAATTCAAAAATTGCCCCGCTAAGGGCGGCAGCATTTTCACTTTGGAGTATCAATCTGATGAAAGCGGCCAGACTAGTCGGCCCCAAGCTATTCGAACTACTCGAGGCGGAGCAGCCCACGGCCCAGGACGGGGAGTGCCTCGTGAGGCTGGAGCGCGTTTCCGTCTGTGGCAGCGACATCCGCCACGGTTTCGCGGTCAACCCGGAGGAATACTACCCTGCGCCCATCGGTCACCCCTGCCACGAACTCGCCGGCACCATTGTGGACAGCCGCACCGATGCCTACCACGAGGGACAACGTGTCATCGTGATCCCTCCCCGCGGGTCTGCAGGTCTCGTTGAGTACATGGTTTCCGACCCCAGCCGGATGATCCTGCTTCCGGACGAGGGCTCGCTGGACGAATGGGTGATGTGCCAGCCCTCGGGCACGGTGCTCTATTCCTGCCAGCAGATGCCCAACCTTCTGGGCAAAAACGTGGTGGTGATGGGCCAGGGCAGCATTGGCCTCAGCTTCACGATGATCACCTCCCGAATCGGCGCGCGCAACGTTATCGCCGTCGACCTGCTGGACAATCGGCTGGAGGCGTCCAAGACTTTCGGTTCCACCTACCAGCTGAATCCGGACAGGGACAACTTGGAAGAGGCAGTGGCCGAGATCACCGGAGGGGCGGGCGCCGATGTGGTGGTGGAGGCAGCGGGCTATGCCGATACCTTCAACATGTGCTTCCGCCTGGTCCGCCAGAACGGCACATGCATCATTTTCGGTATCCAGGAGGAGGAATTCATTCCTCTGGAACACAACTGGCTGATGGACAAGCAGCCGCGCATCATACCCACGACGGGCGCTCGCAGCGGAGACCCCATCAGCCATATCCAGGAAATCGTCGCCCTGCGCCAGCGCGGATGGTGCGACCCGTCGCCGCTGGTTACTCACCAGATGGGCTTCTCGGATGTGCAGAAGGCATACGACATGTATGACCAGCGACAGGACAACATCATCAAAGTGGTGATGAACATCAACGAGTAGTCCACTGATCTCGCGGATACCCCGATAATGTTGGTCGTGTCTGGCCAATGCGTGTAATCTGATTCCGGCCTCTTGGTCCTGGAGGCAGTGCCGGGTGGTGGCGTGTGAAACCAGGAGATGAAATCAGGCTGGTAAAGGAAAATCTGGCTTTCGCCGTGTCCCTGCATACCGGGGCGAAGGCAGGAAGGATACCTCCGGGCGCGCTGTCCGGCGTGCCAAGCGACGGAAATCCGTCCGGTCAATGGGCGGGCGGACAGCCTCGGACGAGGCAGGAAATGGCCGCCGAGTTGACACGGGGTGCGGCCAATCAGATGAGGGCCTCTTTTGCCCTTTCCGCCCTTCAAGCGCAGAGGAGTCTCGAGGAAGCCTTCGGCGGAGAGCCGATCCGGGAGGAATGGCCCGAGCTGCGCGCGGCCCGTTCGGCCATGTACCTGATCGGTATCGCGGTGAATCGCTCCATCCTGCAGCCCGTGTGGGAGTGCCCTCCCGCCTACCGTCGCATTTTCCACATTCGGCGGTTCGGATTCACGCTGAATGCCTCGGCCCTGGAGGGCCGTGTGCTCAGTTGGGATGATTTCGGCGGACTGGAGCGGTATCTCCAGCTCCTGGAGTACTGCGCATCAAGCGCGAACGCCGCGGTTGACGCTGGCGCCACGAGGACTCTGCCCAGGCGTCTCTCCCCGGGACAAACCCGGTTTGGAGGAGTCCTCGGCGCCCCTGATGCCCCGGAAGGCGAGAAGGAGGCTCCACCGGTTGCCGCACCTCCCCGTGGATACCCCGGAGACCCGCCCCAGAGGCGGCTGGCGCCTGGTTCGCCTCCCTTTGTTCCCCCGGTAACCTCGGGTGGAAAGGACGAGGAGGACAGCTGGGACGCCGCTCTTACGGAACGGGCCGACCAGTGGCACACGTCTTCCCCGGTACAAGGTGATCCGGCTGCCCCACAGAACGGCCACAATGGCCATTTAAACGGCAACGGGTCTTTGCTTAACGGAATCCCGGTCGTAAATATCGTCGGACAGTTCGTTGCCGAACGGTGCGACACTGGCGAGGACCGCCGGATGCTGGCAGGGGAACTGTACGCCGGGTTCCTCGGTTGGTGCCAGGACTCCGGTCGGCAGCCGGTTTCCCAGCGGGCTTTCGGGTTGAGACTCTCAAGCCTGGGCATGAAGCGCAAACGGCGCGGGCACGGCAAGCACTGGTGGGAAGGGATACGCCTGGCAACTTTCTGACTGGTCCCGGAATGAAGCCAATCCGGTTCGCGCGTTCATGCCAGCCCAAGCTCAACCGATTGCACCTGGGCTATCTCGTCTGGTGGTGATGCTCCGGGTCTAATGGCGATGCCCTGAATGGTGATGATCGCCATGCTGGTGGTCGCCGCCTGGCGACCTGACTTCGCTCAGTCAACACCCGGGCTGATCGTAGTTTCCGCAGCACCCGCGTAGACGGCGAATTTTCGTCCAGGAATTATCAGCCACGCGCTTGATCTTCTGCCCCAATACCATGGGTATGCGCAGATTGGCGATGAAAGCGAATCTAAGCTGTCTTTTTTCTGACATAATGTGCCCCATTATGCTGGTGTGGGCCGGCAAAGACAATTTCTCAGACAGTGTATTGGACGGGGCCCTCAGTCCGCCATTCATTCGTCCTGTTTTGGGAGGCGATATGTCCAGGCATCCAGAATACATTGACCGGTTGTCGCAATTTGTATGCAATTTGCGCTGGGACGATCTCGGCCCTGAATCCAGGGACGCGACTCGCACGGTGGTGCTGGATACCATCGGGGCCATGGTGGCCGGAAGCAGACTGTCCGAGAACCGTAAGCTGGCCGGGATGGCTGTCAGGATGAGCGGCACTGGTGAGGCAACTATCATCGGCCATACAGAGCTGGCGGGACCGATGCTTGCCTCCCTCGCCAACGGCACCGCCGGGGTCGCGCTGGAAATGGATGAGGGCAACCGTCTGGGCGGAGGACACGCCGCCATCCATGTGGTTCCGCCGGCACTGGCCGTTGCTGAGCAGATGGGCGTCTCGGGCCGCGAGTTCCTGGAGAGCGTCATAGTAGCCTACGAGGTCACATCCCGCATCGGCACGGGTACCTCGGTCCGCCCGGAGGTGCATTCCCACGGGACATGGGGAACCGTGGGCGCTGCCGTAGCGGCTGCCCGGCTGATGGGGTTTGGCCCTACGGAGACGACAGAGGCCATCAGTCTCGCCGCGTCCATGAGCCCCGCCAACACGTGGACTCCCTGCATTGAGGGTGCGACGGTCCGCAACCTGTACCCTGGGCGGTCCGCCATGCAGGGGATAATGGCCGCCAACCTGGTGGAATGCGGATTCACCAGCCTGGAGGACGGTCCGGCCGATGTCTACGGCTCACTACTGGGCAGCGGGTTTGACGCCGAGGCAGTGGTGCAGGGCCTGGGTGAGCAGGAGGCGCTGCGAATTCAGCAGAACTATTTCAAGCTGCACGCCTGCTGCCTGAACAACCACCACGCCCTGGATGGGATGCAGCACATCCTGCAACGTGGGGAGTTCGGCGCCGGCGACGTGGAGAGCATAGACGTGGTTGCCCCGCCGCTGGCAATGATCATGACCGACCCGGCACCGCCGAACATGCTGGCGGCCAAGTTCTCGCTGCCGTACGCCCTGGCGACCACTGTTACCCACCGGTCGACCGATATCACGGCTTTCTATCCGGAGAGGCTGACTGACGAGGATACCCTGGCACTGGCGCGAAAGGTGGCCGTTTCCGCCGATCCCGAGATGGACCTGCGCCGCTATGACTACCCGGCGGCCCGCGTGACCGTCTCGCTGAACGACGGCAGGACCCTGAGCGAGTCGGTGGTGGCCCACCACGGCGACCACCGCAACCCGGCGCCGGCCGACGAACTGCACCGCAAGTTTGCCTTCCTAAGTACTGATTTTCTCGGGGAGCAGGGCGTAAGAGACGTCTCCGACGCCGTCGCCCGGCTGCATGAAATTGGCGACATACGGGAACTCACCGCTATGCTTCGAGGTGGCTGACTCGGTTATTCCTCTTTGTACTCCACCGTTACCACGGTGTGCAGCCCGCCCCGTATCTTGTAGTCCAGTGCGATTTTCATGCGGCGGGGCCGGCAGCAGGCCACGAGGTCGTTGAGGATGCGGTTGGCGGCGTGTTCCTGCACGATGCCCACGTCACGGTAGGACAGCAGGTAGAATTTCAGGGACTTCAGCTCGATGCAGCTGTGGGAGGGCACGTAGGTGATGACCAGTTCTCCCGTGTCGGGCAGGCCGGTCCACGGACAGACGGCGGTGAACTCGTCGGTGTCTATTATCACCTCGGTATCCCGCTCCGGATACTCGTACTCGAAGGTCAGCAGGCACTCGGGCTCAATGGCCTCCTCCCCCTTTGCGGGGAGTTGCTTGTCCAGCCCTTCATATTGCTCTTTCAACTCGGGAATCGTTACCATTACGAACTCCGCCAAAGCCTGTATTTTCAGTCATCTTAAGTGGCGGTTTCGACGCCTGTCAAAGCGGGTCTCTCTTGCGTCTCGCGGTGGCGGCAGTCTAATATAGGCAATCCTCCGGGCATCCACCCGCTGGATTGTGCAGCACATGTTTTTTGAGGTCATTCCCAGATGACGCAAACCCAACAGTCCGGTCTCAGCCTTACCGAACTCGACGCTATGAGCATAGGGGAGGCGCAGTCCCTGGGCTTTGAGGAGCGGGACCGGCTGCTTGACCTGATCATTGAGCAAGGCCGGCACGAGGCCACCGACGCCGTTTCCCACCGCACCGGGCTGTACACGGACTACTTCGAGGAAGACCTGACGCGAATGCTGAAGGTGAAGGCAGTAAAGGTCTACTGCCGGGGCACGACCTCATCCGACTTTGATGGTCATCCGGTGGGGGAGACTTACCAGGAGCAGTACCGTGCCTGCTTCCGCCACGTGGAGACCATTCTGACCGCCGCCCGCACCGACTTCGGGCGCGTCATCAAGATGATAGTGTTCCTGACCAATATGGACCTTTGGAGTGAGTTCAACCAGATTTACCGTGAATTCATCCCCAACCCACCCTGCCGGGCCGTCATAGGGACCACGGGGCTCGCCCAGAAGCCGCTTGCCATCGAAATCGTCGAGTGCGTCGCCTACCGGGTCGCCGACTAGGGCTCGAGGGCACCTCTGAGAGAGTTCTTTTCTCCAGGGGGCTGAAACCCCGTTTTCGTTATCTCCTCTCCCAGCGGGAGAGGGTGAGGGAGAAATCCTCAACGGAGAAAACCGTCGAGGAATCCGAAACCGAAGGAGGTCGTCATGGCCGAACTGACCCTGGCCTACAAGGCCAAGAGCTACAGCACGGGCACGCTGGGTCGCGCCATCTGCAACGCTCGTAACCACCACTGGGTCGCTGATGACCCCGGCGGAGACGAGATCGGAGCCGGAGAGTTGTTCTTCTCCGGGATCACTGCCTGTGCCGTCAACATGGTGGAACGGATCGCCAACTCCGAGGACATCGCCCTGGACTGGATGGAAGTGGACATCGAGTCCTATCGCGATCCGGAAAAGACGCCTGGCGACATCACCTTGTATGACGCCATAAAAGTGCACTTTACGATGTGGGGCGTGGACGACGATCAGGCCCACGAGCTGGTGGAAACCTGGAAACGGCGTTGACCCCTCTACGGTTCGGTCGCCGTGGCGACTGCGGATACCACCGTTGGACTTACCTCCCACGCGGAAAAGAAACGCTAGGGGAAAAGGTTTAAACACAGAGCGTACAGAGAACACGGAGAGATATTGAACAAGCAGGAGATTTCTGTGTTCTCTGCGGTTAATTTAAAGAAGGTTTGGAATGAATATCTGCTCGTTTTTGCCCAGCGCCACCGAGATTGTCTACCAGCTCGGCCTGAAGGACAGCCTCAAGGGCGTCACCCACGAGTGCGACTATCCACCCGAGGCTCGCGACAAGCCGTGGGTGGTACGCAGCGTTTTCCAGGGTCAGCAGCCAACCAGCGGCGAGATCAGCCGGGTCATATCCGAGCGCCTGGAACAGGGGCTAGGCATCTACGAGATCGACGAGGAAGTCCTGCAGGCCGCTGCGCCTGACCTGCTCATAACGCAGGCCATCTGCGAGGTTTGAGCCGTCTCCTCTCGGCAGGTCGCCGAGGTGAGCATGAGCCTGGCCAAGCAGCCCGAGGTGATTTCTCTCGACCCGCAGCTACTGGGAGACATCATAGACAACGTCCGCCTGCTGGGTCGCGCCACGGGTGCGGAAGAGAAGGCTGACGAGATCGCCGAGGACATGGAGGCCCGCATTGAGGCGGTAGCCGCCCGTGCCGCCGATGCCGACACAAAACCCAGCGTGCTGCACGTGGAGTGGGCGGAACCGCTGATGTGCGGCGGACACTGGGTGCCCGAGATGGTGGACATCGCCGGGGGCGCAAACACCTTCGGCGACAAGGACACCGGCACCTTCAAGCTGGAATGGGACGATGTTGTGGAGCGCCAGCCGGACGTCATCGTGATGATGCCCTGCGGTTTCGACGTCAAGCGCGGAATGCAGGACGTTCCCATACTGGCAGAACGCGAGGGCTGGAAGGATCTTCCGGCCGTACGGAACGACCGGGTCTATGTCGTCGACGCCAGCGCCTACACCAGCCGTTCCGGCCCGCGCCTGGTAACGGGACTGGAGATAATGGCCGAGATGATCCACCCGGAACTGTTCAGCGGCTACATACCGGAGCAGGGCGCACTGCGGCTGTTCAACGCATAAGGGCGAGCACAGCGGACCCGAGAGCAGAAACGCCGGGGCAATAGTCCCGGCGTTTTTTGTGGGGTTAATTCAGGCGAGGGCCCTTGAACGGGTTCTGTCGCTGCAGTTCCTCATCCAGGGCGTGATTGCGGCGCTTGAGCAATGGGACCAGCCGGTTCAGTCGGTCTGCAGCGGTGGGCACCTCGAGGAGTTCCTGCCGCACGGGGACGGGCGCCTCCAGGTTGGCGGCGATGGTGTAGGACAGCTCCACCGGATCGGTGGGTATCTCAACCTGGGACGCGTAGCCGCCGGTAAGTGAGATCAGGTTGCGCATGAGCCGGCTGAATTCCTCGGTGATCTCCGAAGAAATACCGGAGAAATCATCCCCGACGGGCTCGTCTAGGAGTCTGACCAAGGCGGCCACGTGGGGTTCCTGCTGCGTAATCTCGACGATCTCGAAGCGGCGCTCGCCCTTGGTCATGACGTTGATGCGCCCCTGCTCAAGCATCTGGGAGCGCAACACCCTCGTGGTGGTACCGATGGGCTGCGGATCGGCGGGCGATCCCACCTCCTGCCCCGATCGGATCAGCGAGACACCGAAGGGAGTGTTGTAACGCATGCAGTCGCCGATCATCGCCTTGTAGCGCTCTTCGAAGATATGCAATGGTAGTGGCATACCGGGAAAGAGCACCAGATTGAGCGGAAACAGCGGAATTTCGACTATTTCATCGTTCGCGCTTGCCATGGTTTCGGAAGTATAGCACAGCCTTCACGTTGGGTTGACACCCAGTTGCAAACGTTCGCATAATTACGGCATCCAAAAGCCTACGAAGCCTGAGCGCTTGAGTTAAGGCAAGGTGAGCCGATAATTATGGCCAACACAATTTCCGACGCTGAACTGGATGGTCTGCTCAAGGGCGATGCGCCCATTGCCCTGATTGACGTCCGCGAGTCCGGCGAATACAACAGTTCCCACATCCCTGGTTCCGCCCTCATTCCCCGGCGCCGCATTGAATTCATAATCGAGGACGCGGTCCCGGCTAAGGGAGTACGCATCGTGGTCTGCGACGACGACGGTCGACGTGCCCCCCTGGCTGCCGCAACGATGGAGCGGCTGGGATACACCAACGTTTCCGTCCTTGATGGCGGCGTCAACCGGTGGTCTGCCCGCGACTATCCCACCGAGTGGGGCGTCAACGTTCCCAGCAAGGATTTCGGCGAGATGCTGGAAGTGGTGCACCACGTTCCGGAGATTAGCGCCGAGGACCTGCACGAGCGTATCGAGCGCGGCGACAAGCTGGTGATCCTGGATACCCGTACCCCGGAGGAATACCAGCGGTTTGCCATCCCCGGCGGACGGAGCATGCCCGGTGGCGAACTGGCCCTGCGCATCACCGACGTCCTGAACGAGATCGACGACGACACCACCGTCATCCTGAACTGCGCTGGCCGCACCCGCAGCATCACCGGCACCCACGTACTGCAGCGCATGGGCATCGAGGCCCTGGGGCTGAAGAACGGCACGTCGGGCTGGCTGCTCGCAGGGTTCGAGCTGGAGAACGGGGCAGACCGCGTCGAGCTTCCCGAGGTTACCGACGAGGGCCGCGCCGCCGCCGAAGAATATGCGGCGAAGCTGGCGGCGGAGGACGGCGTCCGCTATATGTCGCCTGACCAGTTGGCTGATCTGATTGCCCGGCGCGACAGTCAACCCGTTTACCTGGTTGACGTGCGCACCGACAAGGAATACACCGACGGCCACATCCCCGGATTCCGCTGGTGGCCCGGCGGACAGGCGGTTCAACGCGCCGATGATGTGGCTGTGGTCAAGAACGCCACCCTGGTGTTCTGCTGCGATGGTCGCGCCCGCGGCACCGTCACCGCGTCTTTCTACCGCCAGATGGGACACAGCGAGGTCTATGTTGTCGACGGCGGCGCCCCGGCCTGGGCTGCCTCAGGACGAGAACTGTCTCCAGGTATGGAGCGGACCTCCGTGGCAGGGCTGGGCGACGCATTCCGCAGCGTCAGCCTGGTCTCGGCACAGCAGCTGCACGACAGCCCGTCCGACGTGGTGCTGTTCGTCGACACCAGCCAGGACTTTTCGGGAGGCCATACTCCAGGAGCCAGGTGGGTATCCCGCAGCTGGCTGGAAATCGAGATCGGCGAAATCGCGCCGGACAAGTCCTCGTCCATCACGGTGACCTGCGGCTCCGGGCGCAACTCGGCGCTGGCTGCTGTGACCCTCGGAGAGTTGGGCTACAGCAACGTCTCGGTGCTGGAGGGCGGAATGGGTGCCTGGCGAGAGGCCGGGTTGCCCGTGGAGCAGGGGCTCACCGGCATCGTCCGACCCCCGGCCGACATCAACTACCTTGGTGTGGATCGCAGCTACGGCGAAATGATGAACTACCTGCGCTGGGAGACGGAGCTGGGCTTCAAATACGCCACCAGCTCGTAACCCCAACCCGGCCCTGCCGACGGCGAAGGAATATGACACCCAAAGAACGGGAAGAAAAGATAGCGTCGTACGGCAGGGCCTATGAAAACCTTATCGATGGGGTGCGCCAATTTCCCGAGGAAATGTGGGACTTTCGCGACGAGCACGGCTGTTGGAGCATCAAGGAGCATTTGGTCCATATAACCGATAGTGAAGTAAACAGCTACATCCGCTGTCGTCGTTTCGTCGCGGAACCGGGGCAGCCGCTGATGGCCTACGACGAAAACGCCTGGGGAGCGGCCCTGGGCTACCCCGAACAGGACCCCCGGCAGTCCATGGAACTGTTTCGGCTCCTGCGCAATCAGACCCACAACCTCATTGAGACGCTGCCGGAAGAGGCTTGGGCCAGTGTCTGCTACCATCCCGAAAACGGCGATATGACGATGGATGACTGGCTGGCCGTGTACGAAGCTCACATCCCGGAACATCTTAGCTACATGAAGGACAACTACGACGCTTGGCTCAAAACCCGCCAGGAAAGGGCTTAGAGTCACGTTCCAAGGAACTGGAATGCCAATGTTGACTGGGCAAGGAGGACCTGGATGACTACTCAAGAAGGCGCGGTGCCAGATTTTCTCAGAATGGACGAGTCCATTGGATCCGATGCAGCCAACTCCGGACTCACCGGCGACTGGTACGGCTGGCCGTCCAAGGAAGTGACTCCGGTGACCCTGCTGGATGACGAGGGCCGCACGGTGCGCATTCGCACACCGGTGATGGACCTTGAGGGGCTGATAACCCCAACTCCACTGCACTACACGGTGCAGCACTTCGACGTACCGCCACTGATCCCTGCCGACCAGTGGACCCTGACCATCGACGGTGAGGTCAAGAACCCGATAACGCTGTCCCTTGACGACCTGCGCCGTTTCCCCGGTCGCACGGTGCGCACGGTGATGGAGTGCTCCGGGTCTGACGCCACCTTCTTCGAGTTCTTCAAGGATGAGGGACCACGCCCCTCCCGCACCTCCGAGGCCATGATCCTGAGCGCCAGCGAATGGACGGGAGTGCCGCTGTACACCGTGTTGCAGGAGGCGGGTCTCACCGACAAGTCGCTGTACATCCGTGCCGAGGGCTGGGACATCGGCGTCCCGGCCACCGCCGCGCCTGGCACCGATGCCTTTTACTACGACAAGGGCCTGCCGGTGCAGAAGGCTCTGCACCCCGACACCATCCTGGCGTGGGCCCAGAACGGCGCTTTGATCGAGCACCTGCACGGCGCGCCGGTTCGGCTGCTGGTGCCGGGCTGGTCCGGCAACTGGTCGGTTAAGTGGCTGCGGCGGCTGGAAGTCACGACGGACATGCCGGACTGCTGGTACCACTACCAGTTCTATTACTACGCCGACTCTGAGGACTCTCCCGACAAGGAACTGATAACCACCATCGGCGTCAAATCCATCGTCACCAGCCCCAACGACAACACCAAGGTGCTGAATTCGGGCGAGCACATGATTCGCGGCTACGCCTGGAGCGGCGCAGGGGCCATCGACAATGTCGATGTCAGCGTCGACGATGGCGAGACCTGGCACTCGGCGCACATCGAGCAGCCCCGTGACAGATTCATGTGGGTGCGCTGGTCCTACAAGTGGGACGCCAAGCCCGGCGACTACACCATCATGTCTCGGGCCACCGATGAGGTGGGTAGGGTGCAGTCCAGGGAGCCGCGCTACAACAACATGCGCAAGAACTTCAGCGCCATTGTGGGATACCCGGTAACCGTCGAATAGGACGCACGAAGTTTCCACCCTGGCCGGCCATGGTTCGCAGCACAGGTCCTGAGAGTAACCGGACAGCAAGGCTTGTGCTGCGCCAAAATGCGTTATTCAGGCGCTGGTGGTAAAATGCCACCGGGCCTTGGAGCCAAAATGCCTTATATAGATCACTCCGATATCAGGATGCCCGCACCCGTTGACCGCTTCAGCGAGCGTTATTTCGTGTCGAGCGCTCTGGGTGCGGAGTCGCTCACCATCAAGGAAGTGCAGATCGATCCCGGCTGGGAGAGTCGAATGCACGTTCACAACACAGACGCATCGATGCAGGTTACGTCGGGGGCAATCCAGGCGATCATCAACGACGAGATCCGCACTGTTCGTGCCGGCACCACGCTCCTTATTCCGCCGGGAACGCCGCACAAGCTGGTCAACCACCTGTGGACGCCGGCGGTGCTGCTGATTACCTATCCAACCAGCGATCCGCAGACAAGCTACCTGGAATAGCCTGAGTTGGCGAATGCACCGGAGATAGCCCGCTGCTTTGAGCGGAATTATCGGATTGGCGCCTGGATGGAAGAAACCTTCGAATAGCGGAGACAGCGGCAGATCAAGGCCGCTGCCGACAAATCCCGAGACGCAGAGCGTCGAAGACGGCACGATTGGAACCAACGCCGCGAGGCCGCCTTCCGGCGTAAGGCCGGAAGCCATAGGAAAGTAGCAGAGAATTGTAGGCGCAGACCACCGACGTTAAGGAGGACAACATGGCCCTACCGCAGATTGGAACCCGTGCAGAACCGCAGATCATCCCGACCAATGCAGGTTTGCGCACCTTCGCAGCGCCGCCTTCCGCATTGCAGGAGAACATCGTTCCCAACGACCTGTTCTACGTACGCAATCACTGGAAGGACTGTCCCGAGATTGACGTAAACACCTACCGGCTCAAGGTTGACGGACAGGTCGGGCGTGAACTGTCTCTGTCGCTGGACGACCTGAAGAGCCTGCCGCAGAAGCGATTCCAGGTTACCTTCGAGTGCTGTGGCAACAGCCCGGTGCCGGAATACTACACCAAGTCCCTTCGCATTAGCTCGGTGATGGAACAGATCAAGGGCCACGGCATCATGGGCAACGCCGAGTGGGCCGGTGTGTCCCTCCGCGACGTGCTGGAACTGGCCGGGGTCAAGGACAACGCCGTCGAGGTGATGTTCGAAGGCGCCGACCACGGGCCCGATGAAGTCGTCGGCGACCCGTCCGAGGTAACCTACGAGCGCAGCCTGCCGATGGCCAAGGCCATGCACCCGGACACGCTGCTGGCCTACGAGATGAACGGGGAGCCCCTGCCCCTGATGCATGGCCGCCCCCTGCGCCTGCTGGTGTCGGGCTGGTACGGTATGAATTCGGTCAAGTGGCTGGTCGGCATTCACGTCCTGGACCATGAGTTCAAGGGCTTTTACATGACCGAGCGCTACATGACCCAGAACGAGCCGGGTTCTCCCATTCCCTACACCTACTACAGCAAGCTCAAGGTCAAGTCCATCATCACCAACCCCGTTCCCGGCGAGATCATTCCGGCGTCCGGCTACCAGTTGGCAGGCGCCGCCTGGTCCGGCGAGCAGGAAATTACCAAGGTGGAGTTCAGTGAGGACGGCGGCGAGAGCTGGGTCCCTGTTGATGTGGTCCACCCGCGCATCGGTTACTCCTGGAACCGCTGGGAACACTACTGGCGGCCGCCGGGTGAGGGCAGCTTCACCATCATGTGTCGCGCCACCAACAACGCGGGCGAGACTCAGCCGATAGAATTTCCCAACAAGTGGGACGGCCGGGGCTACGGAAACAACATGGTCTTCCCGTACGACGTTGAGGTTCGAAGCTGACCCAGATACGCAACATGCCGGCGCCGTTCGTCTTCGTGGTGGTGGTCATCACGACGGCGGTGCTGATCATCTTCTTTGGGGCCTGGGCCGTATCCGCCAGTGAGGAGGGCCGGGAGTTGAACTTCGGGTTCGCCGGAACAACACTGGACGACTCAA
Source organism: Dehalococcoidia bacterium (assembly GCA_963664175.2). Lineage (GTDB taxonomy): Bacteria > Chloroflexota > Dehalococcoidia > Lucifugimonadales > UBA3495 > VXOI01. The sequence continues at coordinate 20,189 of CAXXOI010000026.1, forward strand.
GCCAGAAAACTACCGAGGGCGGCCAGCCAGGTGCGGCCGCCTTCGGCTCTGCTCCCATCGGTGAGACTTCCGAAGGTGTCGCCGGTTCCTGGTGGGGGCAGGGCTTCCTCAAGGCCTGCCCACTGCATTGACCCTTCATCCGCAACTAGTTGCTGACCTTCCCTTAAGGTGATATGGCACAGTTAGCCGCAGTAGTCCCCTTCCGCTTCCATCGCGCCTGGATCATTCTGGCCATTCTCATAGTGGTCCAGGTCATAGGCCAGTCCATCAGCATGTCCGCTGGCATCATGGTACCGCTGCTCCAGGACGAGGAGGGGCAGTTCGGCTGGAACATTTTCACCATCGGCGCTGCCCTCGCTCTCTATTACCTCGTTGGATCCCTGATGTCGCCAATTGCCGGCATGATGGGAGACCGTTTTGGCTCCCGTCCCATAATGTTCGGCTGTGGCGCGCTGTACCTCGTCAGCATGCTGCTGGTGGGTATTGTCACCCAGACTTGGCAGTTCTTCTTTGCCTTTGGTGTTTTGCTGGCCATCACCCAGGCCTTTACTTTCGTGCCGCTACAGGCCTCGATAGGCGGATGGTTCCGCCGGCGGCTGGGGCTGGCCACCGGTCTGCTCCAGGGCGCGGGTGGCATCGGGGCTGCCCTGCTTGCACCCGCGGTTGCCGCCCTGCTGGAGGCGTTCGGGTGGCAAGCGACATTTTGGGCCATTGCCTTTGTTGGCGGCGGTCTGATTCTCCTGTGCAGCGTGTTTTTCCGTTCCAGGCCTACCGACGTGGGGATCAGGGCCTATGGCACCAGGGGCGACGACCCGGTTGAAATCGTGCCGCCGAAAGATGTGCTGATGCTCCGCCTAAAGGTGTTTGGCCAGCACATGCGGCGCACTCGGGCTTTCTGGAACCTGCCTACTATCCACGGACTGGGCTGTGCCGGACACGGCATAGTGCTAATTTACGCAATCCCCTACGCCACCGAAAAAGGGATCGGGCTGACGGATGCGGCCTGGATCCTGAGTTGCATATCGATATTCAGCATTGTAGGCCGCTTCGTCGTGCCCATTCTCGCGGAGAAAATGGGCGGCAAGCCGGTGATGATCGTCGCGCTCTTCCTGCAGGGCGTCACCGTGGCAGTGCTTTTCTTTGCCAGCGATCCCTGGATCTTCTACCTTTTCGGTGTGCTGTTCGGACTGGGATTCGGCGGGGAAATGTCGGCCTACCTGGTGGTGAATCGGCAGTATTTCGGCACCGGTCCCATGGCCACCCTCTACGGATATGAGATCATGGGCGCAATGATGGGACACGCCATCGCCACCCTGCTGGGCGGCCTGGTCAGGGAACTTACGGGTTCCTATCTGCCCGTATTCGCCCTCTCGATGGGTTTCAGCATGGTCGGTTCGCTGGTTATTTTGACGCTGGAATCGACCAAGCGTGTCCTGATTCCGGACTGGGAGCAGTCCCTGCCCGAGGCTGCCCGGTCGGAGAACCTTTTCCGTCCGGCTGCTTCGCCACAAGAGGCCCAGCCGTCCCCTGGAGGGATACCGGCTCCGAGTCCCGGCGACTAAATACGAGGAACGGGTCTGATGGCACGACTTATCGATTTAACACTTACCCTCGGCAGCGAGCGGGTCAGCGAAATCCCTGGACTGATGGGGGTGGAGACATCTCCGTTGATGACCCACGAGACCCATGCCCGGTCCAATCAGAAGCTGTGCCTGGCGACCCACATCGGCACCCACGTGGACGCGCCCTACCATTTCGTTCCCGGCGCCGCCACGGTGGACGAGATGCCCCTCGAAAAGTACATGGGCCCGGCGATCCTCCTGGACCTGCGGAGTGTGTACCGGGGGTTGGAGCCACTGACGATCGAACAGGTGCAGGCAGCGGGAGGAGCACCCGGCGCGCTGTCCGGCAAGATTGCGGTGCTGTTCACTGCATGGGCCGAGAACGAGTCCGGCGGCCCTCGGTTCTACGGGCATGGACCGTACCTGGGTACGGACACCGCGGCTTACCTGGCTGACAACGGCGTCAACGCCGTGGCGGTCGACTTTCCCATTGACAAGCATCCGCCTACGCCCTTGTCGACTATCAACGACTTCCCGGTGCATCGCCTGCTGCTGGGCCAGGGCATCCCGCTCATCGAGAACCTGATCAACCTGCACCTGCTGGTTGGCGAGGAGTTCGAACTGTGGGCGCTGCCCCTAAAGCTGAAAGGCGGCGATGGAGCGGCAACCAGGGCGGTAGCACGGATAGTCTGAACTGTGATTTATGTGATTGAGGGATTGCCGTGATTTTTTCACGGTCAGCCCTCTATCAGAACAACCCTGTAATTTTGAAAGTCACAGTTCTGGCGATATGACTCGACGCCCCTCCACCCCCATCCTGCTGGCCACTGGCAACCGCGACAAGCAAGGACAGTTCCGACGCATCCTTGACGGGTTGCCCCTTTCTCCAGTAACCCCCTTCGAAGCCGGACTGCAGGGCCCCTCCGAGGAACTGGGCGATACCCACGAGGCAATTGCTCGTGACAAGGCGGTGCGCTGGTCGACTATGTCTGCCATGCTCACCATCGCCTCTGACGGTGGTCTGGTGATCCCCGCACTTGGCACCCGCTGGGAAAGCCGCTACACCCGTCGCTTTGCCGGGCCTGCCGCCGACAACGAGGAACGCTTGTCCCGCCTCCTGGAGTTGATGAGGCCCTACGGCGGCGAGGATCGCCGTGCATCCTGGGTCGAGGCGCTGGCCCTCGCCCATCGGGGTCGGGTGCTGGTCTCGTGGGAGTTGACCGGCGGCGTCGGGTACCTGGACGATCAACCTCCGGACGAGCCGCTGCCGGAGTTCTGGGTGTTCAGCGTGTGGCGATTCCCCCAGTTCGGCGCGACATACAACGAGATGACGGCCGAACAGCGAGACTCTCTGGGGGATCACTGGGAACGATTGCGCAGATTGGTCCACAGGTACTTTCAGTCGATATTCGTCCCACCTGACAGGGAATGACAAGCACGGGTACGGGGAGGGCCGAATTAAGCTAAAATGCTTTCAGAGACCCGCGTTCAGACTCACAATTGGAGAGCCGCCCATTGACTTCGACCGCCACCGTCCCCGACTCTATCGAAGCCGTTCAGGACCTGTTGCGTGGGCAAGGATATGTCGCCGACCGCTCCCTGGCGGTGCCGCTGTTTCTGTCCATGCGACTGCAGCGTCCTCTCTTCCTCGAAGGTGAGGCGGGCGTGGGAAAAACCGAAATCGCCCGGGCCCTGTCAACTGCCTTGGATACGCAACTCATCCGGCTGCAGTGCTACGAGGGCCTGGACATCAACCAGGCGGTCTACGAGTGGAACCACCCGCGCCAGTTGCTGGAGATCCGTCTGCTGGAGGCCAGTGGCGACGTGGACCGGGAGACGGCCACAGCCGGGTTGTTCACCGACCGGTTCCTGATCAAGCGGCCCCTCCTCCAGGCCATCGACGCGGCCCACGAGCGCGCGCCGGTGCTGCTTATCGACGAGCTGGACCGGGCCGACGAGGAGTTCGAGGGTTTCCTGCTGGAGATGCTGTCGGACTTTCAGATCACCATCCCCGAACTGGGTGAGTTCAAGGCTGAACACCCGCCTGTGGTGATCATCACCTCCAACCGGACCCGCGAGGTGCACGACGCGCTCAAGCGCCGCTGCCTCTATTACTGGATCGACTATCCCGACTTTCAAAAAGAGATGCAGATCATTTCTTCACGGTTACCCGATGCGCCACGGAGGCTGGCGGAACAGGTGACCGGCTTCGTCCAGGAGCTGCGGGAGACTGAGCTGTACAAGATTCCCGGAATCTCGGAGACCCTCGACTGGACCTCGGCCCTGATGGCCCTGAACCAGCGGGAGCTGGAGCCGGAGGTCATCGACGACACCCTGGGCCTGATGCTCAAGTACCAGGACGACATCGAGCAGGTGCGCGGCGAACCCGTGCGGGCAATGCTGGAACGTTCCCGCAACCGGGGCCAGCGGCGCGGTGGGCGCAGGTAAGGAATACCTTTTTATTTTTGATAATATTCAAGGGAGGACTCCTATTCTCGCGTTGCTGTTCCTGATTCTTAGTACAGGATGAGCGAATTAATAGCAAGTCCCAGTCCACCATGTGTTAGCATTCTCCAACAATGGAGACATCCACAAGGAGAATCAGGCGCAGGCTGGAAAGGGAACGATGGTATCTATCCCGCCACGGCTCCGCCCATGACATCTACCGTCACCCAATCATCCCCGGCATAATAACTTTGCCGCGTCATAGAGTGGTGTCTGAAGAAGTTGCCCGCTCCATCGCTAAGAAAGCGGGCTGGCCGAATTAGGAGGATGCGAAGATGCCCAGCTATCCTGCTCTAATTGATGGGGACAAAGGCGCCTATGGACTTACCTTCCCTGACTTGCCTGGGATTGTTGCCATGGGTGAGACTCTGGATGAGGCCATTGCAAACGGCGAGGAAGCTCTCCGCGATTATGCAATTGAAGCCCATGTGGACGGTGAGGATATTATTTTGCCTACTCCTTTGGAGAGAGTGGAAACTCCTGACGGGCAAAGGTTGGTCACCATCCCATTGCTCCTTCTGGACGGGAACGAGGCACGAGCGCGGTAGTCTGGATTGGACAAGAATCATCCATGACCACCAACCTTTATGCCCTGAACCGCGACGGCACGGATACCGGCGGCCACATCCTGCCCAATTTGCTGCGCTTCGCCGAGGTGCTGCGCCGCGTCGGGCTGGACGCGGGCCCGGCCAACGTGCTGGACATGGTGCGGGCCACCGAGCACGTCCACATAGGGCGTAGGGCTGAGTTCTACCAGGCCGCTCGCAGTATATTTGTCCACCGAAAGCAGGACCTACCCGTCTTCGATGAGGCATTCAACGTTTTCTGGCGCAAGCCCAACACCGCGCGCAGCGGCATGGACCTGCGGTCCATGGGCGAGCAACGCCGTTTCCGCAAGCCCCAGGTGTCAGCTGGTCGCGATGAGCCCATGGATGACGCGCTGGCCGTGGAGGGCGACCAGGATGACGAATCGATCTCCAACATCGACCTGACTCGGACCTACAGTGCCCGGGAGGTCCTGCGCCAGAAGGATTTCGCGCAGTTCAGCGGGCAGGAGATCACCGAGGCACGCCGGATGATGGCCTCCCTGCAATGGGACCTGGGCGAGCGGCGCACGCGACGTTTGGTTCCCGGCGATGGCTCCCGCCTGGATGTGCGCCGGTCGCTGAGGCGCAGCCTGCAGTACGGCGGTGAGATGTTCGACCTGGTCGAGCGCGGTCCCAAGAGCCGACCCAGGTCGCTGGCCCTGATCTGCGACGTGAGCGGCTCCATGGAGCGCTACACCCGCATGCTGCTCCATTTCATCCACACAGTAACCTCAGGGCAGTCCTCGTCTCCCCAACAGGTCGAGGCGTTCCTTTTCGCCACCCGACTCACCCGCATCACGAGGCAGCTCAGGTATCGCAATATCGATCAGGCAATCACCGAAGTCTCCCGGGCCGTGCCCGACTGGGCCGGCGGCACTCGCATCGGTGACGCGGTGAAGACATTCAACTACCAGTGGCTGCGCCGGACATTGAGAGGGCAGGCCATCGTCATGATCATCTCCGACGGCTGGGACCGTGGAGAGCCGGAACTGCTGGCCCGCGAGACCTCGCGCCTCCAGCGTAGCTGCCACAGGCTGATCTGGCTGAATCCGCTGCTGGGGTCCGCCAGCTACCAGCCGTTGACCCAGGGAATGCAGGCGGCTCTTCCCTACGTGGACGACTTTCTTCCGGTGCACAACATGAACAGCCTCCAGGCGCTGGCCCAGCACCTGAGCGAAATCGGTCCGGAGCGAGGTTCCGTGCGGGCTTATCGCCCCGCACCGGAGGAACCGGAGCCCGCGCCTTCAGTCGAGCCGCAGGAACGCCCCATTGACCGCATCCTGCCGCGCCCGACTTTCCGTCACCCCATGTGGGGCAAGGAACGGTAGGTAAGCCGGGCTCGAACCCTTACCCACCGAGAAACCGAGGCTTGGTGCGAAATCCCTTAGAACGATTCAAAATAGAATGTATTCTTGTTTGGAATGTTCTATAATTGAAGTACCGGAAACGTAATGAGGGTGACGGAAATGGACATACTCGAGCGAATGAGCAACGAGGGCCATGAACAGGTGGCGATGTTCTCCGACCCCGCCTCGGGAATGAAGGCCATTATCGCTGTTCATGACACCACGCTGGGGCCGTCGTGCGGCGGTACCCGCATGTGGCCCTATGAGAGCGAGGCCGAGGCGCTTACTGATGCGCTGCGCCTCTCCCGCGCGATGACCTACAAGTCGGCAGCCGCAGGTCTCCACTTTGGGGGAGGCAAGGGCGTGATCATCGGCGACCCCCACAGGGACAAATCAGAGGCATTGATGCGGGCCTACGGCCGCGCCGTCGATACCATAGGCGGCCGCTACCTTACGACCACCGACGTTGGAACGACGGGGCGCGACCTGGAATTCATGAGGCAGGAGACCAGACACGTCACCGGCCTGCCCATCACCCTCGGAGGCAGCGGGGATACCTCCATCATGACCGGCCTGGGCCTGTACATGGGGATGAAGGCCTGCGCCGAGGAGGTCTGGGGCAACGGCGGCCTGCGCGGCAAGACGGTGGCCGTCCAGGGATTCGGCAAGGTGGCCAGCCATCTGTGCGAGCACCTGATGGAGGAGGACACGCGAATCGTCGTAACCGACGTGTTCGATGATGCCCTCGACCGCGCCCGGGACTGGGGTCTGGAGGTGACCACCCCCGACTCGATCCTGACCACCGACTGCGACATCCTGGCGCCCTGCGCCCTGGGCGGCGTGCTGAACCCCCGGACCATTCCGCAACTCAAGTGCCGCGTGGTGGCCGGCGGGGCCAACAACCAGCTCCTCACCGACGACGACGGCGAAGACCTGCACCGTCGCGGCATCCTGTACGCGCCGGACTACATCGTCAACGCGGGCGGGGTCATCAACGTCGAGGCGGAGATGGGCGATGCGGGATACAGCGAGGAGCGAGCCCGGGAAAAGACTGTGCGGATCCACGAAATCATGGGCAGCGTGATCAAAACGTCGCGGAAGGAAGAGATCTCCACCGCCACCGCGGCGGCACGCCTCGCTGAGGAGCGGCTGGAGAGCGTGCGCCGCATTCGCTCCATGCGACGCAGCTGCCAGTAGAGCAGCAGGTGTGCCACATTCTCTGATTGTGCTAAATTACCGGCACAATTTGGAGAATGACATGGCTTCCCAGCAAATCGATCCGGACTTTGAAGCAGTGACTGATTACGAAACACAGGCCCGCGATTTTCTGGTTAAGGGACAACAGTACCTTGCCGCCGGTGATCTGCACCAGGCATCAGAGAAGGGCTGGGGCGCTGCCGCGCACATGGCCAAGGCTGTGGCGGAGGCTCAAGGATGGCAATATGACCGGCACGCCGATTTCAGCCGGGTAATGAATCAGGCTATTTTGAAGACCGGCAACGACCGCCTGCGAGAATTGCGCGGGATTCCCAACGATCTGCACGGGAACTTTTACGAACGCAAGAGATTTCTTGAGGCGGATATTATCCGGCGAGACATCGAAAGCGTAGCGGAGTTGCTGGAGCTGCTGACTCCATTGACTGTAGTGGATTCGTAGCGCTTCTCCGCGGTCAGCAGGCTGGCGTGTCTCCTACCCGCGCGTATTTTCGGTTGAGATACGCATTGCCGGTCGGGGTAGCCAGTTTCGGGGACGGCCCTCAAGTGGCCCGCGTACCACCTGGAACCCGGCGCGACTGAACATTTCCTCGGTGCCAAAAAACGCATTATCGTCGCCGGTACGTTCCTCGCCTGCCCTCGGGTATGCCTCCACCGCCGTCGCTCCGTGCTCTCCCGCGAAGTCCACGGCGGCTCGTATCAGCGCGGACGCTATCCCCTGCCCGCGGTACGCCCTGCGGACCGTGATGCATGGAATGACCCATACCGGTTCGTCGTCCACCGGCGGCGTGGCGCGGGAACGGGCAACTCGGGTCAGTTCGTTCCGGGGCGCGATGGAGATCCAGCCGACCGGTTGGTCTCCCTCAAAGGCCATCAGACCCGGAGCCAAGTTGCGCCCGGCGAGTTCGGTCATTGCTTCCCTGCGGCGCGGACCCCGTTCTCCACCTCTGGCTTGTTCGCGCATCTGGGGCTCGGTCCATCTAGGGTACATACACCAGCAGGTTGAACCCCAACTTCCCCTGAGTACGACCCCCATCGCGTCCATAAGGTCAGGTGTCAGCGGCTTGATTTCGAGCTGATCCAGGGTCTCTTGCGGGTCTTGACTCAATACTTCCTCACGGCGCCCAGGCGGGTTTCGGGAAATAAATCAGGGGCGCCCATTCAAGCGCCCCACATAGGCAACTATCTGGCTAGGCCGAGGCTAGCGGGCCTGTGAGTCTGCCTGGAAGCCGGCGTCGCGGTGCGCGCCGTCGCAGAAGGGCTTTTCTGCCGACAGGCCGCAGCGGCACAGGCTAACCCAGCGCCCCTCGGGGATGGTGTAGTTGGCGCCGCTGATATCAACTATTTCGATGGGCCCGGTTACTCGGTTGGGGCCGTTTTCCCTGACCTCAATCTTGACGTCTGCCACAGTTTCTCCTCCGCCTGTTCTTTGTATACGGGTGCTGCCGCCTAGTGTAGCAACCGCCTATGCCCTTGTCCAACGTGAACGGGCCTACCTAATCAGCAGGTGACTCGGCAGGCTCGGGGGCCGTAGCGGCACTACTCTCCGGCCGTCTTCGCTCTCCCCGAATGACTACCAGGCCCATGCCAATCGCCAGCATGGCGCCCATCACCAGGAAGGCCCATTTCAGCCCGGCCACGAAGGCGTCGGCAACCGATGGCGATACGGCGTCCAGGCTGGGCTCCACACCATAAGTGGCCATGGTCACCACGACGATCGTCGTCGCGATGGCGATGCTGGTGACATTGGCGGAGTTGCGAACCAGCTGCGTCAGGCTGGCCACGACACCATATTGAGAGCGGTCGACTGCGCCCAGTACCGAGCTGTTGTTCGGCGAGTTGAACAGTGCCATACCACAACTCTGCAGCATCATCGTGAACACGATGAACAGCGCCGACGACGATTCGGTGAGGTAGGCCGCCAGCAGGAACGCGCCTGTTGCCGAGAGTCCCAGGCCTGAAAATGTAAGGATTCGCCAGCCGAAGCGGTCCGACAGGCGCCCGCTCACAGGTCCCACCAGCATCATGCACAACGCTGGCGGAATCATCAGCAATCCCACGTCCCGGGGGCTCATCTCCAGCAGTCTCTGCATGTAGAACGGCATCATAAACCGTGTGGCCTGGCTCCCCAGAAACGACAGCCAGCTGGCACTGATTCCAATGGCCACCAGTTTGCGCTTGAAGAGCCGCAGGTCGAGCATTGGCTGGGAGGTCCTCAACTCCCACCAGATGAACGCGGCAAACGCTGCCACAGTCGCAGCTGCTCCCAGCATTACCGCCGGAGAATTCCAGCCAAGTCGATGGCCGTTGCCCACCACCAGAAGGAAGCCCAAGAGGGTCAGCCCCGACAGGCCGGCCCCCAGCCAGTCGAAGCTGCCACTGGTGCGGTCGGAGTCTGCGGTGCCGCCGCGTGGTTGCTGCAGGACGTACATAGTTGCAAGAATGGTGAGTATGCCGATGGGGACGTTGACGAAGAACACCGAGCGCCAGCCGAAGGCCGCCACCAGCAGCCCGCCAACGGCGGGTCCGGCGACCGCCCCGCTGCCAACCACGCTCATGTGGGTGCCGAGGGCCTTGCCCCGCTCGGCTCCGCTGAAGGCAGCTATGACGGTGGCCATGCCATTGCCCTGGATCATGGCGGAGCCTGCGCCCTGGAACACCTTGGCGGTGATGACCCAAGGCAGGTTGGCGGCCACTCCGGCCAGGGCTGCCCCGGCAACGAATATGACCAGCCCGCCGATGTAGACCCATTTGCGTCCGACAATGTCGCCCAGCCTGCCCATGGGCAGGATCAGGACGCTGATGGCCAGGGCATTGCCCACCACAACCCACTGCACGGTTGGCAGGTCCGCGCCAAAGTGGGCCGCAATGTCAGGAAGCGCAATGAGTACGGAAACGGTGTCCACCACCGACACGAAGGTGCCGATGGCAATGGTGGCAAAAACCCACCATTTATAAGACGGACCGGTCCTTATGCGCGAAAGCGAAATGATAACAGCCAGTTGCCTTGCTCCCCATACGGGTCTCCGCGATGGAAGAGCGTCAGTTGATTTCGATTTTCGTAAACGGACAGTTCTCGATTATATACGATTCTGACTACGACACACGGTTAGCCACCGGGGCCTCTCAATTGGTCCCCCTCCGGGGGGAGAGTGTTAGGGTGAGGGCGTTCTCTTATCCATTGCAAAGCCGCTGATGCCCAGGACTTCACCCCTACCCCCACTCCGGCTCTCCCCCTCAGTGGGAGGGGGAATTGGAAGACCTTGTGGGGGATCCCGCTCATCCTGAGCCTGTCGGAGGATTCCCCCACAAGCCTTACATTGTTAGACAGGCTCACCATGAACGGATTTGACGGCTTGACTGCGGAGATCAAGAGGTCCTGTATTACAGCAATCCCGCTTGACCGTAGTCTTGTTGCTGGGTTAAATTTGGCGAAACAGACTACGCATTCGGAGCGACAGTATGCCTCTGTACGAGTATCACTGCCCCACCTGCAGTCACAAGTTCGAGAAGCTCCAGCCCATGAGCGCCACTGGCGCCGATTGTCCCAACTGCGAGCAGCCGGCCAAAAGAGCCATCTCCGTGTTTGCCAGGGTGGGTAACGCCACCGAGGACCTCGGGTTCAACCCCGGCCCGCTTCCGCCCATGGGCGGAGGGGGATGCTGTGCTGGCGGGTGCGGCTGCGGACACTAGGCCGAAGCCGGTATCGCTGGCGAGGAAATAGTCTCGGCAGTTAGGGGTGCGTAATCTGGCTATCGGTCAGGATCCCGCACCTTTATTCTTGGTGAACTCCTGCCGGCCGTTCAGGTAGTCCTGTTAGCGCCCCACTTCTGCCACGCCAGCCAGGCGCCGCCCGCCGCGGCCAGGACCAGGCCGCCTGCAATGGCGCGCAGGCCAACCCACAGAGTCGCGTCGAACCAGAATCCCTGCGGGAACAGCAGCACCAGGTAGTCGGTCCTGGGATCCAGTTGCCAGAAATCGTTGGCAAAGCTGATCCGGTGGAACAGCAGGAATAACGCGTCGAAGCCCACTGACGCCACGATTCCGAATAGCACCAGCAGCCCCACCGTCAGCCCGCCACCCCACAGGGCACGACGAGCCAGCGTCGGCAGGTAATCGCGCCTCCGCCTTGCGAAACCGGTGGCAATCATCGCGGCCAAGCACACGGACGATACCGCGAAAACCCCGTACACTCCCCACAGCAGGCGCTTCACGTCCCGCATGTGGTGGACCTCCTTTTCGTTGAAGAGGTCGCGCTCCAGCCCGAATATTCGGGTGCGGACATGCAGAGGCTCCTGGCCCGAGTTGAAGTAGGACCGCAGGTCCAGTGCCACCTGCCGCAGGTCGGCGGGGGAGATTCCGCTGGCTCTGGCGATGCGGTATTTCTCGAAACCGTCCTCGTAGAGCCCAACGCTGTTGAACGCCCACGTCAGACTGCCGGTGATGAGGAATATCGGCACAGCCACCACGAATACGACGGCGGGCAGCCAGCGCAGGCGGGCCGCGATACGGGCGAGGGGACTGCTGGAACGTGTCAGCGATTGAAACATGGGCGGGCCTGATTATAATCGGTGTATGACTGAATACGAATCGAACGGCAAGATTTCGGAATTCCAGACGCTGGTGGACATCGTTGCCAGGCTCAGGGCTCCCGGCGGCTGCCCCTGGGACCGGGAGCAGACGCATGAGTCGCTGCGCCGGACCCTGCTGGAGGAAGCCCACGAGGTGCTGGAGGCCATCGACGGCGCCGATCCTTCGGTCCTGACCGAGGAGCTGGGGGACCTGCTGGTCCAGATCGCGTTCCACGCCGATATCGCCCGGGAGGCCGGGCAGTTCGAGATGGGCGACATCGTGGAACGGATCAACCGCAAGCTCATTCGGCGCCACCCCCACGTTTTCGGGGACACCACGGTGGCCGATGCACGGGAGGTGGAACGGAACTGGGAGCGCATCAAGGCCGAGGAGCGCGCCGCCTCCGGGATCCGCAAGTCTCCCGTCGACGGCATACCGGCGAGCCTTCCTGCGATGGCGGCGGCCCAGCTGATGCAGGATCGTGTGGCACGTGCCGGCTTCGAGTGGGACGACATCACCGGCGTGCTGGACAAGCTGAGTGAGGAGATCGGTGAACTACGAGACGCGCAGACCCAAAAGGAAAAGGCACACGAACTGGGTGACGTATTCTTTGTGCTGGTGAACCTGGCCCGCTGGATGGACCTGCACGCCGAGGACGTTCTGCGCCAGGCCAACGCCCGCTTCCGGTCGCGTTACGTGGGCATGGAGGAACTGGCCGGCCAAAAGGGCCTGGACTTCGAGGCCCTGCCTTTGGAGGAAAAAGAGGCGCTCTGGCAGGAAGTCAAGCGGCTCGGCGGCCAAGGCGGGGGTTCCGAATCATAGGGTCTGCATCCAGAGACATAGCCCTGTCTGTGAGTCGGAGCGCACGGCTGTGCGGCCCTACATTCCGGAAGTCACCTGAATCGTAACGCTACCTAGGACGAGGGATGATCGGAACAGTGGCCGGTTAGTTGCCGCCCCGAAAGTTGGATATGTGGGCTGGGTCCAGGTAGTAGATCCCGCCGCCCATCAGCCTTTGCATAACCGCGGCCAGTTCGGCCATCGAATCCGCTCCCATTGATGGCCGCCCCATCAAACGCTGGGACAGGCTGCGCCTGGGTTGCAGCAGCTTTGCTCTGGGCTTGATGTTACCCGCCTCTGCTGCTGCCTGCAGCGCATCTTCGTAGTCGCCGATCTTGTCCACCAGGCCGACCTCGATCCCCCGCTGTCCGGTCATGACCTCTCCGGTGGCCAGCTCGCGAACGGCCTCCTCGGTCATGGAGCGGCCCTTGGCCACAACCTGCACGAAGTTGTCGTAGATTTCGTCGATAAGCCCCTGCAGCCTCTCTGCTTCCTCGGATGTCGGGCTGCGCCAGAAACCGGTCATGTCCTTGTACTTGCCGCCCTTGAAAATGGAGAACTCCACCCCTGCTCTGCCCAAAAGCTGCTCCAAGACTGGCCTGAGGTAAAGCACTCCGATGGAACCGACCAGCGCGGTGGGCAGGGTGAAGACCTGGCTTGCGGCACAGCAGAGGTAGTACCCGCCCGAGGCTCCGATACCGCGAACGTAGGCCAGTACAGGCTTGGCCTCGGCCACCCGCTCGATGCTGCGATGCAGAGCCTCCGACGCCGAGGCAGATCCGCCCGGGGAGTCGATGTCCAGGAGGAGAGCCCGGTAGGACTTGCTCTTCGCGACCGTTTCGAAGATGTGGGAGTAGGCTGAGGGCCTGATCTGGTTTCCGATTACCCCGTGCAATTCAACCACGGCGACGCCTGCGCCTCGACCAATTCCGAACGGCATAGCTGCTACCCCCGCTGATTACACCAGCTATATTGTAACGCAGCGGCGGTACGTGTACTGCCCCCGCTGCTGTTCTACGAAAGAGGCCCCGACAATTGTCGAGGCCTCTGAATTCGCCGACTTGATGTCCAGTGCTCAGGCTGCGTTCACATCGATGGGACACTCAGGGCTTCCCTGCTCTGACTTCCGGAATTCGGGAATCACGTATTTCCCGAACATTTCGATGGACTCCATCACCTTCTTGTGAGGGACGGTTTCCGTGGCCATCAGGAACTGTAGCTGATCGACACCGGTGGCCTCGTGCAGCCGCGCCGCCTTGATGCAGGACTCGGGATCTCCGGCGACGATGATGCCGCGCTCGGCCATGGTGCCGGCGTCGAACTCCTCCCACACCTTCTGGGCCAGCGCGCTTCCGCCGGACAGGTCCAGCGCCGAGCCGCCGTTGCCGCCCTGCGTGGGCACATCGACGTAGCGGGAGAAGTTCTGGGCCAGGTGGTCGGGCACGCCGCCCCACTGTTCCAGTAGGCGGGCATAGATGTCCTTCTGGTCCTGAACGTAGGGACGGCCCGGGCCGAAGAATGTCTTCAGGGAGTCTGCCGACAGTTGCTTGGTGGCCGCGTCATCCTCTCCGCACAGTCCGAAGCAGGAAGACAGCCACTTGTTATTGGCAAAGGCGCCCACCGGGTTGGATTCCTTGATGGCAGTCTTGTATTCCTTGATGGACGGCTCCAGCACCGATGGGGCGTTCACGCCCAGGGCCATGGAGCCAATGCCCTTCTGCGCCGCAAGCTGGTAGGTGGCGGGCTGCAGCGCGGCAACCCAGATGGGCGGATGCGGCTTCTGGTACGGCTTGGGCAGAACCTGCCGTGGCGGCACCTTCCAGAACTTGCCATCCCATTCGAAGTAGTCCGACTCCCAGATCTTGGGGATCATGGAGAGGGACTCCTCCCACATTTCCCGCGTATTCCGGGGGTCGATGCCCATGCCCAGCTGTTCGTAGGGGGCGGAGCGGCCCGTCCCGAACTCCACTCGGCCGTGGGACAGGTGGTCCACCATGGCCACCCGCTCGGCAACGCGGACGGGATGGTGGTAGGGCAGGATCACCACGCCGAAGCCCAGCCGGATCCGCTTGGTCAGGCGGGAGAGGGCACCGAATATGACCTCAGGACAGGGCGACTCAGAGAACGTGGTCAGGAAGTGGTGCTCCACGAACCACACGGCGTCGAAACCCATCTCATCGGCCAGTATGCACTGCTCCAGGGTCTCCTCGATAACGGCGTGGTCGTCCAGCATTGGACGCTGCATCTCGTAGGCCAGCGAAAATTCCATTGCGTACCTTCTTGTTTCAGTCTGTGCGTCGCCCGCCATTCTACTGGCACACGAGAGACGTGGGCAACTTGGATGATGGTCCCTGGTTCATACCGCACCCTGAGGGGCATAACCGACTACCCACCTTGCCTGCCTGGCTATTCTGTTCAGTTTGCCCCTTGTCTTTCTGCCAGTGATCTCGCAATGCCCAGGGCCCCCGGATGACGGGTCTCGCACGATTCCAAGCCCTAACTCCCGCAGTTCCCTGACGGATATTCTCACCAAATACGGTTCTGGTCCCTCGGTAGCCACAGTGCCGTGTGTAGTTTCTGATTCCAGATATACGGAAACGAGACCGTCGGGGCCATCCTGGAGAAACACCTGACTGGATGGTCGGATCCTCTCGAGATTCTCATCGAAAATCACTCCATTTTCTGAGACCCGGCGGAGGACAAGTTCACTGTCTTCAATCCGGGAATCATCCGGTGGGCGTTCTTCCATCAGTAGCCAGTTGAGGAGGCGCTATGCTACAGACTTAGCGTAGTTCTTCAGGCTGGCCCAGTCGTCCAATGCATACCCTTCCCGCTCATACTCACCGTTGCTGAAGAAATAGTCGACAGGCTTAAGTGGGTTGGCTGATATTTCCAGATCAACGCCATTGCGATGCCATTCGGCCTGCGCTCCACCTTGCCATGTGGGCACAATCGACGGAGGAGGAGCATTGTCTGGAAGAATCTGCGCAAGCACCTCTAGCAAGTGGTCTACTGCCTTGCGGTCAGTTTTCTTAGCCCCGTCGGACCAATTGCTGTCTTGGAACGGCAATGCCTCAATTCGATTCAATGTCTCTTTGAACCAGGAAGTGGCAGACAGTTTTTCAGGCAACCTTGTCGACATGATTGACCATCGCTTCTTTCAGCAGTCAAGAGATCGTGTCTCACTCTACCCCATCAGCACGACTTCACGCTGGACGGGGGAGCTGGGATATGGGCCTTCCTCGGACATGAACACGTCGATTTCGGAGCGGACGCCGAACTCTGGCAGGTAGATGCCCGGCTCCACTGAGAAGCACACTCCGGGGATGATGCGACGCGTGTCCCGGGTCTCGAACCCGTCGAGGTTGACCGCCTCGCTGTGCACCTCGAACCCGATGCTGTGCCCGAGTCGGTGGGTGAACCATTGGCCGTAGCCCCGGTCCCCTATGAAGTCCCTGGCCACTCGGTCGGCCTGCCAGCCCTGCACGCTGTCACCCCTGCGGTGAGACGCCATCAGGAATTCTACGGCGGCATCCCGGGCCCCGATGACGATGTCGAAAATCTCCTGTTGCCTGGCTGGAACCTTTTCCCCGGCGTAGGCGCACCAGGTGATGTCGGCGAAGACGCTGCCGGGAGCCGTGCCCTTGGCCCAAAGGTCGATGAGCAGCCAGTCTCCTGGCCGGATGGCGCTGTGCACCTGTGCCGAAGGCTCGTAGTGGGGGTCGGAGGCGTTGGCGTTGACCGCCACGATGGGCCCGTCGGGGGAGGCTATCCCCTCCTCTGCGAACCGGTGCCGGATAAACTCGGCGATGTCGTACTCCGTGACTCCCTGGCCCAGGCGTTCCCCGGCGTGGGCGAAGGCCTCGTTGACGATCCGCCCCAGTTTGAACGCGGTGGCGTGGTGGTCTGCATACTGTTCCGGCGTCCAGCGGTGCGTGGCGGCCTGCATCAGGTCGGCCGACGACACCACCTCAGCCCCCAGGCTGCGCACCAGCTCCACCGTCCCTGCGTCGACGCGCGACACTCGGGGCATCTCGTTGAGGGGAGAGTATTCCATCGCCAGGCGGCCTGCACAGCTGACCACATCGGCTAAGGCCGAGACCATGGTGTCGCGATTGCTGTACACCACGCACTCGACGCCTGATTCGGTGAACTTGCCGGCGTCCACGTGGTGGACCAGGAGGCGTGGCGCGCCCTGCGCTGGGAGGTAGAAGTAGCAGGGACGGGTGACGTGCCCCGACGGCTGAATGACCTGGCGGAAAATGGGGTTGGACTCGCGGTAGTCGTAGACCAGCCAGGCGGGAATCCCGTCCTGGGCCATAAACTCCTGCGCCGAGTCGTAAACGTTTTGAAAGTGCGGAGCTTGCCCGTCCATAGTCACTCCGTGGCCGTCGGCCACTGGGTCGTGGCTCGGCTGGTTTATGGATTGAAGAGAAAACGAGTGAACGCAGTAACTGCGCTAGTACAGGTCCTGGCGCATTCCGCCATCCAGGACGATATTGGTGCCAGTGAGGAATGAGGCCCGTTCGGAGCAAAGGTAGACGGCCAGGTCGGCAACTTCTTCCGGCTTGCCAAGACGCCGCATGGGCACTATCTTAGCCGCTTCTTTTTCCATCTCGTCAAGCCTGAGCCCTTCCGCTTTGCTCCGTTCTTCCAGCACAGCTCTCAGGGCATCGCCCTCAACCGGACCGTGGATCAGGTTGTTGACAGTGATGTTGAAAGGGGCGAGCTCATTGGCCAGGCTCTTGGCATATCCGGTAATTGCCATGCGGTTGGAGGAGTTGAGAGCACTCTCGTCAGCCTTGGTGACATTTCCCACCGGTATGGCGTTAATGGAAAACTCGGGCAGCAGGTTCAGGATGCGTCCCCAGCGTTGCTGTTTCATATAGGGAACTGCCTCCCTGGCAAAACGCACGGCACCCAGGAAGCTCTCATCGATGGCCGACGAGATCGTATCGTCATCCATCTCTGAGGCTCTTGCGGTGGACTCGTCCTCGATCCTGGTCGCCATGTGGGTGACCAGGATGTTGATCTGTCCGAAGCGGCTGACGGTATCCCGGACGACCCGCCTGATGTCGGGTTCCACTGTCAGATCGGCCGGAATGGCCAGAACGTGCTGTTGAGACGACTCCCGAGCCAGTTCGATCTCCGCCCTGCGGAGGTCCGCCTCTTTACGGGAGCAAATCGTCACATTCGCTCCCTCGTGGGCAAAGGCGAGGGCTATGGCCTTGCCCATACCGCGGCTGGATCCACCAACAATTGCCACCCTGTCTCTCAGTCCAAGATCCATTGCTCTAATCCGAAGGCGTGAACGAATTCAGCGCAGTCAGGAGATTTGCATCGACAGTTTAGGAGCGATGAGGTCAGATCACATCCCGCTGTTTCAGAGCCTCGATCTCTCCGTCGCTGTAGCCGATGCCGGACAAAATTTCGCTGTTGTGCTGTCCAAGGAGAGGCGGGGGCATATCCAGCCCTCCCGGGGTGAGCGAGAACTTGATGGGTATTCCGGTCTGCTTAATGGTGCCCGCAGTGGGGTGGATCATTGTCTGCAGCATGTCCCTGGCCTCGATCTGGGGGTCCGCAAACACGTCGGCCAAATCGTTGATGGCGCCGCAGGGGACGCTCACCTTCTGGAGCGACTCCACCCAGTGGGCTACCGGCTTGGTCAGGAACACCTGCTGCAGGTACGGCACCAATACCGACCGGTGGGTGACCCGGTCGCCGTTGGTGGCATAGTCCGGCTTGCCCAGTTCCTCCAACTCCATTGCATCGCGGAAGCGCTCCCAGATGCGCTCCGACCCGACTGCGATGTTGAGGAACTTGCCGTCCTGGCACATGAACGCCTGGTAGGGGCACAGGTTGGGATGTGCGGCCCCCAGCCGGGCAGGGGGCTTTCCGTTGGCAAAGAGAGTGGCGGCCTGGTAGGTGAGCCACGCCACCTGGCCGTCCAGCATCGATACGTCAATGTATTGTCCTTCGCCGTGCTGTGCGCGGTGATGGATCGCGGACATGATTGCGAATGCGGCCCACATGCCGGCCCCGATATCGGAAACGGCGATGCCAACCTTCTGGGGTTCACCGTCGGGCTCGCCGGTCAGGCTCATGAGACCGCTGATACCCTGCATAATCTGGTCGTAGGCTGGCAGTCGGCTGTAGGGGCCGTCCTGCCCGAACCCGGAAATCGATGTGTAGATGATGCCCGGGTTGACCGTTTTCACCACGTCGTAGCCCAACCCGAAGCGCTCCATTACTCCCGGAGTGAAGTTCTCCACGATCACGTCAGCATCTTCGGAGAGTTTCAGGAAGATTTCCTTGGCCTCGTCTTCCCTGAAATTGAGAGTCAGGCTTCGCTTGTTGCGGTTGATGGAGAGAAAATAGGCGCTCTCGCCTTCGATGAATGGAGGGCCCCAGTGCCGCGTGTCGTCACCGCTACCCGGTATCTCGATCTTGATGACGTCGGCCCCGTGGTCGCCGAGCATCAAGGTGCAGAACGGGCCGGCGAGGGCCCGGGTCAGGTCCAGCACCTTCAGGCCTTCCAGTGCCTTCATTCCTATCTATCTCCTTATCCGTCCGCTCAGCGAGACGGGACAGCCCCGAGGGGCGGGAACAGCCCGCAACTCACCGGCCTCATGCTACAGGGGAAATCTTACCGGAATCTTACCACAGCGCATGTGGGCGGGAACCCTACTGTTCAGGCCGGGATGCACTGATCCAGCGACACTGACGCGCTGCCCAGGTGACGCCCCAAAGGCGGCGCTGCCGACTCCTCGGTCCTCCGGACTAACTCAAGGTTGCGGCGTCGGTCAGGTGTACGCGGCACCCTCCGGTGTCTACCGGGTCAAAGTAAATCAGGCGGTAACCCATGAAGTTGGTGAACGGCTCTTCCGTCAGGAACCGGTAACCGCGCGCCCGGTGTTCTGACACCACCCGGTCCAGGTCCTCCACAGCGTATGCCATGTGGTGCACAACCCAGGCGCCGCCACTGCCTTCGAGGGCTGACAAGTCTTCGGGTTGTATGAACTCGACCTCCACGTCCCCGACCCGCAGGAAAGCCACCTCGCCCAGATTGGGGACGGGGCCCCGCCCGGTAACTGCCGCCCCCATCGTTTTTTCATAAGAGCCAATGGCTGCATCGAGGTCGGGGACCAGGTAGCTCACGTGATGAATGTCGGAAAACATGGGCACTCCATCGGGCTGATTTTCTTCAGCCCTGATTGCACTACTAGATGAGTCCAGTTGTACCAGAGAATGCTAAATGTCTCTAAAATCCAGTTAACCAGTACTCACCGCAATATTACCAAGTACTAATTCCTGGGAGGTTTCCATAACACCGTGGCGGGAATAGGTGGGGAATCCGGTCGCCCAGAAAGGAGTACTTCAGTTGCCGTATCCAGGCGCGGCGAATATTATATGGTGTTGCTGCGAGAGAACAAAACCCACTGCTCGCAGGCACCCAAGGGAGTAAGAAAATGGCGGCAGGAAGCACTTACAAGATAGTCGAGCTGGTGGGGTCGTCCAGCGAGAGCATACAGCAAGCAATTGATGGGGCCATCACCAGGGCCTCGCAGACCATCCGCAACCTGGACTGGTTCGAAGTCCGGGAGATTCGCGGCACCATTGATGGGGAGAAGGCCAACTGGTACCAGGTCAAGGTCGGCATCGGCTTCCGCGTCGATACCGGCGACGACGTCGGCAGCGACTAGGCCTCCGAATGGCCGGCCCGTTTCAGGTAGGCCGCAACAGCGTGGTCATCGGCGTGCCGGCCCGACAGGTATTCGACTATCTGGCTGACCTCTCTCACCTCATGGAGTGGAGTGGTGAGTCAGATTTTCGTGTCACCAGGGCGCCCGACGGGCCGGCTGGACCTGGAGTAACCCTGCGCAGGGAACAGTCAGGAGTGATGCGCGGGCCCCTGATAATTCGTGGTGGGATGAGCGACAACCCGGTTAGGGTTGAAAGGCTTTCCAGACTAACCGTGTATGAGCCGCCTGACCCGGAAAGGTTGAGGGCGGGAGCACTGGTAGTTGAGACCAGGAACAGTTACAACGGTCTTCTGCATTCGATAGAAAAGTTCATTTTCGAGTTCGTTCCGGAAATGGACCGGGAGACGGACGGCACTCGGGTTACCATGGTTACGGAGATAGAGCCCATGGTGCCCGGCATGTTCATAGGTCCGGTTTACGCCATCCGCCTGATGCGGAATGCATTCGCGCGAATATTCGGAAGTCGCCTGTCCCCACAGTTGCCTGTGGGCCCGCAGCTGTCTCGTGTCAAGGACAAAGTGGAGGCACCCGAACCCGGCTAATGTTGATCGGATAGCCCAAGGCAAGCGATGTTGCGTGGCCTTGAGGATCAAGGCCCGAGATTATCCCCCTGTGACCAGGAACAGTACCCCGAAGCCCGCCACTATCGCGTTGATTCCCGCTGCGTAGTACTTGTCAGGTACTCTCCGCAGCAGTTGCGCCCCGAAGTACGAGCCCGCGATGGCCACCACACCCAGGGACAGGCCGAGGCCCAGCACCATCGGAGTCAGCAGTGCTCCGCCGCCTCCGTAGATGGCCAGCTTGGGTATCTGGATCAGAAGCATGCTCATCGAAAAGGTGGCGACGTATTCCCGGGAGCTGAGCCCGTAGGCCAGATAGAATACCGGGGCGAACGGGCCTGGGATCCCGAACACTGAGGCAAGGAATCCGGCACTGGCCCCCAGCGGCGGGAAGCCCCACAGCCGCATCCGGACGCGCTTGGACCACGGCAATTGCGTCAGTACCACAAGGGTGATCATGCCACCGCCCATGATGCGGGTGAGCAGGTCCGTGTTGGTGCTGATGAACAGGAAACTGCCAAGAATGGCGAAAGGGGTGGATCCGGAGGCGAACCAGGCCACCACCTTCCAGTCCAGGAACTCCCGGTTGATCCAGACCCTTGAAACCGTGCCGAACAGCTGGAATATGGCGACTACCGGCACGGCCACATCGGGGCCGTAGATCCAGACCAGCACCGGCAGCAGGAGCACGCCACCGCCAAATCCGGCCGCCCCCGACAGGGAGAGGCCTATCGCAGCGGTAACGAAAATGACCGCGAGTTGCCAGACTACTAAGTCTTCCAGACCGTGTTCCCCACTGCTGGACTGGCGCCGAATTATATATCCACAGCATCGCCGGTGGATGATTTGCCTGTCTGGGAATCCAGCAGCGTTTTGGGGTAATACGCGGCCTCCGTACGTTGTAAAATAGCGGGCGATATCCCCTGTGAAAATTCTGCGTTCTGGCTCCTGGGCAACAGAGGCCCAGGCGATGCTTACCGGTATTGGAGGAATATGGCTGATCTGGCGAAAACGCAGCGAATTGGCGCCCTCGTACCTGCCACCAACCCTGTGGTGGAGCCTGATTTCTACAGGGTGGTGCCGCCGGAAATTACGGTGCATTTCGAACGGATGTGGAACGGGACGTGGGGCAGCCAGCCGGAAACGGATGCCGCAACCGGTCATCGCATCAGCATGAGCAGCAGCGAGGCCAACGAAACGGACTGGGCGCTGTTCGGGTTCGACGTGAACAAGATGAACGACGATGTGGCCAGGGGGGCCAGTTCCCTGTCCAACATCGGGCCCGATGTGCTTGTCTACGCCTGCACGTCCGGGACCTGGCACAAGGGTTATATGGCCTACGACCAGCGAATGTCCGAAATCATGGAGGAGTCCAGTGGTATCCCGTCGATCACCGCAGTTACGTCCTGCATCGCCGCCCTGCGCCACATGGGGAGCCGCAAACTGAGTATCGCCGGGCCGTACCGCAACTATCACCTGCGCAACCGGCTGAAGCCGCTCATGGAGGAGGCGGGGTTCGAGGTGCTGAGCGCCGACGGTGAGCCGTGGATGCAGGACTCGATGAATCCCCGGGAAATCGATGCGGAGCCCCCTCAGACCATCATCGACTTCGTGCCCACCGTGGTACACGAGGACGCCGATACCGTGTACCTGCCCGGCACGGCCTGGAGGGCCCTGGATGCGGCTGAGGAACTGGAACAGAGGCTGGGCAAGACCGTAATCACGGTCAACCAGGCGAGCATCTGGCTTGCCCTGAAGCGACTGGGCTGGACTGAGCCGATACCGGGGTTCGGCAGCCTGCTGAGGAGCTTCCAGTAAGGGCGGGGGTTGCACTTCAGGTCATGGTGCCGGGAGTGGGGGTCGAACCCACACACCGATTAAGGTAGCGGATTTTAAGTCCGCCGCGTCTGCCTTTCCGCCATCCCGGCCAGGTGCCTGATTTGGCTGTGGATCAGCCTGGTTTCAGACGTGGTTATCTTCCGCCGGTTTCCCGGCATTGCGTTCAGCCCGCCATTTGATTTTGCCATCAGTAGGTGAAAAGTTAAAGATCCGGGATTCTGGGGAGGCCAGGGTTCCACCGATTCCCTGCGCCTGGACCGCGTGGTGCCCCTGGAACCGGGCCGCACCCTGGTGGAGTGGAGGGGCCTCGGCCTGAAGTCGGACACCGAGGAGGTGCGGGAACTGCGGATACGCCACCACAACCAGTACTGGGGGCCGGCGGGGCGCAACCTCCCCGATGACATCATGGCCACCGAGACACGGTGGGAGAACATGAAGACCGGTGCAGTTCGCTACAGCATCCTCGCGCGGGAGGAGGACTTTTAGGCCCACGACGACGAGAACATGCGCCGGCACTAACAGGAATGGGGAAGGCGCATGGGCCGCTCTCCGGCACATCCCTTCGGAGACTGATCGGCCCGAGAGTTCGGCTAGGTATTCGGGGGACGACAGGTCCCCCTCTTCTGCCTACCTACCGACGGCCAGCTTTGGACTAATCACGGAGGCCCTGCATGACCGGTGCCGATGGGTATGTTTCCATTGCCGACGAAAAGGAGGCCATCCGCGACCTGGTCCAGAACACGGCCTACCTGCTGGACCAGGAACATTTCGTGGATTAAATGAACAACTTTGCGGACATCTAAACCTACGAGATGCTCGTCCGCAGCAGGGAGATTGGGGGCAAGGAAAACGTCTGGCTGCGGTTGGGCAAGCCTGACATGATGCAGCTGCTGTCGGAGGTCAATGACCAGGTGCGCGACGAGGGGGAGCGCATGCACCTGGCATCTCCCATCAGCATGGACGTCAACGATGAGGATGCGTCCTGCTTCTTGCACTTCGCCGTGTTTCGCACATCCAGGGCGGGAGAGAGCAAGGTCTAAGCCGTGGGGCACTACGAGGACACATTCGTCAAGCGCGATGGCAAGTGGTGGTACACCAAGCACCGGGCGGTGATACACACCCGGATGCTGGAAATCTCCACCCACCTTCCCATCTGACTTGCCGGGTGCGAAACTTCACTTGCTTAGTCGAGCGAATTTTTAACCGCTGCCACAGAGCGCAAGGGTGCTGCGTGGTGGCCTGGAACAAGCATGCGAACTGGCGCTGACTACAAGGAAAGCCTTAGGGATGGTCGCAATGTCTGGGTCGTCGGCGAGGGCCCGGTGGCGGACGTCACGACGCATCCGGCCACCTCGGCCATGGTCGACGAGTACGTGGCGTGGTATGACCGCCACTTCGATCCGCAGTGGCAGGACATGCTGCTGACACCGTCCGACGGGAACGGCCACCGGCACCCCTTGGCGCTCACCCCGCCGAGGACGTCCGACGACTTGCGGCGCCTCGGCAGGGCGATAAGCGCCGTGCATTTCATCACCGGTGGAAACATCACCCACACTGCGGGCTACGGTCACCTGATCGCCATGGGCATGACCAACGCCCTGAAGCGCCTGGACCACTCTGCCGAGGAGATCGCCTCGGCCGAGGCATACCTGGGGGACCTGGAGGCCACGGGCCGGTTCCTCACATTCGCCGGAGGTGGGCCTCTGATTGGAACACGTCTCCGCCACGAGGAGACTCACGGCGCGGCTCTCCGGCTTGTCAGCGAGACCGCCGACGGCATCGTGATCAGCGGCAAGATACAAATGCACACCAGCACGCCCTTCGCGGAGGACCTGCTGGTCACCAGCCGGGACGAGCTGCCGGCTGGCAGCGGACGGCACCTGTGGTTCATCGTGCCGGTCAACGCTCCGGGCCTCCGGGTGGTTTCGCGGCGGATCGCCGCTCGGCACCAGAACAGGTTCATATCGCCCCTGAGCAGCCGGTTCGACGAGCTTGACTCCATGGTTTGGATGGACAACGTATTCATTCCCCGCTCCCGGGTATTCACGGGAGAGAGCATTGATCGCAACCGTCGCCACTCGCTGGTGTGCTGGCTGCTCTGGCATCACAGCTACGGATGGCTGGCCAAGGCAGAGCTGACCCTCGGAATTGCCCTTGCCCTGGCCGAAGTCATGGGCCTCAAGGAGAATCAGCAGACCATGGAGCAGCTGGCTGAGCTGACGATAAACGTCCAGATCACCCGCACCTGCCTGACGGCGGCGGAACTGGACCCGGAGATGACTGTGAGCGGCAATGCCCTGCCCAATCAGCTGCATATTGCCTCCTCTGGAATCAACACCATGAGGGTACGCCAGCGAATGGGCGAAATCCTCCGCGGTCTGCCAGGTTCGTCGCTGGTAAATGCCCCGGCCGATACCGACTTCGCCGACCCAGGAATGGCCGCCGAACTTGAGGATGCCTTTGGCGGCGGGGGCTACACTGCGCTGCAAAGGGCTGCGCTGTTGCAGCTCGCCTGGGACCAGGTATCCTCAGGACTTGACGGTCGCGAGGCGATCTTCGAGATGCACGCCAGCGGTGGACTGGAGGCATGGCGACGGCAGGTGGCGGCGTGGTTCCCGGACTACAACAAGCTGGCCAATGGGGTGCAATCGTTCCTCAGTGTGGATATCCCACCCCTGGACCTGAGCAGCCTTCAGGACGTCCCGCCCCCGCCGCGCCGCATGCCCCTGACCACTCCCGGCGCCTGAGCGCCGTCTCCCCCTGATACTCCCTCTCCCTCTGGGGGAGGGTTGGGGTGAGGGAGTCCCCGGTTGCCGTAGGCGAGATAGGAGGGTGGTGGCCATAAGTGCCGGGGCAACCACAAGGATTGCCCCTACGTGCTGTGACGTTGGCCAGGGATTGACGACTGTGCTTGTAGGGGCGACCACGAGGGTCGCCCCGGCGAACGACCAATTGAGATCAGTGGGAGAATAACAAAATGCCCGATGAGTCCCTGGCCCGCGTCAAGTACCTGACCTTCGACATCTTCGGCACAGTGATGAACCTCACCGGCAGCCTGGCAGGTCCCGCCGGGGAGTTTCTGGCCGTTCACGGTTCAGCGATGACGGGCCAGGCGTTCTATGCCGAGTGGCGGGAGCGGCAGCGCATCGAGCAGTACCAGGACAACCTGCTGATGCTGGGACACAGCGGCTACCTCGAGACCTGCCGTCGGGCCTTCGTCTACTGCCTGAAGAAGCACAGCGTTAGCTACACGGCTGAGGCGGTGTGGGAGTTCATGCAGGTCTACAAGAGTCTGCAGCCTTACCCAGACGCGGTAGACGGACTGCGGACACTGTCAGAGCGGTACAGCCTGGTGGCTCTCTCCAATGGCGAGCAGTGGTACCTGGAGGAACTGCTCGGCAACAACGTCCCGGTTGAGTTTGATGCCATCATCTCCGTCGAACAGGTGGGTGCGTTCAAACCCGCTCCGGGCATCTACCGCAAAGCGGTGCAGCGGCTGGGGTGTGAGCCTGGGGAGATCATGATGGTCGCGGCCCACGCCTTCGACATCCTGGGCGCCCAGGCCTGCGGGTTCAAGGCGGCTTACGTCAACCGGTACCGGCTACCCACCGAGGACTCGTTGTACCAGCCGGACATCATCGTTGACGATTTCGTGGAGCTGGCCGCCCGGCTCCTGGAGTGACCGCGCGTTCCGATTTCCAAGTCAATCTGACAGGTCCATTCCAGGTGAGATGGTTGACCCACGACCACGTGGACCTTGTGGGGTATGCGAGAAATCCCCTCCTCCGGGGGAGAGGGAATTAAGCGCGATTCACCTTTGGTTTGAGTTGGGTCCTGATCGGCGTAACGGGAGGCGTGTCAGTCCTTCATAAGGACATAGACTGCGCCCGATGGCGACAGGTCGACGTGGGTGTGGCCCTTGCCAGTGACATCATCCATCAGGCGAATGTCCCCGGCACGCAGCACCCGCTTTGAGCCGTCGCTGGCACCGATCTCCACCTCTCCCGATAGGTGGATGACCAGCCTGCGCTCGGGCAGGGGATGAAAGTCCATGTTGCGTGAGCCGTCGAACTCCTGCACCCGCACCTCGGACACGTTGATCAGTGCTCCCAGCTCCGGGTGCTCCTCCAGGTTCAGGTCCTCGATGTGGCTCTCGCCGTCCGCGTCGGAAAATATCCGGTATATTGCCATTCTGCCCTCTCGAATCTTGCTGAATTGATGCCCTGATAGTTCTGTTTGCGATTGCCAAATCGTAGTCAACAGGACGGGCTGCCGGTCTGAGATTTTTCGTGATCACCCACGCACTGCCAGTCTGTTTATAGTGAGCTTGTCGAACCACTAACGGACAACCTTCAGACTGGGGACGCCTTCACCCTAACCCTCTCCCTCCGGGAGAGGGAACCTCGGTCCAAGCGCCGCCGCCGAGGATTGCCTTCGCTAGTGCAACGCTAGCCGCACGCGGGTATGACCTGCTCGCCGAACAGTTGTATCGCCTCCATGATCCTCTCGTGGGGCGGTCCGCCAGAGTGGGCGTGGCGCAGCCGCAGCAGGAAATACTCCGTTCCCACTGCCTCGCTCCATCGCTGGAAGTCCGCAGCGCATTCCTCGGGGTCACCTAGGATGAGGCGATCTCCTCTCAGGTTGTCCATTGTTATCTCGGCCTCGGAGCGTATGTTGTCGAAATCCGAAAGGCCGTTGCGCCAGTAGTACTTGTAAGCCTCGATCACCTCCGGGCCGTACACCTCTTCGGCGTCGGCGCGGGTCTCGGCCACCCAGGCGTCCCGCATCAGGACCACCACCGGTTCCCGTCCTTCCCGAGCGGCGGAATCCCGATAGATGTCGGCCAGCTCGATGGCTGTGGCCATGTCGACGCTTGGCGTCAACACAAAGCCGTCTGCCATTCGGCCAGCGCGGCGCGCCCCTCGCGGAGTGCCGGCGCCGATCCACAAGGGAGGGGCGGGATCCTGGAAGGGGCTGGGCGTGATGTGCAGGTTTTCCAGCTGATGGTACTCGCCGTGGAATGAGAAGGGCTTCCCACTCCAGCAGTGGCGGATGATCTCCACCGACTCCTCGAACCTTCCGACCCGCTGGCGGACCGGCACCTCAAACGCCCGGAAATCGGCATCCTGGTATCCCAGTCCCACGCCCAGGATGATTCTCCCCTTGGACACCAGGTCCAGGGTGATTACGTCCTCAGCCAGGTGCACCGGGTTGTGCAGGGGCAGCAGGATCACCGACGTGCCCACGTTCAGGGCGGTAGTGTGTGCCGCGACCGCCGTGGCCACGATCAGGGGGGACGGCAGGAACCCGTCCTTGTCCTGGTGATGCTCGCCGAAAAAGCAGGAATCGAAACCCGCCTCCTCTGCCAGCTTTGCCTCCGCGATCACCTCGTCGATTCGCAGGGCCAGCCGCTCGCCTGCGGGCGGGTCGGCGATGGAGCTGTATATTCCGAATTTCATAGCAGGTCTCCCCTTGGTCTGCTGAGACAATGAGCTGGCTTGTCCCTATTGGTTGTACCACTATCGGTGCTGTTCGTGCCAGTGCCCGCCCTGTGCTGTGCACGGTTACTGTAAAGTTCGGGAGCCACCTATTTTGTCTGAATCAGGATTTGCAGGATTAAAGGATGAGCAGGATAGGGGGACATCTTGAAAATCCCAGAATCCCGATAATCCTGATTCAGAGATCGACCTGGCAAGCGCGTGTTCCGGGAATGCATCGAACCGATGATTACGCGTCATTATGTGTATACTGCGCGCTTAAGACTTGGGCATTTTCGATATTTTTGAGTCCAATGCGCATAAAATCGATCGCAATTTCCGTGTAATGATCCCGATGTTCTCAAAACGCCAGATTCACTACGCATGGGTCATCGTGGCAATAGCCGCGGCGATGGGGTTCATCACCTCCGCCGTGCGATTCGCGTCTGCTGCGCTGGTGCCGCATCTGAGCGATCCTAACGGCGACTTCGGCTGGAGCTATGGCGAGATCAGTCTCGCCTTCAGCCTGCAGTGGGTGGTACTGGGCTTGGTGAGTCCCTACGTGGGATTGCTCGGAGACCGCTACGGCGTCCGCTGGCTGCTGCTGGCTGGGGGTGTCCTGTTCATCGCCGGCATGATGCTGACCGGCGTGATGAGCAGCCTGTGGCAGTTCTACCTGTTCTTTGGCGTTGTCCTGGGCATCGCGACCACCATCTACACCGTGCTGACGGTTTCCGGCGTCACCCTGTGGTTCAGGAGGCACCTGGGCGTGGCAATGGGCGTGGTGTGGTCCTTCCAGGGTGCTGGCACCATTGCGCTGCTCTTCCTGATAGGAGCCGCCTTCGACCAGCTGGGAATGCAGTGGATTTTTTGGCTGCCTGGAATAGCTGGCGGGGCGATACTTCTGCTGCTGGTCAGATTCTTTCACAACGGACCTGCCGACATTGGCCTGCGTCCCCTGGGTGACCTGGGCAATGAGCCAATCCAGGGTAGGCTGAGGGACGAGGCAGCAAAGGTCCGGGCAACGGTATTCATACAGCAGGCCAAGCGCACCTTCACCTTCTGGAATCTCATCGGCATCCACTACTGGGGATGCATGGGCCACAACATCATCAACGTCCTGGTGGTGGCCATCGCCGTGGACCGCGGCCTGTCCCTGGGGGTGGCCGCCGGGGTGCTGGCGGCGCAGCAGGGCGTTGGGGTGATCGCTCGCGGTCTCGTGCCCGTAATAGCGGAGCGCTGGGGCTGCCGCACAGTCTGGGTTGTGGGCATGACTCTGCAGTCATTCCCGCTGATCCTGCTCTTTTTTGTTCACGACGCCTGGGCATTCTACCTGTTCGCGATCCCATTCGGGATCGGACAGAGCTGCGAGGTGCCCACCTTCCCCATCGCCAATCGCCAGTACTACGGGAACGTGCCTCAGGGCAGCCTCTATGGCTGGCAGAACCTGGGCAATGGCCTCGGCATGGGGCTGGCGCCCGTGTGCGCCGGAGTCCTGTGGGACCTGACGGGCACCTACGCGGCGCCACTCCTGATGTCGCTGGCGTTCAGCCTCATGGCGCTCTTTTCAGCGTGGTTGTTGCCCTCGCCAACCGTAAGGCAGATTCCCGACTGGGAGAGCCACCTGCCCGCCAACCTGCGTCCCGCGGAGCCGTGATGCCCGAGGGCTTTGCGCGACGAATGCCGTAAGTAAGATCGACACATCTGGCGGTCATACATATAACGCTCTGTCTCGTCTGGCGCAGAAAATGATTCAATTTCCCATTGGTGCTACAATGCCGCCATTCATACCATCAGGCTGAGGGGTACCAACCATGAAAGTATCGATGTTTCACCTGATGCCCCATAGGGACCTTCCCGCCGATTTCGAGCAGCGGTACCACTCCGTCTGGGTTGACCCGCCGTGGTGGGAGCTGGCCGATGCCGAACAGGTAGGCCAGTACTACAACTGGACGCTGGATGAACTCACTCACGCCGCCAATGCCGGACTGGATGGGGTCTGCGTCAACGAGCATCACCAGAACGCCTACGGGTTCATGCCCGGTCCCAACCTCATGGGCTCCGCCCTGGCGCGGGCCACCAACGACCAGGATGTGGCCATCGTGCAGATGGGGGCCACCCTGCCGACCACCATCCCGCCTATCCGTGTCGCTGAGGAGTACGGGATGCTGGACTGCATCAGCGGCGGTCGCCTGGTGGCCGGCATGCCGCTGGGCTCGTCAATGGACGCCAACCTTTGCTACGGCATTCCTCCCATCGAGCACCGCGACCGCTATTACGAGGCCCACGACCTGATCATGAAGGCCTGGCAGTCCAGGGAAATGTTTGCCTGGAACGGCAAGTATTACCAACTGCCCATGGTCAACCTGTGGCCCCGCCCGATTCAACAGCCGCATCCGCCGGTGTGGGTGCCGGGATCGGGGAGTCTAAGCACCTGGAACTTTTCCGTACAGAACAACCACTGCTACTGTTTCCTCAGCTACTGGGGTAACAACTTGGGCAAGAAGGTGATGGACGGGTTCTGGGAATTCGTGGAAGGCCAGGGGTTGGAACCCAACCCGTACCGCGCCGGCTTCCTGCAGTTGGTGGTGGTGGGCGAGACCGACGCGCAGGCCGAAAAGGACTACTACGAGCACATTCGCTACTTCTACGACAAGTCCCTGCACATAGCGCCGGAGTTCTTTTCCGCGCCTGGATACGTCGACTTCCGAAGCTTGGACAACACCTACCGCAAGGGCTATGTGGACCAGATAGCCACGGTCACCCAGGAAATGAAAGAATGGAACTACCAGGACTTCATCGACAATCAGCTGGTCATCGGCGGCAGCCCCGCGTCGGTTGTCGACCAGTTGGAAGACGCCATCAAGAAGCTGAGAGTGGGCAACCTGATGGTGCTGCTGCACATCGGTTCCATGCCCCACGAGCTCACGCTGAAGAACATCGATCTTTTCGGTAGAGAGGTCATGCCCAAGCTGCGGGACATCTGGGACGATGACGGTTGGGAAAACCACTGGTGGCCGGAAAAGCTGCGTGGCAAGCGACAGCTGGTGGGGCAGGCAAGCGGTTAGCCCGACCCTGTTATTGCCTGGAGGGACTCAAGATGGCGACGATACTGGAACGCACGCTCAGCGTATGGCGGGACCAGATACAGACCAGGGTAATAGTAGCCGGGCAGGGGCCGCCCCTGGTCTACCTGCACGGCGCCGCCGGCCTCAGGTGGGATGAGTTCCTGGACGGCTTGGCGCAGAATCATACGGTCTACGCGCCGGAACATCCCGGCACTACTCCAGGGGATCCTGATGCCGTCAAGCCGCTGGACGACCTCTGGGACTTGGTGCTTTATTACTACGAGCTATTTGACGGGCTGGGACTGGAGTCACCGGCGGTGGTAGGCCACTCATTCGGCGGGATGGTGGCCTCGGAGATAGCGGCAACAAATCCGGGGCGTGTCAGTAAGCTTGTACTCCTCAACCCCATCGGCCTGTGGCTGGACGACGCGCCGGTGAAGAACTGGATGGTAATGTCTCCCGAGGACCTGGGCAAAGAGCTGTTCAGTGAACCTGACGGACCGGTGGCGAGACAGGTGCTGGCCGAGCCCGAGGACCCCGAAGAACGAATGACGGCAAAGATTCAGGGCATCTGGAACCTGGGCTGCACCGGGAAGTTTACTTGGCCCATCCCGGACAAGGGTCTCAGGAAACGTTTGCACAGGATCCAGGCCCCCACCCTGGTAATCTGGGGCCAACAGGACGGAATCGTCCCGGCGGTCTATGCCCAGGAGTTCACCGATCGTATTTCCGGGTCCAGGTCTGTGATTGTCGAAAAGGCCGCCCACGTTCCGCAACTGGAACAGCTGGACAGTGTCTCTCAAGTGGTCCAGGACTTCCTGACGGACTGACGCCATCTTTCCTCGGCGCCCTGCTGCACGGACCGTCGTAAAGAAACGATCTCATAGTACCCTCCGCGCGCCAGGCCGTAAATCGCGGGAAGGCGGGAATGCAGGGACTGGCATGACGATTGCAAAGTCTTTGTCTGGATCAGGATTCGCAGGATTGATGGATGAGCAGGATTGGAGAACATCCTGAAAATTCTTGAATCCCCACAATTCCGATTCAGACCAATTACTGAAAGGACATGTGAGGTGGTGCTGTGATATTGCTTGAATATTCCCGAAATTGTATGATTATCAAGGATACCCCAGTTGGCACTGCTGTAACCTGAACTTGGACCCTGGCAGGTTTCGCTGGTCACCGGACCATTGCCGCTGCAGGCGGCGATCCTAGGTCGAACGGCAGTGGGTTACCATGGCAGCAAGCGGGCGCGTTACAGGGCCGACGCTCCAGTCGCAAACCAGGCTTCCGGAGAATGAAGCTGAATTCAGCTGCTCCGGGAGTTGCCCTCCTCGTTTGCATGTCGAACTCCCTCGGGATCTAGAATCCACGTCGCTCCTCCGCGTCGGGAAAGGCTTTGCAGCCTTAACGGCCTGCCTGCATCCAGCGTCTCCTCGCTCGACTGATCCAACCCCGTCTTTCGTCGCCTCCGGTGTTGGCTGTGGCTTCGGTGACTGTACCAGGCAGACACCCTGGCGACGGAAAGGGCCATTCTCGCTTTGGAACGGCACAACTCCTTTCTAATTGCTCCCCACCTGGCTTTATGTAGGTTTCTGCTCATTGCGATTATTCAGTAAACGTTCATTTCGGAGTCGACATATAGAGAATTTCGAGCTAATGGTTCCAGTCTACTTTCAAGGAAAAGTTGGAATTCATGATCAACCTGTTAAACATTCCGGACAACGGAGGCCATAGGTTTCCGGTGGCGGTATTGAGGCATGAGGGCCGACCGAACCGGTAAGGCCCGCCGTCCGCGGCTGCGGTGGAGGCTGCCCGGGACCTTCCGTGCGCCCGTCATCCCCGCGTGGGCCGTGAACTGGCAGGCAACTCTGCAGCAGACCCCTGCCGCCCAGTGGTTGGAGGCGTGCTGGCGTTCGCCTTTTGTCGCCTGGGTGCTGGATCACTGGAGGTTGCTGGCCGAGGTGGGCCTGTACGTCGGCGCCTACCTGGTCTACGTATTCAGCAGGGGTCTCTCCTACGACAACGTCCGGGAAATCGCCATATTCAACGGGGACCGCGTCGCTGAGCTGCAACGACAGCTGTGGTTCCTCTGGGAACCGGGCTGGCAGGCCTGGGCCATCGAGCATGTAAAGCCCATAGTCGTTTTCCTAAATTGGACTTACATCCTCACCTATTGGCCTGTGATCCTCGCGCTGGCGGCGTACTTGTTCTTGCGCAAGAGGCGCGAATACTATTATTTCCGCACCGTTGTGGTGATTGATCTTTGCGCCGCCCTGATCGTCTTTGCCCTGTTTCCTGTGGCGTCTCCGTTTGCCATTCCGGGAGTCGGGTTGGTCGACACCATACAGGCCTTTGGCCCGACCTTCTACGGCGGCGATTTAATGTCGATCTTCTACAACACCAACGCTGCCATGCCCAGCCTGCACTTCAGCTGGACGGTCATTCTCGGCGTTTACTGGCTGCGGTCGCTGCCGGGAGGATTCAAGGCTGCCGGTGTGCTCTACCCGGCATTGACCTTCTTCGCCATAACCATCACCGGCAATCATTTCGTCCTCGATGCAGTGGTGGGTGGCGCGCTGGCGGGCCTGTCCTTCGGCGCCGTGGAAGGATACAGGGCGGTGGCCGCCAGGGTGAGCCAGGACGACATTCGCGCTTCCTGGTTAACGCTCCGCCGGAAGGTCAGGCAGCTGCAGATTCCCAGGACGCTCATCCGCCGGTAGTGCCAGGCGCTCAAGGGCAGGTCCAGTTCTTAGGAGGACGTGACCTGCCTGCGCGTTTGCAGGTAGAAAGCTCCGGCTACGCCGCACACCGAACCGCCGGTTGCCAGCCAGAATACCCACCTCATGTCCACGAAGTCCGCCAGCAGTCCTCCGATGGTGGGGGATACGGTACTCCCAAATCCGGCGCCCACCGACATGAGGCCAAAGGCAGCGGCCGAAAAGCGCACAGGAACGTAATCGCCCGACGAGGCCGCACATATCGTGTAGGCGGCACGGAGAGTGAATCCGATCAGGGCGGATGCAATCAGGAACGAGATAAATACAGGCACAATGGCTAGGAGCACGTAGGCCACCGCCTGGATCAAGAATGAATAGGCGAATGCCTGCCCTCGTCCCAGCTTGTCGGACATCCAGCCCCATGCCACGCCGCTCACAATGCTGAGCACTCCTATGAGAATAACCAGTTGGCCTGCTGTGGACAGCGTCACATCATTTTCCTGGGTTAGGTACAGACCGAAGAATGTGGTGAACAGGTTCTGCGACCAGCCAGAGGTGAACGCCAAGAAGGTGATCAGCCAGACCGCCGGGTGCCTGAACGCTTCCACAGGCCAGGCGGTGCGCGGAGGCTCGGGGCGGCGTTCCTCCCCTGCGGCCTCGGTGGGCCGCTCACGAACGAACACGACGGACATCACGCCGACCACCAGGACGATGCCACCGAAGAGCTGCCAGCTGTGCCGCCAGCCGTCCTCCCAATTGGCTGCCGTGAGGAACGGTATGATCAGCCCGGCGAAGATGAACGTGATGCTTCCACCCGAGGCAGCCAGACCCGCCGCCAGGCCGCGATCTCGCGCCTGGAACCAGGCTGCCAACAGCCCCATGATCGGCGTCAGGGCGGCGCCGCTGGCGACCCCCATGAGGACGGCCGCACCAACTGCAGCGGCGTAGTTCTGGGCGAATCCCAGCAGCACCATCCCGACGCCCACACCCAGCGTACCCACCGCGGTGATGGATCGACTGCCATAGCGAGGGGCCAGTGTGCCGGAGGCAAGAGAGCCGCCCATGCGCGTTGCCGCGGTAACGGTGATGAGCAGTCCAGCTTGGGTGTGGGAGATGTGGAGCGCCTCCTCCATGGGAGGCAGTGTCAGGCTGTATCCGTACTGCACAAACCCGGTCGCCAGGTTCAGGAGAAAGGCAACCAACAACATGACTCCGGCGTAGGACCGGAGCCAGTAAATTGCGAGGGTGTTGGCTAGGATTGGCAGCTCCGGGCGGTCATCCGGCTACGCTGCTCCTGCGGAAGCGCCGCATCCGTTCCCGCTTGTCGGGGTCGTATTCCGAGGGCATGTATTGGACTAAGTCTGGAAGGAAATTTTGGGCGGCGCACTCCAGGGTAATGCCTACTATCTCGCCGATTCCCCCTTCTTCGGCGGAATCTCTGTCGATGTCGTAATGAGCTGTCCACCCTTCGATGACCGTTTCACTGTGATTAGCAGGTTTACCAGCGTGAAGATGCAGGGTGTCGGATTCTTTATCGTAGTCAACCAGCAGGGCGGTCTTGATGCCGGTTTTCTGGAATTCGACTGGCAGTAGATGGGGCAGAAGTAGCTCGGCGGCGTTCCAGAACTCGATGCCAATGCAGCGGCCTTCAGCAGTAAGGTCAGCAACCAGTCCCACGGGACGGTCTTCGGTGATGTCCCAGCTCGTTACGAATTTGCCCCTGTCTGGAGAAAGAGAGGCGAGGTGCAAGCTATCCCCTTTAGGGTCGTACCTGTACTTTATGTTTTCATTCATGGCGCGCCTCTTCTGCGTCTCATATTCGAGTCTGGATGCGATGTAGTGATTTCACAATGAGTTTCCTTTCTTTCCACGACTACCTTGACATAGTTTCCTCCGCGTCCCAATTCAGGGAACCACTTCCAATAAAGTATTGTGACAGCTGTCTCGTCTTCCCTGACATCCGGATCGCGGATAGCGTCTATGATGTGCTCCACCGTTATCAGCCCTATTCTGTTTGGGTGGTCACGCCATATATGAGGATCAATCTGATAGAGAATTCCGTTCGATGTGAATGTAAGCGAGTCGTTTTCCATTGTAACCTTTCGTAGTGCAGTTGACTGTCAAACCGCCCGCCCCTCGGTCACCGAGGGGCGGGCGGTCGACTGTCCGCGGAAGGAGGGGGCGGGTCTAGCGGAGGGAGCGGAAGTGGTTGCGAATGTCCTCCACCAACAGCTCTGGCTCTTCGAGGGCGGCGAAGTGCCCGCCGCTGGGCATTACCGTCCACTGGGTCACGTTGTAGGAGCGCTCGGCCCACTCGCGCGGCGGGCGGCTGATCTCGGCGGGGAACACCGCGACGCCCACGGGGACGTTGATGCGCTCGCCCTGCGCGAAGTCCCAGGGTTTGCGCAGAGTCTCGTAGTACAGGCGGGTGGATGAGTTGATGGTCTGGGTTGCCCAGTAGATGGTCACGGTGGTCAGCAGCTCGTCCTTGGTGAACTTGGACTCAACATCGCCGTGGCAGTCGCTCCAGGTGCGGTACTTTTCGACGATCCAGGCGCAGAGACCGGCGGGCGAGTCGTTGAGGCCGTAACCCAGCGTCTGCGGCTTGGTGCCCTGGATGTGTGAGTATCCGCCCTCGGCGGCCAGCCACTCCTCCCGCTGGCGAAGCAGGCCCTGCTCGGCCTCGGACAGCGGCTGGGAGCCGGGCCCCATGTACGGCGTTGGCCGGGTGACCGAGGTGGTGTGGATGCCGATGCAGTGGTCGGAATGGGAATGGCCCAGCCTGGAGGTTACGCTGGCGCCCCAGTCGCCGCCCTGGGCCACGTAGCGTTCGTAGCCCAGTTGCTCGTGCATCAGCTTGGCCATCACGTCGCCGACGGCCAGCACGTCCAGCCCCCGCTCCTGGGCGGCGTCGGAGAAGCCATAGCCGGGCATGGACGGCGCCACGACGTCAAAGGCGTCGCCCGGATCGCCGCCATGGGCCGCCGGATCGGACAGCAGGGGTATGACCTTGTGCATCTCGAAGAAGGTGCCGGGCCACCCGTGGGTGATGACCAGGGGCAGCGGGTCTGGTCCCTTGCCCCTCTCGTGGATGAAGTGCACATCCCGACCGTCGACCGGCGCCTTGAAGTGGGAGAAACTGTTGATCAGTGCCTCCTGCTTGCCCCAGTCGAAGTCGTTCTTCCAGTACTCCACCAGCTCCTTGATGTAGTCCATATTGGAGCCGTATTCCCAGCCGACACCGGGTAGCTCGTCAGGCCAACGCGTGCGCTCCAGGCGGGCCTTCAGATCGTCCAGCACGGAATCAGGTACCTCAATCTTGAAGGGTGTTGCGGGCATTGTGCTCATCTCCTGTTTCAGTTTTTCCTGGCCAACCACTAATCCCCTCTCCCTCCGGGAGAGGGTTAGGGTGAGGGCGTTAATTGCCTCCCCCTCAGAGGGAGGCAATATGGACTTCTACTTGTTACTGTTGCAACTCCGCCAGTCCTACCACGCTAGGTTGGGTCGAAATCGCCTTAGCGCAGGGAGCGGAAGTGATTGCGCATGTCTTCCACCAGCAGCTCCGGCTCCTCCAGGGCGGCGAAGTGGCCGCCGCTGGGCATGACCGTCCACTGCGTAACATTGTAGGAGCGCTCGGCCCACTCGCGTGGCGGACGGCTGTTCTCGGCGGGGAATATCGCGACACCCACCGGCACGTTGATGCGCTCTCCCTGCGCGAACTCCCACGGCTTGTGCAGCGTCTCGTAGTACAGGCGGGC
Source organism: Dehalococcoidia bacterium (assembly GCA_963664175.2). Classification (GTDB taxonomy): domain Bacteria; phylum Chloroflexota; class Dehalococcoidia; order Lucifugimonadales; family UBA3495; genus VXOI01. The sequence continues at coordinate 58,001 of CAXXOI010000026.1, forward strand.
GGACGAGTTGATGGACTGCGTGACCCAGTAGATGGTGACCGTGGTCAGCAGTTCGTCCTTGGTGAACCTGGACTCCACGTCTCCGTGGCAGTCGCTCCAGGTTCGATACTTCTCAACAATCCAGGCGCACAGCCCGGCGGGTGAGTCGTTGAGGCCGTAGCCCAGGGTCTGCGGCTTGGTCCCCTGAATATGGAAGTAGCCGGCTTCGTCGGCCATCCACTGCTCGCGCTGGCGCAACAGGCCCTGTTCGGCCTCGGACAGCGGCGCCGAACCCGGGCCCAGATACGGGGTCGGCGCCACGACCCCCGTGGAGTGGATGGCGATGCAGTGGTCAGAATGCTTGTGGCCCATCTGCGCCGTAACCCTGGCGCCCCAGTCGCCGCCCTGGGCGACGTAGCGGTCGTAGCCGAGCTGCTCGTGCATCAGCTTGGCCATCACGTCGCCCACGGCCAGCACGTCCAGCCCACGCTCCTGGGCGGCATCGGAAAAGCCGTAGCCTGGCATGGACGGGGCGACAACGTCGAAGGCGTCGGCGGGGTCGCCGCCGTGGGCCCCCGGATCCGACAGCAGGGGAATGACCTTGTGCATTTCGAAAAACGTGCCGGGCCACCCATGGGTGATGACCAGGGGCAGCGGGTTCGGTCCCTTGCCCTTTTCGTGGATGAAATGGACGTCGCGACCGTCGACCGGGGCCTTGAAATGGGAGAAGCTGTTGATCAGCGCCTCCTGCTTGCGCCAGTCAAAGTCGTTCTTCCAGTACTCCACCAATTCCTTGATGTAGTCCATGTTGGAGCCGTACTCCCAGCCGACACCGGGCAGCTCATCCGGCCACCGGGTACGCTCGAGCCGCGCTCTAAGGTCATCCAGGACGGAATCGGGTATCTCGATCTTGAATGGTGTTGCTGGCATGGTTTCTCTCCAAGTGAAGGTTTCCCTCTCCCTCCGGGAGAGGTTTAGGGTGAGGGCGTACTCTCGTTCAGACACAAGAGTATCGCCTCCTGTACCGGGACAATTTCCTCAAAGATTTGATTGTTCCAGAAGCGCAGTACCCGAAATCCTCTGGACTCCAGAAATTGAGTCCGTTTACTGTCATAGGCCGCTTGTGCCGGATGATGGCCTCCGTCTAGTTCGACGATCAATTTCCGCTCAAGGCAGGCGAAGTCTGCAATGTAGCCGCCTATAGGTACTTGTCTGCGAAACTTGAACCCAATAAGTTGACGGTTGCGCAACAAATTCCACAATAGGTTTTCGGCGTCAGTGGACTTTCGTCGTAAGTCTCGCGCTCTTGCCGTTGATTTGCGCATTGGGGGTTACGCCCTCACCCTAACCCTCTCCCGGAGGGAGAGGGAATTGCTGTGGCCTCTGCCCGCGTGTTTCGTGCTCTGGACACGGGGTCCTTCACCTGACGCTTCACCCCCACCCTAACCCTCTCCCGGAGGGAGAGGGGATTCAAGTCTCCGTGTTTTGCCCCCACCTCAGCCCGTTCCCTCAAGGGAGAAGTGATTCTGGATTACCCCGGCAGGAGGGGTTCGGTGCGGTTGGAGGGCAGGTCGGGGTCGAAGGCGTTGATGACGAAGGCCAGGAAGCTGTAGTTGCCGATGACCAGTGTGAGCTCGATCAGTCCCTGCTTGCCGAACTGCTCCATGGCGTCCTGGAATGCGCCCCGTCCGACACGGCGGTACTCGAAAAACTCCCGAGCATAGTTGATGACGGCCCGCTCGAGGTCGCTGAGTGGGGGCAGCTCGTCCCGGTCGCGAAGGGCATCAACGACGCCGTCCTGCACGCCGGCGGCTCTGGCTGAGGCGGCGTGTGCGTTCCAGATGTGCTGGCAGTCGTACTCCCGTGCGGCCAGCAGCATGGACAGCTCTAGGGCCGCTTCTGGCAAAGAGGACTCGTTGCGCAGGTACTGGTTCAGGGCAGTGCTGGCTTGGTGGGCCTTGGGAACGTGGATCATCACCGAGCCTGGGCCGTAAGCTGGAACACCGCCAAGGCTCTCAACCATCTGGTCGAATTCGGCTACCTGGTCCTGGGGAACGTTGTCCCTGGTGGCTGCAGGGATTCTTGCCATAACGATCAACCTCCTATTGATTGGGGGAGAACCGTCGTAACCCTACGCGCCGCGTTCCCACGGTGTCAATCATTCATCGGATACGGTCGAGCCAGCCTCCTTTGGTAAGAGAACTCCCGCAATCAGCAGCGCCCAGCTGGCCACGGCGCAGATGATGAAACCTGGATAGTAGGAACCGGACGCGTCGTACAACCAGCCCACCAGGATCGGGAAAATGAACATTCCCATCCCGGAGAAAGTCATGTAGGAACCCCAGACGGCGGCGACCCGTTCCGGAGTTGCCCCGGAGAGCCGCATGGGAATGGTCAGCAGGGCCGGCACATAGAACCACGAGCCGATCCCCAACACCACTACGGAGACGTAAATCCCCAGATGGTCGGCAAAGAGGAATGTTCCCAGACCTCCCAGAATTGCCAGTATCCCCGACGAGACGAGGATACCCCGATATGAGAACACGAGGTCCCCGAAGGCTCCGAACACCGCCAGCCTGTCACGAAAAGTCTCAAAAAGCAGTGGAACGGCCCCACCCGTCAGCACGGCAAATATCCCAACAAATGGGAGAATGCTGGTTATGATTCCCGCCTGCTGGAGAGAAATGCCGCGAGCCTCCTCAAGAAAGGCTGGTAACCACGTTGTAAGGGCCGTGTACTGGATGAAAATTCCCGCGTCGGCTATCACCAGCAGCGCCACGGCGCGTCCTCTCAGCACCGACATAACCTCGCGCAACGAGATCCCAGGGCGGTCCTCGCCAGTGTTGCGATCTTTCGGTGCCAGTGGCCAGATGACCGCCCCAAGAATACCAAGGGCCGAGAATGCGGTCAGGGTCATCTTCCATCCCAACAGGTCGGCCAGCGGGATCGCCATGGCGGTCGAAGCAGCAATGCCACCGCTCATCAGGGCGGTATTCAGGGAGTTGATGACCAGCATTTCCTTGGGCCGGAACCACTGCATCACCAACGGGCCCGTGGCGACCACCACCAGCGCCAGGCCCACGCCGTAGGTCAGGCGCAGGATCAGTAGGACGTAGAAGTTCGGAGCGATGGGCGCCAGGGCCAGCAGTCCCAGTGCTATCCACGCCAGCATGTAGGAGCGTTTGACGCCGAGCCGGGCAATAACTTTGCCGCCCGGCAGCCCGATGGCCGCGCCCACCAGCATGGGCAGGGATACGAGCATGCCTGCCGCCCCATGGCTGATGCCGTAATCTTCAATGGCCAGGGGAAGTAGCGGAGAGAGGGCAAAAAGGTTCAGACCGGCGGCCAGATGGGCGGCCAGCGTCATCACCGCCATAAACAGGCGGGATCGGTTGGTGACAGGGAGGGCTGCCTCTGCCGCTAGTTGAACAGCCGCACCTCTTGAGGTGGCCTTACGGGTTCGATGCAGTCCGGGCCCTCGCTGCGGGCGTTGTTCACCACCGGTGGCACCTCGCGGACCTCCAGCAGCTCCGGGGGCGCCGGCACGAGCAGCGGTTCCAGGTTGTCAGGCGTCTCGGTCAGCGAGTCGAGCCAGAGGGGTACGGTCTCGTCGGACAGGATCACCGGCATCCTGTTATGCACCGGCTCGATGAACGAGTTGGCGGAAGTAGTCAGGATGGTGCAGGAGCGAATCCACTCGTCATCGGGCGACTTCCAGTTCTCCCACAGCCCGGCGAAGGCCATGGGATCGCCGGACTTCTGGGTAAAGTACAGCGGCACCCGCGCCTTGCCCTCTTTGCGCCACTCGAAGAAGCCGTCGGCCAGCACCAGGCAGCGGCGGCGCCGGAATGCGCTGCGGAAGGCGGGCTTGGTGGCGGCGGTCTCGCTGACGGCGTTGATCATGCGGTTGCCGATCTTGATGTCCTTGGCCCAGGACGGCACCAGGCCCCAGCGCATCAGCTCGCCGCGACGCTCGCCGTCGTTGGTGACCGCCAGCACCTGCTGCGTGGGCGCAATGTTGTAGCGCGGCCTGACGTCCGCCGCATCCATGGCAAACCCGAACTGCAGTTGCAGGTCGGCAACACTGCTGATTAACGTGAACCTGCCGCACATGATGCGTTACTCCAGAGGAGAGGGTGCTGCTGGAATTACGGCCACAGACTGCGTCCCCTGCTACCCGACCACCTCACGGAACTGCTGGATGGCGTTGATGTGGTCCTGCGGCGACTCCAGACCGGCGCGCATGGTGTTGATGGATATGTGGCTGGCTCCCAAACCGGCCCAGCGTTCGGTCTCCCCCTGCCAGTGCTCGGGATCGCCATCCGCGGAGTTGATGCGCGGCTCCATCAGGATACTGGAAGGATCGCGGCCCGCCGCTTGAGCATATTCGGCCAGGCGCTCCAGCACTGCGGGGGCGTCGGCGGCACTGACCTGCGGAAACCAGCCGTCGGCCAGCCGGGCAACGCGGCGCAGCACACGTTCCGGCGGATGGTCGTTGGCCCGCGTCCCGGCGCCCATCCAGATGGGGATGGGCCGCTGGATCGGCAACGGGTTGATGCCCGCGTTGGAGATGTCGTGGTACTTGCCGTGGAAGTCGACCACCTCGTTGGTCCACAACTGCCGCAGCACCTCTACCTGTTCCGACTGTCGTGCGCCGCGGTTGCTGAAATCCTGACCCAGCCCCTCGTACTCCACATGGTTCCAGCCAACGCCGATGCCCAGCCTCAGTCGGCCGCCGCAGAGCACGTCCACTTGTGCCGCTTGCTTGGCTACCAGGGCGGTCTGCCTCTGCCCAAGGATCAGGATTGCCGTAACCAGCTCAATGGACGTTGTGATGCCAGACAGATATCCGAACAGCACGAACGGCTCGTGGAACATGCTGTCCTTGGTGTAACCGCCCGGCCTCCAGTTGGCGTGATGGGAGGTGTCGGCCCCTAGCACGTGGTCGTACACGATCAGGTGCGAGTAGCCCAGGCCCTCGGCCGCCTGCACGTAGTCGCGGACCGCCGCCGGGTCTGCGCCGATCTCGGTCTGCGGAAAAACAACGCCTGCTTTCATTCTGGAACTCCTTTAAGCCATCGATGAACAGGATAGGCAGCATGCAAACTCCGTATATTCCGTTCATCTTATATTTCGATGTTAATTCTCGCGGAAGTGCGGGATGACGTGCTTGCCGAACATGCGCAGCGTGTTCATTGTCTCCTCGTGGGAGGCGGGGCCGATGGCGCTGAGGCAGAAGATCTGCTCGATTCCCATCTCCTGGTAGCGTTCCACGAACTTGATGCAGTCGTCAGGTGTCCCGACGCAGAAATTCGCGCCGCGCTCGACCACTTCCGCGGGCGTGGGATCGCCCTCGTGTGGCCCGGCAGCCAAGCGCATGTCCCGCTCGTAATAGCCCTGGTAGTCCGGGGGCACCGATGCGGCGTCTACGCCACGCCAGACCAGCCGGGCACGCTCACGCTGCTGGTCGAGGTACCAACCGATCAGCTCCGTCCCGCGTTCTTTGGCAACCTTGGGGTCCTCGTGGCAGAAGCCAGCGGTCATCAGCGCGTTCTGGCTGTTCACGGTGGGGCCGTGGGCGCCGTTCAGGCTCTTGTAATACAGCTCCAGGGTGCCGGCCACGCGGTCGAGGCCGCCTTCGCTGCCAACGAGCGCGCCCAGGCCCAGTTCGCCGGCGCGCCGGGTGGTTTCCTCGCTGGCGCAGGCGGACCAGAGGGGCGGATGCGGCTTTTGCAGCGGCTTGGGCAGCACCTGCCTGGGAGGGATGTGGAAGTACTCGCCGTCGTGGCTGACTTCCTCCTCGGTCCAGATGCGGGGCAGGACCTGGGCGAACTCCTCCCACATGCCGCGGGTGTCGTCGAGGTCGGTGCCGTAGGGAGTGAGCTGGTACGGGTATCCGGTACGTCCCAGGCCCACGTCGACGCGGCCCTTGCTGAGGATGTCCAGCGTGGCCATGCGCGCGGCGGTGTGCAGCGGGTGGTGGATGGGCGCCAGCACCACGCCGATACCCATGCGGATCCGCGACGTGCGCTGGGTGACGGCCGCCAACGTGAGGTCGGGAGCGCTGTTGTGGGACCAGACCGGGCGGAAGTGGTGCTCTGAGAACCAGACGCTGTCATAGCCCATTTCCTCGGCGAAGGCGATCTGGTCAAGCGCCTCCCAGATGCGCCGCGCTTCGCTTTCTTCGTCCCACGGCTTGGGGACCTGGATCTGGTAAAAAAGTCCAAATTTCATCAGCGATTGCTTTCCTTCTCTGTATATTGGCGCTCATTATACGCGTGAAGCCACCGGCATAGGAACGATTGGCATTATTCCCCAGGGGCGATTGCAGAGTCGTAGTCGGAACTGTGATTAGTTTGATTTCGGGATTTCTATGATAGGACTTCAATCCTGTTCATCCTTTAATTCCGGTAATCCTGATCCAGACAAGACATGTGGCGCCGGACTGTACATTCGTCCTGACTCTCGTTGGCTATTCTTGTGGGAAGGCCAGTTGTCTGATATAAGAGTCATCCCGATGCCTCCATTTATTTCCACCCTCCTCAACTGGCGTCCACGCACGCCCTTTTACTATGGTTGGCTGGTGCTGGGACTGTCCGGAGCCGGGGCGTTCGTGGCCACGGCCATCGCGGGAGTGGTGCTGGGTGGTGTGCAGTCCTACATCGTGGATGACACCGGCTGGTCCCGCACCAGCATCGGACTGGCAGCTGGCATAGGGGTATGGATGTCGGGGTTTTTTGCCCCCTTCGCCGGTCGGATGGCGGACCGGTACGGTCCCCGGTGGCTGATGCCTGTTGGCGCAATTGTGCTGGGTGCGAGCATGATCGCCATCGGCGGGGCCGCCACTGCCGTGCAGTTCTTCCTGGCTGCGGTCATAGGGCGAACCATCAGCCAGCCTTTCCTCATCGGCGTTGTTCCTCGCACGATGGCGGTCAACTTTTTCAACCGCCGCCGGAATATAGCGCTGGCGATAACCGGAGTCTTCCGTCCCATCAGCGGTGCGCTTATCATCCAGGCATTTTTGCTGATCACCATTTTTGCCGACTGGCGCATGGCGTTCCGCAGCCTGGGGATAATCAGCCTGGCGTTGGCCGTTCCCATGGTGCTGATCATGCGGCGGCGGCCCGAGGATATCGGCCTATTGCCTGATGGCGCTGCCCCGAGTACACCTGGCGTAAGCCAGAGGGAGGCGGGAAGTGGCGGCACACAGGCTGGTCGAAGCCCGGCCCGAGCAGTGGCGTCGGAGGTCAGCTGGTCTGCCAGCGAGGCGCTGCGGACGCCCGCCTTCTGGATTCTGGCGCTCGTGACCTTCCTTGAGATCGGGGCCACCTCCGGCCTGGGATTCAGCCTCGTACCCTACCTCAAGGAATTCGCAGGACTTACAACGCCACAGGCTGCGGGTGTGCTGAGCCTCAGCACCTTCCTGGCTTTGAGCAGCCTGCTGTGGGGACAGCTGGCGGCTCGGTTCACCGCCCGCTGGTGTGTCGTGGGAGCGTTGGCAATGGCGGGGGTGGCGGCGCTGGCGTTGCTGCGGGTGGAGTCACTGCCTACAGCCTATGCTTTTGGACTATTCTGGGGGATGTTTCACGGTGGAATCGAAGTTCTCAGATACATTCTCATGGCCGACTATTTTGGCAGAAACTCATACGGGGCCATTGCCGGCGCGATACGGCCCTTTGAGGCGAGCGGGCTGGGCGTTGGACAGATTGTGGGACCGTTCATTTACGACCTCACCGGCAGCTACACGTTGCTGATCCTCAGCTCGTCCACGCTCCTTTTCGTCTCCGCCGCGTTGATGTTGCTTGCGAGACGGCCGGTGATGTCCCGGCGCGCACCAACGGACGATACGGAGCAAGCCGCCCAGCCCTCGACAGGCTCAAGATGAGCGTTTGCTCTCAGCTCGAAAGCAAGGGCGAACGACGCCGCGGGATGGCCGGCACCGCGGCCTGTAGCCGCTGCACGGGGGGCGCGCCTTGGGGCAGCGTGGCTACTGGGTGTCTACGGGGGATCCTTCCTCCGCCAGGTGGCCGTCGCTCATTTCCATCTGCCGGTCTGACGCGGCGGCGAGGGTTTGGTCGTGGGTGGCCACTATGACGGTGGTGCCCTCGCCGGAGATACGGCGGAGTATGTCGATAATGGATCGGGCCGTGCTGGTGTCCAGCTCACCGGTCGGCTCGTCCGCAAAGACCACTTCAGGGTTGGTTACCAGGGCCCTGGCGATGGAGACCCGTTGCTGCTCGCCTCCGGAGAGCTCATAGGGCCGGTGCTTTGCTCGCGGGCCCAGGCCAACGGACTCCAGGGCCTCCTCGGCGCGGCGCCTGCGCTCACGCCATGACACGCCGGTGATGTGCAGCGGAAGTTCCACGTTTTCCTGGGCCGACAGCAGCGTCATCAGGCCGAAGGACTGGAAAACGAACCCGATCTTGCGGCGCCGAAGTTCTACAAGTTCCTTTTCCGGCAGGCGCGAGAGGTCCTGCCCCCGGAACATGGCCGAGCCGCCGGTCGGACGGTCCAACCCCGACAGCAGGTTTAGCAGGGTGGTCTTGCCCGACCCGGACCGGCCCGTCAAAGCGAACAATTCGCTCTCTCTAACGTCTAGGCTGACGTCCTTTACTCCCCAGACCTCGGAGTCCCCGCTCCCAAACCTGCGGCTCAAAGAGGATGCCGATATTATGGCGCCGTTCATTCTTCAACCCTCTGACCAGGGGCAGGACTGCCGTCTGACGGTTTCAGGGTCACTCGTCCGTCCTCGATTTCCAGCCTCGCCAGGCCACGTTGCCTTCCGGGTTCAAAGTGGAAACGGGCAGCGAATTCCTGCGGCAACTGCAATCTCCCGGCTTCGTCGATGACGAGATATTCCTCCTCGTTCCGGGAGCCGTCACGCTGGTAGGAGGCGACGGACATCGTCTCGGAGCTGATGCGTCCGTCGCGAATGTGCACCACCCGGTCGACAAACTGGGATACTCCGGGGTAGTGAGACACGATGACAACGGTCACTCCGAGGTCCCGGTTCAGAGTCCGGAACATGTCGAAGACCTGGATTGCCGTGGCGGTATCCAGTTCCCCGGTGGGCTCGTCGGCCAGCAGCAACCCGGGCTGGTTGGACAGGGCGACTCCTATGGCTGCGCGCTGCTGTTCGCCCCCGGAAAGCTGGTGGGGCAAGCGATCGGCTTTGTCGTCGATGCCCAGGGCCCCCATCAGCTCCCGGGACCATTCCCGCCGCAGCTTCCCCGGACGACCGGCCAGGGCCATGGGCAGGCGGATATTCTCGGACACCTTGAGGTACGGCAGCAGGTTGCGAGTGGTGGCCTGCCAGACGAAGCCCACGTCGCGGCGACGGTAGTCGACCAGGCTCTGCTCCGATACGTTGAGCAGATCACGCTGGCCGACCCACACCTCTCCCGCCGATGGCCGGTCCAACCCGGCCAGGATGTTCAGCAAGGTGCTCTTGCCGCTGCCGCTGGCTCCGACAATCGCCACGAGTTCGCCCTGCTTGACTGTCAGGTTCAGGCCGCGCAGGGCTACGACCTCCAGGTCTGCCCGCTTGTAAATCTTGAACAGGTCCTGGCAGACCACATAGGGGTTTCCCCGCTCTGTTGCATCGGTGCCGCCCGTGTAAGCTGTTTCGAGCCGTGCGTTGGTAGAGTCCATTTCGAGTACTATTCTCCCATCCGTAGTACCTGATGCAACTGCAGCCGTCCCGTCAGCCATGCGAGCCACAGGGCGGCGAACAAACCGACTGCCGCAAGGATAGCGTAGGATATCAGCAGCCGTTGCCAGTCGGCAGTGAATACCAGCGACGGAGTTATTCGCTCACCGGCCTCGGCAACCTCCATAAGAGGGAGCAGGCTGGCCCCAAGGAGCCACCCTAGCAGCGTTCCCAGTCCCACGCCACAGAGAACCATGACCGACAGTCCGGCCCACAGTATGGTCCGCAATTGTCCGCGCGAGACTCCCAGTGTGCGCAGCAGGGCAAACTCCGTCTGGCGTTCCGTGGCGTCCAGGTGGGAAAACAGCAGAAGGCCGCTGGCGCTGGCCAGGGTTATGGCCAGGAACAACAGCACCAGCAGCCCACCCCATCCGGCATTGACCAGGGGCTGGTCCAGGCTGGCAGCCACCATGGACCGTGCGTCGTGCTGTTCGCGGACGGTCACGCCCTCGACCTGAAGTTTGCTGTTAACTTCTTCGACGTCCACTGACCCGCTGGCGCCGGAGATCCACAGCTCGTTTGGTCCCGGAGGCGGTACGGGGCTGTGTCGCACGGCGGCTCGGTTGAACCGGTCCAGGTCCATCACAACGAATGGCTCTTGAGCGGGATCAAGAGTGGGGAAAAATTCAGCCTCTCCCACGATCTGAAGTAGCAGGGAGTAGTTGGACATGCCCAGATTCGTCGTATCCCCGATAGCCGCATCCGATACCTCTAGGAATCGAGAGCTGACCAGCGCGGGAATCGGATCGTCCGGACCGCCGGCCCTTATTCCCGTCTGGCCCACTCCTCCTGATGCAAAGCTCAACCTGCCGGTGTCCCCGAACTGCAATGCCTCCGTCGAACTGCCAGAACAAGGCGATGGAGTGCCTCCTGCTGGCCATTCACAGGCCGCCGCCCCGCTGCTCTCCAGGGAGTACAGCCCGGGCCTACGGAAATCCTCAATGACCTGCCAGCCGTCCAAACTGCGGAAGTCGTGGACCAGAGTCTCGCCGTCCGGCGTGGCAACGTCGATCCTCCCGAAGAATATGGCGCCTCCCTCGTCTTCCCCCAGGCGGCTGCGCACCGAAAACGACAGAAGCCTGTACGGTCCCTGGGCGTTCAGGGGCCGCCATCTCCACTCCGGTGTGGCGGCCTTGAAGCCCTCCTCCGTGAGGGTCAGGGACAGGCGAGTCCAGACTGTCTGTTCCAAGTCACCCATCCAGGCGTCGATGATCTGCCCGTTGGCATCCTGCAGCCTGGCCCACACCGCCAGGTACGTGGAGGCCCCCCCGGCCCTGGTCCACAGGACCAGATCGGTCGCATCCTGCGGCAACGCGATTCCGTCGGCCTGCGCAAGCGAATTCGCCACAGGTGTTGGCGTGTCCACAGACTGCCGATATCTCAGTCCCTCCCGCAGCACCTGCGACAGCTCCGTGACTTCGAAGTCGCTGGCGAAATCCTCTCTGAGCCAGGCCGTCTCCGAAAGGGAATCGGACTCCAGCGCCAGCAATGCTCCCGACGTGCTGAATCCCGTGGTGGTGAGGAAGGCCGAAGAGCGGTAACCATCTGTTGCGGCTGCGACTGCGTCGAGGTCGGCAACTGCCGCAGCCGCTCCCTCGCCCTGCTTGAGGCTGGTGAATTTGAGGCGCAGGTCGGCGCCAGCGTTGTACAGGGCCTGCTCCCGCTGTCCCCGCTCCAGGGTCGCCGAAAAGGAACTGCCCAGTACGCCCAGGGTGGTGGCCAACATGACCAGCACTATCAGCATCGCTGGCGTCAGCGGATCGCGGGACAGGTGCCGCAGCACGTGCAGCAGCCAGGACGGAGCAAATGGCCCGGCCCATCTCGTATTCAATGCGGTGGCCAGCAGAGCCGTGGCCCAGGGAAAGGCCCGAAGGACGATGATCCCGGCAGCCACCAGGCCCAGCACGGGCCCTACCAGCAGGCTGTAGTCGATGGACAGTTCACTGCTGCCCAGCGATTGCACGAGGAAGGCACCGCGACTCTGCAGCTGCCACCACAGCAGGCCGATTACCGCGAGGAGGGCAACGTCCAGGTAGTATCGCTGGAAGAAATTGGACGTCGGAGGGCGGGAGCTGGCCTGGCGCGCCTCGACCCCGCCCCGTCGAGAGGCCAGCAGAGTAGTTGCCGCAAAAACCAACACGGCGAGAATTCCGCCGGCCAGTCCGATGAGGAACGAGTTTAGCGAAATGCCTACTGGCACGCTGGTGGTCCCACAGGCCGCAAGGCTGGCTGCGGCATCGCAACCGGATGCGGTGCCACTCAACTGGAAAAATAAGAACCCCAGCACTTTGATCAGTCCCAGCGCCACATAGGGTCCGGCGATGACCGCCGGCACGGCAACGACCAGCCCTTCCCCAAGGCCAAGGACTGCAATCTGAAGGGGCGTGGCCCCGCGGCTCTTCAGCAGGCTGATCTCGGTGGAACGGGACCGCACTATCAGCCCCGCCATCAGCGCCAGGTAATAGACGAGAATGGCGACGACCAGGAAAAGCATCAGCAACAGCGGTACCTGCGCCAGGAGCAATTTCCTCTCGAAGTCCCTCAGCAGGTCGTCGAGCCTGATGGTGTATCCGGAGTTCTGAAGTCCGGAATTCACCAGCCACTCGATCTCGCCCAGCAATCTTTGTATCTCCACCGATTCGCTGGCTGGGATCTTTTCGGGGTCCGGAAGGAAGTACCATGTGGTATCGGCGTAGATCGTCGGATAGGAACCCAGGGCCCGCCCCAATAGTGCCTCTTCACTGGTGAAAAGGGGCACGAGGGTCCAGTTGTCATCCTGCCTGCTGAACGAGGAGGCGAGGTCGTACCAGAGTGGGTCCTCCGTGTTCTGGAGTTCAAACACCGCGGCAATGCGCACCTCGATGGGTGGGTGGTCATCGAACAGCGATGCGGGGAATATCTCCATCAAGTCGCCGACTCCCTTGCCCAGGAGTTGCGCCCCCAGCCCGTCGATGCCCACTTGCATGGGTTGACCCTCGGAGACCGGGCCGGTGGGCCACTGGCCGTCGATGAGGTTGATCCGCCCATCCAGTCCTGGCAGATGGACCACCGCTCCTCGAGGCCTGGACTCGTTGTCTGCATCAAGAAGGGGCTGCCCTGCGCCGCCCGTACCGACCACTGGAGGAGGCGCCGGCTCCTGGAAAAAGAAAGTGGCGGACTTGATAATCCGGGTGTGGTCCTTCAGGTAGCTTTCCAGGGGCTCCTGAACATTCTGGCGGACGAACGCCTCCCGTTCCCTGAAGGCCCTGGCCCGTCCTTCCACATCCGGCGGGTCATCCTGGCTGCTGAAGGTGCGCACCTTCAGGTTTAGGTCCCCGGGTTCCGACCGCAGCAGGGCGTCCCGGAGAGCGGCGTTGGCCAGCAGTTCCGAAAATATGACACCGCTGGCCATGAGCGCGACCGCCAGCAGGGTCCCGGAGAACAGGACCGCCTCCAGCCGCCAGCTGCTGACAGCCCGGCCTATGGCCATAACGTAAGCAAATCGCAGCAGTGTCGCCAAGGTATTCAGGCCTCCGTCCTAAGCACGTCGGCCGGCCGTTCACGCCGGGCGAGGACTGCCGAGTAAAGCGCGGACCCCATTACGGCGGCGATGAGTCCGGCCAGCACCAGGCCCAGAAGCAACTCGTGCACCTGGGGAATAATGGGTGGCAGGAGAGCCGAGCTTCCCGGCGGTATCTCCAGCCGCTCGATCAGTTGCAGCCCGGGCCAGTAGCCGATGGCTGCTCCCACCGCTATCGCCGCTGCGGCCATCAGCCACCGTTCAGCCATGAGTGTCAGCAATAGCTGCCTCCGAGACAGCCCCAGGGCGAGCGCCACCGCGTTGTCAACCCTGGTCGCCCTGGCAGATGCCGCACCATACAGCAGCGAGGCGATGCCCACGGCGATACCCACGGCGGCAATACTGAGTCCGGTCAGACCGTCCCAGCCTCCCCCGGCCAGCGGGTTTCGCGACGCCCGGTCTGCAACCGCGGTCCGGTCTATGACGTAGGTCAACGAGGGCAGGACGTTTTCGATGTCGGAAATCACGTCTTCTCGCCACTGCCTTTCATTGCCGGCACAGGGCGACAGCGTGCCGGATGCTGGCCCTGCAGACGGACAGGGGTCCAGAGAAAGCCAGACCTGGCCCGGCCCGTCGACGGGTCCTGCGGAGGGGAGGAATCTCCTGTAGGACAGCAATGAGTCAAGGTCCAGGATGAGGAAGGGCCGATCGGGTTTCGCTGTCGTGGGGAAAAGCTCCGTCTCAGCAACGATCCGGACCGGAATGGATGACTGGGAGTGCTTGATCCACAACCGTTCGTCCATGCGGAGACCTCCGCCACCTATGGCGGGAATGGGCAGGTTGACAGGCGGGATCTGCACTCCCCTCGGTTGGCCAGTGAATGGTTCCTGCCAGGTAAAGGCAAGGCCAGCCGACCCTTCCCGCCCGGTCGCGGGGCCCCATTCCACCACGTCCTGCGTCCCGGTGAGAATGTCCAGCTGCCGCCACCGACCGGCACTTTCAAAGTCATCCAATACGGTGCCCTCCGGCGGGAACGGGGGGCCGAAGACTGTGAGGTCGTCGATCTGGAGGATTCCCGACGGGACTCTTGCCAACGTGCTGGTGGTGAGGAAAATCGCCGACAGCGTAAGTGAATCAGACCCGGTCCGCTCGGAGTCCTCTCTGATCATCCGCTCCGACAATTCCCCGGTGAAGAACCGCCAGTAGTCTGATCCCTCCGGCCTCAATGCCGGCTGCCCGCTGGCACCCGGCTGCCCGCTGGCACCCGGCTGCCCGCTGGCGCTCGAAGTGCCAGCGTTGGAGAAGCCCCCCAGGGACACATTGGTGTATATCCCCATTGCGTCCCTCAATTTGGCCCAAACGTTAATGGTGGCATCGAGTTCAACTCCGGCGAGGAAACCGGTGTGCAGCCAGACTCCGATGCTCTCCACACCTATCGGCACCGGCACACCCGTAGGCTTCTCGACGGGTGGATTCCTGATCAGGGCCGCCATCTCGGGCAGCGTAGAACTGGAAAAGTCGTCACGGAACCAGGTCGACCGGGCCAGGCTGTCAGGTTCGGCCGCCAGCAGCTGTCCCTGGAAGCTGAGGTGCCCTTGCGTGAGTGTGATCGTGTCCTGCAGGACAGCCGTGGCCGTTCCCACTCCGGAGACCTGCGCCACCTCACCTGCCAGGGACTCGTCGACCCTGGGACCGGAGATCACCACCTCTCCTCCCACCCGGTAAAGGGCCTGCTCCCGCTGGCTACCGGACATGCTCGACTGGAAGGTGGCCCCAAAGACGCCAACAGCGGCCGACAGCATCAGCAGCACTGCCAGCGCTGACGGCAGCACCGGGTCTCTCGCCGCCCGTGTTGTGGCAAAGGAGGACCACGCCGGCCCCGTCCGGAGGAAGATCCATACCGTGAACCGCACTACCAGAGGCAGGACCCGCAGCAGCACCAGGGCCGCCGCCAGCAGTCCCAGGACCGGCCCCAGTATGACGGTCGGGTCCGACTGCAGGCCCCCAAGGTCAAGCTCGGGAGCCAGCGACCTGGTCAGGAAACCCTCCCGCTCTCCGAACTGGTACCAGAGTATCGCGACGACGATGACCGCCACGACGTCGAGGTAGTAGCGCTGCAGAAACGAGACCGCCGGCGGCCGGGAGCGTCCGCTCATGGAGTCGGCAACGCCGCTTCGCGCCCGGGTGGCCGCGGAAACGGCTAGCGCAGCCATGGAAAGGACTGCGCCGATGGCTCCCATCCAGAACATTTCACCGGTCATGCCCACCTCGATGGGCCCTCCGCCCACGTCGCCGAAGGTCGGCAGCATCGCGTAGCGCACGATCACCCAGGCGACCAAGGGGCCCATGGCGACCGCCGCTGCAGCCAGGATTCCGTCCGCTAGCAGCACAACGCCGCACACCTGCAGGACACTCCCTCCCCTGCTGCGAAGCAGGCCCAGCTCGTCGGACTGGCTGCGACCGAGAATGCCGGCGATCAGGAGCAGGAAATACAGGACGATGATAACGACCAGGGAAATGAAAACGTAGACGGGCACCCTGGCCAGGACCAGGTCGCGCTCGAACTCCTCCAGCGTCAGATCCAGGCGCGTGAAGGTGAAAGTGCGGGGATACGACTTGTTGATGTCCGTTTCGAGCAGCTCCAGGGACTCCTGGGTTTCCTCGACCGTCCGGGCGGTGATCCGGGATGGGTCAACAAATACGTTGAAGCCAAAATCTCCGATGAGGGTTGGGAACCGGTTCCCCAATACCTGCAGAAAGTCGTCCTCGGCCACGTAGGCGGGCACGACGTACATGTCGCCCACGATCTGTTGGCTGAACTGGCTTGGGTATCCCAGCCAGTATTCCTCCCGGACGTCCAGGGGAGTCACAAGGCCAACGATGTTGAGGACGATGCGCTCCTCCGGGGAGGAACGGAACGGCGTGATATAGATCCGGCTGCCCACTCCCACTCCCGTTTCGCTGGCGGCCTGCTGCCCCATGACAGCCTGCAATTCCACTCCGGAGGATCCTGACCGGCCTGCCTCTTGCGGCCAGGTCCCCTCGACCAGTTGGCTATGCTCCCGAAACCCGGTCATGAAGAACGGTCGGCCGGAGACCGTCGTCACTGGCGGGACCGCCTGGTCGGGGTCCAGGGTCAGGGGCATACCCCACTGTGTGCGCCCGAACCGCTCCACGCGGGTGCTCAAGGTGCCGAGGTGGCGGTCGATAGCGGTATTGGCGACTTCCTCGAGTTGCCGGTAATCGTCCTCTCCCAGTGACCGGTTTTCCGAGAGCACCTGCACGTCGAGCGTACTGCGGTCCTGGCCGTACAGCGTGTAACGCACTCCCGCCTCGGCCAGCAGGTCCGAATACAGGGATGTGGTGCTCAGCAGCACCACCGCAGCCATGATACCGAGGGAAGTGGCTGCGGTAAGGCCCCATGAATTGCGCAGCCGACGACGGGTCAGCCAGAGGGAGAGATGGAACAACTGGAGCATGCCAAGATTATACCGGGATAACGCCAGCCCAATTTACTCGGCCACGTTTTGATTAGGCGCGGCATAGAAACTATGGACTTCCGCTTCGGCCTTCAATCTTCAATTATTCACCACGTTTCGCGGCACGGTGTCAATTACCGAGACCTTCCGTGCTCATTGTGCCCTCTGCGGTTAGAAAAGCAGCGGGTTTGCGGTTAGAATGGCGCGTGACCACAACCACTCCAGAGGGAGGTCCGGACTATGGCCGAGGCCCCGTCCCGAGTCGATTACAGCCCCATCATCGAGCGCCCACCCATCAGGTGGCCAAATGGCGCCAGGGTGGCGTTGTGGATCGCCCCGAATATCGAGCACTACGAGTATCTGCCGGATTCCGACGGAGTCCGGACCGCGTGGCCACGAATGCCCATACCGGACGTTCAGCAGTATTCCTACCGCGACTACGGCAATCGAGTCGGCTTCTGGCGCATGACGGATGTGCTGGACAAGCACGGCATCCGGTGTTGCGTGTCGCTGAACCTGGCAGTGCTGGAGCATTTCCCGGAGATTGGCGAGGCAATGGTCGAGCGCGACTACGACTTCATGAGCCACGGGATCTACAACACCCGCTACCTTAACACTTTGTCCGAGGACGAGGAGCGGGAGTTTTACCGGGACAACATCGAAACATTGCGTCGACACACCGGCAAGCAGCTGAAGGGCATGCTGGGCCCCGCCGTCTCCGGAACCGACCGCACTCCCGACCTGATGGCCGAGGCCGGCCTGATATACCACACCGACTGGATGCACGACGACCAGCCGGTGCCCATCAGGGTCAAATCGGGCAAGCTGGTATCGGTGCCCTACAGCATCGAACTGAACGACGTTCCGGTGTTCCGCAGCAGCTTCGAGGGCGAGTATTTCGCCCGCATCTGCAAGGCCCAGTTCGATCAGCTCTACGAGGAAGGGGCAGACAGCGGCCGGGTGATGTGCATCGCCCTGCACCCGTACCTCATTGGCCAGCCCCACAGGGTCAAGTACCTGGACGACCTGCTGGGCTACATCATGTCTCACGATGGCGTGTGGCAGACCACTGCCGACGAGATCGCCGAGCACTACATCGCCAACTACTATGACGACGCGGTGGCTCACGCGGCCCAGTTCCGCCCGCAGTAGGTCTCCCAAAGGGCGCGTGCCCACGGTGGTCAAGGTAACTTACGCTCCAGGGCGACCACGAGGGTCGCCCCTACGAGCACAATCGCCGATACCCTAGTCAACGTTCCAACACGTAGGGGTAACCCTTGTGGTTGCCCTGACGCGTAGCAAGATAACCGATTACACAGAGGTGACCAATATGCCGGCTGAACGCCGTCCGGGTATGGACCACGAGCACTACCAATGGTCGCCGATCAACAGGCGAGGGACGCTGCGCTGGCCTGACGGCGCCCGGATGGCCCTCTGCGTGGTGGTCACCCTGGAAAAGATGGAATGGGAGGCACCGCCGGGCAGCTTCACTACCGCGCTGGCTGGCGGTCTGGGCGACCGGCCCTTCCCAGACTACGCGCGGGTGACGCACCGTGAGTACGGCCACCGCGTGGGTATCTTCCGGCTGCTGGATGTGCTGGAAAAGCATGGCATACCGGCAACCGTGGCCATGGACGCATTGACGGCCGAGGCCAATCCCTACCTGGTCGAACACTGCCGCCAGCGCGGCGCAGAGATCATCGGCCACGGGATCTCTGCCAGCCGCATGATTACGGGGCGGATGACCGAAGAAGATGAGGAAGAATACGTGCACTCCAGCGTCGAGACGCTGCGACAGGCCACCGGCGCGACGCCGCAGGGGTGGCTGGGGCCGGAGTACGGCGAATCGGAGCGCACGCCGGGCATCTTGGCCGGTGCGGGAGTCAGCTACGTCTGCGACTGGGTCAACGACGAGCAGCCCTACCGCCTGACGACGCCCAATGGAGACATGTGTGCCCTGCCGCTGATGTGGGAGCTGGACGACGTGAACGCGCTCTCGGACAGGCGCCTGCCCATCGACCGCTACGCCCGTTTGCTGCAGGAGAGCTTCGACGGGCTGTACGAGGGCTCCCGGGAATCGGGCCTGCTCCTGGCATTCAACCTGCATCCCTGGCTCACCGGCCAGCCCTTCCGGGTCCGTTTTTTGGACGAGGCCCTAGGACACATGGTGCGTCGCCAGGGAGTGTGGGCAGCGACAGGCTCCCAGATTGCCGACTGGTTCAACTCCAACCCGCCGGCGTAACTGTCGCTGCGACCGCGGCGCCAACAGTGCTGGCTGGATGTTTGCATGGCAGCCCCAAGGAATTCAAAGGGCGCAAATGTCGTCATTCCCGTGAAAGCGGAAATACACACTGGGGCGACGTACCGCAGGATTCCTGATTTGCAGGAATAGCTAATGGCCTCGGGGGCACTGGTGGCTATGAAAACAGGAGGACGCCCTCACCCTAACCCTCTCCCGGAGGGAGAGGGGACTGTCTTTCGGTAGGCAATTTCGCGGTAATGACGGCCGGTTTACGGACTCGCAATCTTGGGAATTTGTTGCCCTGCGTCGCTACACAGTGGGCGGGCGCTGCCGGTGCCAGTTGGTTGCCTGCTCGTAGGCGTAGGCAACGTTCAGGACGGTCTGATCGGCCCCGGGCCGGCCGCCGATCTGTAGGCCGATGGGCAACCCCTCGTCGCTGAGACCGCAGGGGATGGAGACTGCCGGAGCGCTGGCCAAATTGAATGTGCGGGTCTGCAGGTAAGGCATCGGCTTCGCGTCTTCCTTGCTGGCGCGGATCGGGTCCTCGACGATGGGCTGGGCTGCCAGGCTGGACGTTGGCGTTACCAGCACGTCGTACTGTTCCAGGGCCTCGTGCACCTGGTTGCGGAACAGGGTGCGCAGTTTCTGGGCTTTCAGATAGGCCGAAGCGGGGAAGATGCTCCCGGTGAGCAGCCCGATGCTGTTGTTGTGGCCGTAGTCCTGCAGTCGGTCGCGCACCCAGTCCTTCATGTTCAGCGCCGGTTCCACCACCAGCGGAATTTGCGCCAGGACAGCGCCGTGGGCCGTCAACGGGATGGAGACCTGCTCCACCGTGGCACCCAGCTCTCCCAGCACTCCCAGGGCCCTCACCACGGCGTCGCGGGTGTCGGTGGCGAGGGTCTCGTCGTCCATTTGCTCGCTGATCACGCCGATGCGGAGGCCCTGGATGTCGCCGTTCAGCCCGGCGCGGTAGTCGGGGACGGGCCGGTTCCAGGTGTAGGGATCGCGCTCGTCGTGCCCGGCGATGGCGGCCAGGGTGATGGCGGCATCCTCCACCGTGCGTGAAATGGGCCCGGCAGTGTCCATGGACCAGACGCCGGTCATCACGCCGTAACGGCTGACGAGTCCCCAGGTGGGACGGTGTCCGACCAGGCCGCACCAGGTGGCGGGCCACCGGATGGAGCCGCCGGTGTCCTCCCCGAGGGAGGTGGCGCAGAGGAACGCCGCTGTTGCTGCTCCGGATCCCCCGCTGGAGCCGCCGGTGCGGCGGTCGAGGTGCCACGGGTTGCGGGGCGGGCTGAATCGCTCGAACCCGGCGCCCATGGCGAATTCCGTCATGTTGGTCTTGCCCAGCAGCACTGCACCTGCCTCTTTGAGCTTGGTGATGATCGTGGCGTCTTCGTCTGGAATGAAGTCTGCAAGGATGCGCGTGCCGCCGGTGGTGCGGATGCCCTTGGTCCAGAACTGGTCCTTGACGGCCACTGGGATGCCGTGCATCGGGCCGCGGTACTCGCCGCGCCCGATGGCCGCCTCGGCGTCGCGGGCCGTCTGCAGAGCCTCCCGCCTGCTGACGGCGAGATAGGAGTTGAACTTGAAATCCAGCCCGTCTATGCGGTCCAGGTATGCCTGGGTGACCTCGACGGGAGAGACCTCTCGGGACTCGATCAACCGAGCGAGTTCTGCCACTGTCAGAAAGGGTAGGTCCTGCTGGTTCATGCTGCGTCCCTCCGGTTGCTGGCTGGGTGCGGTTGGCGCTGAAGCTACATCAGGGGCGTTCATTAGTCCAGTGGCTGACGCGCTGCAATTGTTGTGCCGGCGTTGTCCCCGTCCCCATAACCCGCCATGATGGCGTAAGATGCTGGTGACAGTTCACACCAGTTCCCAGGAGTGTCAGGAGGTCCCAGGTGTACAAGATCGGGATAGACGTCGGAGGCACCTTCACAGATTTCGTGGTGGCGCCAGCGGGCGAGTCTCCAGAAGCCTTGTCCGGGCAGGGTGGACAGCTTCGGTTCTTCAAGACGCAGACCACGCCCCATGACCCGTCCATCGGCGTGATGAACGGGCTGCAGGAGGCCGCCTCTGCCTACGGGATGTCCCTGGACCAGTTCCTGGGAGATACCGACCTCGTGATCCACGGGTCCACCGTGGCCACCAATACGCTGGTGGAGCGCAAGGGCGCAACCGTGGGTCTCGTCACCACCGATGGTTTCCGCGACTTGCTGGAAATGCGCGAGGGGTTGAAGGAGGACCGCTACAACCTGCGAATGAAGATGATGGAACCGCTGGCGGCCCGCTATCTGCGGGTGGGCGTTCCGGAAAGAGTGCGCGCCAGCGGCGCCGTCGAGCGGCCCCTGGATGAGGCCGCCCTGGTCGAAAGCCTTGAGCATCTGGTTAGCGAGGGAGCGGAGGCGTTGGCCGTCTGCTTCCTGTTCTCGTACCTGAACCCGGCCCACGAGCAGCGGGCTGCGGAAATAATTCGCAGTCGTTTCCCGGAACTGTACACCTCCCTGTCCCACGAGGTGATTCCCCAGATAAAGGAATTCGACCGCCTGAGCACCACGGTGATCAACTCCTACGTGGGGCCGGTGTTCAGCCGCTACCTGTCGCGGCTGGGCGAGCGGTTCGAGGCGTACCCGCAGCTGAAAGATGTGCTGATCATGCAGTCCAACGGCGGTGTGGCCCCAATCGAGGACTCCAAGAACATGGCGGTGCGAGCCATCCTGTCCGGCCCAGCGGGTGGTGTGAGCGCTGCGGCCTACATCGGCCAACTGCTGGACGAGCGCAAAATCATAGCCTTTGACATGGGCGGCACCAGCACCGACATATCGCTGATCGAAAACGGGATCCCCCACATAGCCAACGAGAAGTTCGAGGCGGGATGGAAGATCGCCGCGCCGATGATAGACATCCACACCCTGGGCGCCGGTGGGGGCAGCATCGCTCGGGTGGACGAGGGGGGCATTCTGCACGTCGGCCCCGACAGCGCCGGCGCGGACCCGGGTCCGGCCTGCTACGGCAGGGGCGGAGAGCGGCCCACCGTCACCGACGCCAGCCTGGCGCTCGGGTACCTTGACCCCGCCAACTTCCTTGGTGGCAGGGCCAGCCTTGATGCCGATGCTGCCGAAGGTGCGTTGGCCGAGCACGTGGGAGGACCTCTGGGTCTCTCCAGCGCCGAGTCCGCTTTTGGCGTGTACAAGGTGGTCTGCACGACCATGGCCGAGGGTATCCGGCTGATGTCCGTGTCCCGGGGAGTCGACCCACGCGAGTTCACCATTATGGGATTCGGCGGGGCCTCCGGTCTGCACGCCTCCGAGGTTGCCCGCCAACTGCAGGTTGAAAGGGTGTACATCCCGGCCTCGGCGCCAGTGCTGTCGGCCTACGGCATGCTAAATACCGATATCCGGTACGACTACTTCAGGTCGTATCCCGTGAGCCTGGACCGGATGAACCTCAGCGAGCTCCGAGACATTCTCGCGGAACTGGGATCTGAGGGCCGGGACAAGCTGCTGGCCCAGGGTGTGGCCGCGGAAGCGGTGGAGATCCAGTACTCTGCCGACATGCGTTACCTGGACCAGATCTACGAGGTCACCGTTCCTGTCCCCGACACGGACCTGTCCGACGTGGAATTCCTGGGGCATCTGACGTCCAATTTCCATCGCAGGTACCAGGAGCTGTACTCCTACGCCCAGCAGGACCAGGAAGTGCGTCTCATCACGCTGCGAGTGGCAGCGGTCGGCAAGCTCCCGAGGATCGCACAGCTGGACCGGGCAGGGGACGGGAGCGCCGCTGGTCCTGAGCTTGTCGAAGAGCCCACTGGTTCACGGCGTGTCTTCCTGGGCGAATGGCACGACGCTTCCACGTATGCTGCAAACACCCTGCCGGCTGGGACGGAATTGGCCGGGCCCGCCATCCTGGAATCGGAGTTCACCACTGTGCTGGTGTGGCCCGGCGACCATGCCACCGTCGATGCCATGGGCGGCATCGAGTTGCGTGTAGGACAGGACGACGCGCTCACCCAGGGAGGGAGCGA
The DNA here is from genome assembly GCA_963664175.2 of Dehalococcoidia bacterium. Taxonomy (GTDB): domain Bacteria; phylum Chloroflexota; class Dehalococcoidia; order Lucifugimonadales; family UBA3495; genus VXOI01. Next base: position 80,939 of record CAXXOI010000026.1, read on the forward strand.
ACAATCGACACAGGGTGCGGCGGTCTCTATCGGAGCGAACGGCCAAGGCGGCCCCGCCCACGACGACCCCATCACGCTGGCCGTGGTGGAGCATCGCCTGGAGTCCATCGCCCAGGAGATGACCGAGGCCATGCTGCGCACGGCCATGTCTCAGATTCTCAACTCCAGCCGGGACTTTTCCACTGCCATCCTCGACGGCGAGTGTCAGCTGGTGGCCCAGGGTGAGGGCATACCGGTGCACATCAGCGCGCTGCCGGTGGCGGGCGCTGCCGTGCGGGACTACTTCGGCGACGACATTCACGACGGGGACTTGTTCATCCTGAACGACCCTTATTTCGGGGGCAGCCACCTGCCGGACATAACGATCATCCGGCCCGTGTTCCACGAGGGACATCTGCTGTTCTACGGGGTGAACCGCGCGCATCACAGCGACGTCGGCGGCGGCACCCACGGGGGTTACAATCCCGGCGCGAACGAGATATTCCAGGAGGGGCTGCGCATCCCGCCGCTGCGACTCTACGACAAGGGTCTCCCTCGCCACGATCTGCTGCAGATGATGGCTGCCAACGTGCGGCAGTCGGAGAATTTCCTGGGCGACCTCAACGCGCAGATCGGCTCGGTGATGCTGGCCGCTCGCAGGATCCAGGACCTGCTGGCCGAGTACGGTGCCGACCGGCTGATGGCGGTGGTGTCCGAAATTCTCGCCGCCACCGAACGCCAGGTGCGCCAGTTCATCTCCGGTTGGCCCGACGGTGTCTATCACGGCGAGTCGTTCGTCGACGACGACGGGTTCGACAGCAAGCTGGTGCCCATCCGGGCCAAGGTCACCATTGACGGCGACTCCATGACTATTGACCTCAGCGAGTCCAGCCCGCAGGTCGAGGGGTTTATCAACAGTGCCTACGCCAACACCCGGTCGCTGGCGCACGCCGCCATCATGTACCTGGCGCCCATGGACGTGGCAAACAACGAGGGCTCCATGCGACCAGTGCAAATCGTGGCGCCGCGGGGGCTGGTGGTGAACGCCAACCCGCCGGCGCCGGTGTGCATGAGTACCAACCACTGCGCTGAGGAGGTGGTGGAAGCGGTGTTCAAGGCACTGGCCCCGGCCATCCCCAGCGCCGTATCCGCTGGGTTCTCGCGCCGTCTACGCTATGCAATCACCGGCCACGACCCGAGGACGGGCCGCCAGTTCATCTGGCATTTCTTCCTGGCAAGGGGAGGCGGTGGCGCTGCCGAGGGTATCGATGGGTGGTCCAACGTCGGCGAGATCAACGTTGCCGGCGGCATACGTTCTCCCAGCATCGAGGTGACAGAGGAGCGGTTCCCGTTCTTCGTTGAGCGCCACGAGCTGCGCCCCGATTCCGGCGGCGAGGGAGCATGGCGGGGAGGACTGGGCGCCGTCTGCGACCTGGTCTACGAAGGCGAGGGTCCAGCCCTGCTCAACACCGCGGGCGACGGCATAGTGGTGCCGCCATTCGGACTGTTCGGCGCCACTGATGGACTGCCACACCACTACACCATCGTTTCCAACGGCTCTGAGCGGGTCCTGGGGTCCAAGGAGGTTGGCGTGGTGGTCAATCCGGGCGACCACATCATCTGCCTGTCCTCCGGAGGCGGCGGCTACGGCCAGCCGGAGGACCGCGACAAGGACGCCGCTGCCTGGGACAAGAAGAACGGGTACGTGACCGGGTAGGGGCGGGAAATTCCGTTAGCCTACACTCCCGGAGGGTGAGGCGCGGAGGTAACGGTCTGAATCAGGATTTACAGGATTAGATGATCTTCAGGATGTTCTCCATTCCTTGCTACAAATCCTGGCAATCCTTGAATCCTCATAATCCTGATTCAGACAAACTCCACGCCCGGGTGCCTTTCCTGCCTAAGGGGGAGAGACGGCACGGCGAAAGGGCAAGGCCCGAGGTAGCATCCCTGACTCACTCGGGCCGTATCAAGGCCGATAGCCGCCCATCCTGAATGTCCACGAGGAGCGCCGTCATGCGGACGTGGGGCCGGTTTACGCATACCCCGGTCTGCTTGTCGAATTGCCACCCGTGGCCGTCGCAGGTGAACACGTCCTCCCCCTCATCCTGCACCTCTCCGCTTTCATGGGGGCAGATCACGGACAGCAATTTGTAGCCTTCGCTGCCATTGACCAGGAAGAACTTGGCATCGCCCACCTCCACGGCCATCGGGAGACTTGGAAGGGAAGATTCCTCTCCCAGGTCCACCTTGATTCTCCTTGGCCGGCCCATGGAATTGAGTGGTTTGGAGGACATAAAATTTCAATCCTGCAGTGGCGTGTGTTCTTGAGGATCGATGCTGCACACTTGATTACGACCTGCAACTTTTCCCCACTTGCGATGAGCTGAACGCTTTGATCGGAAATCTTTATTTCCTCGGAATGACTGCCTGAGGCGGGAGGCTCCTGAAGCGCTCAACTCACAACGCTGAGGCGTCTTTCGATTAGTTGCGATTACGGCCCGGGCGTTTCTCGCGGGCCGTAATCTATGATTCCCGCAGGAGGGGTCAGGACTTGTGCGGCGGGTTGCTGATGTACTCTGCTGCCTTGCGTTGCCCGAGTTCCCGCAACTGCCTGGTGTCCTCCTCCTCCGTGGCCGCAGGCGGCATCGAGACCTGCGTGTCGATGCAGAATGTGGAAACGTGGCCGTTATCGTCGACACCGAGCTCCGTTGGTCCCTCACCAGCGGCCACTGCCCTGATCCCACGGCGCAACTGCCGCCGGAAAATCGTGATGCCCCGGTCGGTGGCGCCCAGGTGCTCCATCCCGTGGACCGCGATGGGACGCTGACTGACCTGGGCCTCGTAGTCGCTGGGCTGCAGCTGCTGGTCGCGGAGGTTCTCGGAAATCGGCAGCTGGGCGGGCAGCATCTGTTCTCGGTCCAGCCACCAGGCCGGCTCTCTCTCCTCGGACTCGGAAATGTGGCGAAGCTCCAGGACCATCGTGCTGGTGTCGTCGCGGGGCACCATCCAGCGGGTCATCATTGGGCCGTCCAGCCCTTCCTCGGGTCCCTTGCCGTCGTTCCAGGTGGGTGCTATCTGCTGGATGTTGGGGAGCACGCACTCCGTGGTGCGCACCCATACGTTGCCGCCGACCCGGCGGGTGCCCATGGAGATCGCCCCGGCGGGCGTCTCCATAAAGTCCAGGTTGGGTATGACCCCAAACTCATCGGTGAACTGCGTCCCGGCCACGATGGTGTGCAGGAAGGAAGCGTGGACCGGGTCCATCGCGTTCTCCAGGACCTGCAGCCAATTGCACGGGTAATCGTACCGCTGGCCGGGCATCAGCCGGTAGCCCTCGCGCTCGAATGTATCGAGGATGGGGAACTCGGGGATTTCATCCGGCGGGCCCATGTAGGCGAACAGGATTCCCTGGAACTCGTGGACCGGGTAGGCGCCGTGGCAGAGGCGGTCCTTGAAGGTGCTGCCGGCGGGCTCACCGGGGGTCTCCAGGATGGTGCCGTCGACGTCAAACAGCCAGCCGTGGTAGCAGCAGCGGATGCCGCGCTCCGAGACCAGGCCGAACTCCAGCGACGTGCCGCGGTGGGGACAGTGGGCCTCCACCAGCCCGACCCGGCCGCTGAAGTCGCGGAAGGCCACCAGCTCCTCACCGAGAATCTTGAGGGCTACAGGGACGTCGGCCAACTCATCGGCGTAGCAGACGGGCTGCCAATAGCGCCGCAGGTACTCACCGGCAGGAGTACCGGGGCCGATGCGGGTCAGCTCCTCGTCATCCTTGGGGACCTGCGAATGGTAGTAGGCGCTGTAGGTGGTGGACAGGAAGGGTGCTCGTGTACTCGCCATGACTCTCCTCCACACGGGTGACTTCTGCGTTTGGCGACAACAATAACCCTTGACGGGCGCTGTTACAAGATTTATGGATGTTTTCCAGTAGTTGTTACGGATATCGAGCAAATATGGACAAACTCGCTTGCAGTCTTTCGCAGTAGTACCCTCCCCTTGAGGGGGAAGGTCAGGGTGTGAGTGAAAAGGATACGCGGGACAGGGATCCCATCAGGGAAATCCCCGAATCAGATGAATCACAGTTCAGACAAGGACCCTGCAGCCGTCTGTATTGCGGGGCGGGATGGATTCCCTTGAGAGAGGGAATGACGGCGTGGAACGGGAATGACGATTGGTGGCCCGGACCCCTCGGGAGGTGAGACCTGTCCGTCGTTCAATGCAAACCAGCGCTGCGGTTGAGCACCACTAGCGAGGCAGGTTGCGCTCGATCCAGCGACGCTCTTCCTCGTCGTCGTCGAAGTATATGAAGCGGTGGAACAGCTTGGGCTGCTCGCGGGTCCGCCTCAGGTCATTGCGAAAGGCGAGAGTGCCGGGGTTGTCTGCTTTCATCGTCTCGGGGTCGATGACCACCCCGTATTCCGAGCGTGCGGAGTCCAGGGAAACGAACCCGCCCCTGACGTCGCTTTCCACCGAGGCAATTTCCCGTTCCAGGGGGTCGCCCCAACCGCCGCCTCCGGCGGTGTAGAGCCGTACCATGTCGCCGGCCTGCCAGGGGTTGTCGTCGGAAAAGGCACGAATCTCCAGTTCGTTCGTGCTGCCCTCGTTCTGCACCACCCTGGATGTGCCTCCTGCCTTGCCGCCGGCGACACCCCACGCCGGGAAACGATTGTTCTCCACGCGCAGGCCGAAGGTGCCCTCCGGGGCCAGCAGGCGGACGTCGCGGATGATGCCGCAGCCGCCGCGGTACTTTCCGGGGCCGCCGGAGTCCGGGTGGATGGCATACCTCTCCATTCGCAACGGGTACTCCATGTCCATGAACTCGGCTGGGTAGTTCTCGTTGTGGCGGCTGTACACGGCGTCGATACCGTCGGCCTGGGGACGGGCGCCGTGGCCCACTGCGATGCCGTCGGTGCAGAGCAGCCACTCCCCGGTCTCGGCGTCCCGCATCCGCCAGTAGGCGATGACGTATACGGCCATGGCCGCCATGGTGTCGCCGCCGTTGGCCCTGGCGACGACAGCGCGCACGGCGTTCTTCAGCTTGGTGAACGTGTGGGCGCGGCACCCCAGCGCCGCTGGCCACTGGGGCTGCAGTATGCTGCCGGGACGCAGCTTCACGTCGTCCACAGCTGCCTGCAGTCCGTCGTTCATGGTCAGGGATGGGTCGTACTGATGGAAGTGCTGGCCGAAGTAGGCCCCGATGGTGCCGTCGCTGGCCATGAAATTGATGGAGCCGGGGGCCTGGTCGTCGCTGCCGGTGGCGTCCAGCGTGACCTCGTCGCCGGTGCGGTGCAGCTGCAGGTGGAATGAGTGCCACTCCTCTCCCACGCCGTCGTTGTCCATGTAATCGCTGGTGGAGTAACTGCCCGGAGGGATCATTTCCAGCGTCTTGTGGCGGATGAATTCGGCAGTTTCCGCCTGGTCCTGCTGGATTGCGGTCAGCGTGGTCTCCCTGCCGAAACGCCGAAAAATCTCCAGCACCCGCTCCTCGGCCCGCTGCGCCGCAGCCATCAGCGCCCGGCTGTCGCCCTCCAGCAGATCGGGGTAGCGAGAGTTGCGCAGGATGATGCGGTAGGCCTCGTCATTCAGCTTGCCCTGGTCCACTATCCTGATGGGTGGCACCAAAGTGCCGTCGTGGAATATCTCGGTGTTGGCGGGCCCGATGCTGCCGGGGCGCGAGCCGCCCAGGTCCCAGAAATGGGCGAAGGAGTGGCAGTAGGCGATCAGTTCATCCTCGAAGAACACGGGCGCGATGAACACCATGTCCGGCGTGTGGCTGATGCTTCCCTTGGAGAGGTAGGGATCGTTGTACCAGTACACGTCTCCGGGGTGCATGGTCTCCGGCGGGTAGCAGTCCCACACGCAGCCCAGTATGTCGCTGCCCAGGGTCTCGCCGTAGATCTCCTGTCCCTGTCTGTCGAGGAAGCTGACGGTGTAGTCCTTCTTTTCCCGGATGAACGCCGACATCGCCGTGCGCTCGATCAGCAGCTCGCACTCCAGCCGCGCCGAGCGCAGGGAGCCGCGAATGAGCTGCAGCGTGATTGGGTCCACCGCAGTTGTCGGGAATCCGCCCTCTTTGTTTGGGTGGGTTGTCGCCATAATTCGGATCCTCCTAAAGAGGTGCGTGGCATATATGCTTTGCTCCAGGGAACGTGGGTGGCCGAGGCGCCGCTATCCGGGAGTGAAGAGGCGCGCCCTCACCCTAACCCTCTCCCGGAGGGAGAGGGAATTAGTCACATCTTCTCGTCCTGTGAAAGAACAATTCAAAGCGCAGGCCGCGCGATGCAATTGCCGTAGTCGTCGATGGTGGCCCGCCAGCCTGGGTCGATGACCACGGTGGAGTCGACGTTTTCCAGGATGGCCGGGCCGTCTATGGTCGATCCCGGCGCTAGCTTCGCCCGGTGGTATATGTCGCAGGACACGAATCCCATAGCATCGTCGAAGTAGACTTGTCTCTGCCCCAGCAGTGCTTCGGCGGGCTTCCCTAGCTCGCGGGACAGAGGCGCTGCCCTGGCCGTTTCCAGGTGCCCACGGGCAGTCACACGCAGCGTGACGAACTCCACAGGCTGGTCCAACGAGAAACCGAACAGCCGATTGTGCTCCTGGTGGAACTGCTGAATCGTGGTCTCCATGGTGGATGGCTCCATAACATCGCCCACAACGCTGACCGCTACCTCGAAGCCTTGGTGCGCGTATCGCAGGTCCGCCGAGCGCGCCAGTTCGCGCTGTTCGGCAGGGACCGATTCGGAGTCGAGCCATTGAGCGGCCTCCCTCTCCAGCTCGCGGTAGATGTCCTCCATGCCCGAGAGGTCATAGGCCGGCGGCTTCTGGACCGAGGTCCTGGCGTAGTCGTTCTTGAAATCGGCCACCAGCAGCCCGTAGGCCGAGGCCACGCCCGGGCTGGGCGGCGCAATGACGGTGGTCATGTCCAGCAGGCGCGCCACGCCGATGGCATGCATGGGCCCGGCGCCACCGAAGGCGATCAACGCGAAATTGCGGGGGTCGTGGCCGCGCTCCACGCTGACGTTGCGGATGGCGCCCATCATGTTGTAGTTGACGATCTGCAGGATGCCGTGGGCCGCGCGCTCCAGGTCCAGGCCAAGCGGGACGGCGATTTTATCCTGGATGGCCTTTCTGGACGCCTCGACGTCCAGGGTCAGGGCGCCGCCGGCAATGGTGTCGTCGATGCGGCCCAGCACGAGGTTGGCGTCGGTGACCGTAGGCTCCGTACCCCCCAGACCGTAGCAGACCGGGCCGGGCACGGCGCCGGCGCTGCGGGGCCCCACGTTCAGATTGCCCGCTGCCGTGAGCCAGGCGATGCTGCCGCCGCCGGCCCCAATGGTGGCGATGTCCAGCATTGGTAGCTGCACCGGCCAGGCTCCAAGTTCTCCCGACAGCGTGATGGTGGGGGTGCGACCGCTGATCAAGGATACGTCGGTGCTGGTGCCGCCCATATCGAATGAAATGCTGTCCTCGATCCCCGTGTTGCCGGACACGTCGATGGCCGACATTACGCCTGCGGCCGGGCCGGACAGGGCGGTGTACACTGGCCGATGTGTTGTTGCCTCCGCACCGAACACTCCCCCGTTGGAGGTCATGATCAGCAGGGGGGCCTCCACTCCCAGCGTCCGCAGTTCCCGGTCCAGGTTCTCGATGTAGTAGCTGACCCGGGGCATGACGTAGGCGTTGAGAACCGTGGTGATGGTCCTCTCGTATTCGCGGAAGACGGGAAGCACCTCGGAGGACAGGGAAACATGTGCGCCGGGAAACTCCTCCAGCACCAGTTGCCGGGCCCGTAGCTCGTGGGCAGGGTTGGCGTAGGAGTGTGTCAGGGAGATGGCGATGGAGTCGATGCCCTCGCTCCGAAAATGCGCCGCCGCCGAACGCACGGTCTCCTCGTCGAGGGACTCCAGTATCGTACCGTCGAAGGCGGTGCGTTCGGAGATTTCCAGGACGCGCTCCGGCGGCACCGGGCGTTCCGGCTTGACCCAGACGTGGGGATTGGCCAGCCGGGCCATGCTGTGCCGGCCTATCTCCAGCACGTACTTGAATCCCTCGGAGACCAGCACGCCGACGGGTGTGCCCTTGCCCTCGAGGATGGCATTGGTGGCGATGGTTGTGCCGTGGAATATCCGGCGGACCTGCGAGTACGCCACGCCGTTTGACTTGAGTATCTCGGAGATGCCAGATATGAAGCCGCGGGACGGGTCGTCGGGTGTGGAGGGTGTCTTGAGGAGCCGCATGCCCCCGGTGGTCAGGTTCAGCAGGACAATATCGGTAAAAGTCCCACCCACGTCGATTGCCAGGGCGTATTCGTCCACCTGCGTAAGCACACTCCGGTCAGTATCCGCCGGATTCGTTCGAGTGCCGGCGATCGTTTGCGTCCGTACCTTTGCCTGATCCTCTCACGCCACCGGGGGGTTCTTGCGATACCAGTCCACGACTTCGGCGCCTGAGGCGGCCCACACACCCTGCCGCCGCAGCATGTGGCCCAGCGCCTCGTCGAGGAAGCCGATGCGGAAGGGCTGCCCGGTCATCCACGGATGCAGGCTCAGCACCAGCGAGCGCCCGTTGTCTGCCCCGTCATCGTACATCTCGTCGAAGCTCTCGCGGAGCATGGTGGCGTACCGGTCGACTGTCACCTTGCGGTGGGCCATGGCCACCACGTCGTCCAGCTCCAGCATGACCGGCAGGGCGAAGAGTTCGCCGGCGGGCACCTTCAGCGGGTAGGGCTGCTCGTCATTGGCCCAGTCGCACAGGTAGCTGATGCCAGCCTCGCCGAGAAGCCGTGGAGTGCGCTCCGATTCACCATACTCCGGCCCCATCCATCCCGTCGGGGCCTCGCCAGTCGCACGGCTGAGGGCGCCCAGCGACTCGCTGATGTAGTCGCGTTCCTGCTGCTCCGTCATGTTGCCGGTGATCATGCGGCTGACCGAGATGCCGTGCCCGATGATCTCGCATCCCCGGTCGAGGCAGTGCCGCACCAGGTAGGGATAGTTCTCAGCGGTCATGGCGTCCATGGCCACCGTGGGCCGGATGCCGTGCCGCTCCAGCACGTCCAACACGCGGTAGATGCCAACGCGGTGGCCGTACTCGCGGTGGGAAATGCGGGCGTAGTCCGGGAAGGGCCGGGCCGCCGAGCCACCGGCCAGGTTGGCCGGCTGGAAGCTGCCCTCGGGGGGCTGCCACTCCATGTGCTCCAGGGTGACGACCACCGACAGCGCGAGGCGGGCGTTATCCGGCCAGCGGAGGATGCCCCTGGTGCTCAGCGGCGACCAGTCGTAGTGCTCGTGGTCCATCCCGAAGCGGCGTTCGGCGGGCATGTTGGGTGCCTCCTGTTGCTGTTCCCCGTGTTTGTTGTTAATTGAGGGCGGAGTACGCCCTCACCCTAACCCTCTCCCGGAGGGAGAGGGGATGTGCAATGCGCTTTCGTCGAGAGGTTGGGGGGCGGTACGTGACGCTCTCTCGCTGGGTTAGTTGTTCAGCCTCGCGGCGTGTTCCACGGCCTGGTCGTAGTAGTTGGCGATGTAGTACTCGGCGATCTCGTCGGCGGTGGTCTGCCAGACGCCGTCGTGGGACATGATGTAGCCGAGAATTTCGTCGAGGTACTTTATCCGGTGCGGCTGCCCGATCAGGAACGGATGCAAGGCGATGCACATCACCCGCCCGCTCTCGGCACCCTCGCGGTACAGCTGGTCGAACTGGGCCTTGCAGATGCGGGCGAAATAGTCTCCCTCGTAGTGGTTGTCCCGCAACACCGACGAATCGTTCAGCTCGATGGAGTAGGGCACCGACACCAGCTTGCCGCTGGCCACCCTGATGGGGACCGGCTGGTCGTCGTGCATCCAGTCGGTGTGGTAGATCAGCCCCGCTTCGGCCATCAGGTCCGGCGTCCTGATGCTGCCGGAGATGGCCGGGCCCAGCATGCCCTTGAGCTGCTTGCCCGTGTGCTGCCGCAGCGTCTCGATGGTGTCTCGGTAGAACTCGCGCTCCCGGTCCTCGTCGTAGGTGTAGAGGTAGCGGGTGTTGTAGATGCCGTGGCTCATGTAGTCGTAGTCCCGCTGCACCATGGCCTCGCCGATCTCCGGGAAGTGCTCCAGGACGGCCATGTTCAGCGACACGCAGCACTTGATGTTGTACTTGTCCAGCGGCTCCAGCATGCGCCAGAAGCCCACGCGGTTGCCGTAGTCGCGGTAGGAGTACTGCTGCACGTCGGGGTAGGGAGTGCGCGGCCACGGATTGCGGGCGCCCTCGTTCTCCGGCATGTACTCGTAGTGCTCCACGTTGGGCGAAATCCAGAGGGCAACGCGGGCGTCGTTGGGCCACTTGATCACGGGCCGGTCCACGATGGGCAGGTAGTCGACCCGGTTCGGCGGCAGCGGCATGCTGGTTCCTCCTTGCGCAAGCTGGCGGCGGCGCGGGGCTGGCCCCTGGCCGGTCGGGCCACTCCCGGGGCAAGCTGCACGCAGCCTGTTTACTACGCAGAGTGTTGTGCCCCAAGAGTATAACCGCTCGACGGGCTGGTGGTGGGCCCTGCGGCGGGGGGTTGCCTTTGCTGCGGAGACAGAGGGGATACAGTGGTGGCCTACCCGTTACGACGCGGCTTATTCCGCAGCAATGTCGCTCATTCGCTCCAGCTCGCCAACGATGCGCACCGTCTCGACGCTGACGGTGCAGACGCGCTGCAGCAGGTCGATCACCCGTTCCTTGTGGTCGGCGAAGCTGTAGGTTTTGAATTCCTTTGGGACAGTCGAATTGCGGGGCTTTTTTTCCTTGTATTGGTCTAGCACCCATTCCAGCGCTGAGCGGCTCCCCAGCAGGTACTCCCACGCCTCCTCCGGCACACCGGTCAGGGTGGTCTTGTCGTCCAGCACGATTCTCCCGGTTGTTTTGTTGGCTTTAAGTCGTACTTTTACTGCTGATTCTGAGCCTGTCGACGGGATGTCCTTATTCAATCGCTTCAGGCCGTAGGGTTCAGCGTTTTCGAAGCCGATATGCAGGTCTAGCAATTCCTGCCCCAGTTTCACCCATGTACGGAAGTCCCCGTGGAAAGGCAATCTTGGGAACTCCCGTCGCAGGTCCAGCAGGTACTTCTGCCGGTATGCAGGGTCATGCAGGGCGGCGTAGGTGTAGGCGAAGATGTCCTCGGCATTGATGGAATCGTCCTCGTAGTGCTTCCGGAACTGCTGCAGCCCCCACTCCGTGATGTTGCTGACCTGCTCTCCAAACCTAGTGTAACGATAAAGTGGCACACAAAACGTGGCCGCATTGTTTGTGTCGCAATATTTCTTCTCGACCAATTTGTTCGCACCGAGTGCAACGAAATTGTTAGAACCCGGCCCGTTGATACAAATCACAGCGTTTGGTTTCTGTAAACTTGGCCCGAACATTTCGTGGTGATTCTGAGTCAGCCTATCACTCATTGATGGGTTGGCGAAATATTGTTTCACTGTGTAAGGTCTGTAAAGAGACTCTATGCGTTGACCGTCGTTGTATACGATCCGTTGTCCTCGGTTGAATCTGTCCCGCAGTGTGCTGCTCCACTTGATACTAGTTGGGTACGATCTGTCGTCACGGTCCATCAAATCATCATAAACGTCACAGAAGAACAGCACCCTTTCTCGCAAGTTACGCACATCAAAATCGAATACCCATTCATCACGGTTCGTTGATACGCCTAAGGAATGCAGTGAAAACAGTGCATTGCCATCAGAATAATTCTGCTCTGAATTCGATGAACGCAATACTAGTGGTAAAAATCCCTCAAATCCGCCACTGGCCTGATTGAACCAATTGGCCTCGGTATCAGGTTCAATTTTGACAAACGGGATCGCGCCGAGATCGAGTACGGTTAACTCAGAAAGTTTTTCCCGTGCTGTTTGTTTATCTCCAACCGAATAGTAGTGAACGTTGTCAGACGATTTCCCCGAAGCTGATTTCACAAGAAAACAAACAGCCACTCCTATCCTTATCCCAAATACATTGCCGCCACGGCCCTCTTTCTGAAAATTCCCTCCTAAATCAATGATGTAGAGGCTGCTGAATTCTCGTGCTACTTCTTTTCGGAATCCGTCATCCTGCAATGAATCTAGATAGGCTCTGTTCGTAATAAAAGCAATAATACCGTCATCCGCTAGCCGATCCGACGCCCATCGGACAAACCGCTTGTACATATCGTATTGCTTTGTTTTTGTCGCAGAACTTGAGCGCACGTAGGTATCGTGGATTCTCTGGTCAATGTCAGGATAAACCAAATTCGGGTTAAAGTCATTCCAATTCTGTTGGTTGGCATTGTACGGTGGGTTGCCAATTATGACACTAATGATTTGTTCGTTTTGCGACTTCATACGGATTAGGTTATCTTCCGACACTCCGCCTAGGTTCAACCCTATCTGGTATGTGAACGTACCTCCGATGATTCCTCGCCATTCCATATTGTCCAAAGTGTCCACGAAACACAGGTTTGGAAACTCCCGGTACTCCCCAGTCCGTTCCTTGTAGGTATACTCTATGTTCAGGTTGGCGATGTAATAGGGCAATATGGCCACTTCGTTGGCGTAGATCTCATTCAGGTACTTGTGCTCCAGCCTGTCGGCTGGCAGGTAGTCGATCAGGCTGGTGACGAAAGTGCCCGTGCCCGTCGCCGGATCCAGTATCTGCACGTTGTCGTCGGCAAGACTGCGGCCGAAGTGCTTTTGCAGCAGGTGGTCCGTCCCCCGGATGATGAAATCCACCACCTCGTTGGGCGTGTACACCACGCCCAACCGATCGGCGGCCGCAGGGTTGTAAGCCTTGTAAAAATCCTCGTATATGGCTTTGAGAAACTGCTGTTTCTCAGTGTACTCAGCTATCTCGTCGGCGGCTCGACCAATGGCTCCGTAGTAGGCCTGTAGGCGGTCCCTTGCCTGGCGTCGAACGTCGCCAGTAAAAAAAGTTCGTTCCAGATCATCTAACTGACGGGCGACGTTGTTCTCCCTGTGAAACTGGTCCTCCACGAACACCCGCAAGAAGATATCCTTGGTGAGGATGTGTTGCAGGAGCATCTCCCTCACGTCAGCTTCCGATACGTCGGGACTTATGGAGTGGCGACACAGTTCAAGAAACTTGGCCGCACCATCCTGGTATCCAGTATTGTTTGCCTCGGCCTCGGCCACCGCCAATCTCAGGCTTTCCAGCACAGATGGGAGATCGGACTTGAACTGCTGCTGGGCCTGCCGGAATTCCCCGATTTCCGGCAGTTCGTAGTTCAGGAAGCTGTCGATGAGCCGGTGCAGCTTTGAGGCGTCGGTCATTTCGACCCGCATGGCCTCAGCCCCGTTCTGGAATAGCACCGCCTCGCGTGAGTCCTCGAACAGTATGTTGTCCGTCGGATAGCCCTGGCTGAACTTGGCCTGAATCTCTGCGTCCAGGTTGTCGTGCGGATCCTTGGCCTCCCAGTAGCCGCGGGCCATGCGCAGTACGTCCCGGATCGTGCCGTCGGGCGTGTTGCCCCTGGACGACGCCAGCTCGGGCACCAACACCAACTTTTCCCTGTGGGCGGCGCAATAGGCGGCCAGGCAGTTCTGGAAGGCCGGGCGGATGTTCAGCTCATTATCCGACCCGCCCAGCTCAATCAGCTCGGCCAGATCTGAGTAGTAACGGTCTATATTAGGGTAATCTGGCATTGGTCAGCGTTCTCCGGTACTGTCGCGTCCTTCCACAATAGCATGACGGCCTGCCTTCACCGTCACTCCCCCAAAGGTGGGAATCCACAAGTCGGCGGCGCGGTCAGCGGCCTGGGCGCAGGCGGTCAGCGACGCCCTGACCCCGGCCCCCCGCCGCCTACAGCCGGGGGCGGATGTTCTGGTTGTGGCTGAACAGGTTGGTGGGGTCGTACTTTTGCTTAAGTTCCGCCAAGCGCAGGAAGTTGTCGCCGAAGGCCGCCTGAATCGCCTCCTCACCTTCCTCCTCCTCGGTGCCGACCTGGTTGATGTATGCTCCCGAGGAGAACGGCAACATGTCCGCAGCGAAATCACGGACGTACTTGATGTGCACCTCCGACTCCCCTGGGTCCAGGAACACGGCGTTGGTGGCCCACTCGGCCAGCGCGTGCCGGTGGCCGAAGGCGGTGTCGCCGGCGGGCACGCGCCGCGCGGCGTTGCCAACGTACTGGAACAGGACGCTGGAGAGCGGCGAGGTTATCCGCTCGAAATAGTCCAGTATCACCTCCTGAGCGTCGTCGCTGACCTCGCTCACGAAGTGGGATTTCAGGTAGTTCTGCCGTCCCGCGGGCGCCACCGCCAGCTTCTGGGCGTCGGCGTAGGACATGGGGCGCACGTCGTCCACGATGGGCGTGCCCAGCGCCCGCAGCGGCCCAATGGCCTGCTGCCCCTCTTCGATGTCGCCGTGGTAGCAGAGCAGAATGCTACAGGCCTTGCCGCCGCCGTCCGGTAGGGTGTGCAGGAAGGTGATGAGGTTCATCTCGTCGGGCATGGTGTCGGTAAAGTCGTTGACCCGGGCGAAGAAGTCCCGCACCTTGTCGATGGGGAAGATCAGCCAGCCGGCCAGCACGGCGGGGCCGACGGGATGTAGCTGGTACTCGAGAGCGGTGACGACGCCGAAGTTCCCGCCGCCGCCGCGCAGTCCCCACAGCAGGTCGGGATTCTCCTCGGCGCTGGCGCTGAGCACTTGGCCGTTGGCAGTGACCACGTCGGCCGAGATCAGGTTGTCGCAGCTGAGCCCGTAGCTGCCGGACAGCCATCCGATGCCGCCGCCCAGCGTGAGGCCGGCGATGCCCGTGTCGATGTCGGTGCCGCCGGTGGTGGCGAGGCCGAAGGCCTGGGTCTCGTGATCGAAGGCCCCCCACTTGGTGCCGCCCTGGGCCCGCACCGTCCGGGTCGCCGGGTCCACGCGCACGCCAGTCATGCGGGAAAGGTCGATCATCAGGCCGTCATTGCACACGCTGTTGCCGGGGAAGTTGTGGCCGCCGCCACGCACCGATATGAGGAGGCTGTTGTCCCTGGCAAAGTTGACCGCGTTGATCACGTCGGCAGTCCCGCTGCAGCGAGCGATGAGGGCGGGCCGCTTGTCCACCATGGCGTTCCAGACGCCACGGGCGCCGTCGTAGCCAGCGTCGCCGGGAAGCAGCGATTCGCCGTGCAGGCTGTCCCGGAACTCCTTGACCGCGGACTCGCCCATAACGGTGAAGTCGCCGGAAAGTGTCGCGATTCTCACGTCTGCCATCAGATTTCTCTCCTGCTTGCTATTGGGCGCTTGTAGAACAGGGCGATTGCAGAATAGTTGTCTGAACTGTGATTCGTATGATGAGGTGATGGGCAGGATTTCATCCCCGCCCCGGTCCTTCCCGCTTGGGAAGTGGGAAAATCAGGGTAATCCCGCAATCAAAAAAATCACAGTTCGGACGCCCCCAGCCAGACTTCCCTTTCGAGGGAGAGGGAAACCCTGAGGGTTCCATGTTCCTCTCCCACTACCCCGGTTCCTCCTGCTTGACGATCCGACCGGCCTGCATCACCAGCGGTATGTTCTCTGGGTCCTGCAGGATTGTGATGTCATCCACCGGATTGCCCCTGACCATAATCAGGTCGGCCAACTTGCCCGGCTCCAGGGTGCCGATATCGTTCGAGCGCTCGATGAGCTCCGCGTTGGTGCGCGTCGCCGAGACCAGGCTTGCGATCGACCCCATCACATCGGCCTTCAGTTCCAGCTCCATGGCTTTCAGGCCGTAGTTCTGCCCGAACAGGTCGGCGCCGGAGGCGATGTTGACTCCCGCCGCCATGGCGATTTCCACGCTCTGTCGCCCGGCGCCCCGGGCAAAGTTGATCTTGTCGATGACCAGCTCGGAGATGCCCTGTTCCCGGCCCCGTTCTGCGATCAGATCGTAGACCGTCAGCGTCGGGACGAGGTACATATCGCTTTCCTTCATGAGCGAGGCCGCTTCCTCGTCGAGGAAGTTTCCGTGCTCGATGCTGCGCACCCCGGCCTCCACGCAGTTTTTGATCCCCTCTGGGACGTAGACGTGCGCCATCACTCGCTTCTTGACCGCCCTGGCCTCGTACACTGCGGCCGCGATCTCCTCCACGGTGAACTGGGGGGAGTCCAGCGGGTCGGTGGGCGAGGCAGCTCCCCCGCCGGCCATGACCTTGAGCTGGTCTGCGCCGGTGCGGAGTTGCTCCCGCGCCGCCTGCCGCACCTGGGGAACGCCGTCGCAGATGGCCGGTACCGGTGCCAGCCGGTGGCCCGCCCTGGGAGCGCCCCGGTCGTGCCGCTGGCGCATGTCGCCGTGGCCGCCGGTCTGGGAGATGTAGGCCTGGCTGGTGAATATGCGAGGCCCCGGAATCAGTCCGGACTCAACGGCCACCTTGAAGCTGTAATCGCAGCCGCCGGCGTCCCGGATGGTGGTGAACCCGGCCATGAGCGTTTCCCTGAGGATGCGGGCCACGGAGTAGGCATAGATCGCCCCCGGGTGGTTGTCCTCGAAGTTGGAGCCGAAGGAGTTGTCCACGGCCCCGACGTGGGTGTGCGCGTCGATCAGGCCGGGCATGACGGTGTGATGGGTGGCGTCGATTACCGTGGCGTCCCTAGGCGCGGATACCTGGTCCGACGGGCCGACGGCGGTTATCCGGTCTCCCTCGATCACGACCGTTCCCGGGCCGTAGGGCTCCCGCCCCGTGGAATCGAAGATGGTGGCGTTCTGCAGGACCAGAGTCTCAGCCATTTCAACCTCCCGCGAACGGCAATGTTTCGGCAATATTACCACTGGTTTGATACATACAGAGCGGCTGTAGCAATCCAGTACGATAGCAGCGCCGGTTTGTCATCAATTTCGTCTGAATCAGGATTCACAGGATTAGAGGATTTGCAGGATTGGGGATCATCCGCGAAATCCCTCAATCGGACGAATCACAGTTCAAACAACGCCCGCGCGGAGTGGCATGCGGACAGCGTGATATATTGTTTGTACCGCCGCAGCCGCTGGCGCATATCCGAGGAGGACACGACGATGGTCGACAAGGAACAGGACTGGGAGTATGGCCTGCGCACCGAGGGACACGGGGCCGACGGTGAGCAGGGCGGACCGGTCGTAATCGGGGAGAACGGCTTCCACTACCAGGTCTCTGGAAAGAACTGGGGCAACCTGCCCGAGGGTGTGGTCTACCGGGAGGGAACGTCCGTGGCGGTCGACTCCAGCGACCAGGTCTATGTCTTCAACCGCGGCACCATACCCATGATCGTGTTCGACACCGATGGCAACGTCCTGCGCACCTGGGGCGAGGGGGTGTTCGCCAATCCCCACGGTGTGACCATCGCGCCTGATGGCACCGTTTTCTGCGTGGACAACGGCGACAGCACGGTGCGGCAGTTCACGGCCGACGGCAAGCTGCTGATGACCCTGGGCACGCCCCACAAGCCCAGCCCGAAAATGAGCGGCGAGCCGTTCAGCATCCCAGCCCACGTGGCCTTCGACAAGCGCACGGGGGAGTTTTACGTGGCCGACGGCTATTCCAACGCCAGGGTGCACAAGTATTCTCCCGACGGAAAGCTGCTCTTTTCGTGGGGCGAATCGGGCACCGGCGAAGGGCAGTTCAACATCGTCCACAACGTGCAGGTCGACAATGATGGATGGGTCCACATAGCTGATCGGGAGAATCACCGCATCCAGGTGTTCAACTCCCACGGCAGGTACGAGGCCCAGTGGGGCAACCTGTCCCGCGCCGCCGCCATCGTCATCGACGACCGGTCGGGCGAGGAGCTGATGTACATCGGCGAGTATTTCTGCGGCATCGGCACCAACGACATAGGCACCGATCTCGGCCCTCGGGTTACTGTGATGGATACCAGGGGCAGGGTCCTGGCGCGGGTCGGGCGGGAGAGCTACGGCGACCAGTCGGGCCGGTTCTACTCGCCCCACGGCATAGCCATCGATTCCAGGGGCGACCTGTACGTGGCCGAGGTGTCGTGGACCGACTACGGCCGCCACATGTACCCACCCCGCGAGCTCCGGTCCATGCAGAAGCTGGTCAGGGTCCGCGACTAGCGGTCAAAAGCACAGGGCCACCGGGTCCCAGCGCCGGGACCCGGTGGCCCTGCTATCTGATCCGTTCCCCTAGTCCCGCTACGGGCGGAACACCGCCATGCACTTGTTGGAGTTGAACACGTAGGTCTCGATGTAGTCGAGGACCTCGGGTTTCCGTTCCAGCTCGGCCATGGCTCCCAGCAGACAGGCCCAGTTCAGCAACTCTTGCTGACCGGCGGCCTCGATCTGCGGCGTCGACACGTCCTTCCAGGCATCGTAGTCCCCGGCCTGCAACGCTTCGAACATGGCGCGGTCGGACTCTATGTCCGGCCAGAGGAAGTGGTTCTTCTCAGTCAGGAAGGCGTGGGACCAGCTTGATGATGCCACCAGCGCCACTCGCCACGGGCTCTCGCGCAGCGCCCGGGCCGTGGCCGCTCCCACCTGCATGCAGCGCTTGATGGACGGTCCGGGCGGGTCCGGGTCCAGGAACTTGCCGTTTTCCTTGTGAGGCAGGATGCCGCCCCGGTTGCTGATGACCTTGCTGCCGTAGCAGTTGACGGCGAAGGGGACCACGGGGATGTCAAACCCCTGCCGGTCGTAGTCCAAGTACAGCAGGGTGTTCAGGATGGAGTGAGGCAGCCCGGGGTCGTGCAGGGGCTTGTAGGCGTAGGCCATGTCCACGCCCTGCTCGATCAGCTGGGTGGTGAGCCAGCGTGCGCCCTCGGCGTGGCCCCGGTACCGGAACGCCTTGTCCGAAGGCTCGTCCCAGGCGTTGCGTTTGCTTGCCGCAAATCCTTTCTGGAACGGAGTCGACTCGGATTCCTCATAGGCCAGCACACAGAAAGGAGGGATGATGGTCTCCCTGAAATTCTCGTACTGGTCGTCACCGAAGATCACGACAAAGTCAGGGTCGAATGCCCGAATCTCGTCGTTGACCACTCTGAAGCTCTTGACCAGGCGTTCCCTGTGGGCTGCGGCCGCGGCCACACCCTCGTCCTCGCCGTACTCCACCCGCATGGCCTCGGGCCAGTTGGCCGGGTTTTTCATGTGCTCCGGGACCCGCTCATCCCGCGCCAGGGTGATGTTGATCGGGAATGCCTTCTCGTCGTCGGAAACCAGCATCGGCGGATAGTGGGTTACACCTGCCCCGAGAATCTCAGCCATCATTGCCTCCCTTTGCGGTTGGTTTAAGCGTCTCCTGGAGACCAGATCCAGTACCTGGAAACGGCGCCGGCATCGACCCGCAGGTCGAACCCGGTGATCATTTCAGCGTCGTCGGACGCGAGGAAAACGGCAGCCTTGCCGTAGTGCGAGGGTTGAGGGAGCTTGAGCAGAGGCGCACCCGTTCTTGCATCCGGCAGTAGCCCCGACGCCCGCTGGCCCAGTCGCGGTCTTGGCCACTCCACTCCCCACCTGGCAGCCCGTTCCTGGGCTTCCGACGAGTCGGTGGCTGTTGGCGTCAGGCTGTTGACCCTGATGCCGTACCGGGAGAGTTCCATGGCCACCGAGCGGGTGAAATTGAGCAGACCGGCCTTGGCGGTACCGTAGCCCACGTTGCCCGGCTCTCCCTGGTGGCCCGCCGTGGAGATGATGTTGATGATGTTGCCCTGCCGCTCCTGCTGGATCATCAGGTGCGCCACGTGCTTGGTGAACAGGAACGCGCCGGTGAGGATAATGTCGGTCTGGCGGCGCCATTCGTCGAGGGGCATGTTCAGCACGCCTTTGAAGTTGAACTGGGCCGCGCCGTTCACGAGAATGTCGATCCCGCCAAACCGTTCCGTTGCCGCGTTGATCGCAGCCAGCACCTGCTCCTCGTCGGTAACGTCGCAGACAACGCCGATGGCGTCTCGACCATCGGCCTCAATGGCGGCGGCGCATTTCTGGACGTACTCCTCGCGGATGTCGACGCACACCAGGTTGGCGCCTTCGCGGGCCAACCCTTCGGCGATGCCGCCCATAATGTTGGGGCTGGTGCCGGTTACCAGCGCTGTTTTGCCTTCAAGTTTCAAGGTCTAGCCTCTGTTGCCATTTGTCGGGACGCCCTCACCCTAACCCTCTCCCAGAGGGAGAGGGAACTTTTCGTTTAGAATATGATGCTGACGGCGCCATGCCACGAGAGGGCCTCCAGGTCCAGGACGGCGCGACGGTAGGCAATTTTGAACCCCGCGTCGTCTCGTCGCAGGGTGTAGTGGACGCTGCCCACGTAGGGTGCTCCCTCGCCGCTACGGAAACGGTAGACCATCACGTTGGCGGTCACCGCAAACTCGCCGTTCTCGCGTTCATCCACCCGCACGTTGGAGACGAACCGCCTGGTACGGGACCACGGGTATTCCCGGTGCGCGTGACGGCTGTTCAGCCGCACTGCCCGGGCGCGCAGGCGGACAATGTCATCGTCGATGAAGACCAGGTCGCGCTGCGGGTCGCCGTCCGGTAGGTCCGTTGTGGGCACAATGTATCGGGCGTCCTCGGTGAACAGGGCCACCCAGTCGTCCAGCAGCCAGTCGTCGAGTAGTTCTGCTTCCCTGAAAAGGAAGTCCTCCACCTGCTCTCGCAGGGTGGGTTTACTTGCGGTGGTCATAGTTACCGGCTCCACTCAGTTCCCTCTCCACCTGTGGGAGGGTTAGTGTGAGGACATACCCTTCCTTGCGAATCAACCTTAGTCGTCTGTGGCCAGGGCGACCTCGGGTTCCCGAGCTTGCCCGTCCTGAACGTCTGTATGGGTAAAACCCTGCATGTTGGCGTGCCATTGACGCCAGAACCCCCGCATCTGGAGCTCGTCGGTCGACAGTGGGCCGGGGTTAAGCATGCCCCTGGACATATCTGACCACTGGTTTTCCGTGGCGCGAAAGCCGATCTGACACGATTCAAGCGCCTCCACGTCGTCCGGGGTGGCGAAGCCGCCCGGGCCGAGGAAGGTCAGGAAACTGTCGAGCCGAGTGGCCAACATCGAATCCGATTCTTCGCGTGGGACGAGGTGCCAGGCCGTAACTGCCATTTCGTCAGGGGCCAGGGGTTCGAAGTACCGGATGGTGATGGCCATGATGTCGTTGATCACCAGGTTGGGATAGATGATCAGGTTACGGGAGGTATCGGCCATCTGGTGGGTGCGCTCTTCGCCGTACCTCTCCACCAGTCTTTGGCGGACCCGCGCCATGGGCTCCTTGGCGTCCTCGCCGTACAGCGGGTGCCAGTGGGCGATGGGACGGCCGTTGCGGGCCGCGGTCTCGATGACGCAGTGACCATTTCCCAGGGCCCTGGCCCGGCCGGGCAGGCGCGTCGCCATGCTCTCTCCGGAGTCATCCGTACCGAGACTGCTGATGTAATCGAGGTAGGTCTGGTGGGTGGGTATGAGATGGTATCCGTCCAGGCTGTTTTCCACCAGGAGCTTCCAGTTGGCCTTCATGGTGTACTTATTGGAGCCGGCGACCACCCGCATCCCCTCTTCGGACTGGTCCACGATCAGGTCCAGGTACTCCCGGGCGTCGGCCAGGTACGTGACCAGGTCCTCGACCAAGGGGTTGAAGCTCACGAAGATGAAGCCCCGGTAGCTCTCGACCCTGGGCGGGTGCTTCAGGCCCAGCTCTTCCCGATCCCAGCCGGGGCCGTAGGCGTCCTCTCCGGGGACTCCGATGAGCTCTCCGTTGGTGTTGAAAGTCCAGGCATGATAGAAGCACTGCAGCGCTTCGGCGCTGCCCTCGTCCCGGCGGCAGATCAAGGCTCCCCGGTGGGGACATGTATTCAGGAACACCCGCACTTCGCCATCCCTGCCACGGGCAAAGAAGAGCGGGCGCCCAGCCACGGTGCGGCGGCGATAGTCGCCCCGGTTCTCCACCTCCGATTCGTGCCCCAAGTAGATCCAGCACCGGTCAAAGATGTATCCCCGCTCTTTCTGGAACAATTCTGTGGAGGTCATCGACGACCGGTGGACCCTGAAAACTCCTCTTTCACGGTCGTCGATGATCAGGTCTTTGATCTCCATAGTGCACTCCCGCCACGTGCGATTGTCGGTTGTCGCTAGCCTAGAGTCCTTCCCCGTGACTGTCAACAAGTGGCTGGACGCTTGCCGGAAGGCTGCAAAATCCGATGCCACAAGTTACGTTTGATTCAGGATTAGCAGGATTGGGTAACATCCTGAAAATCCCAGAATCCTGTAAATCCTGATTCTGACAATGAATATGCAATCGTCCTGGAACGCTTGCCGGACAGTCGAGCTAGGTGGTACAACCATCGTGATCGGGTCAACCGGCTATTGGCCTGTCGCAGGGTATTCAGCAAGGCAAATGGGGCTGGCATGGACAAGCTGGATGGACAGGTTGCCGTCGTAACCGGCGCGGGCCGTATGCGGGGCATCGGTCGGGCCGCCGCATTGGCCTTGGCGCGGGAAGGCGCCAGCGTCGTCGTTGCCGGCACTGGTCGGGACCCGACGACCTTTCCGGATGACGAGCGCACCGCTGGCTGGCGGGACGTTGAAAGCGTGGCCGAGGAGATCACGGCCATGGGCCGCGAGTCCCTGCCTGTGGTCGCCGACGTTACCAACGGCGAACAGGTGCAGGCGATGGTGGACCAGGCGGTGCAGCGGTTCGGGAGAATTGACATCCTGGTCAACAATGCCAGTGCCCCCCGGCTGGCGGCCTGGGCCCAGCTCGAGGACCTGACCGAGAATGCCTGGCGCGGTGTGCTGGACATAAAGGTCACCGGGACCTTTCTTTGCATGCAGGCGGTGGTCAGGGAAATGCTCAAGCAGGGCGGCGGTGGAAGCATCGTCAACGTGATTTCCGTGGAGGCCAAGATCGCCCGCGCCGCCGACCTGGCCTACGCCACTGCCAGCGGCGCCCTTTACACCCTCACACGGAAGGCAGGACGAGCCCTTGCGCCCCAGGGCATCAGGGTCAACGCCGTCTCGCCCGGCACCACCGACACCGCCCGCAACGACGCGTTATACGGCTTTCCCCGCAGCCAGGAGTGGCACGACCGCCTGGAAACGATCCCCATTGGACGAGCTGGCACTCCCGAGGAAATTGGCAATGTAATCGCGTGGCTCTGCACCAAGGATGCCGAGTTCATCGTGGGCCAGTGCATCGAAATGGACGGCGGCCAAGCCACGTGATGTAGCAGGGCCTGCTTTGACGTAGGACGGCGCCCCATCTTTAGAGAGGCAGGACAAGTATGGGTCAGATGGACGGAATGGTCGCAATCGTCACCGGCGCAAGCAGGGGTCTCGGGCGGGCCATAGCCAGGGAGTACGCCCGGGAGGGCGCCAGCGTGGTCATCTGCGCCCGAAGCCAGTCGCCGACCGGCCTTGCGGGCACCCTTGACGAGACTGTCGCTGACATCAGCAGCGCCGGCGGGGACGTCCTTGCCCTAGACTGCGACGTGACTGACGAGGGCCAAGTCAACGAAATGGTCCGCCAGGCTACCGAGCGTTACGGCAGGATCGACGTGCTGTTCAATAACGCCGGACAAATGGTGCTGGGGGAGTCGATCATGGAGATCGACGCGGCTAGGTGGGACCAGGTCATGCGGATCAACGCGACCGGCCCCTACCATTGCAGCCGGGCAGTGTTGCCGGTGATGATGGAGCAGCGGCGAGGCAGCATCATCAACCTCGGCTCCAGAATGGCCACTGACCCGGCACAGGGCGGCGGCGTCCTGTACAGCGCCAGCAAGGCGGCGGTCCACATGTTCAGCCTCTGCCTCGCCGATGAAGTTCGGGAGCACAACATCGCTGTGAACATTCTCAGCCCCGGCCCGCTGCGCAGCGAAGGGTCGGCGGCGATTCCGTGGACGCAGAGGGACTGGCACCTGAGGGTGGACCCCAGCGAGGTCGGCCCCTGCGCCGTGTACCTGGCCCTGCAGGACGCCAGCACATTCACGGGTCAGCTGGCCGCCCGGTTCGACTTTGGCACAACCTGGGGTCCGGGCGTGGGATAGGATTCGTCCCGGCCTGCCGGATGTTCCGGCGAGGATGTGCCATCGCGGCCCGGATTCCACGGCGGATGGACAGACATCAAGCAATCCCACAGCATCAGGAGCGGAAATGGCAGCCACAGATTCGATCATGTATTCGCTGGAACGCAACTGGGAGATGGTGGAGGCCGCCATCGCCGACCTCGATTACGACACGATGGCCCGGCTGCCAAACGAGCAAAGCAACTCCGTTTCCTGGATCTTCGGCCATATCAGCCGGGTCACAGACCTGTTCATCCTGCACCGGCTGCAGTCACTGCCGCAGCTGTGGTATGCCGACGGCTGGTGCGAAAAGTTTGGCCTCGCGGACAATCCGGATGGACTCGGCCGCACCGCTGATCTCGCCACGTGGGTGCCCCCGGCCAAGGACGTGCAGGTGGACTACTTCGAGACGGCCAAGGCCATAACCAGGGAATACGTGCCATCCCTGTCCGACGCAGACCTGGAAAAACGGGTTGTGTTCCCGCCACAGGCCCTGCGGCAGGAGCACACCCTCGGCACGGCCCTCGGACAGCTGGTGCTGGAGAGCGTGGCCCACGGCGGCCAGATCGCATACCTGAGGGGCTACTGGCGCGGCACTGGCTGGTACCGATAGGAAAATACCCTTGCCACAGCCCTTTGGAGGAGAGTGCACCTTCCCTCCGGGGGAGAGGCAGGGTGGAGGCGCATACCGATGCCTGCCCGCCTTGCTCTCTCACAGTGATGCAAGCAACGGACCAAGGCGCTCGGAGGCCGGGGCATAAAGACAATCAGGGACTCATGACCCGGCCGACAAACAGGATGGCCCCCGTTGCCTGGTGGCGGATGACGAAAAGAAACGGACGGTCCACCACCAGCGTGACGGGCTCCTTCCCGACCGCCCTGGTTATGCCAATGATCACAGCCGTAGCCCCTGCCGCCTCGGTGCCCGCCTCGTCAACGGAAACGAAGGCCTTGTGCAGCACGTCGGAGATGAGCAGGCAGATGTCGCCCCTGGCCCGGCACACCCGTCCGTCCATTCCGGAAAAGTCCGCGGAGGTGTCGTCGAAGGCGTCGGGCATGCCCATGTCCGCCAGTGTGTCGGACAGGCTGAAGGTAGACTCCAATTCGAACTTGGGCATGGTCAGTCGGACCTGTTCGTTTTCGAGTTGTTTCAGAATGTCGTCTACGGAATCTCCGGACAGAGATTCCTCGAACTCACGGAAATTACCTGCATTGGGCAGCAGGATGGTCATCGCAACGTCGCCGCCCTCGTACGGCAACTCCACCGCTTGGTATCCATCGCCATTGGCGTAGCGGAGCCTTGCCTGTTGCCGCATCATCGGCACCTCCCTCTGGCTGCCATCCAGGAGATGGAAGGTCCTTGGGGTGGTGGCTGCCTCATCAAAGGTATGTTGCCACGCCGCCTTGAAGTAGATGGCGTTGGCCAGCACCATTCGTGTGTACCGGTCGATGGCGTCCTGCGGAATCAGGTCTGTGATGCGTTCCTCCGTAGCCTCGGCGACCCAGTCGTTTATCCTCACGCGGGATCCATCCGGGTCGCCCTGGAAATCCACAGGCCGTACCTCATCGCCATAGTTGACGGCCAGTGTGTCCAGGAACTCCGGCAGGAATCCGTAGTCCTGCTGGCCCCAGACCGAGTTGGCGGTGTTCAGGCGAAAAGCATCCGGGTCATCGCCGGGTTCCCCGGAGACCAGCGATAAGTCGAGGGCGTTAAAGGCAGAGTGCAACGCGTCTTGTGTCAGGTGGAACCGCAAGGTCTCTGACATCTGGCGTTCCGTCTCCCCTCTCGCACCTGCGTAGGCCATTGCCAGCGCCGTCGAGATGCTGTGTGGTGAAAAGAACAGGTTGCTATCGCCATCGGCAACCGTCCGGTACAGGTCGAAAGCGAAGGTGGTGTTGCCAGCCACCAAGGTCTCTAGGTCCGCTTCTCCGACGGTCGGGGAGGTATCCCGTTCCTCCAAGGACTGCGAAACCCGCAACACATCAGGAGTGGAGGTTGGCGGGGGCGTAGACGTGGCTGCGGGTGTGCCCGGTTCCGCTGTTGGGTATGGTGGGGCGGTGGGGGTGGGCCCATCGTCCCTTCCGGCCTGTGCCATCGGATCGGGAGTTTCCCCAACCGCGGACTGATTGGCCTCGGTCGGAGCAGCCGTGTGGGCTGCGACGGGTGTCTCGGTGGCGGCCACGGGTGGCTCAGTCGAGTCAATTGGATCCGAGCCGCAGCCTGTAGCGACTACCAACAGTACGAAGAGCAGGACCAGAGTAACAATCGGCAGTTTCAAGGTCGTCAAACAGCAGATGGAAAGGCTAGCTCGCTGAATTTGGGAACCGATAGAAGCCATGATACGTGTGTTGCACCCTGGGCGCACAGTGTTTTTCAACGTGTACGTTGCATTCAACCTGCTCCGACTCCGTGTTGCAGGGACCTACACGGCAAAAGTGGAATGCAGTATGCAGGTGCTCAAGCGCGGATTTGCCGGAGGTGTTGGGTGAGGACACTGGAATCACTGAGGGACGATAAGAGGTGCTGTGCAATATTCCAGAATGTTTTGACGGTCGGTGCGGCCGTTCACCGGGATCGGGATCGCAGGAACCACGGCAAATAGACCGGAAGATCTGTAGGTAAGGGAGCTCTGAGGCTATGCCGTGCTGAGAGGAGTGGAAACGAGGCATTGCGATTCAGTGAGTGTGCAGTAAGAAAGAAAATTGGAGGCGACGGGCGGATTCGAACCGCCGCATAGAGGTTTTGCAGACCTCCGCCTTAACCGCTTGGCTACGTCGCCCTAAACGTCTGCTGCCTCAGCGCCGGGAGGCAAGCCCGCCTGACCAGAAAGTGGTGCCGAGGGCGGGATTTGAACCCACACAGGCGCACGCCCACTGCCCCCTCAAGACAGCGTGTCTACCAATTCCACCACCTCGGCCGGGTCAGAGAGCTATTATACCATCCGATTTTGCCCCTGCAACACCTCGGGTGCGCGCCGGCATTGGGTCATCGGATTATCCCTTTTTCCTAGGGGGAGGGAGAAATAAAATGCCCTGCGCCTGCGGTCCTCGGCAGTCTCTCCTGGGAAAAACTTTTCCTGCACAGAGTCGGTGCCGGACGGACAAATGCGGGTTGCGGAGCCGCGGGTTCCTCTCGACGAGTGCTCAAGGAATGGATCCGGGTCTGGCCTCCCGCTATATCTGACAGGGATGCAACGCTGAGCGGGCGTCGCGGGGAGAGCCTCACGCCAGTAGGGCAGCCAGTTCCGGCAGGTTAGTGGTTTCCAACTCTGGCCGTTCGTCGGTGAAGGGGACGTAGGGAATCTTGTGCCGGTCGATGTAGGCTCCACGCATTCCGGCTACCCTGGCCGCCCGGATGTCCCATGCGTGCGCGGCGACGTGCAGGACGTTTCCGGCATCCACCCCGAGCAATTCGATCGCCTTGCGGTAAACCCGCTGGTCTGGCTTGTAGCAACCCGCTTGCTCCACGGATATTACGCGGTGAACAGGGATGTTCAGCGTGTCGACGATGCGCTCCAGAACTGCGAGGTCTCCGTTTGAGAGTACCGATAGTGTATAACGCTCTCGCATCGGTTCCAGTGATTCGACCACATCCGGGAATAGCGCTGGCGTTACACGGTTTCCCAGCAGGTCGTCGATATCGTCCTTGCTGTGGTCTATACCCATTCTGGAGAACAACTGCGAAAGGGTAGTCCGTCGCAGGGATTCGAAGGGGGTGCGCGGACCGCCCAGCAATGTGTCCACCATCCCCTCGTGGAGGTAGACCCATTCCCATGTCCTCACCAACTCAGCCGCATCAAGCTCGATGCTGCGCTCTTTGAGGAAACCATGGAAAGCGGGCGCGAACGTTGCCTCAAGGTCGAGCAGTGTACCGTAAAGATCAAAGGTGATGGCTTCAATCGTGCTATGGTCGGAGGTGGGCATGTAATACTCCATGACGGGGGAGCGGGAATGGGAATTCGGGGCAGAATTATATATCAGGAGACCCTTGCTATGCCCTGAATGAGCTTGACGCGTAGCCTGTCACAAATGGAGAGCGTACGGAGGGCCGATTCTGGCTGCGTTCAATGTGTCCGCGTGCCGATCTGACCGTGTAGCGTCGTAGGCGCGCGGCCTTGGGGCAGGAAATGTCCGGGATGATAAACAGGGCAGTTCACCCCGTAATGGTTGGTAGATGGTACCCCTGGAGGGACTCGAACCCCCGACGCGCAACTTAGGACGCTGCCGCTCTATCCTCTGAGCTACAGGGGCCTGTGATGGAGCAACCGGTGCGTTTGGTGGAGACAGGGGGGATCGAACCCCCAACCTCGGCATTGCGAACGCCGCGCTCTCCCAATTGAGCTATGTCCCCACAGGACAGCCGCCCAGCCCAATGGCACGGGCAGTACATATTCAATCGTAGGGGCGCACTTTGTTGGCTGTCAAGTCGGGAAATTCGCCGAGAGCTGCGAGAACAAACAGCCGCCGTTTACTCCAGACAAAGCCACTGCCTTGGCCCGAGGAAAAACGAGGGCAAGCGCCCGGGAATGACCTCCGGCGATGCTACAATTGGCTCCGTGAATCAAATGGGGCCGAGATCACGCAGGACATGGAGGGAAGTCATGGCAACTCTGGTAACCGGGGGAACCGGATTCGTTGGGGCCAACATCGTTCGTGAACTGGCCCGCGCAGGCCACGAGGTCGTCAGCTACGACATTTCTCCCGCCAATGATCTCGTGCGTCATTTCGTATCCGAATGGGCAGGCCGGATAACCTTTGTTCAGGGCGATGTTCGCGACGCCGATGCAGTGGCAGCTTTAGCCACTGCCCACAGCATCGACAAGGTCATACACGCCGTAACCTACACGGTGAACCAGCACGCGCTTGAGGTGGAGAGGGCACGGGATGTGGTGGGCATCAACATAGGGGGGCTGGCCAATGTGCTGGAACTGGCGCGAATTGCATCAGTGCAGCGCCTGCTTTACGTGAGCTCAGGGGCAGCCTACGGCGTGGTGGCTGGTACCGACCAGACCTACAGCGAGGACATGCCGGTGTCGCCGGACTCAATGTACGGCATCACCAAGTACGCTGGGGAGCTGATCACGCGCCGGTACGGCGAGTTGTATGGAATGTCGACGGTGAGCGTCAGGCTGAGCACTCCCTATGGCCCGATGGAGCGGGTGACGGGCCACCGCGCCGTGATGTCGGCCCTGTACCAGTGGACCGGACAGATAGCCCGTGGAGAGCCGCTGCAGGTGCAGACGGACTCCTTCGATCCAGAGGAGGGACGCGACTACACCTACTCGGTGGACACGGCGCGGGGCCTGCAAACCATACTCGACGCGCAGGAACTCCCCCATGACCTGTACAACCTGACCGCCGGCCCGTGGATCACCTACCGGGAGATTCTGGAGACGCTGTCCGAGCTGGAGCCCGGCAGCCCGGCGCCCGCAGCCGTTGCCGATGGTGCGGCGGCGAGAGCGCGAGCGTCTGTGCCGTCGAGGGGCCCGCTGTCGGGGCATCGTCTGCGGCAGGACCTTGGGTGGCAGCCGGACTACGACCTGCGGGGTGCCCTCGTCGACTACCTGCAGTGGCGCCGGAATGCGGAGTTTACGGACTGACCAGAGCGCGGAGTTCGCCGAGGACTCGGGAGTAGGCTTGATGGATATTCAGCCCTATACCATCGACGTTCCCCAGGATGTCCTGGACGACTTGGCCGTGCGCTTGGCCGATACACGCTGGCCGGATGCGATTCCCGGCTCTGGTTGGGACTACGGTACTGAGCCGGGCTACCTGCGGGAGCTGGTGCAGTACTGGCGGACGGAGTTCGACTGGCGCACCCAGGAACGCAGGCTGAACGATTTCCAGCACTTTCGCGCCGATGTTGACGGGCTGGGCGTACATTTCATCCACGAACGTGGTAGGGGACCTGACCCGTTCCCGCTGGTTATCTCTCACGGCTGGCCCGGCTCCGTTGTGGAAATGCTGCGGGTCATCCCGATGCTGACTGACCCGGCGGCCCATGGCGGTGATCCGGCAGACTCGTTCGATGTGGTGGTGCCGTCGCTGCCGGGCTACGGGTTCTCGGACAAGCCCGCCGACCGTGGCATGAGCAACAGGCGCATCGCCGGGATGTGGCACAGGCTGATGACCGAGGGGCTGGGCTACACTCGGTTCGGGGCGCAGGGTGGAGACTGGGGCGGGATGATCAGCTCGCGGCTGGGGTTCGACTTCCCCGAGTCGGTGGCCGGGGTGCACCTGAACCTGATGACCGGCGTTCCGGCGTTTCGAGGTGACCCTGACCCGCCGCTGACGGACGCAGAACGGGAGTTCATTCGCCAGGCCCGCCGCTGGTTCGAGGACGAGGGCGGCTACTTCCACATCCAGCGCACCAAGCCGCAGACGCTGGGCTATGGCCTTAACGACTCGCCTGTGGGACTCGCCGCCTGGATCATCGAAAAGTTCCGGACGTGGTCAGATTGTGGAGGCAATCCCGAGAACAGCTACTCCCGCGACGAGTTGCTGACCAACATCATGCTCTACTGGGTGAACCAGACCGGCCCGTCGTCGGTTCGACACTATTATGAGAACCGCGTCGACAACTGGCGGTTCGAGCCCGGTGAGAGAGTGGAGCCGCCTTGCGCCGTGGCAGTGTTCCCGGTGGAGATCAACCGCCCGCCCCGCGAGTGGGCCGAGCGCACCCACAACGTGCAGCGATGGACGGAGATGCCCCGCGGCGGGCACTTCGCAGCCATGGAGCAGCCGGAGCTGCTGGCGGAGGACATCCGGGCCTTTTTCCGCACTTTGCGCTGATCCCCTCGTCCGTTCACTGCGATGACCGGCGCCCCTTTTCCCGTATAATGCAATGGTCATCGCTTACAGGAGCCAGCAACCCATGGTTTCTCCATATCGGTTTAATGTTGATCAGCGCGTCATGATACGTAGTCGCGGAGGCGGCAGCCATCGGCAGCCGTCGGAAAGTACCCGGGGCTTACTTGGAGTGATCGCACCCCAGATGACTGACGACTGGACCGGTACCAAGCTGGAGTTGGAGGCGGGGACGCCCAACGTGTACTACGTATTGCTCGACAGCGGCGCCACCGAGCTGATCGCCGAGGACTGGTTGGAGATCGCGCCGGTTGATGCGCCGCCCCCTCCCGCACCGCAATCAAATTTCCCCAACTGACAGGCGAGGTGACAGCATGGACTTCGGACTCACTGACAAGAAAGCATTCGTGGTCGGCGCCAGCAAGGGCATCGGCAAGGCCATTGCGCTGGAACTGGCCCGTGAGGGCTGCGATGTGGCCATCGCGTCCCGCACCATGACCGACCTGGAACAGGCGGCCCAGGAAATCGCAGAGGCCACGGGACGAAATGTCATACCCATCGCCATGGACGCCACCAGCCGTGAGCAGGTGGACGCGGCGGTGGCCGAAGCGGCGCAACGGCTGGGCGGGCTGCACATCCTGGTGAACAGCGGGTCCCCTCCCGGCGGCTCATCGGATGCCACCGGCCCCATCGATACCGTCAACGATGACTCCCTCCTCAACGACTTTGACGTCAAGTACGTGGGAGCCCTTCGCTGTGCCCGTGCTGCCATTCCCCACCTGAAAGACCAGGGCTGGGGACGCATCATCAACATCAGCGGGGGCAACGGGCGGACGGCGGGCAACCTCAGCGGCGGGGCCCGTAACGTGTCCATGGTGCACCTGACCAAGACACTGGCAGTCCAGATGGGACGGTTCGGCATCACAGTGAACTGCATCCACCCGGGCACCACCCGCACCGAGCGCACGCCGGGGCTGCTGGAGGCCCGTGCCGCTCAGTTGGGTATCCCGGTCGAGGAAGTGGAGGCGCACGACTTTGCCCCTGACTCGCCGCGGGGCAACCACATCTGCCGCATGGTAGATGGGTCGGAGATCGGCTACCTGACCTGCTACCTGGCCTCCGACAAGGCCTGGGCCGTGACAGGCGAGGTTATTGCCGCTGGTGGCGGCACCGGCGCCGCGGTGTACTACTAGGGATATCGCAAGCCTGAACAAGAGCAGGAATATGAGCACCGTCCAATTCATTTCAGACTGCTTGCAACAGACGCACATCAGGCTGATGGCGACCTGCGACGGGCTGAGCGGGGAGCAGATGCTCTGGCGCCCCTCGCCTACGTCCAACAACATTGGCTTCATCCTGTGGCACGTGACCCGCAACGAGGATCGTCGCGTCAGCCGTACCGCTGGCCGTAAGGGTGAGTTCGAAGCCGACCTGTGGTCGTCGGAGGGCTGGTACCAACGATTCGGGCAGCCCGAGACAGCACCCGATCCGGGCGACCGGCTGGGGCTGCGCACCCTCGCCATCCCCGGGCCCGATGTGCTGATTGCCTACGCCCACGCGGTCACCCGCCGGACCGTTGGCTTCCTGGAGTCGCTGGAGGACGCGCAACTGGGGGACCAGATGGGCGACGGTGATCAGCAAGAGACCGTCAGCGATTCGCTGCGGCACATCATCGTCCACAAAAACAACCACCACGGCCAGATCGACTACCTGCGCGGCCTGCAGGAAGAGGACTGGGACCTGACGCCAGGCACCGGCAGGATATTGCCTGGTCGATCGGGGTAAACCGCGGTAAGGGATAATGGGGGAGAAATGACCACGACAACGCGCGCCATTGGCCAGTCAGTCGTTCGCGGCGAGGGGCCCGACAAGGTGACCGGCAAGTCTGTCTACGCCGCCGACGTCTCGTTGCCCGGGATGCTCTGGGGCAAGGTTCTGCGGTCGCCGTTCCCCCACGCCCGTATCGTCAGCATTGACACGACTGCGGCCAGGGCCGTGCCGGGTGTTCACGCGGTCATCACTGCCGCCGACCTGCCCGACTCGCTAGTGGGCCGTCGGCTTC
Organism: Dehalococcoidia bacterium; assembly: GCA_963664175.2. Classification (GTDB taxonomy): domain Bacteria; phylum Chloroflexota; class Dehalococcoidia; order Lucifugimonadales; family UBA3495; genus VXOI01. The sequence continues at coordinate 113,749 of CAXXOI010000026.1, forward strand.
GGGACATGCCGGTGCTGGCGCGAGACGTAGTGCGTTTCGTAGGCGAAAAGGTTGCTGCCGTTGCCGCCGAGACCGAGGAGGCCGCCGAGGAGGCGCTGCTTCTCATCGACGTTGAATACGAAGAACTCCCCGCCGTGGTCGACGCCCATGAAGCCATGGATCCAGGCGCGCCGACGCTGCACCCGGCGTTGTCCGGTTACGAGGGTCTGCCGCAGCCGGAGTCGGACGTCAACAACGTGTTCGCGCACATCACCTGGGGCCAAGGTGATGTTGAGCAGGGGTTCTCCGAGGCCGACCTCATCGTCGAGCATACCTTCAACGCCCAGCTGATGCACCAGGCTTATATTGAGCCTCACGCCTGCGTGGTCAACGCCGAGGAATCGGGCCAGGTGCACCTGTGGATCAACAACAAGGACCCCTACGCTCTGCGGGAGCAACTGGCCGCCGTCTGGGGCATGGACGATGAGCGAATCGTGATGCACCCGTGCAGCATAGGCGGCGACTTCGGGGGCAAGGGATCGTTCATGGACGCGCCGCTGTGTTACTACCTGTCGCTGCACTCGGGCCGACCGGTCAAGATGGTGATGGACTACATCCAGGAGCTGATGGCGGCCAACCCGCGACACCCGGCGACCATGACCATCCGCAGCGGTGTCAAGCGCGACGGCACCCTGGTGGCGCGGCAGGCGCGAGTGGTGTTCGACAGCGGCGGGTACGGGGCGTTCAAGCCCACGGTGTACCTGCGCGGCGCCGATCACCTGTGCGGTGTGTACCGCATACCCCACGCTCGCATCGATAGCTACATGGTCTACACCAACAACGTGCCCAAGGGCCACATGCGCAGCCCGGCCAAGCCGCAGGTTGTGTTCGCCGTCGAGGCGCACACCGACCTGATCGCTCGAGAGCTCGGGATGGATCCCTACGAGTTCCGGCAGAAGAACCTGCTGCAGGACGGCGACGCCTCGCCCGTTGGCCACGTATGGGATGACATTCGCGCCGAGGAGACGCTGCAGCGCGCCGCCGAGGCGGTGGGTTGGGAGATGCCCAAGCCTGAGAAGCCGGGCGTGCTGACCGGTCGCGGGCTGGCCATCACCGACCTGTCGCAGGGCGTGGGCCGCTTCGCCGCCAAGATCAGCATGGACTCCTCAGGACGTCCCACGCTGCACATGGCCTTCTGGGATACTGGCACCGGCTCCCACACCGTACTGCGGCAAATGGTGGCCCAGGAACTTTCCGTCCCAGTGGACGAAGTGGACATCAATCTGCTTGATACCTCGGAGATGCCGTTCAGCTCCGGCTCCGGTGGGACGCGGGTGACCTACACTGCCGGGCAGGCCGTGGTGGGCGCGGCTCGTGAACTGAAAAGACAGCTCTTCCGCGCCGCTGCGCCGCTGCTGGACTCGCCGGAGGAGGACGTCTCACTGCAGAGCGGCCGGGTCGTGGTGGGTCCGTCGGAGTTGCGGCCGGCATACTACCGCACCATCAACATCGGCGAGGTCGTGGCACATGTGGGCGATGGCACCATTGTCGCCGAGCACGAGCTCGCCTCGGATCCGCCGGACATCACGTCGTTCTGCGCCCAGGCCGCCGAGGTGGAAGTCGACCCGGAGACTGGGGCGATCACCGTCAAACGGCTGGTGTCGGCCCACGATGTTGGAGCCATCCTGAACCCCCTGATGCACCAGGGCCAGGTCGAGGGCGGTATCATTCAGGGCCTCGGCTACGCCCTTATGGAGGAGCTGCAGACCGAGGACGGTCACATTTCCACGGTCAGCTTCGGCGACTACAAGATTCCGACCATCGCGGATATCCCGGAGTTGGTGACCGTGCTTGTCGAGGGCAACAACGGCCCGGCGCCCTACCGCAGCAAGGGCATCGGCGAGAGCGCCAACATTCCCGTTGCCGGCGCCATCGCCAACGCCGTCGCCGATGCCATCGGCGTCCCCGTCCCCAGCCTGCCGCTCACGGCCGAAAAGGTACTGCGGGCGATTCGGGAACGAGACCGATAACCGAATCGGTCCAGGAGTGAACCTCTGCACCCGGCACAGTAGAAACCAACCAACTCTCCGTGGATGGAGGTCCGGCAATGATCGATCTGCTAATCACGAACGGGATGGTTATCGACGGGACGGGCAGCCCGGGATTTTACGCTGCCGTGGCCGTTGAGGGTGATCGCGTCAGCATCCATCGCGGCGATGTGTCGGAGCTGGAGGCGGCCCGGACCATCGACGCCACGGGCTACGTCGTCTGCCCCGGTTTTGTTGACCTGCATTCGCATGCCGGGCTGACCATCCTGGGCGAGCCGCACCACGACCCGAAAGTGCGGCAGGGTGTCACCACCGAGCTGGTGGGCATCGATGGGATCTCCCACGCGCCGTTCAAGACCCGCGAGGAACTGGAGCGCTACATCTGGCTGGACTCGGGGCTGAACGGATACCCTCCCCTGCCCGCCGAATGGCTCACCGTGGCACAGTTGCTGGACAAATATGACAACTCCGTCGCCATCAACATGGCGTATATCCTGGGCAACTCTCCGGTGCGCATCTGGAGCGTCGGCTGGAATGACCGCCCGGCGACGCCCGCTGAGATGGAGGACATGAAGGCCGTAACCCGCGAGGCTATGGAGGAAGGCGCCTGGGGCCTGTCGACGGGGCTGGACTACCCACCCGGCTCCTACGCATCCACCGAGGAATTGGGCGAGTTGGCCGGAGTTGCGGCTCGCATGGGCGGCCACTACCACACCCACACCCGCGCCAGCCTGCGCTCTCAAGGACTGATGGCCCCGTGGGAGGAGGCGCTCCAGATCGGTCGGCTGGGCGACTGCCCGGTCCACCTGACCCACTACCGGCAGGGCGCCTCCGGCGTGGGCAGCCACCTCGACTACCTGGGACTGGTGGAGCGAGGCCGCGACGAGGGTATGGACGTCACTTTCGACTGCTACACCTATCCCTACTCGGGCACCACGGTCACCATCGGCCTGCCTCACTGGGCCAAGGACGGCGGTCCGGAACGGCTGATGGACGCCCTGAGCGACCAGGACGATCGGCAGCGCATGAAGCGCGAGCTTTCCCGCGACCGTCTGGAGAACAACTGGCTGACCAACTTCACCCAGCCGCAGAACAAGCAGTACGACGGCCGGCTGATTACCGACATCGCCGAGATGCGCAACCAGGACCCGGAGGATGCGCTGTTCGACCTTCTGCTTGAGGAAAACCTCGGCATCTCGACCGTGGGATTGGGAACGAACGCCCAGACGCTCTATGCTTTCGTGTCTCATCCGGCGGGGATGATCGCGAGCGACGCAATCCTGTTCGGCGAGTACCCCAATCCGCGCACCTACGGCTGCTTCCCCATCGTGCTGGCGGAGTTCGTGCGGGCCGAGCAGCATCTCAAGCTGCCGGAGGCCATCCGCAAGATGACGTCCTTCCCGGCGCAGCGTCTCGGCCTGCCCGACCGGGGCATCCTGCGCGACGGGTTCAGGGCCGACATCGTCCTGTTCAACCCCAACACCGTCAAGGCCCTGGCTACCAAGGAGGACCCCAAGCAGTATCCCGTGGGCATAGACTACGTGATAGTCAACGGTCAGGTGGTCATCGACAACGGCGAGAACACCGGCGTCCTGCCCGGGCGCGCCCTGCGCCGCGGGCGGGCCAGCACGTAGCGCACATCCATGGTCGTCGAAACTTTACAGATGCGGAGGGGCGGTATGTGGCGATGGACCCAGATTTGCCTGACGGTTGCCGTGGTAGCGACCGTGCTCACCATTGCCTGCGGAGGCGCCGAATCAGGGGAGGGTACATCCGGAGGCGGTGAATCGGCATTCCGGGAAGGCGAGTCGACGTTCAGCACCCATTGTTCCGTCTGCCACGGTGCCGTGGGCGAGGGTACGCAGACCGGTCCGCCGCTGGTTCACGCTATTTACAACCCCAACCATCACCCGGACTTCAGCTTCCACAACGCCGTCAACAACGGCGTGCCCCAGCACCACTGGGTGTTTGGCGACATGGCGCCCAGGCCCGGGCTTGACGATGGGGATGTGGGCAGCATCATCTGTTACATTCGGCAGTTGCAGGTAAACGAGGGGATATACGAGGGCGATGTTCCCTGCTGACTGCGATTAGGCGTCGAAAATCTCGCTGAGCGGCAGTCTGAACCCAGGCAGCACGTCGCCACCGTTCAGCACGTCATCGCCGGTCAGAGTTGCCGCCGGGACGCCGGGGCGATGAACCATGACAGCTTTCTCTGCCGGATACACCTCTATTACCAACAGGACGCCGTGGGCGAGCCACATGGTGGTCTTGTCGTTGACTGCCTGTTGTTGGTCGCTGGGTGATACGATTTCCACCACCAGTTCAGGCATTACTTCCAGGTAGCCTCGAACCCTGATATCAAGCGGTAACCGATCCGACGACACGTAATAGACGTCTGGTTCGCGCACCATATCGGGGTCCCTTTGTATCAGCACGCCAACGTCGGTTCCCCCGACGCGTCCGAGTTTCTGAGGTCTAACATGGACATTCAAGAAGGTGATGAAAATTCCCGCGATATGTCCGTGTTCCTCTCCAACTGACACAGTCTCGCACAACACTCCCCGAATCAGTTCGCCTTTGATGCCCTGGCTGTTGAGCCTCAAAAGGTCCTCGGCGGTAAGCAATTCTGTTGTGGCGGTAGCCATACTTCCTCCCGGCGGGCCGAGGGTATGTACAGATTCTACAATACCGGTGTGTCAATCGGTAATTTCCCCAGCACCCTCAGCAGCCCCTCCAATGCGGCGCAGTCGCGGCAGCCGTCGCGGGATTCCGGCGGCTCGGTAGTCTCGTGGATGCGGACAGCCCGGCGCATGAGCGGCGGCAACAGCCGGTCCGGGTCCAGTTCAACCTCGACCACCCGCGGCCTGAATCCGAGAGCGAAACCCTCTACGTTTATCAGGCTGGCTCCGGCGATGGTGTCGTTGTCTGTGGCCGGCTCCATGTAAACCAAGGCAAGTCCGGAAACCGGAGGGAAGTCCAGGCTCCGGGCAATCCATCCGTAGGCGTTGAGCTGGGCCCGGTATACCCGGTGCTGGCTGCGGTTGTCTGGGTTGTAGCGCGATGTCTTGTAGTCGACAATGGCACAGGAGTCGTCGGCAAGACGGAAAATAGCGTCGGCTTCACCTCTCAGCGTGACTCCGGTGGCCTGGTCCATTGCCTGAAATTTTGACCAGTGGGGCGGGTCGATGTGCCCCGCGACCAGGCCGATAGGGCTCATCCAGCCCGGCAGGCGCCCGTCCCGTCCCAGGTGTCTGAGGATAACCTGCTTGGTATACCGGTCGATGCTGCTGAAGATACCGGGAAATCCCTGCCACGGCAGCGGCCTGACGTGCATGCGAATCCAGGCGCAACGGGCGCAGAATCCAAATCCGGCATAGCTGCCCAGTTCCGTCGCCGAGATGACCAGTCCCGATGTCGATCCCTCGCTGTCGGGCTGCCCTGAACCTGGAGCGGCGGTTTCCAGGGGCTAGTTCCCGTCGCCGTCGCCAGCGGCTCCACCAGCCGCTGCGGGCCGTGCTGGCGCGGTGCTGGCCGGAGCCGTGGCTGCGGTGGCGGCTGCAACGCCGGTGCGGGCCTCTACAGGGAGAGCTTCCTCCCACTCGGGCAGTTGCAGACGCTTGGTGTTGGGCAGGAAAAAGATGGCAACGACGGCCAAGGTGCTCAGGCCGAAGGAAAGCCACAGCGGCCAGATGTAGGTTCCGGTGAGGTCTCTGAGAGCTCCCGCGACCACCGGGCCGAGGGCCATGCCGAAGCCAGCGCCCATCATCTGCCACCCGTAGGCGGTCCCGGTGGGCGCGTCTGAGTAGTACTGGCGGTTGATGATGGGGAAGGCGGTCATCTCGCCCCCCATTCCTATGCCGAACAGCACGGCGAACAGGAAATAGAGACCCACGCTGTCGCCCGCCACGAACAGGAGGAGGATGGGCAGCGTCTGCAGCGCAAAGCAGACGGCCATGACCGCCTTGCTACCCATCAGGTCGGCCACGATGGGAGTGGCGAAGCGGGTGGCAGTGCTCACAAGAGTGAGTACCAGGTAGATGGTGGCCGCCATTCCGGTCGAGATTCCGTCATCGATGGCTATGGCGACCAGCAAGATCAGTATGATGTTGTGCCCGGCGCACCCAAGGCCGTGTATTGTTGCCAGGTTCCAGAATGCGCCGGTGCGCTGCACCTGCTGGAAGAAGACGTGAGTACGCAGCTTGGCCACCGCGTTGTTCTGGAGGCGGCGTACCGGCTCGTTCTCGGGAGCGCCATACTGGGTGATGCCACGGTCCGCCGGCTCGTTGTAGAACCACTTCGTTAGTGCCAGCAGTATGATTCCGCCGGCGATGCCCGGAATCCAGAAGGTGGCCTGCAACCCGAATCTTTCGAACATCAGGTATACCAGGCCAATCAGAAACGCCGTGGCCAGTCCCTGAAGTCCCTGCAGTATGCCCATGGCCAGGCCCAGGTTCTTGCGAAACCAGAGCGTCACCCCGGATACCAGCGTCACCTGGAAGGAGGCCATGCCCATTGCCAGCAGGAGGCCGAAGTACAGGTAGAATTCCCACCAGCTGTTCATGATACCGGTCATAACCATGCCGACTATGAACAGGACGGCGCCACCCCACATGACCCGCCGTACACCGTATCGGTCGCTGAGCCATCCGCATACCGGGCTCATGGCCGCCGACATCAGCCATTGAATCGTGAAGCCGGCAGTGATGATGGTGAGGCTCCAGCCGAACAGGTTCTCGAATTCCGGCACCAGTACGGCCACGGCGAAGCGCATGCTCGAACTGGTCATCCACATTACCGTGGCGACGCCGACTATTACCCACGCGTAGTGGACTTTCCGTCCACCGAAGACCAGGCCCTCGGGCCGCATGCCCAAACCAAACATATCGAACCAATGCCGGGGAGATTGCCAACGGGCTGCGTCATTCTACTCCTGCATCCCGTTTTGTTTCAACGATGTTACGAATTCCTCATTCAGGATCCAGACGTGGGGACTCAAGAAGGTGTACGAAGCATAAAAGTCTTGAGCGCCTTTCCGGCCTGAAGCTGGATTTGCTCCGTTGCCCACCCGGGATGTCCTGGAGTTGGAGTTCACGCAGGATCGCCCTCTGACGGTCACCGGCGGCTGGCGCCGTGGCGGTTAGCACCCGGCAACTGTCTGCGTTATCATTCAGGCAGTTAGTCCGATCGAATCAGGAGAACCAAAAATGAAAGCTACCACCAAGCTGCGACAGATGCTCAACTCCGACGACATGGTTGTCGCGCCCTTCGTACTCAACGCCCTGCACGCCAAGATCGCCGAGTCCGTCGGATTCAACGCGGTCTATATGACGGGTGCCGGCACCGCCGCCGAGCGGGGATTCCCCGACGTGGGGCTGCTAACCATGACGGAGATGGTCGCCAACGCCAAGTACATCGCCAATGCGGTCGATATTCCGGTGATCTGCGACTCCGACTCCGGCTACGGCAACCCGCTGAACGTCATGCGCTCGGTGCAGGAATATGAGGCAGCAGGGGTGGCCGCCATCCATATCGAGGACCAGGTATTTCCCAAGAAGTGTGGCTTCTTCGAGGGCAAGCAGGTCATCCCGGTCGAGGACCATGTCCAGAAGATCCGGGCCGCCCTCGACGCCCGCAAGGACCCCGACTTCGTCATCATCGCACGCTGCGACGCCTACGCCGTCACGGGCTGGGAGGACACCATCCGCCGCTGCAAGGCCTACGTCGAGGCGGGCGCCGACGTCGTGTTCGTCGACGGCATCAAGAGCCAGGATGACATCCAGAATTACGCCCGGGACATGGCCGACCTGCCCCGGATGTACAACGGCGACCTGATGAACACCAATGATCTCAACGACCTGGGCTACAAGATCACCATCTGCGGCAGCACCATCTGGCTCATATACCAGCAGGTCAAGGATTCCTTCGAGGAACTGAAGACCACCGGCGCCGTGGACCCCAGCCGCTTCGCCACCCGCTGGGACGTTGCATCCCTGCTCGGCCTCGGCGAGATCTATGAGTTGGAGCGCAAATACGGCGTCAGCGACACCGTTCCCACCAACGTCTAGGCCGCAGCCTCACCAATAGTCCGCCAGCGACGTTCGGTGGATTCTCCCATGGAAATGAAAGGCCCCCGTCCGCCAACTGCATCAGACAGAGCGAACGGGGGTCGATTTGTGCCCATTGTCCGGGTTTTCTTGCGGGCCGTGAGGCTGTCCAGGTTCAGTGGCCCCGGTGCTGTTGAAATTCCCGCTCGGTGGTCTCCGCCTCAACCTGCTGGTACTCCGGCAGGCTTGATCAGGGCCTCCACCCCGGCGCGCATCTCGGCCACCCGGGGGGCGTTGATGCCGATGTGGCCAGTGTCGCGCAGGCTCTCGTAAATCTGCCGAATGCCGTCCACCGCCGCGATGAATGGATGATGTGGCGTAGATCAGGAACTGGCAGCCCAGGTCCCGGTACTCCTCCACCGTGATGTCATCGGCGCCGGCGATGACCATCAGCGGTATGTCAGGCACGCCCCGGCGGAAGGTGGCCAGGTCCTCGCGGCTTCGAACGCCGCGGGGCATCACCAGGTCCACGCCGAGGTTCCTTGAGGGCGTTTCCTCTGCGTATGGCCTCATCCATGTCGCCTTCAACGGCGGTGAAGGCATCGGTACGGCCCACAATCAGAAAGTCCGGTCGGTGCGGGCACGGAGCGCATAACCAATCTTCTGGAGGAATTCGTCCATCGGTATAACATGCTCCAGACCCGCGTGGTATGAGGCCCGCTTGGGGAAGAACTGGTCCTCGATGTGGATGCCTGCCAGGCCCCCCTGCTCGAAGGAGCGCACCGTGTGCATCGCATGCACCGGCTCCCCGTACCCCGCGTCGGCGTCGCAGATAACCGGAAGGGGGACCGCCCGAACCACCCTTTCGGCCACCGACAGCTGCTCCGTCATGGTCATCAGCGGCTCCGTAACCGCCAGGTGAGCGCCCGATATGTAGCCTCCGCAGTACACGGCATTGAACCCCAGGGACTGCACCAGCCGGGCCGAAATCGGGTCGTAGGCTCCAGGAGCGACGATCTGCTCTCTCCGAGTTGATCCTGGCCCTGAGGTCGGTTCGTACTGACATCGGTCTTGCCTCCTGAATTGGGATTCGACGCAGAAGCCACGGACAACGCGCTGAGGACGCAGAGTTGTTTGTCGTTTCATTTTCTCCGCGTCCTCTGCGTTGAAAAACTCCGGTTAGTCCTGTGGGATGAGGGGCACTACCTCGCGAGAGAATTGTTCCATGTTCTCCTGAAGCGACGCGACGCTGTCCCCTGCCGGGAAGCCTATGATGAAGTTGGAGACGCCCAGGTCCATGTACTGGCGCAGGTCGGCTGCGACCTGTTCTGGGCTCCCATTCATCCAGGGGCGGTTTCCGCCGGCGCTGCCATCGAAGCGCACATCGGTGCTGAAGGTCAGGTCAACGGCGTTCTCGTCGCGCCCTGCCTGGACCGTCAGGCGCCGCAGCCTGGCGATCATCCCGGACAACTCCTCCGGCTCGAGGATGGCAGGGGGGCGAAGGCCGATGGGCATCCACCCGTCGCCGTACTTGGCGGCGCGTCGAATGGCCGGGCCGGTATGTCCGCCGATCCAGATGGGGGGATGCGGCTTTTGCACCGGCTTGGGAGAGAAGCCGCTGCCCGATAGCTGGTAATGCTCTCCGTCAAACTGGGGATTATCCTTGGTCCACAATTCCTTGTAGAGCTCGATGTACTCGTCGGTAACAGCTCCCCTTTGGGCATAGGTGTTGAGACCCATGGCCTCAAACTCCTCCTCCATCCAGCCCACTCCCGCGCCGAGGATTACCCGCCCGCCGGACAGCACGTCCAGCGTCGACAGCATCTTGGCCGCCAGTACGGGGTTGCGGTAGGGCAGGATGAGCACGTGGGTGCCGAGGCGCACCCTCTGCGTGCAGCCGGCCAGGAAGTTCAGGGCCGCCAGCGGCTCGAAGTATGGCTGGTCGGGAAGGAACGTCGGGACGCCATCGGCGGCGTATGGGTAGAAGGAGCTAACCTCTCGCGGAAGGATGATGTGGTCGCTCACCCAGATGTGGTCATATCCCAGGTCGTCGGCGCGCTGGGCCAGTGCGCGCAGGCCGTCCGGCTCGGCCAGCGGGCCCCTGGTCGGGACTGAGGTGCCGAAGGTCACTGCCATAACATCCCCCGGTGGCGCAGGTATGCGCCGCTAGAATTCTCTTGCTGCGGGCAAGTGTAGCAGATGCTTCCGGCCATGCGGGCCAATGCGCGTCGCGCAATCCCGCCGTTCGGTTGGTGCCCAACCGAAGCGCTGCGTAACGGATCTACACTATGCCGCCCGGAGGTCTCATTCCTCGGCCTTTTCGCACCACGTAACTCCCTGCGATGTAGTCGTGCGGACCACGTCTTTGGGCGTCAAGGATCACCCACAAATAGAGCAAACCGAGGGGGAACAGAGCGACGGATATCACCCCCCGAACCAGCTCGCGCAGTATCACCCGGGGCCAGGAGGGCACATTGCCGTTGGCTTCCACAACCTGGATCCTCAGCAGCATCTTGCCCAGAGTCTGGCCTCTGAAGGCGGTCATCAACGTGCCGTAGATCGTATACAACCCGCAGAAAACGAAAAGGAACCTGTAGTTAAAGTTCTCGATAATTACGGCGATATCATCATTCGATGAAAGGTCCGGGTCGCCGGAAATGAGGGGAATACCAATGAGCACCGCGACCAATAACGAGGACAAGTAAATGACTATCCAGTCGATAAGAAACGCCCCGGCGCGGGCCCAGAATCCCACGTACTCAACGCCCGTTGGCCGGGCAGAAACCGCCCGTCCGCAGTTGGCGCAGAATTCGGCAAACGGGCCTATCGAAGCTCCACAGGAGCCGCACCGCAGGCTCGCTCGAGATGTCGCGACCGGTGAATGGGTCGGGGCATCGGCGCAATCGAAGCACATACGGGCATCGACACGGAAGTGCAGGGCGCAAAGGGGCGCTATGCCACACCGGCTGCAAGTGTGGCCTTCGCCCCAGGTGACCACCACTCCGCAGCTCCGACAGTAAGGAATGTAGTCGGCCGGGGCGGCTTGGCCCGGTTCCTGATCGTACTCCCACTCGCTGGCTGCGAGGGCTATCGGGTGTCCGCAGCTTCCACAGTCTCTGGCGCCCGGTTCCACAGGGGTTCCGCAGTTTCCGCAGAATGATGGTGCCGTGTCGATTTCTGGTTCTCTGGCCATTGTCACCGCTGTTGAGGATGTGAAATACGAGGCATACAGCATACGACGCCGGGTTGTTCGGCTCAAGGTGGTCACGGGACTGCCCTGCGGTGCAAACGTACCCCGTTGATTGATTTCCGAAAAACGCTAAAATTCAGGACACATTTGAGCGAAGTCGCTGTAAATGATCAACAAATCCGGAAACGAGGGCCACTGGGCTGGGTGCTTGATGGCGTCATTCTGTGGCATAGGGACTCGCGGGAATAGACGGTTGCCGCCGCATTCACCTGTGATTGCTCCGCTGTCTCGCGCCAGTTCATGGAGAGGATGGTCAGGGCTTTTCCTTTTGACCTTGGTTTTTTCCATTTTCGTGTTCTCAGGCTGCGATTTCAGTCGCGAGCAGTTTTCTCAATCCACTCCCACTAGCATCCCGCCCACCAGCACCTTGCCGCCAGCCATTGAAACGGAGACTCTTCCATCCGGCGGGTCGACCGCAACCACTGGCCCCGGCGCCACCGCTGATTCGATCGCCAACGGAAGGGTGCTTCCCGCCTCCATCGCCGAGGTTGCATCCGACAGACCCGATTACGACCGCGGCACCTGGCGGCATTGGACGGATGAGGATCGCGACTGCCAGAACGCACGTCAGGAGGTCTTGATTGTGGAGTCCAGCGTCGTAGTTACCTTCCAGTCCGACGAACAGTGTCGTGTGGCGACGGGGCATTGGGTGGGTCCATACACCGGTACTGAGGTGGATGATCCCGGAAGCCTGGATGTGGACCACATGGTGCCGCTGGAAAACGCTCACCGCTCCGGCGGGTGGAACTGGAGCCCGGAACGCAAGCGGGAGTTTGCCAACTACCTGGGATACGAGAACCACCTCATTGCCACCACTGCCAGAGCCAACCGCTCCAAGGGATCGAAGGGGCCGGAGGAGTGGCGTCCGCCCCTAGAGGACTACTGGTGCCAGTATGCTGTTGACTGGGTCACCATCAAGAACGAATGGGGGCTGACGGTTACGGAGGCCGAGTACGTTGCGCTCTCCGACATGCTTGCCACGTGCGGAACGACAGTGCTGTTGCAGCCCAGGCAAGGCACACCGCCTTCGCCACCGACGCCGACCATACCGCCGTCGCTGCCTGCCGACCTGCGGTACGATCCCTTTGGGCCGGATCGGGACTGCGGCGATTTTGACACTTACCAGGAGGCCCTGGCATTTTTCCTCGCTGCGGGCGGCCCTGAGGACGACCGCCACCGTCTGGACGTGAACGGCGACGGCGCGCCCTGCGAGACGCTGCCCGGAGGGCCTGCGGCTGCGGTGCAGCAAAATGAACCCAGTGGCCTTGCATCTGCCCCGGCTGTTGGCCCGTTCCAGGGCAACAGCACGGGGTGTTCAGCCACTGGCCCGCCGTATTCGGCCGTTTCTGTAGATGGAAGTCCTTCCGGCGATTGTGAGCCTGCACCGCTACCCGCCATCCCGATCCCTCCCCTTCATTCCTCGCCGCAGACTCCCTCAGCCTCGCCTCTGGCTCCCTCACCGATGGCTTCGCCGACTCCACCGCCAACTCTCACGGCTATTGCTCCCGAGCCGCACAAGGAAGCTCGTCCTCCCGTTCTGGCCTCGCAGGCAGACCCTCAACTCCCTCCCACCCCGGAGCCAATGACAGCCCTGCCCGTCTTTCTGGATCTGCCGTTCGACCCTGATGGGCCGGACAGGAACTGCGACGAATTCGACGAGTGGTGGGATGCACAGAACTTTTACTTGGCCAGCGGCGGTCCTGCCGCAGATCCACATCGCCTGGACCAGAACGGAGATGGCACCGCCTGCGAGTCCCTCCTGGACGATGTAGCGGAAGGGTCGGATGCCATCGCTGCCATTGCAGTCGCCCCAACTGGAGCCGACGACTTCCAGGACCGGAACTGCAGTGACTTCGAGACCTGGGAGGAGGCACAGAATTTTTTCCTGGCAGAGGGCGGCCCTACGCAGGACGCTCACCGTCTCGATGGCGATGGTGATGGTACTGCCTGCCAGTCCCTGCCGGGAGCGCCGAAGGCAGTTCCCGCAGGCGACCAGCCGGATTCTCAGTCTCATTCTTTACCGACGCCAACTCCGGAAACTCAGGGCGAAGAAAACGATTTCCAGGACCGGAACTGCAGTGACTTCGAGACCTGGCAGGAGGCGCAGAGCTTCTTCCTGGCAGAGGGCGGCCCATCGCAGGACGCCCATAAGCTCGACGGTGACGGCAACGGTGTTGCATGCCAGTCGCTGCCGGGATACAAGGGAAATTAATGGAGACTCGTTGGACTCGCTGCCTCCCAGTTGTACCGTGCCGATGCGGTGTGCTAGGCTGAATTCAGGATCAGTGATCGAAATGAGTGAACAATTGTCGTCAAACAGGGTCGTCGTTGCCATGAGCGGGGGCGTGGACTCCTCCGTGGCTGCTATGCTGCTGTGCCGCGAGGGATGGGAGGTCATTGGCGTCACGCTAAAGCTGTACAGCCTGGACGAATCAGAGCTGCCCGATGACCACCAGGGCTGCTGCACCCTGGACGATGTTGAAGACGCCAGAACAGTTTGTCGCAGGCTTGGCATCCCGCACTATGTCCTGAACATGGAGCGTGAGTTCCACGACCAGGTGATGGAATATTTCGTGGACGAGTACCGCCGAGGGCGGACTCCACATCCCTGCATTGCGTGTAACGACAAGATCAAGTTCAGCCAGTTGATGTCCCGTGCCGACGCCCTGGGCGCCAGGTATGTCGCAACCGGCCACTATGCCCGCATCGATCGGAGGCCTGGCGGCGCAGTCCTCAGGAAGGGCTCCGACCAGGGGAAGGACCAGTCATACGTGTTATTTGGCATGACCCAGGACCAGTTGGCGCGCACCCTGCTCCCCATCGGCGAGTACCACAAGGACGAAATTCGCCAGCTCGCTCTGGAGTCGGGGCTGATAACCGCAGACAAGCCGGATAGCCAGGACATTTGCTTCATACCCTTGGGCGACTACCGGGAGTTCCTGCGCCAGCGGTCCGCGGGAGTTCCGGGCGAGATCGTGGAGCTCGATGGCTCGGTTGTCGGTGAGCATCAGGGTATCGAGTACTTTACCGTCGGGCAGCGGCGCGGTCTTGGGCTGCCCAAGACCGCCGGAGAGCCCCGCTTCGTCGTGAGGCTGGAGGCAGATACCAACCGAGTTGTGGTCGGGCCGGAGAGCGACCTGTACGCAGACGAAACCTGGATATCGGGAGTCAACTACATCAGCGGCGAGTGGCCCGCCGATGGAATGTCCGTTTCGGTCAAGATCCGTTACAAGTCCTTCGAGGCCCCAGCCACACTGCACCCTCGTCCGGGAGGCGCGATCGTCCGTTTTCGTGAACCGCAGCGTGCCGTGACCCCCGGGCAGGCGGCCGTGTTCTACGACGGAGATGTGCTGATTGGCGGCGGAACCATAGAACCGGCGGAATTCGGTTTATCCGTGGAAGCAGCGACCGCGGTAAAGGCACAACGGTAGCTTGGGCGATGCCTCGAGGGCCGGAGCGACTACCCTTCCAGCGTTCCAAACTTGGTGTCCACAGCGGGCGAATCGTGTTGAATCCACGAAGGGCTTCGGTTGCCTGACCTCTCTCTCGAACGAGCGCTGCTGACGCTGGGGGTCAGCCCGGTGGCAGGCGCCGACGAGGCCGGCCGCGGTCCCATCGCCGGTCCCGTGGTGGCGGCGGCCGTGATCCTGCCACCGGACCTGTCTGGCGACGAGGAATGGCTCGGCCTGCTGGACGATTCCAAGCGCCTGTCTCAGCCGAAGCGGGAGTTGGCGTTCTCCGCCGTGCGGGAACACGCCCTCGACTGGGGAGTTGCGGCCATAGAGTCCGAGGAGATCGACCGGATCGGGATTGGAGTCGCCGCGCTTAAGGCGATGCTGCAGGCCGTGGACTCCCTTCGAGAAATTCCCGCCCACCTCCTGCTGGACTACATCCACGTACGGCAATGCCCATACCCCTACGACACCTTGGTGAAGGGCGACAGCCGGAGCTACAGCATCGCGGCTGCTTCCAACGTCGCCAAAGTGACCCGCGACCGAATCATGACTGAATTAGATTCTGCTTTCCCAGGATACGGATTCGCCCAGCACAAAGGGTACGCCACCCGGCAGCACCTGGAGCGCCTGCGTGAGATCGGGCCCTGCAGAATACACCGGCGTTCCTTTGCGCCCGTAGCCCAGGCCCGGCTGGCCTTCCCGGAGCGAACGGGCCAGTGAGCAGCGGCAACCGGCGGTTGGGAGATTGGGGCGAACGCCAGGCCCGGTTGCACCTGGAGGCCAATGGCTATTCCCTGCTGGCACGGAACTTCCGCTGCCGTGCCGGGGAAATTGACATAGTCGCACGCCAGGGGGAACAGCTGGTTTTCGTCGAGGTCAAGGCACGCCGGGGAGATGCCTACGGAGGTGCCGAGGAATCCATTTCGCCTGCCAGGTCAGAACGGCTGGCTGAGGTCGCCGAGGAATTTCTAAGGACTCGACTCTGCGAGGAGTTCAGCTCGGAAACGGCGTGGCGCATCGACCTGGTTTGCCTGAACATGGACCGTCAGGGCAGACTGTTGTCTATAAACCACATCGAAAACGCCGTCGAATTCTGAACAATCGAGTTCCCGGATCATGGTCGCTGCCCCGACATGCCCTGTGAACTACGGCGTTATTGCTAAATGACCAATGTCAACCGGCACGTCAAACCCCAGAACACGAAAACCAGGGCAAACAACAGTGCGAGAATCAGGCAACCATTTCGCCCATTCAGCCACTTGAACGGAAAGCGAATCAACCTGATAAGGATCCCCATCAGGAGTGCATCACATCTGGCGACGGGTCCGGACGGTTGATCTGGGCGGCCAAGTAACCGGCGCCGAAGCCGTTATCGATGTTCACCACGGCAACGCCGGGAGCGCAGCTGTTGAGCATGGACAGCAGCGCCGCCAGCCCCTCGAAACTGGCGCCGTAGCCGGTACTGGTGGGGACCGCGATGACGGGCACCGAGACCAGCCCGGCGACCACTGCGGGCAGTGCCGCGTCCATTCCCGCAACCACGATTATGACCTTGGCTGACGTGATTTCCGGCAGGCGGTCCAGCAGGCGGTGCAGCCCGGCCACTCCCACATCGGCAATTAGCCTCGCGTCCTGCCCCATCAGGCCGGCTGTGAGCTTCGCTTCCTCTGCAACTGGCAAGTCTGCCGTTCCCGCGGTGACGATCAGCGTGCCCGCGATTCTCGGTAGGCCATCCGGCGCTGGCAGCACGATGGCACTGGCAAACTCGTGGTACTGGGCCTCGGGCGCCGTTTCAAACACTGCGGCGTAGGCCTCGGGGGTTGTCTTGGTGACCAGCACCGGATGGCCCCTGCCTCGCAGCGCCGTTACGATTCCCTCGATCTGCTCGGGTGTCTTGCCCTTGCCCAGCACTACCTCTGGGGAACCTGTGCGAAGGGGACGGTGATGGTCAATACGAGCGTAGCCAAGGTCCTGGTATGGCATATCCCGGAGCTCTGACAAGGCGCTCTCAAGGGTGATATCACCGTCGCGAACCCGCTCGAGCAGAGCGCGCATCTCACCTCCGATATGGCTCCTCGATGCCATCGATTCAGCCGAGCAGCTGCCGGCGTGCGGCCTCGGAGATGCGCTGGTACACTTCCTGGAATGACAGCCCGGCCTTTACGGCGATATCCCGGCAGTCGTCCGGTTCGGGCGCAGCCCCGACTGCAGTCCCCTCCAGCGACTTTACCTTCACGTGGACTTGTCCGAATTCCGTATCTACTGTGACTATTTCCCTGTCCACCACGTACCGGTCAACCACACGAGACCGGATGCCTAGGGTGGGCGTCTCTCGCAGTATCAGCTCAACGGCGTCCTGTTCGAGGCGAGGCGGTACCAGCACGGAGAGTATGGAGCCGGGACGGTTCTTCTTCATCTGCACCGGCGTATGCCAAACGTCGAGTGCTCCCAGTTCAAACAACCGTTCCATGGCGTAGCCAAGTACCAGACCCGGGGCATCGTCCAGGTTGGTCTCCAGCAACACGACGCTGGCTGGCCGGAAGGTATCAGGCCTGTTCCCGGCGGGTTCGGTAGCGTCCGCCGTCTCGCCCAACCACAGTCTGAGGGCGTTGGGAAAGCCGGCCGGGTCTTTGGTTCCCAGCCCGACGCCCACGCGCTGAATGGAAAACTCCGGCCGTTGGAATTCCGCTAGCGACGTGATGATCGCGGCCCCGGTGGGCGTGGTGAGTTCTCCTGCGCCGGCGTGAGTTGGACTGTCTGAAGCGACTGGGGCTCCCGAAGCAGCGATCAACTCCAGCGTGGCGGGCGCAGGGTTGGAGTAACCACCCGGGCGGCGTGGCGGCGACGGTTCGCCCAGCACCAGGGGCGCCGAGTACACGCGTTCGATCCCCAGAGAGTGCAATCCGATGCAAAAGCCGACGACGTCCACCAGCGTGTCCAGAGTGCCCAGTTCCTCGAGTTGCAGCTCCTCCTCCGACTCCCCGTGAACACGGGCTTCCGAACGCCACAGGGCCCGCAAAATATCGGCGGCCCGCGTCTTAACGGCCTCGTCGAGATCGCTGAGCTCGGCCGTCCTGAGCAGCGTTGCTGGAGAGTAGCGGGTGCGGTCCGTCAGATTGACCTTCAGGTGGGTGCCGCGTATCTCGCAACGGGTGCCCTGAGCCGCCTCGATGTCGTAGCCGTCCATGGGCAGCATGGCCAGTTCGCTGCGCAGCAGTTCCGGCGAGAGCCCCGCATCGACCAAGGCGCCCAGCAGCATATCGCCGCTGGCGCCACCGATGGGCTGAATGTAGGCAATCTTCATGGGACGTAGCGACGGCACAGTTGATCGGAATATCTTGACGGTACCTTACCGGCCCGCGTCATCAGGATGAGAGGACTTTCCGGTCGGCTGGTTTTAGAACCTCATTCAGGCTGCCAGACCGAAGGGCTGTCAGATCCAGCGAGATCCACAGGTAGCCAATCTTTTTCAGTCCGGCGACGATCTCGTCTCGGTTCCTGAAGGCGATCTCCATATCCGCCTCGGATGCCTCCACCCGGCAAAGTTTGTCATGATGGCGGGCACGGAACTCCCGCATGCCCAGCCCTCGCAGGAGGTCCTCAGCCTGCTCGATCCTTGACAACGTCTCAATGGTGACCGGCGTCCCGTATGGAACACGGGAAGAGAGACAGGGCTGTGCCGGCTTGTCCCAGACCGGGATGTCCAGGTGCCGTGCAATGGCCCGCACATCGGCCTTGCCCAACCCGGCTTCCAGCAACGGGCTTCGGGCTCGGTGTTCTGTCGCCGCCTGCATCCCGGGACGGTAGTCGCCCTGGTCGTCGGTATTGGCCCCATTGGCCACCCAGGCGTAGCTTTCGGCCTCAGCCAGCGCGGTCAAATGGGTATACAGTTCGGTCTTGCAGAAGTAGCAGCGCTGAGGAGAGTTCTGGGTGTAGCCCTCGCGTTCCAGCTCGTTGGTCCGGATGACGCGGTGAGCAAACCCGAATTGCTGCGCCAACCGTTCGGCTATATCCAGCTCACGGGCTGCCAGAGCCGGCGACATCGCCGTCACCGCCAAGGCGTTATCTCCCAGGGTCTGGTGGGCGGCCACGGCAACCAGGGCACTGTCCACTCCCCCGGAAAAAGCGGTGACCACTGAGCCCATCTCGCGAAAGATGCCCCGGAGTGTTTCCAGCTGAGTGTCTAACTGTTCAGATGCCAATGGACCGTCCGCAAGCGGCTGATTACCGCAGGATCAACTGAGGAATGAAGTTACGGCTTTAGCGAATGCCTCGGGTTGTTCCAGCATCAGGAGATGCCCGGTGCCAGCGATGGTCTCGGACTCGGACCCGGCTATCATCCGCTGGAAATCAGCGGCGTAGGCGGGTGGGTTGATCCGGTCCTGCTCTCCCCACAGGATGAGGGTCGATGCCTTGATGCGGTAGGCGCGGCGGTCGAGGCCCCTGTCCGGCAGAGGCCACAGGAACTTGCCTGCGGCTGCGATGTCTTGCATTCTATCCCGGGCCAACTCATCGGCAAGCCCATCCAGCGACGCCGCACCGCCCGTGGTGGCCGTCAATCGCTCCGACAGCTCGTTCGCGTTCAATGCCAACAAGTCCGCCACCGGCTCCTCATCCCGCCACACACCGGCGGGCGACACCAGGACGAGCCGGTCGATGCTCGACGGTGAGGCGGCAGCCATCTCCGCGGCAATCATTCCTCCCAGGAAATGCCCCACGACGTGGGCACGCGTCACGCCCAGTTCGCGCAGGACCTCCAGGCTGTACAGCGTCAAGTCTGCCAGGTCCGCCAGGTGCTCCAAGCCAGTTGCCGAACCGTAGCCGGGCAAAACCGGCGCGTAGACGGTGAAATGCCGCGAGAGAATATCCAGGAAAGGAGCCCATCCCTTCTGGCCAACGGCCCCGTGCAGGTAAAGAAGAGGCGGCCCCTTGCCGGCCGTGGACACTTCCGTACGAAAATCGCCGCGGCGGATTTCCACGTTCTTGGTTTCAGGCATCGTTGCTCCGAAATATAGTTACTCGTAACCAGTGTAAAGGATTCACAGCCCGGCGTACCACTCTGCAACAGCTGCCCCGATCTCGTGGGGCGAGTCCTCCTGGATGAAATGTATGCCGGGAACGGTTACTTCGCGCTGGTTAGTGAATGTTCGGCAGAATTCCCTCTGCGGGCCGGTCAGGATTGCCCCTGGATCCGCATTGACGAACAGCTTGGGAGTCGGGGTCTGCGACAGCCACTCAGCATACTCGGATACGATGGCGACTACATCCGCAGGCTCACCTTCGATGGGGATCTCACGGGGCCACGACAGCGTGGGCCGCCGAGACTCTCCGGCCTCGGCGTAGCGGCGGCGGTAGACATCCATGGCCTCATCGCTGATGCCGTTTATGGTGCTGCCTGGGAGGACCCGCTCCACGAATATGTTACGTTCCAACACCATGGTCTCGCCGGCCTCGGAGCGGAAAACCCTGGAACACTTGCCGCGCTGCCTCAGGCCACTCGTCCCAAGTGACGGGGCGCACTATGGCCTCCATGTACACCAGCCCGGCCACCCGGTCCGGATGCCGCCGAGCCCAGTGGAACCCCAACGCCGAGCCCCAGTCGTGCACCACCAGCGTTACGGGGGTGTCCGGCAGGACCGCATCGAACCAGGCGTCCAGATACTTGCTGTGGTCGAAGAAACGGTACGAGCCGTCAGGAGTCGCCTCCGATTCTCCCATGCCCATCAGGTCGGGGGCGAGGCAACGGGCCAGCGGAGACACGTGTGGGATGATGTTCCGCCACAGATACGAAGACGTCGGGTTGCCGTGCAGGAAAACAAAGGCGCCGTTCGATCCTTCTTGCGCTGCGCCGGTGTCGACGTATGCCATCTCCACGCCGCCCACATCGATGCGTAGGCGGGGGTGGGTGTCTTGGGACGAGATATTGTTGTCGCTTGTCATCTACTCAGGCACCCTGAAGAATATGTTCCCGTCTGCGTCGTGTCCGTGAGTTCGCCATAGCCTAATCTCTGCCAAGAGTTCGTTGTGTCGGGCCAGGGCTGCCGCCTCGCGGGCTAGTGCACGATCCTCTGCTGCCGCCTCCCGCGCCAGGACGCGCTCCTCAGAAGCCGCCAATCGCTCCATTGCGGCCGAGTGTTGCATATCGGAGCGCTCTCGAGATGCGAGGATTTCGGCAGCCAACGCCTCTTGACCCCGTTCGAGCCTTCCTAATCTGCTGTAGATGTTGAACGAAGCTCCGGCGAACGCAATTAAGATAGCCGCGCCCGCAGCAATCAGGCTGGTGAATATCGGCACTGGAATGGTCATTGAGTTCTGTATTTCCTTGGATCAGGAGTTCAATACAAGGACGAGCCTACCCCACGGCGATGGGCATGGGCGAGTTGGGGTTGGAGACTCCCTCCGGCCACCAGCGGGTCTCGTATTCCGACCACATATCCTTGACGTAGGGCATTACCTCGCGGGCGAATAGCTCAGTGTTCTTCATCGCCAGCTGCTTGGGCATGTCCCCGAACTGGAGCAGCAACATCAGGTTGCCTACGCGTAGTTCCTTGATGGCGTGGGCCAAGTGCTCCCGCACCGTCTCCGGGCCTCCGACGATGACATTGCCGGCCTCAAGGTAGTCAGTCCAGGTGAACTCCTTCAGCTGGTCCTCGCGGGACTGGGTTGTGGAGTTGGCCACCGTGGAGTTGTTGCTGCGCACGGACCGATATCCCGGAGGGTTGCCGAAGCCGGAATGGACGTGCAGGCATTTCTTGAAGAAGTATTCGATGGACTCCTTGTATTCTTCGGCCTGAGCGTCAGTCTCGGACACCGCCACCAGCTGCAGGAAGCCGGCATGGTACGGGTTGAACTCCTTGCCCTGCCGGTCCATCTCTTCCCAAAATCCGTCCAGAACCGTCTTGCCGACCTTGTAGCCCGAGTAGGAAAGGTAGCAATAGACATAATCGTTCCGGATGGTCCAGTCCCAAGTCTCCAGGCTCCCGCTGCCAGGAACCCAGATGGGCGGCCGGGGCTGCTGGACTGGCCGGGGCCAGATGTTGACGTAACGCTGTTGGTTGTACTTGCCGTTGAAGGAGAATGGCTCGCGCTCCGTCCAGGCCTTAACCACCAGGTCGTGGGCCTCCTGGTACTTGTCCCGCAGCGTGACAGGCACCTGGCCGTAGCCAAAAATGGTGTCCATGGCCGTTCCAAGCGGGAACCCGGCGATGAGACGCCCGCCGCTGAGGACGTCCAGCATGGCGAACTCTTCGGCAACCCGAATGGGAGGGTTGTAGAGGGCCAGGCTGTTGCCCAACACCACGATGGCAGCGTTGGAAGTCCCTCTCGCCATCGCCGAGGCCATCAGGTTGGGCGATGGCATCAGGCCGTAGGCATTGGCGTGGTGCTCATTAACGCAGATCCCGTCGAAACCCATTGCCTCGGCGAATTCCAGCTCGTCGAGGTAGTCGTTGTAGAGACGGTGGCCCTGGCGTGGGTCGAACAGGGAATTGGGCACATCCACCCACACGCTGTGGTAATCTTGTTCAAAGTTTTCAGGAAGGCCTTGGTAGGGCATAAGGTGGAAGAAGCACATCTTCATGGTAAATCATTCCTGCGGGGCTGGTTTGTGCTGATTCTACACCGAATTCGTCGCCCGCTGCCACTGACGGTAGCCACCAAGCCAGTCCATGAACATAGACTCGGAATGTCGAAACACCAAGTCTGAACGGGCAAGTTGCCACGCTATGGAATGTTGGCCCACCCGAAAGCTCGACTGTAAGGAGAAGAAAGAATGGCCACAATAGAGTCCCAGATTGAACTGGTAAAGACCCTGGTCTCCAGTATAAGTGAGCGGACAGGATCGCTGTCGCAGGAACAGTTGGAGCTGCCCAGTGCATGCTCTGAGTGGCAGGTGCAGGATGTGCTGGGCCACCTGATTGGCGGGGCCCAAAGGCAGATCGACAGCATGACCCGCGGCCTGTCTGGCGATTCGGGACCACCCGAGGGGTTCGTTCCCCTGGACAGCAGCGCAGCGTCTGCCAGCAACGCCCGCGGTGACGTCCAGCGCCGCGAGGGCTTCGGTGATGGTCTGCTGGACGCTTTCGACGATCACTACGCCCGGCTCTACGATGTCCTGGACAGCTTCCATCCCGACGGCTGGGAAACCCCCTGCTGGCATATGCGCCGTGGCGCAATGCCTGCCTGGGAGTACATCGAACTGCGCTTGCAGGAACTGGCCATCCACGACTGGGACATGCGCAAGGCCCTCGAGCCGAACCCCTCGATCAATCCCGATTGCGTAGATGATGTCCTCTCATTTGCCAATAAGTGGCTGAGAATGTGCTTCCGCCCGGGTGAGAAACTGGACACGCCGATAGTCTACGAGTTTGACCTGGCGCCCCCCCATGCGGCCAGCATTATCCTGAGGATCAACGGCGACAGCTACGACGTGCTCTCGTGCAGTGAGACTCCGGAGGAACGTTGGACGATATGCGCCGAGGCCCCGGCATTCCTGCTCTTCATCTATGGCAGGATCACGGGTCGCGAGGCAGTGGCAGCCAACGAGTTCGCCATTTCCGGCGACCCGGAACAGCTTGACCGGTTTGAGGCGTGGTTTAGGGGAGTGTAGGCAACGGCTTCCATTGAACGTAGGAAAAGGTAATTCAATGGCGGAGAATGCGAGTTGAGTACTGATACCAGAGACGTGGTGGTAATTGGGGCAGGCATCGTGGGCAGCATGACCAGCTACCTGCTGTGCCGCCGGGGGCTCAGCGTGACCATGATGGAGGGTGATACCCTGGGCAGCCACGCCTCGGGTCTGGCCTTTGGAGGACTCGACCCGCTGCACGGCGTCGGCGTTCCCGAGCCGCTCCTCGACTTCAGTCTTTTCTGTCTGGGCCGGCACCGGTCCATTGCCCGGGAATTCCAGGGGGCCACCGGACTCGCCCCGCAATTCCGTTCGCGGGACCGTCTCTATCTGGCATTCGATGACGACGACGCCGAAAGGGAACAACTCGACGAGTCCTGGATGAGGCAGGTCTCCGGCTTCGACGTCAGGTGGCTTGATCGGGATTCAGTTCGGCGGCTGGAGCCCAAGGTCAATCCCGAGTGTGTGGGTGGTCTGCACATCTCCGGAATGGGTGCCGTCGATGCCTATGATCTGACCATGGCCGCAATACGTTCGGCGGAACGGTTTGGCACCCGGCTGGTTGCTCAGCGGGCCACCGGACTGGAACACAGCGGCGGACACGCCATTGCGGTCACCTACGACGGCGGCAAGATAGAGGCGGGGACCGTGGTCGTCGCCATGGGCCCCTGGTCCCAGGTGGTCACCGATTGGTGTGGGGCGCCGGTTCCTGTGGAGCCGCTGAAAGGACAGATCCTTCGGTTTCGATATGAGGGGGAACCCTTCAATGTCGCTCTGAATTACAAGGGCAACTACGTGGACTCCAAGCCCGATGGCCTGGTGTGGGCCGGGTCAACGGAGGAAAACGCAGGCTTCGATCACCACCCAAACTCAAGGGGGCGAGACAGCATCCTCAACGATCTGGCCCATATGGCTCCCTCCATCGGCTCGTCTCGTATCGTCAACCACACGGCTTGCCTGCGACCGGTCACCCCCGACGGTATTCCCATCGTAGGGCGGCTGCCCGGCTGGGATAACCTCTACCTGGCCAGCGGCGCAGGGCGCAAGGGGATCCTTTGGAGCGTGGGAATGAGTCAGGTCGCTGCGGACCTGATAACCGAGGGTTCGACGCAGGTGGCAGGCGCCGAGCACCTGACGCCAGCCCGGTTTGTGGCCAACTAAAGACCGTCGTCGACGGCCGCTGGCCTCAAGATTTATTGCAACTGATCCGGGGCAAGTATCCGGTGGGTGCTAATTCAGTGGCTCCCTGCGCGCGACGAGCAGCCCATCTTCTCGCGTGATTCGCATGGCGAATGCGTAGCGGTCGACCTCGAGAGCCAGATCTACGTCCTCGGGGTGGTACTGCGGCTGCTGGGGATCATAGAACTTCTGGGTCGCCCCTCCAGTCATTATCAGTGACCTGACGGCGTCGAACTCCGGCTTGCGGCCCTCCATAATGTTTCGCAGGTAAATGCCGCACTGCTCGTCCTCATCTGACCGCACCCTGCCCTGGTCTCCCATGGCGATGATGGATACCACGTCCGGCCGTTGGCTCCGGATGGCGTTAACGGTCGCCTGCGCCACCACGAACGATCCGAGGTATATGGTCTGAGCACTGTCGGCAGCGGCCGCGACGCCCACCGTGCCGGCCCGGGTTGACTGAACCAGGCTCTTGCCGGCGACGTCAGCCTGCGAGATCTCAAATGGCGAGTTGCCGAAATCGAACCCCTCGGGTCGTTTGCCGTCCACCTCTCCCATCAAGAGATCGCCGACGCCACTGCGGTGCAGCTCAAGGGCATCCTCCGCTTCGGCCACCAGGGTGATCTGAGTGGCCCCCCGGTCAAATGCTATGGCAGCCGTGGTGAAGGCCCGGAACACGTCGATAACGATGGCGGTTCCAGTGGCCTCTCGTGCGTCCCGCACCAGGCTGCCCATGCGAATTTCCATTCAATACCTCGAAGATTTTCTACAACTAAGGGCCGCTAACTCGTGGGTTCGGTCAGCGGTTCAAGGATGGTCAACAAATCCGCTATTGAGTCCAGATCCAACGCGATGGCGTCTGAACTCAACAGGAATTCGCGCTTGTAGTAGTTGCCGTGCAAGTCATTGGCTATTCCCCTGAGACCCCTGAGGCGATCATCGCCGGTCAACAGGCGTGCATTATTCAGCACTACGTTGAATTGATCATGCCGACCGTATTCCCAGCCGTTTGCCGTTGCAACCGCCTTGGCCATCCAGGCTGCCGCTCCCCATCCCTTCTCGGAAGCTTGGTGCAGGTCTCCCTCCGCCAGGTACTCGCGGCTCTTGGCCAGGAACTGACGCGCTTGCTGACGGTAGTCGGCAGTCGCGGTAGGGTTGAAGAGTTCTTCCATCATAATGGTCCAGGTTCCCGTTCTGATATTTTTATGCCAGCTTGGTCAATTTTTGCAGCGACCGGATCTCGCGGGGCGGATTCAGGTTGCTGCCGGTGTGGGTCCAAGATACCTCGCCGACAAAGATGTCCCCCCTGGAGTTGATACACACGCCGTGGGGAGCGATGAAATGCCCAGGCTCCTCGCTTTCCGGTGCGTCTCCCAGCCGGGCCAGGACGTTGCCCTTAACGTCGTGTATGGCCACGCGGGGGCCAAGACCGTAGGCCTGCGAGTTGGGCCCGATGGCCACTCCCAGCTCGCCGACGTAGACTTTCTGATCGCCGTTCTGGTCGATGTAGAGCCCGCAGGGGCGAGCCATGTTCTTCCACTGGGTCTCGAACTTTCCGTTTTTGTCGAATACCTGGATGCGCTGATTCTCCCGGTCCGCCACGTAGACCCAGCCGTCCTTGTCGGTGCAGACGTTGTGTGCAATGTTGAACTGCCCCTCGCCGGTACCGGACTCGCCCCAGGAGAACAGCAGTTTGCCGTCGGCCGAGTACTTGTGGACCCGGGCGTTGCCGTAGCCGTCCGAGACGTAGAACTCTGCGGTCTGCGGGTCAATGGCGACGTGGGTGCAGCGATTGAACGGGTCGCCGCTCATGAACGGGGCCGGCGTACCGGGGATCCCCAGCGTGAACAGCACAGTTCCGTCCAGCCGACACTTTCGCACGGTGTGGTCGCCGTCATCGGACAGGAAGATGGCGTCGTCGGGGCTCATGGTGACGCCGTGAGCCCTGGGATACAGCCCCTCTCCCCACGAGCGCAGGAAATTCCCCTCCGCGTCGAAAACGATAACCGGGTGCTCGCCGCGGTTGAACACGTATACGTTGTCACTGGAGTCGCAGCCCACAGCGGCACACTCCTTGAATGACCAGCCGTCGGGGAGCTTGCCCCAACCTTCTGCGACCTCGTACCGGTATTGGCCCTCTCCCAGAGTTACCATATTGTCCCTCTCGATTGGATGATTTCCCTGCTCAAACGGTGGAATGCTCGCTGCGCGTCTCCAATGCTCTGGGCCTACGGTAGTCCGTTAGAATTCCCGGAAGATCGTATATCCCGCCGACCCCAGTGCATCAGGTTTGTCGTCGTCCGGTCCGGTGGGCCCACCGCGGCGCGCCTTCGCGCTCCATTCCTCGATCTGCACCTCAACCAGCGAGGTTATGCCGAGGTCAGTCTCGGGCGGAGGGTTGTAGTCACGCTCCAACAGCCGGTCGGGGAAATAGCGCTGCACCATCTGATCGAACAGTTCGAACTTTTCGTCGTGGTCAGTCACCTCGCGGGCGGTGCCGAAAAGCACCACACTGCGGTAGTTCATGGAATGGTTCATTGCCTTGCGCGAGTACACCAGGCCATCAGCCATCGTCACGGTCACGCATACGGGGGCGCCGGAGGCCAGCAGCTCCATGGCGCGGCTGCGGATGGAGCCGTGCAGGTAGATCCGGTCGGGGTTCTCGCTGTCATAGTGATAGGTCAGGGGGATGACATAAGGCAGCCCGTCCTCTATGAACCCGACATGGGCCACCATCCCATTGCTCAGAATTTCCGATGCCTCCTCCGGGACTGCTCGCTCCGGATGGTTCTTGATGCGGGTGCGTTCGCTCGTCTGCAATTTTACGTCTCCGGTTGGCATAGGATTCCGCATGCGTGGATGCTTTGATCAGGCGTAATTTCCTGCCAGTATCAATATTCCACGCAGATTCCGATTTTAGCAAGCGGTCGATTTGGCCCGGAGGTTTGCCAGCAACGACGCGAGGTTGTTGGGATTGCGGCAATGCCAGTGCAGGTGGAATGAAATGCCGCATCACGAGGAACAGCAATCGCAACGCGACTTCGTCAAGTACACGTTCTTTAATGTGGACCCTCGTTGGCGCGGAGTGCCAAGCGAAGAGCGACGGGCAGGGAAACGGGAATTCGCCGCTGTGCTGGACGAATTTTCCGAGAGGATATCGATCTCCAGCTACATCCTGGTGGGCACAAGGGGCGATGCCGACCTGATGCATTGGATGGTGAGCCCCACCCTGGAGGCTATCAACGATCTGTCGGCTCAGATCAACCGCACCGCGCTGGCGCCATATCTGACCACGCCCTACTCATACCTGGACATGACACGCCGGTCTCCCGACGTCGTCAACCATCGTCACGAGGGACAGGAGGGCACGTCGTCGACGATGCGCATCGTGGGCCGCAAGTACCTGTTCGTCTATCCCTTCGTCAAGACGCACGACTGGTACCAGTTGCCCAAGGAGGAGCGGCAGGAGCTGATGAACGAGCACTTCGTCATCGGCCACAAGTACCCTTACGTCAAGACCAGCACGGCCTATTCCTTCGGCCTCGACGACCAGGAGTTTGTTCTGGGCTTCGAGACTGACGACCCGTCCAACTTCCTGGACCTTGTTATGGAGTTGGGCGAGTCAAAGGCTCGACCGTACACCCTCCTGGATACGCCGATCTTCTCCTGCATCAGCAAACCCATCAAGGCTTGCCTGGACGATCCGGGATAGGCAGGCGGACCTGCTCTAAAGCGCCTTAGCCAGTCGGCAACTCCACACAGAGAAAGGGGCCTGCACCTGAACAGGCCCCTCTGTTTTGCGAACCGGATTTTCCAGGCTTGGCTGCTCTACTTGCGTTTAAGCTCTGCTGGATCGGTGTTCTTGAAGTAGTCGTAGTTCTTCGCGATGTAGTCCTGCCACTCGGCGGGCACCGAGTCCTCGGCGAAAATGGCGGTCACCGGGCAGACCGGCTCGCAGGCGGCGCAGTCGATGCACTCGTCGGGGCTGATGTAATATTGGTCGTCCTCGTCGCGGGTGTAGATGCAGTCAACCGGGCAAACATCGACACAGGCGGAGTCTTTCAGGCCAACGCAGGGCTCGGCGATGATGTAGGTCATAGCGATCGGCTCTCTTACAAATTTGGGGGCTTCACCCACCCACAACAGGCGGGCCTTGACCTGCTGATTATAGCACGGCGGTGGCCGTCTGCAATAAGACCTGCCCCTGGATTGTCACTCGAAGGGCAGAGGGATTCGGCAGGAAACGACGGGCCAGGGAGGTGCCAAATGCGGGCGATCCCTAAAGTACCAGCCCGTACGTGCGCTTCTTGATGGACAGGTTCACGAAGGTCTCAGTGCGTTGCACTCCGTCCACCACGCCCACCTTAGTGCGGAGGAAGTTCCCCAAGTTTTCTGCCGACTCCAGTCCGGCCCAGATGAAGACGTCAAAGGCGCCCGTTGTGATCGCAACGTAGTGGGCTTCGTCCAGAGACGCGATGGCCTCCGCCACGGAATCGGACTTACCGGGCCCGGTCTGCAGGCCGATAAGGGCGGTGGTAGCATAGCCAAGCTTTTCCAGGTTCGGCACCGCGACCACTTTAACCACATCGTCTTTCATCAGGCGTCGAAGCCGTCGCCTGACCGTGCCCTCGCTGACACCCACCTCCCGTGCGATCTTGGCATTGGATGCCCTGCCATCCAGCTGCAACAGGGCTATAATCTTACGGTCGAGTTCGTCCATGGTCACACACTCCCTCAAACTGCCGGGCCAGAATATGCTGCCGCCATTCTCATGGGCGCGTTGCGACATTCGCCATGGCGAAACATCTTATTTCCGACTTTCTGGCGTGTCAATATCGATTTCCAGCTTAAGAGTGCCAAATCTACCTCAAAACTACCGTTAAAAGTGCAAAATTATCCGATATATTGACGATTAAAGGTAACGCGGACGAGGGAGACTGCCCCAGGCATGACGGTAGACCCCGTCGACTTGCTCCCTGGTCTGCTCCGGTATCAAGGACCCCTTACGATCGTGGTTCGAGGTGCCGGTGGTACCTGCTCATCACCATATACGGGCAGCTGTTCAGTTCGCATTGCCAGCGTTGACAGTGGCTGCGGTGGCTGATAAATTTGTGGGGTGACCATTAGCAGTCGCACCCGCCTCACTGCTAATCATTGAGTGCCTACAGGTGACCTTTTCCAGGAGATGACGATGCCTCGATACGATTACCGTTGCGTCAGTTGTGACAATCATTTCGAGTTGCGCCAAAGCTTCAGTGAAGCAGGCAAAGGGACCTGTCCGGAGTGCTCCGGGGAAGGTCAACGGGTTTACCACGCCGTTCCTGTGATTTACAAGGGCAGCGGGTTCTACACCACAGACTACGGGCGCCCGAAGCCACCCGTCGAAAACGGCGCTGGCAAGAACGGGAGCGATTCCTCAAAGTCCAGCAGCGAAAGCAAGCCAGCGGAGACCACCTCATCGGACAGCGGCAGCAGCTCTTCCGACAACGGGTCGGCATCCCCAGCTGCAAGCACGGCCAGTTCCAGCTAGACTGCAAATCCCTCGGGCATTCCTTGGCTGAACTCTGAAATAGCCGGCTGCATTTGCAGTCGGCTATTCCTATTTCTCTGACTGCGGAGCAATCGACGCCCCATGAGAGCGCTGGTTCAACGGGTTAAAGAGGCGTCTGTTGAAGTTGATGCTACCGTTGTCGGGAGCATCGGTCCCGGACTCCTGGTCCTGCTGGGAGTTTCCTCGGAGGACGACGAGTCAGACTCCGAGTACCTCGTCCCCAAGATCGCGAACCTGCGGATCTTTGCCGATGATGCAAACCGGTTCAACCTCTCGGTGGCGGACGCAGGCGGGGATGTCCTGGTGGTCAGCCAGTTCACCCTGTACGCTGACACCCGCCGCGGACGCCGTCCCGACTTCACCCGCGCGGCGCCTCCCGACTTGGCCGAAAGGCTGTATGAGCACACTGTGTCGCTGCTGCGGGAAACAGGATTGACTGTGGCCACCGGACGCTTCCAGACATACATGCAGGTGAAGTCCCAGAACGACGGACCGGTGACCATAATGCTTGACAGCGCGGACAGGCACCGCTCCCGCCACTAGCCGTGGCCGCGGCCAACCTTGCTCCGGCTGCTACCGGTGCCAGCCCATCCCGAGGTAGAGGCCCCTCAGATAGGCGATCTGGCCGCCGTGAGACAGGTAGTCCCACATCACCTGGCCGAAGCAGGCGGCGACGGGCCGCGGCTCATCCGACGGTGGCCAGAGGATCTCTCGGGATAGCTCATCCTCGCTGGCCTGGGCTAGGTACTCCTGGATAGCCGACTTTACGGCGTGGTAGTAGCCCAGCTGCGTCTCACGGGATGGCGGAGTCCATGACGCCACCTGGTCGGCGCTCCAGCCTACGCCCCGGTCGTCCGGTTCATCGGCCATGCCGAACTGGCCCACCCATCCGTCCTGCACCCACAATTGCTCCGTGTTCCTGACTCGGCTGTTCAAAAACGTGTCCATCACCCGGTTCATGTGCCACAGTATCCACGCTGCGGAATTGCATTGCGCAGCGGGAATGCGGGCGAGGGTCTCCTCGTCCATTCCTTCCAGAGCGGACTCGACCATTCCCCAGTTGCGCCCCAGGCAGGTCGATATGGTGTCTTTCGCGTTGGCCATTTGCTCTTACCTCAGTAGTGGGATACAAAAAATCGCAACGCCCCTACATCGGTAAGGGCGTCGTCCAAGAATTAACACTGACGGGCTAGGTTACTCAAACTCAAGATCGAGACTGATGTCCAGGGCCGGAGGCGAGTGGGTGAGTTCTCCGATGGAAATGAGGTGAACCCCCGTGCTGGCGACATCGCGGACGGTATTGAAATTAATCCCGCCGGATGCCTCCACCACTGCCCGATCGCCGATAAAGCCCATCGCCTCCCGCATCATCTCCACAGGCATGTTGTCCAGCATTATGATGTGGGCGCCAGCGTCCAGCGCCACCCGGGCATCGTCCAGTGACTCCACTTCCACCTCGACGCGAATGGTGTGCGAGGCGCGCTCCAAGGCCATTTCGATAACCTGCCGCAGGCCCATTTCCCGGAACCGGTTGGCCTCGATGTGGTTGTCCTTGATCAGGATTCCGTCGGCCAGGTTGTAGCGGTGGTTGTAGCCGCCACCAGCCCTGACCGCGTACTTGTCCAGGTAGCGATGCCCCGGTGCGGTCTTGCGGGTGTCCACGATGCGGGAACGCGAACCCTCGATGGCCCGGACGTAGCGATTGGTCAGGCTGGCAATGCCGCTCATCCGCTGCATGAAGTTCAGGGCGATACGCTCAGCCCTGAGGATGCCTCCCGCCGGTCCAGCAACCCGGGCGATGTCGTCCCCGGGCGAAAGCGTGCTGCCGTCGGACATCAGGGCCACGAGTTCCAGGTCCGGCTCCACCCTGCGAAATACGGCCAGTCCCACATCGACGCCCGCCAGCACGCCGTGGGCCTTGGCACGCAGCATACCGATGCCTCGGATCTCCGGCGGCACCAGGGCGGCAGTCGTGGGGTCGTTGAACGTCTGGTCCTCGGCAATCGCGGCGTCGATCAGGCTGTAGACTTCAGGCGGAAATTCGGGCACAGGCTTCTCCTGCCAAGTCCTATACAACTACCGCAGTGCCAGCATTCGGTTTAGGGCCACCAGAGCGTCCCGGCGGATGTCGTCGGGCACTGTGATCTCGTTCATCACGTGGCCCTCCAGCAGCGACTCCATCACCCACAGCACGTACGCGGGATGGATGCGGTACATGGTGGAGCAGGGGCAGGTAACCGGGTCGAGGCAGAAGACCGTCTTGTCGGGGTTGTTGATGGCCAGGCGATTGACCAGGCTGATCTCAGTCCCCACTGCCCAAACGCTTCCTGCTGGGGCGTTGTTGATCTGGTTGCGGATGAACTCTGTGGAGCCAACCAGGTCGGCGGCCTGCACCGTTTCCATCACGCACTCGGGGTGCACCAGCACGTTAACTTCGGGGAATCGTTGGCGGGCCAGCTCAATTTGCTTGACCGTAAAGCGGGTGTGGACCGAGCAGTGGCCCTGCCACAGCACCATCTTGGCGCGCCGCAGTTGCTCGGGGGTGTTGCCCCCCATGTTGCGGAAGGGATTCCAGACCACCATCTCGTCAAGGGGAACGCCCATCTTCAACGCAGTGTTGCGGCCAAGGTGCTGGTCCGGCAGGAAAAGCACCCGGTTCCCCTGGTCGAAGGCCCATTTCAGTACGGCCTCGGCGTTGGACGAGGTGCAAACGGCACCTCCGTTCCGGCCGCACAGGGCCTTGATCCCGGCGATGGAATTCATGTAGGTGACGGGGACTATTTCGTTGGGGCCCAGGACCTCCATCAGGTCGTCCCAGGCGTCATCCACATCGTCCATGGGGGCCATATCGGCCATTGAGCAGCCGGCGGTGATGTTGGGCAGGATCACCCGCTGGTGCTCACCGGCCAGTATGCAGGCCGTCTCGGCCATGAAATGCACGCCGCAGAATATGATGTAGTCGGCCTCTGGTCGGCTGGCCGCCTGCTGGGAAAGGAGGAACGAGTCGCCCTGGAAGTCGGCGTACTTGATGACCTCCTCCCGCTGGTAATGGTGGCCCAGCACCGTTACCGAAGCCCCCAGCTTGCCGCGCACCTCGTGGATCCGTTCGTCCAGTTCGTCGGCGGTGAAGTGAAGGTACTCGGTGGGAATCTGCTGCCACCGGACATTCACGGCGAGTTCCTCCGCCAATGGTTTGGCGGGAAGCTCGTCCTCAGTCTTGCAAAAGGCCGAGTGTTCCAGTTCCGTGATGGGTACAATCGGACGACGGCGGGTTGTCATCTTCGATTCCCTCCCGGGAGGAATGCTGAATGGGAAATGTGGAATTTTGAATGCGGAATGTGGAAAACGTGAGCGGGTGTCACTCAATTCCGCATTCAAAATTCCGGGTTTCTAGACTGGCTGCCCTTGCAACGACCACGCCCCGGCCCGTTCGATCCGCACGTTCAACAGTTCACCCATCTGGTCGTAGTCGCCCTCTTGCATGGGTATAAATACCAGTTTGTTTGAACGAGTCCGGCCCTGCCACTTTCCTTTCTTGCGTGCTTCCACCAGCACTTCGAACTCGTTGCCGATCAGGTCATTGTTGACTTCGGTGAGAATCTTCTCCTGCAGAGCGTCTATACTCCTGCGCCGGCTGACCTTAACCTCGTGCGGGACGTTGTCCTCCATGGTGCGGTCTGCGGTGGTGCCTGGACGGGTGGAGTAGGCGGCGCAGTGCACCTTGTCCATCCGCAGCTCCTCCACCAGGTCGTAGGTGCGCTGGAACTGCTCGTCCGTTTCGCCCGGAAATCCCACTATGATGTCCGTGCTGAGGGAAGCTCCCGGCACGATGTCGCGTATCTCCTTCACCAGCGCGGTGTACTGGGAGCGGCTGTAGTTCCGGCGCATGCGGGTGAGAACCTCGTCGTCTCCGGCCTGCACCGGGAGGTTGATGTGCTCGCACACCTTGGGCAGCTCGGCGACGGACTCTATGATGCGACGGCTCATGAAGTTCGGGTGCGAGGTGAGGAATCGGATGCGGTCGAGGCCGTCCACATCGTTGAGCCTCGCCAGCAGCGTGGCCAGATCGGGCCGTCCTCCGTTCTCGTCGGGCAGGTCGTGCCCGTAGGCGTCCACCGTTTGTCCCAGAACCGTGACTTCCTTGACGCCACGGGACACCAGAAGCTCCACCTCCCGCGCCACCTCGTCCACCGGGCGGCTGACCTGCCTGCCCCGGCGGTAGGGGATGATGCAGAAGGTGCACATCAGGTCGCAGCCGTGGATGATGGGTACATGGCAAGCAACGTCGGGACGGGTTGGGGCCAGGTTTCCCACGCATCCTTCCCAGTCCATACTCATCCGGTCGCCCAGCAGGTCCAGCAGCGGCTCGAACTGCTGCGGACGCATGAACACGTCCACATAGGGGAAGCGACGAGCCAACTGGTCCGACTTGGGCCCTACCATGCAGCCCATCAGAGCGATCACACGGTCAGGGTCCTGCCTCTTCAGCCGGGAGACGGCGCCCAGATTTCCCACCACCTTGTCCTCGGCCGACTGCCGTACGACGCAGGAGTTGAGTACCACCACGTCGGCGTCGCTGGCATTTTCGGCGGACTCCAGCCCCATCTGTTCGAGAGCGGAGGCGAGACGCTCCGAGTCCGCCGTGTTCATCTGACAGCCGATGGTCCAGATGTGGAAACTGTTCATAGCACCAATGAAAACAGGCTTGGGTTGGTAAAATGGACTCTGCCGGGTCGTAGGAAGTAGCCGAGCCGTCTGGTGAAAGTTCCACCCCTGGCTCTGTACCCCTATTCAGGCTATTTTAGCGGTGTGCCTGCCAAAATAGCAAACGACTTTGTGAATCTGGTAACAATTGCAAGAGCATCGTTTGCTGCCCACGCATTGGCTACTATTCAGATATGCTGGAGTCACTGGATACGGGGTGTGACATAACGCGCCGCCCTTGGTTAGCATGGGGCCGCATCGATATCGGAAATGTGTCGGTACGTGTGAGCGCATGGGCATTTTGATCAGGATAGGCCTCGGCAGGTCTGGAGCAAGAATGGTTACAGAGACAGATATTCTCGTTGAGGACAGCATTACCGGAGTGCTCAGGGAATTGGGGATCGAGCGGGCGCACTTTGCCTCGCGCGGGCTGAACGACTGGCATGGCGTGGCCTCCCGCTATCCCGAGGCCGTGGCCTCGCTGACCCTGGTATGCCCGCTGGGTTTTGATCCCAGCGCTCTGGCTCCCCTGTCTGAAAGGCTGCTGGTATTCAACGGAGACAGCGGTGGGGCGAGCCAGACCATAGCGCGCAACACGACTGATCTGCCATCGGCCAACATGGTCACCCTGCCAGATTGTCCTTTCCCGGACAACTACAACGACCTGGCCGTGCATCGAGGCCGTGACGTTGTCGCGCCGATGCTGGACTTTCTCGACCGGATGGAGTCTATCCGTCCCCATGGTCCGGTGGCGCCCTCCATCGTTGAGGGAGAGGTGGACGGAGTCTACTTCAAGGTACAGGGTTCGGGGCCGCCGATGGTCCTGCTGCCCCTGGGGGCAGCGCCATCGCAGTGGGACCCGCTAGTACCGGCCTTGAGCGAGAGGTTTTGCGTCATCTCGCTGTCTGGCCCCGCGCTGGGCATGGTCGGCAGCCTTGAGGGCCGGGGCTGCACGCCCGGCTACCTGTCGGCAGTGGGCAGGCTCATCGCCGAGACGAAGTTGCAGGACGGAGAGAGCGTACTCGAGGTGGGCTGCGGGACCGGTGTGCTCTGCCGGTGGCTGGCTCGCGAGACCTCCGGCAGAAATCCGGTTTCAGGCATGGACGTCAATACTTTCTTCCTGCGAGAGGGCGCTGAAATCGCCAGGCGAGAGGGCGTAGCCGATGTTGTGAACTTTCGAGAGGGCAGCGCCGAGCAGTTGCCCTTCGAGGACCACAGCTTCGACGTTGTTTTCTCCAGCACGGTGATCCAGCGAGTGAACGCCGACCTGATGCTGCCGGAGATGGTCCGCGTTGCCAGGCCCGGAGGCCGGGTTGCTGTTCTTGGCCACGCTCACGACATGAACCGCTGGGTGAACCTGCCGCTCAGTCCGGCGCTGAAGACCAGGATCGAATCGCCGCCGTGGGTCGAGGACCGCGGCCATCCCCAGGGGTGCGACGATGCCTCCCTCTACCAGCGCTTTGCCCGTCTGGGGCTGACGGACGAGAGGATGTTCCCGTTTATCAGCACATTCTCTGACAGGATGCGGCTGCAATTCCTGCAGGGAGGGATACTGCCAACCCTGAACGCCGAAGAGGCCGCCGAGTGGCGAGCGGCGGTGGAGCAGGCGGAGGCCGACGGCACTTTCTTCATCTCAACGCCG
This sequence comes from Dehalococcoidia bacterium, assembly GCA_963664175.2. GTDB lineage: Bacteria > Chloroflexota > Dehalococcoidia > Lucifugimonadales > UBA3495 > VXOI01. The sequence goes on from CAXXOI010000026.1 coordinate 150,230, forward strand.
TTCCACTGCGCCGTGGGAACCAAGCCCTGAATATGGCAGGGGCGCCCACGAGGGACGCCCCTACAGGGCGACTCTCAGTAGGTAGGGGCGACCCTTGTGGTTGCCCTGTTCTCGCAATGTTGACCAGCTCCCCTCAATGCGCAAATGCGCTGGGATGCTAGTGGCTGTGCTGGGCCAGCTCGATCAGCACGCCGCGGGCAGCAGACGGGTGCAGGAAGCCTATGTCTCCCCCCATCAACCCGGTGCGAGGAACTTTGTCGATCAGGTTGATGCCCATTTCATCCAGGGTGGTCAGCTTGTCTGCGATCTCCTCCACCTCGAAGCAGACGTGGTGGAGGCCCTCGCCCCGCTGCGCGATGTGGCGGGTGATCATGCTGTCGGGGCCGGTGCCCTCCAGCAGTTCCAGGTTGGTCTCCCCCACGGGCACGAAGCAGCCGCGCACGCCGATGTCCTCGCGCGTGATGATCTGGCCGGGCTTGAAACCGAACAGGCCCCGGTAGAACTCGATGCTCTCGTCCAGGTTGGCGACGGCGATGCCGATGTGATGCACCAGGTCGGAGGCGACCGGCGCGTTGGCGGACAGTGTCATTTCTGGTCTCCTTTTAATTCTCCCTCTCCCTTGAGGGAGAGGGTTGGGGTGAGGGGGACCCGCAATTACCAGCGCTGTTTCCGTAGCGAAGATTTCGCCCCCACCCTAACCCTCCCCCGCAGGGGAGGGAAAGTGGAGCGGGAAGTTCAGTAAGTGGACTTGCGACCCTCGAGGTTGGTGTGGATGTCGAGCAGCACGGTGCGCCCGTCGCGGTTCAGCTGCTGTGCCCTGACCAGGGCCGGCGCAATCTCCGACGGCTGGGTCACGGTGATGCCCACGGCGCCCATGCCCTCGGCGATCATGGCATAGTTCCCGCCCATGCGCGTCAGGCCGAACAGCTCGTTGGCCACCGGGTAGCCGCCGGGATAGGTGGCCATGCCGCCGTTGTTCAGTACCACGGTGGTGATGGGCGCGCCCGCCCGCACCGATGTCTCGATGTCCAGGCCGGACATACCGAAGGCGCCGTCGCCCATGAAATTCAGGCAGAACCGGTCCGGGTCGGCCATCTTGGCCCCGATCATCAGGGGGATGCCGTAGCCCAGGTGTGTGGACTTGCCCCAGCCAATGTAGCTGTGCGGCGTCGTGGCGGTATAGAAGGGCATTATCATGTCCCGTGGCGCACCGGCGTCGTGGGTGATCGTGCTATTTTCCCGGTCCAGGTTCCTGTCGATCTCGTTGATGACCCGGTACGCGTTGATGGGCACCTCTTCTGTCTCCAGCAGCGGTGTCCATTGGTCCAGCCAGCCTTTGCGTACTTCCGCAATCTCCTCCGCGACGCCATTGGGCTGCCTTCCTGTCTGGCCGACCTGCGCCTTCACTTCTTCGACCAAGGCCTGCAGGGTGAGCCTGGCGTCGCCGGGCAGACCGACGTCCACCGAGAAGTCCTTGTTGATGTCCTCGATGCTCTCGACGTTGTGGATGATGACCTTGCCGCCGGGGATGGGCTGGCCGTAGCTGGTCCGGGTCATGCTGGAACCCACGGCGAACAGCACGTCCGACTCTTGAATCCACCTGCGCGCAGGGAGGGACGTGGCGGCGCTGCCCGAGCCCAGCGACAGCGGATGCCGCTCGTCGAAGGACGACTTGCCGGGCATGGTGGTGTAAACCGGGATCTGGGTCAGCTCTGCCAGTTCCCGCAATTCCTTGGTCGCTGATGCGAACAGGACGCCCATTCCGGACCAGATGACCGGCTTGCGGGCGTTCAGCAGCAGGCGGGCCGCGTCGGCCACATCGCTCCGGGATGGCGACTGCAGGAGTCGCTTGGGCGGCTGGTAGGCCAGCGATTCCTCAGGGACTTCCTGCCCTCCCACGTCGGCGGGGATCTCCACGATTACGGGGCCCGCGCGGCCGTTGCGCAGGTGGTGAAAGGCCCGGCGCATCACCGACGCAACCTGCCCCGGCGCGGTGATGACCTCGGCGTGCTTGGACACCGACTGGTAGGAGCGCACAGGCGAGAAATTGGGCCTGATGGCATATTGACCCAGGGCCGGCCCACCTGCCAGGTACAGGATGGGAATGTTGTCGGAGAATGCCTGGGCGATGCCGCCGTGGGAGTTCTCCGAGCCGGGGCCGCCCTGGGTGATGGCCACGCCGAACTTGTTGCGATCGTTCATTCGGCTGTAGCCGTCGGCGGCCATTAACGCCCCGCGTTCCTGGCGGAACATGACGGTGCGAATGCCCTCGCTGGCCGCTGATTCGATCAGGTTGTTGGAGGGGAAGCAGGAGACCCACTCCACGCCCTCCGTTTTCAAAATCCGTGCCACTGCGTCGTTGACGTCCATACTCATCCGCTCCGGGTAAATGGTTGCGCCGTATTCTAACACCGTCTGGGTTTCGCGCTCCCGAGAACAGGGACAGTCAGGAATTCCCCTTTTCGCTTGGGGACGTCCGATGGTACGAGACTAATGAGGTGGCGCGTCGGCCGATCTTGTGGGGGTGTACCTGTAGTGTTCCAGGACGAAAGGGATCACAAGAGGCGCTCTGCAGGGATACTCCTGATTCCAGACGCGACCACGAAAGTGGCCTACGTTACTCGATAATGCAATGGCGGCGGCGAATTGGAGCTCGTTACTTGATACTTCGCAGCAGCGGGTTGAAGCAGAGATCGGATGGCCCGGTCACACCGGCGAACGTTGGAACAGGCGGAGAGCTTGCGCGCTCACTCATTGCGGAGTGCGGCCACCGGATCGATCAAGGTAGCCCGGTAAGCCGGGTAGCTCCCGCTGGCGAAGCCCACGCCGGCGGCGACGAAGAAGGCTGCCGCAATGCTCCACGGTTGAATCAGCGTGATCATCTCCTGGCCTCCCAGCTCCCGACCATTGATGGCTATGGATGCGCCGATGCCGATGGCGATTCCCACGATGCCCCCGAAAACGCTGAGCATCAATGCCTCGGCTACGAACTGCATCACAATGTCTCTGGTGGTGGCGCCCACCGCGCGCCGTATGCCGATCTCTCGGGTCCTCTCGGTTACCGACACCAGCATGATATTCATTACGCCGATGCCTCCCACGACCAGGGAGATGCCGGCGATGCTGCCCAGGAGGATGGAGAGGGTGTTGCTGACCTCGGTGGCTGCGCTGATCAGGTCGTCCTGGCTCTGGATCACGAAATCCGGCTCGGTCGTATCGTGCAGGAAGAGCAACAATTCGCTGATGTCCTCCTTCACCCGCTCCCCATCTGCCTGACTGTCAGTTTGAACATCAATCTGGGTGACGCGGAGGTCTCCGGACGGGGTGTAGAGGAAGCGCAGTCGTCCCGCCAAGGCACTGATCGGCAGGAATACCTGGTCATCCGCCTCGCTGGCTCCCCCCTGTGCTTCAAGAACCCCGATTACGGCAAAGGCGAGGGTGATCCGCCCCCCCGCGAAGGAAAGGCGCACCTCCTGGCCAACGGGATCAATGCCGGGGTACAGCGTATCTGCTACGCGTGCCCCCAGCACGGCCACCAGAGACCGCTCATTATCGTGAAACTCCGTGATGAACGAGCCGTACCGCAGGTCCAGATCCCGTACCTCTGCATACTCGCTGGAGGTCATGACGATCTCCGACCCCACGTTGTTGCCGCTCGCGATGGCCTGCGCGTCGAAGGCCATGCGGGCGGCAACCGAGGTGACACCTGGGATGCCGTTGGACATTATGGCGTTGGCATCGCCCTGAACCAGGGTGGAGGAGGCCAGACCGGCGAATCCGCCACCCTGGGACGTTGTCGCCGCGGCACTGGATTCAATGAATATAAGGCCGGTGCCCAGTCCCTCGATTCGGTCGGTCACTCCCTTTTGGGTGCCCTGCCCGATGGCAATTAGGATTATTACTGAGCTAACCCCTATGATTAGACCAAGAGATGTCAACGCGCTCCTCAGCCTGTTGGCGAAAATGGCGCGCAGTGCGATTCTGATGGTATCGAGCAGGCTCACAGCCTATCGCCCCCCAGTCCCCTCTCCCTCAGCGGGAGGGTTAGAGTGGGGGCGCTCCCAACGCCGCTGTCCTCGATGATCCTGCCGTCGCGCATCCGGATGATGCGCCTGGCGTAGCTGGCGACCTCCTGCTCGTGCGTAACGAGCACTATGGTCAGGCCTTCCTGGTCCACCAACTGTTTCAGAAAAGCCATCAGGTCTTGCCCCGTGGCGGAATCCAGCGCGCCTGTTGGTTCGTCGGCCAGCAGCACCAGCGGATTGGACACCAGCGACCGGGCAATGGTGACTCGCTGCTGCTCACCGCCGGAGAGTTCTGTAGGCTGATGTGAGATGCGGTCCAGAAGGCCCACCCGCTCCAGGGCCTCGGCGGCGCGGCGGCGCCGGTTCCGGATGCCCTGGTATATCAGCGGCAGTTCAACCTGCTCCAGCGCTGTCAGTCGCGGCAGCAGATTGTAGGACTGGAACACGAACCCGAAGGCCTGGCCCCGCAGCCGGGCGAGGGTGTTTTCCGGCAACTGTGAGACGTCGTGGCCCTCGAACACATACCGTCCCGCACTGGGCCGGTCCAGGAGGCCGATGATGTTCATCATCGTCGTTTTGCCCGAGCCCGACTGCCCCATGACCGCGACGAAGTCCCCCTTGTCGACCTCGAGGTCTACTCCGGCCAGGGCATGCACCTCCGCGCCGCCGATGGAGTAAGTGCGGGACACGTTCTGGAGAACGATCACCGTCCACCTCCGCCGCCGCCTCCGCCCCCTCCGGGGCCGAAGCCTCCGAATCCCGGATTGGCCTGGGGCTGCTGCAGCGTGGCGCTGAAGGCTATACCGGCGTTGTCGGCGCCGACCAGCAGCATGGTGTCCGTCTCGATACCGCTCAGAATCTCGACCAGTGTCCCGTCAGATTCGCCGACTTCAACGAAAGCACGCTCGAATCCGGCGTCCGCTTCGTCGCTTGCGGGAGCGGGAATGGTGACGAACCAGGCCCCATCGAGTTGTCGAACAGCGGAGACCGGGACCAGTACCGCAGGTGGACGGACCTCTGTGAGGATGGTAATGCTGGCACTCATGCCGGGCGCTGGCAGGGGAATATCTGCGACACCAGAGGATTGTTCCTCCGCATTCTGCTCCTCGGCATCCTGACCCGAGGCCCGGCCCTGCTGGCCCCCAGCCAAGCGGCCGAGTTGGCCGGATGCACGAAGGGTCTCGATCATCTGCTGGACCTGGGCCGGGAGTTCCACGCCTTCAGGCAGTGGCTCTCCGCTAAGAATAGCCTGACTGACTTGTTCCGCAGTCACCCCCTCCGGCAGCTCCAAACCGGCGAAGGGCCCTCCTCCTGTTCCACCGGCGAAGCCGCCGCCGGCTCCCCCCGGTGCCCGTCCGCCGGTCCGTGCTGCGACGGCGCCCGTATCGCCTTCAGTCCCGGTCAGAATGCGGGCCGCCACTTGGTAGGTAACCACGCCCTGCTCTGCGTTGGGAACGCGGCTTATGGATTCAACCCGCACGGGATATCCCGTTCCGTCAATTGCATCGAATGATGCCACTCCGGTCTGACCCACCTCAAGGTCGAGCAGTTCCTCCTCGGTCACGGTGAGTTCGATCAGCATGCGGTTCGATGTGCTGAGCGTAACCGCTGCAGACCCTGCGGAGATACGATCACCTGGCAGGATATTGACGGCCTCCACGAAACCATCGAACGGGGCGAGAATGGTTAGGCTGGCGAGGGCCGCACGGGCTTCCTCAACGGATATCTCCGCCAGGCGCAGGTCCTGCCTCTGTTGGGCAATGGCGTTCTCGGAAGGCCCCGCAACCAGTTCGTCATACTGGGCCTGGGCACTGGCCAGGCTGGCCTGGGCACTCTCCAGCGCGGCCTGGGCCTGCTCGAACTCTCCTTCGTCCGTGGCGGCCCGCAGTTCCTCAAGCCTGGCCATCGCCGCGGTGTGGCTGGCCTTGGCTGCTTCAACTGCCTGCTCGGCCTGGTACACGTCCTCCTCGCTGGCCTGCGCCCTCAGGTCATTCAGCCTGGCCACCGCTGCGGTGTGGCTGGCCCTGGCAGCCTCCAGAGCCTGCTCGGCCTGAAATATGTCCTCCTCGCTGGCCAGTGTTGTCAGGTCTTTGAGTCTGGCCACCGCTGATGCGTGGCTGGCATTCGCAGCCTCAATCGCCTGCCGCGCCTGGAAGAGGTCTTCAGTGGAGGGCGGCGTGAGCAGTTCGGCCAGAGCTTCCTCAGCCGATGCCAGGGAGGAAAGCGCCGAATCCATGTCAGCGTGTGCGCCGACGAAGGCCAGGTTGGCCTCGATCAATGCCGTACCGAGGCTCTCGTAGGCTGGCGACCTTTCCTCGAAGGATTCCTCCAACGCAGCGATCTGGGCCTCGGTAAGAGGAGGGACAGAATCGCAGATCGACCTGATCACGTCGTCGCTTGAAATCAGCCCGCTGTATCGCTCACAGAACTCCTCCCAATCGTTGGTGAGGACCTCGTTCATTTCCTCCTCGATTCTCGTTGCGTCCGCGAACGCCACCTGTGCCTGGGTCACTGCCGAACGGGATTCTGAAATTTCCGCGTCGGTGGGTCCGGCGGTCAGGTCATTGAGGGCCTGTTCCGAGCTGGAAATCTCCCTCAGCGCGCTGGCCACCGCCTGTTCCGCGCTGCTCAAGTCGCTGGTACTCGGAGGTTCGGATAGGAGGGCAAGCGCCTGTTCCGCGCTGGAGCGCTCCCTGAGGGCGCTGGCCACTGCCTGCTCGGCACTGGCCAAGTCGGCGGCGCTGGGGGGCTCAGCCAGCAGTTCCAGGGCCTGCTCCGCACTGGAGAGTTCCCTGAGGGCGCTGGCCACGGCTTGCTCGGCACTGGCGAGGTCGGCAGCGCTGGGAGGTTCAGAAAGCAGTTCCAGGGCCTGCTCCGCGCTCACGACCTGCGATTTCGCCGACACTATCGCCTGGTTGGCGGAGGCTATGGCCGACGGCTCGGGTTCGGCCAGCAGGTCCTGGAGGCGCAGCTGCGCCAGATCCAGTTGCACCTCGGCGATCTGGACACTGCGCTGCGCCCCGGCATCATCCAGGGAGGCCAGCGAATCGCCCTCCTGGACTTCGCTCCCTTCTGAGACGGCGACCGAGGCCACCACTCCGCCCGCCTCGAAACTCAGGGTAGCGCTGCGCTCGGACACTGCTGAACCTGACAGGCCGATTTCGGTGGTAAGACGTCCCGTAACTGCCTCGACGCGTTCCGGCTCGAATACCACGTCCTCTTCGTCCGACCTGGTCAGCAACAGCGCGGCAACCACGACGGCAGCAATGACCACCGCTGCCCCGGCCAAAATAAGCCAGCGCTTGCGCGAACTGCCTCGGTTGAGTATCGCGTCGATGTCGGTAGTGCTCATTGGTCGGCTCCCATCAGACCGGAGACGGCTGTATTGGTCAATTCTTGGCTGCCTGGCTCCCGCAATGACGGTAAGTTGTGCCGGCAACTTCCCGCAACGCCGTTAACCGGTGGAGCGTCGCGGACGGCACTCATTGGTGATTCTGCGTTATCCCGGTCAAGTTGGCTGAGCATTGGGACTCCCTCGAATTCAGACCCCTCCAAATAACCTTAACAGGATACGGACAAACCTTTAAGGACTTGTGAAGAGAGGAAAACGCCAAGCGAAAAGCGCCGCTCAGCCAGGGGTTTTTATGATTCCCTCTCCCTGCGAGAGAGAGGGAGAACCAAAGGCCTTGCCCGTTCACAGCGTATACGTGCGGTAGTAGGGACAGCCGGAGTAGACTGCCCGCAACGCTCTGCCGGACGCCACGGCGTCGAACCGGAGGGTCTCGGGTGATGAGGGGTCGTCCCCGATCCTGAACAGTCCATCTTCCAGGGGAATCAGGGGTGCGTGGCCGCCTCCCGGGTAAAGCAGGAGCAGCGATCCCTTCCGCACCGCAACGCGGAAGTTGGTCAGCCCGAAGTTGTAGGTCCGGTAGTGCCCGCAGTAGCTGTCCCATTCGGCGGGGTAATCGAACCGATCAGGACCGGAGTATCCCGACCCTGTATACCATCCGGGACCGTGGAAGACCTCCACCATCTGCTCTCCCTCCCGTGCAAACTCCAGGAGGTGGTGTTCCAGGTCGGGGTGTGGCACGTAAAAGCTGTCCTGCCCGTAGCGTTCCAGCGCGACATCCTCGTTCTGCCATCGCAGCGAGAGTCCCCCGGCTACGGCGGTTATCTGGAGTCTGTCATTTCCTGAAGTGTAGGTGCCGGCGTAGTCTGCAGCGTTGCTGACTGCTCCCCAGTCCGGCGCCTCCGGATACGCTGGCATTTCCTGGCCGTTAATCCCTGCCCGCAACACGCCGAGCATGTGCAATGCCATGTTTGCGGCGCCGAAAGACTGCACCAGCCCGTTGATCAGGACCACCACCCCGATTCCCTCGTCGACATCCGCGATCATGGCCGATACGAACCCCGTGGTGCTGCCGCCGTGGCCCACGTAGGCGTGTCCGTCGATGTTGGCAAGGATGAGCCCGTAGCCGTAGTGGGCGCCGCCCCACTGCGGGGTGGCGATCACCTTCTGCGTCATCAACCGGAAGCTCTCCTCGGAAACCACACGGTCATTTGGGCCGGCTCCGCCGTTCATGTACATTCTCAGGTAGGTGGCCATATCCCCGGCGGTGGATGCCTGGCAGCCGTCGCCGACCCCGTACTCGGTCCACATGGCGGGCACTAGGCCGTGGTCCACGTGCTCCGGGCGGTCGTCGTAGAAGCTGCGGTAGCCCACGGCGGCCAGTTTCCGCGTGTCGAATCCGATGACCGGATGAGAATTCCGCATGCCGAGGGGGTCGAGCACTCGCGCCTGTATAGACTCGTGGTAGGGCCGGCCGTCCAGTTCCTCCAGCAGGAATCCCAAGGCTTTGTAGCCGACGTTCGAGTACCGGAAGTGGCTGCCGGGAGGAGATCCCGTGCGGCTGTCGCGCAACGCCCACGCCTCGTACAGACCGTGGCTCCCGATGTCGGTCCCCGAACCCAGCCCGGAGGTGTGGGACATCAGGTGGTGGGTGGTGATGGGCTGGTGGTCTGATTGAACTTCAAACCACGGCAGATAATCACTGACCGGTGCGTGCAGGTCCAGGCGGCCCTCGTCGTGCAGCTGCATCAGGGCGATGTTGGTGAAGGACTTGCCGATGGAGCCGACCTCGAACATCGTGCCTGCCTGGACGGGCGAGCGCGCGGCGATGTCGGCATACCCGTAGGTGGCGACCTCGATGAGCTGGTCTCGTCCGGTTACCGCCAGAGCCAGCCCAGGCATGTTGACCTCCCGCATCCTGGTCTCCACGTAGGACTTGATTTCCTGCAGTGCTGTTTCGAGACTCGTCATCGGGCACCTCTGCTGGATGTATTGGTTTTCTGATGAATGGCTGGGACAGCCGCCTATGTGAGCGAGTGTGTGCAATTGCCAAGATATTGTCTGAATCAGGATTCACAGGATTAAAGGATGAACAGGATTCAGGTACATCAGCGAAATCCCGAAATCAAACGAATCACAGTTCAGACAAAATTCAGACCGGCGACACTTTCAAATAGCACCTGAAGATTGATGTCGAAGCCCTGTTGACGTATGAACTTATGTTCTATAACATCTACTTCCCAAAGCTGAAGCTGTTCCAAAACGGTGCCGTCAGCCAAGGCCACCACGCAGCACGCTGGCGCTCTGTGGTGGCAGTTCAGACAGTTACGGACTGACCACACGGAGCCGAATTGAAAGTCGCTTGCGTCCTCATCACCCACCTGCGGGCCAAGGCCGAAATGCAACGACATCCCCACCTGAAGGACCAGCCCGTCCTCATCGCCGACCGGAGCAAGTCCCGGCCCGTGGTGGTCGACTACTTTCCCGCAGCCACGGCGGTGTCGGCAGGGATGCCGCTGGAGCGGGCGCTATCGTACCAGTCTGAAAGCCCTTCTCGCGGGCGAGAAGGGGGAGCCGAAGCCGTCGTGCTGGATGCGGACGAACCTCACTACCGCCGGGTGTTCCGGCAGGTGCTGACCTCCCTGCAGGGTATCAGCGACCGGGTGGAGGACCCCGGGCTGGGCGTCGCCAACGTTGCCCTGGACGGACTGGAATCCATGTACGGCGGCGAGGAGCGGCTGGTACTCGCCCTGCTGAACGCCGTCCCCCAGTACCTGGCGCCACGGGCCGGCATCGGCGAGGGAAAGTTCACCGCCATGGTGGCGGCGCGCAGCAGCGACCATGGCCGGGCCGCCAAGGTGCCGCCGGATGCCGCGGCCTTCCTGGCGCCGCGTCCCATCGCCCTCCTGCCGGTGTCTGAGAATACCATATCCGCCCTGCACCGCTTCGGCCTCCACACCCTGGGTCAGGTGGCGGCCATGGACGTGGACCGGCTGGTGGACCAGTTCGGGCGGGAGGGTGAGTGGATCTGGGAGCTGGCCAACGGCCGCGACGACCGGGCCCTGGTGCCGCTGGAGTACGAGGAAACAGTGACCGAGGAGACCTCGCTGCCCTTCTCCTCCACGTCGCTGGAGATGCTGCTGGTGGCGTCTGACACGCTGCTGCGCCGCGCCTACGCCCGGCCTGTCATGCGGGGACGGTACGCCGGCCGGGCCTCCCTGGAATGCCCGGTGTTTGCCTCTGCGCCATGGGAGAGGACGGTCAACTTCCAGGAGAGCGTGGGACGCTGGGAGCGTGCCGCCTTCATCGTACGCAGCCGCCTGGAGGCCGAGCCGCCGGAGGTTCCCGTGGACGGGTTGGCGCTGACGCTGTCGGGCTTCACCGGCGAGTCGGGGTCGCAGATCGGCCTGCTGCCCGACGTTCGGGAGGACCGTCGAGGGCGGATCATGGAGGCAGAACGGCGTCTCCAAACTCGAACTCAAGGCCGGGACGCTGAACGCTATCGCTCTGTGCCGGGGGTTAAAACCGGAGGACAGGAGCCGGACGAAGGTGACGCAAACGTCGGGCCGGTCAAGCGTCCGGCGCTGTACCGGGTGGTGGAAGTGGCGCCCTGGCACCCGGCGCCGGAGATGCGGGCGGTGCAGACGCCGCTGGACCCGCTGGGCGGCGAGCTCCGCCCTCTGCTGTCGCCGGATCCCGTCATGGTGCGGGAGGACCGGAACGGCCTGCCCGAGGCCATCCGGCAGGGAATCGGGTCCAGAAAAGACGAGTGGCACCAAGTGGTGCGCATCGAGGACTGCTGGACTTTCGACCTGTGGTGGCTGCCCAAACCCTTGACCAGGACCTACTACCGGGTGGAGCGGGAGAACGGGGGGCAGGTCACCCTGTTCCGGGACCAGCACGACGGCTGCTGGTACCAGCAGGGACATTAGCAGACCGACACTGTGAGTTGATGGGAGCAGGTAGCGCATTAGTTATGGCCGATAAGGGCGCCCACAAGGGACGCCCCTATGCAGGGGTCGTTATTGTAGGGGCAACCCTTGCGGTTGCCCTCGCAAGTAGCGCTAGGACTCTCCATGTATAACGGATACGACGGTTACGTCGAGCTTCACGCCAAGAGCTTCCACTCCTTCGGGCTGGGCGCATCCCACAGCCACGAGCTGCTGGCCGAGGCCGTGGAGCGGGGCTATGGCTGCCTGGCCCTGACCGACACCAACCTTTGCGGGGCGCTGGACTTCGCGCGGCAGGCCAACGGCCTGGGCCTCAAGCCCATCACCGGCGGCGAACTGACGCTGGCTGACGGCAGCCGCCTGGCGCTGCTGGCGAAAACACGAGAGGGATACGGCAACCTGTCGCGTCTGTTCACCCTGGCCAACGCTGCCGACCGGAAGGACCCCAAGCTAGACCCGCGCCTGCTCCCTGAGCACTCCTCCGGGCTGGTGTTGCTCACCGGCGGGCGCAACGGGCCGGTCTCGGCGCTGCTGGAGGGGAACAAGGCCGTTGAGGCGAAGCAGCTACTGTACGACTACCTGGACTGGTTTGGCAGCGACTCGGTGTACGTGGAGTTGCAGCAGAACTTCCTACAGGGCGACGTCCGCCGCAACCGCGACCTGGCGGCGCTGGCCGACAGGGTGGGCGCGCCGGTGGTGGCCACCAACGACGTCCACTATCACGTGCCGGAGCGCTACCGCCTGCAGCATGCACTGGTGGCCGCCAGCCACAACACCACCATCGACCAGGCACTGCGCCATATTCAACCCAACCATCACCTGTACCTGAAGCCGCCGGGGGAGATGGAGGAGCTGTTCAGCCACTGTCCCGAGGCCATCGCCAACACGCGCCGCATCGCCGGGATGTGCGAGTTCGATCTGAGCGCCGACCTGGGATACACGCTACCCGATGCTGACGTGCCTCAGGGCTACACTCCGGACAGCTACCTGCAGCAGCTTTGCTACGAGGCAGCCACCCGGCGGTACGGCTCGGTGACACCGAAGGTGGCGGAGCGGCTGCGGGAGGAGTTTCGGCTGATCGAGCTGCACAACCTGTCGGGGTTCCTGCTGCTGTACCGGGAGATCGTGCAGATCGCGCAGAAGATCATGGAGGAGCGCGGTCTGTCGCAGCCGGAGATGCCGCTGGAGGAGCGGCCACCGGGCCGGGGGCGAGGCTCGTCGGTGGCGCTGCTGGTAGGCTACCTCATCGGCATCAGCCACGTCGATCCGTTGCAGTGGGACCTGACACTGGAGCGCTTCATCTCCGACGACACCAGCCTGCTGCCTGACATCGACCTGGACTTTCCCCGCCAACTCCGTGATGAGCTGATCCAGCGGGTGCACCGGCGATTCGGACCGGAGTACGCCGTGCTGGCCGGGGCCGTCTCCACCTACCGGCTCAAGGGAGTGATCCAGGACCTGGGCAAGGCGCTGGGACTGCCCCGGGACGAGCTGTCGCTGCTCTCCGGCCAGTTGCAGTCGCACGATGCGGGCTCGCTGGCCATCGAGATGGAGGAACTCCCTGCGTTCCACGAGCGTGTGGATGCCCCGGGCTGGCGGGACCTGATTGAGCTGGCCCCGCAACTCATTGGCGCGCCCAAGGGTCTGGGGCAGCATGTGGGCGGCATGATTCTGAGCAGTGCTCCCATCCCAGAGATGGTGCCCGTCCGCGCTGGGGCCATGGAAGGGCGCTACATCATGGACTGGAACAAGGACAGCGTGGCCGACGCCGGGTTTGCCAAGATCGACCTGCTCTCGCTGCCGGTGCTGGACCAGCTGGAGGAGGCGCTGGACATGATCGAAGATCGCGAGGGACACCGTCCCGACCTTTCGCGCATCGACCACCGGGACCCGGAGGTCTACGACCTGATCAACCAGGGCAAGGCCAAGGGAGTCTTTCTGCTGCAGTCGCCTGCGCAGCTCAAGATGGGCCAGCGGCTGAACTCGCGGGACCTGCAGGACCTGGCGTACCAGGTGGCGCTGATTCGCCCCGGCGTGGGAGTGCAGGGCAGCGCAGTTTCGCAGTTCGTCGAGCGCTACCGACACGGCGCGACGTGGGACTACGACCACCCGCTGGAGGAGCGGGCGCTGGCGCGAGGATTCGGCATCATCGTCTGGCAGGAGCAGGTGGTGCAGCTGGTCATGGACGTGGCAGGGTTCACCGCCGCCCAGGCCGACGAGCTGCGGAGGGCCTTTGCGCGCCCCAACAATGCCCACCTGATCGATGGCCTATGGCAGCAGTTCCGCGAGGGAGCCAGCCGCAATGACGTTCCCGAGGACGCCGCGCGCAAAGTCTTTGCCAAGCTGAACGGGCATTACATGTTCCCCGAGTCGCACTCTCACGCCTTCGCCATCACCGCCTACCAGGCCGCTTGGCTCAAGCGCTACTACCCGGTGGAGTTCTTCGTGGGTCTGATCAACAACCAGCCCATGGGCTTCTACCCCATGGAGACTCTGAAACAGGACGCGCGGCGGTTCAGGGTGCCCTTTCTGAACCCCTGCGTCAACCGGAGCGAGGTGGCGTGCATCCCAGAGGACGGGTCGGTGCTGGTGGGCCTGCGGTTCATCAAGGACGTGGGGCCGGAATCGGCGCGGCTGATCGTTTCTGAACGAGAGCGGGGAGGACGCTACGCCGGAGCGGGCGACCTGGTGCGGCGTACGGGCCTGAAACCGCAGGCGGTGCTGTCGCTGGTACAGGCCGGGGCCTTCGATGGGGTCATGCCCAACCGTCGCGCCGCCCTGTGGGATGCAGGGTTGGCCACGCGTCCGGGCCGCAACGGCCAGGCCGCGCTGCCCCTGCTGCTGGAGGGTGAAGCTCACAAGATGCGTGATTTTACGGCTTACGAGAGGATGGCCGGGGAGTACGAGGTCATGGGCATCTACCCACAGGGCCACCTGATGGAGTTCGTGCGTCCAGACCTGGCGCCCGACGTGCTGACGACCACCGCGGTGTACAGGCTGGAGGAGGGCGAGGAGGCGCTGGTGGCCGGCTGGCCCATCGCCCGGCAGCACCCAAAGGGACAGGAGGGTACGGTGTTCGTGACCATCGAGGACGAGGAGGGCGACGTCCAGCTGATCCTGTGGCCGACAGTGTTCGCCCGCCGGCGGCGGCAGCTGCAGAGCCGGATCATCCTGGCCCGCGGTGTGGTGTCGCGCTGGGACGGCACAACCAGCCTCGTGGTCTCGGACCTGCAGGCCATCGACCCGCAGGTATCCATGCCCGCCGCCCACGACTGGCACTGACGGGAGCCTTTCCATAATGGTAGGGAGCCATAAAAAGGTACTTGTGGACCTCTACCGATCGCAAATCTAACCGCAGGGGAGTCGCGTGGGCAGTTCCGTGGACGTTCGCACGGACTCACGGGTAACCATGATCCTCTCATGTACGCCGATGCGGTTCACTATCAAAACAGGCACAAACTCCATTCTTGAACAACGGATGAACCAAGGTCGAGTCAGTATATTGAGGTAGGCTTGGACACCCTTGTCGCTGAATACGGATTTCGTTAAACTGGACTGTAGGCGTCAAATGGCGAGCAAGGCCGTGCGGGTCTGCGCTAGCCAGGCTCACCGGACGAGGTACCTGAGAATAGCACTGAGACGCATTCCCCGTCCCCTTGCGGAGAGATGGCTGAGTGGACGAAAGCACCGGTCTCGAAAACCGGAGTACGGGCAACTGTACCGTGGGTTCGAATCCCACTCTCTCCGCCATAGCATCTATCAATTCGTATTTAAATAATGGATGATTGAGACGTTGCCGAGGTTGTGTGTACCAATATGTGCACCCATACGTCGGCGGCTGCAGTTAGCAATGGTGGTACCCGTGTGAACGCCGCCTCGGTGGCTCTGGAGTCAAGGACAGGAAGATTTCGGCCCATTGGGGTGTCGAAGGCCAGCATAAATGTCCAGCTAAGCGTTCAGCATATATGTCACTCCCTCATAGCGGCACTGTGTCAGATGTTGACCCGGTGAGGGCAGGACAGGACCTCCGCCCATGGGACCGTCGGCATCCATGAATTTCTTGATGGTGGCCCTGTGGATCTCCAGCCCTCGCTCGATGGCCCTAAGAGACATCCCTTTGCGCAGGGCTTTCTGAATCGCCCTCCATCTCTCCTTCTTCAAGGAAGGTTGGTTTGCGCGGAGGGACGGTTGCATGTCAAGGGCGTGGGCAAAACATATCATTGGGGCGGAGCAAAACTGTACCACCTGGGCGTTATTGGTCAGCATAAATGTCCACACCAATTGTTCGGGAGAGGTGTCCCAGAGACCGGCTGGCAACAGGCTGGGCGTGTGAATGAGGCTGGCTTCTGGTGCGACTTATGGGTTGTCCAGGTCGTCCGGAGCTTGACCCGGGGAGTTATCCCGGCTGTGCTACAGGCGATAGCTCTCGCCGTTCACCTCCGGGATGTTGACGTGGTGGGTGAGCCGGTCCAGCAGCGCTCCGGTGAGGCGTTCCGAGCCGAAGACCTCGGTCCACTCGTCGAAAGGCAGGTTGGTGGTCACCATTGTGGAGCCCCGCTCGTAGCGCTGGCTGAAGACCTCGAAGAGCAGTTCCGCCCCGGTCCTGGATAGGGGTACGAAGCCCAGCTCGTCGATGATCAGCAGGTTGAGCCTGGAGAGTTGCCGCTGCAGATTGAGCAGGCGCCCTTCGTCCCGGGCCTCCATCAGTTCGTGGACCAGACCGGCAGCGGTGGTGAAACCCACGGACATGCCCCGCTGGCAGGCGGCCGTCCCTCCTGAGCTTGCCGAAGGCCCCAGGGCCACGTGGGTCTTGCCGGTGCCGCTGTTGCCGACGGCGATGACGTTCTCCCGGCGCTGGATGTATTCACGGCGTGCCAGTTCCATCACCAGGGCCTTGCTCAGCGACGGGATTCCCGGGAAGTCGAGGGTGTCGAGGCTCTTCATCGCGGGGAATCGGGCGGCGCGGCTCCGCTGCTCCACCATACGCTGGTGGCGGTCAATGAGTTCCAACTCGGCGAGGCGCGGCAGGTACTCAGGGTGGCCCACATTCTCGGCGGCGCACTGGGTCGCCAGCCTCCCGTACTCTCTCAGGAAGCTGGGCAGCCTCAGCTCCTTCAGGTGGTGTTCCAACAGCAGCGTCGACCGGTCGTTCATGCCGCCCTCCCGGACAGCAGGGTCATATAGTCCCCGGCGGACGTGGTGCCGACCCGGACCCGGGGCAGGTAGGGATAGAGCTCCAAGTCCAGCTTGGGCGGCCGCCCCTCCAGCCGGCACAAGACCAGGCGCTTCACGGCGTCGAAGCTGAGCACCCCAGGTGGATGGCATCTTTCACTGCTGCGTGCACCTCCTGCTGGGAGAAGGTCTCCAGCAGCCTGAGCACCTGCACGTACTCCCGCTTACCCCACCGTCCCATGCGGGACTCCAGCAGCCGGCGTAGCGTCCCGAACTCCCCAGGGAGTTCCCAGCCCTGCAGCGGCGCGGCCTGGTCTAGGGCGCCCGTCTTACGCTCCTGGAGCGGCAGGTAGCGGATGGGATCGTAGACGAAGTCGTCGCGCTCGTATGACCTGGGATGCCTGGCGATGATCTCGGTTCCGCAGCTGATCACCACTGCGTCGACGTAGCCCCTTACCAGCACGTCCCGATGGCCGTAGGCCACCGGCACCGAGTAGTCGTTGGTGCGATACCGCACCAGGGAGAGGGAACTCACCCGGCCAGCCTGCTTGTCGCAGGCGCAGAAGTGGACTGCCGGCAGGTGCAGCAGAGCCTCCAGATCCCGTTCCATCCGCCGCCCGATGGTCCCCGCGTGGCCCCGGAGCCTGGCATCCATTCGCTCCAGGCATCGTTGTTCCAGGTGGGCGTTGAGTGCATCAAAGCTCTCAAGGGACGGGATGGGCACGAGGAAATTCCGCCGCGAGTACCCCACCAGGGCCTCCACCTTACCCTTGTCATTGCCTTTGCCGGGGCGGCCGAACCGGTCGTCGAACAGGTAGTGGGACTGCAGTTCGGTGAAGGCGCGGGTGCGTTGACGCCGACCATCCCCCAGTATCTTCGCCGCCGCCAGCTTGGTGTTGTCGTAGAGGTTGCTCTGGGGCACTCCGCCCAGAAAGGCGAAGGCCGACACGTAGCCGTCCAGAAAGGCCTCGGTGGTCTCGGCGGGATAGGCCTTAACGTAGCAGCCGTCGCTGTGGGGCAGGTCGATGACGAAGCAGTGGGCCTTCTGCTCGACGCCGCCGATGACCCCAAGGCCTCGCCGAAGTCGCACTGCGCGTGTCCCGGCGCATGGGACAACGGCACGAACCTCTCCCTGGTCTGACGGCGGTGCTCTCTTACATAGTCCTTGACCGTGGTGTATCCGCCGTCGTAGCCGTACTCGTCCCTGAGGCGCTCGAAGATGCGCTTGGCTGTGTGGCGCTGCTTCCTGGGGCGCGCGAGGTCATCCTCCAGGATCCGGTCTATGACGCCGGAAAAAGGCTCCAGCTTGGGTCTTCTGGGCGGAGTCTGTCGCCGGTAGCCCGGAGGCGGGGAGTAGGCCAGCATCTTGCACACCGTGTCCCGGTGCAGGCCAAACTCTCTGCAGACCTCCCGAATGCTCTTGCCCTCCACCATCACCGCCCGGCGAACCCGCAGATATACGTCCACCTTGTACATCCGTCGCACCATCCATGGGGTCGGCTACAACCCTATGGAAGATGGCGGGCGGTACAGTTTTCAACCGCCCAATGTCAGTCGGTCAACGCGACCACATGGCACAATTTACCTCCGCCGCTTACGATTTTGCCGAGACGGAGAGCGCTGCAGGGAGTCGGCTTGTCTTTAATACGCTTTCAACTGATAGTTAGAGGATCTGAAGACGACAAAGGCAGACAAGAAGCATGGACCCCGTCATTAATCGCATCCCGTATCGGATAAACTTGCGATTGAGCGGCCCTGTAGGATTTGACCATACTGCTACCATCTCGTTTGGGATGCCCTTTGAGCCCGAAGACTCCCAATCTGGGAAATCTTGGGTACCATGCCCCGAAATATCCTACGACGAGTACAGCGATACTCTGTGTGTGGCACACGGGGAGCTGACTCCGGTTCAGAGCGTTTTTGCAGTTGTGCGTGGATAAACAGCTAATCGCGGGTAACTTAAGGTGCGGATGATCCAGTGAACCGACCCACTCGTGCTTTAGCAATGAACAACTCGGCTATCTCTTCAGACCAATTGACTACGCGCACTCTCCAAGGTTGATTACACAGGCCTGCTGCGATTTATGACGCCCCATGAACGCGCAACCGTAGTTTTCTGCCGGTAAATTCACTTTCTGCAGGACTGTTAATGCGAGACCTCTCTTCTCGTCTGGCAATACGAGATCTCCCTTCCCATCTGGACCGGATTCGTACGGAATGCCTAGCAGGACTCACCGTGTCGCTGGCGCTCGTCCCGGAGGCGGTGGCATTCGCTTTCGTAGCCGGGGTTGACCCTCTGGTCGGCCTTTATGCTGCGTTCATCGTCGGGCTCATCACATCCCTGACCGGCGGACGGCCCGGGATGATCTCCGGGGCGACGGGAGCCCTCGCCGTGGTAATGGTCTCGCTGGTAAGCAACCACGGGGTCGAATACCTGTTCATCACTGTGGTCCTGATGGGGTTGATCCAGATTGCGGTGGGTGTGCTGAAACTTGGGAATTTGATCCGAATGGTGCCATTTCCGGTGATGCTCGGCTTCGTAAATGGGCTGGCCATTGTCATTTTCCTGTCGCAGTTGGAGAGTTTCAAAACAGAAGGCGCCCACGGGACCGAGACTTGGCTGCCTCTGTTTGATATGGGGATTATGCTGGGCTTGGTGGCCCTGACGATGGCGGTGATTTACATAGTGCCGCGATTCACCAAACGGATTCCTGCTGCGCTGGCAGGGATACTTGTGGTCTCGGTGCTAGTAATCTTCGCGGGCATCAACACTACGACAGTGGGGGACGTTTCCAGTATCGCGGGAGGGTTCCCGACATTCGGGGTGCCGGATGTGCCATTCAACTTTGAAACCCTACGGATCATCGTGCCGTA
Source organism: Dehalococcoidia bacterium (assembly GCA_963664175.2). GTDB lineage: Bacteria > Chloroflexota > Dehalococcoidia > Lucifugimonadales > UBA3495 > VXOI01. Next base: position 169,600 of record CAXXOI010000026.1, read on the forward strand.
CGCATTCATCTTGGCCGGAATAGGGCTGATCGAATCACTGCTCACACTTACGTTGATTGACGGATTGACGGAGACGAGAGGTCAGAAAAATCGTGAGTGCGTGTCGCAAGGGGCAGCGAATGTGGTGACTGGGTTCTTTGGCGGCATGGGGGGTTGCGCCATGATCGGCCAGAGCATAATCAATATAAGGGCCGGTTCGAGGTGGCGGCTGGCGGGCATACTGTCCTCCCTACTCTTGCTGCTGTTCATCGTACTTGCGTCATCATTGATTGAACGGATTCCGATCGCCGCACTCGTTGGCGTAATGTTCGTAGTAGTGCTGGGGACCTTCTCGTGGACCAGCCTGCGAATTATCCGCAAAGTGCCTGTTACAGACGTGGTGGTGATGATCCTCGTGTCGGGAGTCACAGTGGCAACTAATCTGGCGGTCGCGGTCGTTGTCGGAGTGATCGTGTCGGCCTTGGTATTTGCCTGGAAGACTGCACGGCACCTCTCCGTTGTGGTAAGCGATGAGAGCACCGCCACCCGGCGAGTCTATTCCCTCCATGGGCAACTTTGTTTCGCTTCGGTCAACTCCTTTAGAGATTTGTTCACACCGGCGGTCGACCCTTTCGAGACAACAATCGACTTTCAAAACGCACGTGTGTGGGACCATTCGGCCATAGAAGCAATCGTGGATCTCTCGAGGCGTTACAACCGAGTGGGGAAACGCCTGTATCTCTTGCACCTGAGCCAGAACTGCCATGAAATGCTCGAAAAAGCCGATGTGGTTGTGAACCAAATCCACGTCGACGATCCCGGTTACAGGGTCACAGTAGCAGAACTGGGTGGGTCTGAGGACGAATCCTGATCTGACCTGCTGTGAGAGTAATTTGGACCAAGCTAAAGCCAGGGTGAAGTGCGCACATGGGGGAGGACAAGCAGCGCTGCGGGAATCGCGGGAATCATTCTCCGTGCACGGAACAGATGGCTTCGCGAGCAGAACCAAGCCAATCTTTTCGCCACCCGAATCTACATTTCATCTTGGCTTAGGCTCAGAAGAGGAAGTGGCCCTCGGCCGCGCCAGGGAAAAATTGCACAGCACGCAGCCCAAGCTGTCCGTCGGACAGCTGCGGGAACTCTACCGCAAGCATGCCACGGGCGAGTATTCCATCAGCGATCTCGCCGAACTCTTCTCCGTCTCAAGACCAACCGTCTATCGCACGCTCAACCGGCGCCATTTCCCTTTGCGTATGATCCTGACCCCTTGTATCTTGACTTTGGCGATGGAGCCGAGCGCGGCAGACCGGTACCCCCAAGGTCACGACAGACCGTCCGGTAGCGAGGGTCGCCGCGCTCCCTACAAGCCGAGCCCGAACAGTATCCGTGGTCGGACGTCAAGTTTTTTTGGCGAATTGCCAACGAGATTCGTCTATACAGCTGACGGCACCCATGGCGTTCCCCGGCGAGCCAGAGCGTTCAACTGCAATAGCAGCTTGCGCATCACTGCCACCAAGGCCACATTGCCGGGTTTCCCGCGCTGGCGCAGGTTCTGGTAGAAAAGGCGCAAATCGCCCTCGACTTGGATTACCGAGCAGGCGCAGAGGTACAAGGCCTTGCGGACTACTCCCCTTCCGCCGCGGATCGATCTCCGACCCCGCTTGCGGCCGCTGTCCCTGGACCAGGGCGCCAAGCCCACCAGGGAGGTCGAAGCCCCCAAGATGCACCGCGTACTCCCGACTCCCGCAGAACTCACGACTGCGACTGCCGCTCGCCTCCGGCCCGAAGGTTGCAACGACGGTGCGTCCGAGGGGACTTCCGAGGAGAGGGTGGGTACAGAAAAGCCTAGGTACGAGTCCTAGAGCCATTGACGCATCTTCTCGGCCTCACCTCTGTTCGCTGTTAACAAGAGGTCACGCCACTTCTTTCGTCGAACGACTCATTGAAGGAGTGAATGCGTTGGCAGTACGGCGGGTAAGCACAAAGGCTACGCACATGGAAGATGGCCATGTCTTCGACGTAATCGCGGTCGACGTAGTGGTCTTCGATCAAGACTGTGGCGCAACGGATCTGCTCTAGGTAGGCGGACAGGTACGTGAGCTGAACCGGGTGCCAAACATTCTCGACCATCCCAGGAGTATGGGGTATTCCTGCGGGGACGCTGTCCCGGACCCATTTCTCACCCGGGCCTGTTCCTCCTGATCTTCACTGATTCAGGATAGTTCAGATTTAAAGAAAGCAGGCCGAAACGAATGGAAGTCCACCAACTGGAGGGGGGCGAGTCTCACATCGGGCGCCAAAGTATTTCTTCGTTCGAAAGCAGGAGCGTTGGTCGGGTTACTGTTCATACTCGGTTCAAAACAGAAGTGCCTGTCGGCATCGGTGTTGGAACGCGAGTTAGGGTCTCCGTCGGGGTCTCCTGGGGTGCAGGCGTGGCAGCCGGTGTCGGGGTTGCGGTCGGGCGCGAGCATGCTGCCAGAGTCATCGTGGGGACAAGAATGATGAGGGTTACCGGGATGAGAATTCTCAGCATCGAGTGTGGCCTTGTTTCGGCGAAACCGGCTTACCACTGTTATTGCTGGATGGCCTCGCCTCCGAGAATCGTCCAGGACCAACATTGGGATTCATTCCGGTGAGTCTGCTCAACAGTGGGCCCTCTGCTGGGAGATTGCAAAATCCCCAACCAACCCGGTCAAGAGCCAAAGTCACGGACCATCGTCCTTGACCATCCAGTAACCCACGCGCCTCTTGGTGAAAATGTATGTGGGGTTCTCGGCATGGTCGCCCAGCTTTTGACGCAGCCGCTTCACGATGGCCCGTACCGGTCCGGAACTACTTGGCTTTTCGATACCCCACACCCGTTCCAACAATAGTTCATGGGTCATTATCCGCCCTGCGTTGGCCGAAAGCTCGACCAGAATTCTGTACTCGGTGTCCGTCAACTCAACCGATTCACCGGCAACAGTTACACTGCGCAGGGCATAGTCAATTCTCAGGTCGTCCAAGAGATATGGTGATCTGGGCACATCGTACCCGTGAGGAGCATGCTGCCGCCGCAGGACCGCCTGGATCCGAGCCGCAAGCTCGGTCGGGGAAAAAGGCTTGACCACGTAGTCAGAGGCACCCATCTGGAATGCTCTGGCGATGACTTGGTCCTGACCGTAAGCGGACAGGAATATGACCGGCACCGTGGCTTGGCTCTGGATGGTCTTCATCAATTCGATGCCGTCGGTCCCCGGCAGCATCAGGTCCAGCAGGACCAGCTGAAATTCATTCTCCTGCATCAGCCGCGAGACATCTTGAGGGTCGGCGGTTACGTTGGGAATATAGCCCGCCCTTGTGAGTACGTCTCGGACATATCTGAGAGTCTGTGGGTCGTCGTCAACTACTAATATCCGTGGTCGCTCGCCCCCGGTTCCGAAAGGCTGAGCGCGTTCAACTGGCCTTCGAGTTGCGCCCGGAACAACGGCGGGTCTTGCCTCCGCTATGGGAAGGGTGAAAGTGAATCGGGCCCCCATTCCCGGCCCTTCGCTCTCGGCCCAGATGCGTCCTCCGTGAGCCTCCACGATCCCCTTGCAGATCGCCAAACCAAGTCCGGTATCGCTCCCCTCTTCCTCGGACTCGGAACGCGAGAACTTCCGGAACAATTGAGGCAGACGGTCGGTCGGTATGCCTTTGCCATTGTCCGAAACTGAAATCGCTACATGGATACCCTGGAGCGCCACAGTCAGGTGGATTGCGGAGGCATCTTCAGAATGTCTGGCGGCGTTGGACAGCAGGTTGTTCAGGACCTGAACTATGCGGCGTCGGTCAGACATCACAAGCGGCAGGTCCGGCGGCAGGTCAATGCGAATGTTGTCCCTGTTTCCGGCGGCCAGGAAAGTGTTCTTCGCTTCGTCCACCAGCCCCGGAATCTCTGTGGGCGCCGGAGAGACTGACAGGCTGCCGGTTTCGATGCGGGCCACGTCGAGCAGGTCGCTGATCAGTCCCCGCATACGCTCAGACTGCTCGAAAATGATCCGGTGGAACTGTCGCATTTCGGCCGGGTCCAGCGACGTCTCCTCCTCGAGCAGCGTGTTGGCCGATCCTCGTATGGAGGTCAGGGGAGTCCGCAGCTCGTGGCTCACCATTCCCAGGAACTCGGCCCGCAGCCTCTCCATCTCCTCCAATGGAGTCAGGTCCTGCACAGTTACGACAAAGGACTCGATCTCCCCGGCGTCGGACCGGATGGGTGTGGCATTGACAATTGCAGCAACACTCTTGCCCCCGGGCACGCTGATGACGATCTCCTCGGCGCGCACGGTCTCCCCGGCGCTGAGTGCCGAGGCCACGGGCAGTTCCTGGAGCGAAGTCTCCGTACCGTCGGCGCGCCGGAAAGCGATGACCCCCAGGATTTCTTCCGCTGTAAGCTCTGGCGATACGATCTCGCTACTGAGCCGCATCATCTCCTGATTGACGTATGTTGGGGACCCGGTCCTGGCATCGAACACCACCACGCCCACTGGTGCGGTGTTCACCAGCGCATCCAGGTCTGCCCGCGCCCGCTGTTCGTCTCGGTGATACCGGGCGTTGGCAATGACCAGCGCCGCCTGCGCCGCGAACATCACCAGGGTCTCCTCGTCCTGGGGGGTGAACTCCCGGCCTTGCTCAGTGTCGCCGAGGTAGATGATGCCCCTGGGCCTGCCGCGGTAGGTGATCGGTGCGAACAACACCGGCAAGGGGGAATTCACATCGGCCGGAAATGTAAGCTCCGGCAGATTCAGCTCCCGGGCATAGGCATGGAAATCTCCGTGCCGCACCGGCTTCGAAAGGCCTCCGATGTGCTCGAAGAACCGAAGACCGTCGGAGACGCTCCACAGTTGCCCCGCCTGCTCCAGAGAGAGCCCGGACGCCAGGAAGTCCTGTATCTCGAGAGAATCATCAAGGAGAACCATCACGCCGTAGAGGGCTCCCGTCAGCGAGCGGGCGCTCTCCAGGACCCCCTGCAAGACCCGGTCAAAGTCGAGACTGTCGTTGATCCGCAGACTCGCCTCGCTCAGTCGCGAAAGACGGTCCTGCAGCGCGGCAATTTCCAGGTCTCGCTCGTCAATGTTCGTCACCCCGAATCCTCCCAAGCACCCTGCTTATCCAGGAACGGTTAAATCGGTCTTTTAAAAGCGTCTATAGGCCCCGCCTGCCTGATTATATCTCCCGAAAGAGCATTTGCACTATTCATGACACATAAATGAATAAATTTTTCACACATTTGATACTTCGCTTGGCTAATTTAGATTTTTGTCCCCTTCCACTAAGCCCGAATCCACTGAAGGGACACCATCACGAGGGTCAGAGGGAAGGTACGAGGGTAGGGAGCGCGGTTACTGGGCTGGGCACCGGCGGATATGGCCTGTTGCCCAGTGCGGTAATTGCGGGAATGGCATTTCCCGGGGCACGCAGCGCTGGTAGGGGCGAGATTGGGGGTTGGCTGGCAGCGGGGGACACACGGATCCTAACCGGTGCGGGCTGGCGAGGCAGTTGAGTAGCCTTGGGGACTAGCCGGACGGCAACGACGCCGTCAGGAGGGGATTGCCAAAGCGCGCAACCGGGCCAGGGCGCTGCTGGACTGGATTTCCCAGGGCCAGCTCCGTGGCAGGTGCAGGCTGAGGCGCCGGGCCGAGCGAGAGAGCCGTCCGGACAGGGAGAAGAGGCGTCTGCGGAGGGTCTTGGTGGTTGCCACTACCTCGCCCAGACCGATGCGTCCGGTCCAGCGGGCCAGGTTGTGGGCCAACGCCTGCACGGCCAGCCAGGCTGCGTTGGCGGCGATGCGGCCCGAGGGGAGATGGTTAAGTCCGCCGCCGTACTTCAGGTCCCGGATGGCGTCCTCGATCTCGGAGTGGCGGTGGTGGTCGGCCTCCAGTTCCAGGACGTCGCCGTCGCGGTCGGTGATGAAGGCGTGATAGCTGTAGCTGGCGAAGAGCGCCAGTTGGGAGCCGGGCGTAGGCTTCACCCTGCGGACGATGAGCCGCACCGGCGCGGTGTTGGGCTCGCTCTGGAATGGCGTGTATTCAGCCTCGTCCGGGGGCATATCCCAGGTTAACGTGTTGGTCCGACAGTTCGCCTAGCCCCAGGCACAGGGCCAGGCTGGCGGGCAACAGCAGCCCGCCATTGGCAACAGGCGGTGGTCGTCGAAGGCGACGCGGATGCCGTCGGGGTGCTTGGGTGGTAGCCCTGAAAGGTGCTCCTTTTCCGGGGTCGGCTTTCCGATCAAAAACCATTGTCCCAGATTCAGAGGAGCACCCTCTTACCCTTTCAGCGTACCTCTAATTCCCACTCCTTAGGTGGATTCAGGCTTAGGCCCGCACTGCGATCTACCCTCCGAACGGCTTTCGGCGGGACCGAGGGCCTTGTACCTGCAATTCCCAAAGACTACTGTATGCGAGGGTCGAGCACGGGAAACAAAGTTCTCGAGGGTGGGTGGGGCGGTATGAGGGCGGTGGCGACACTTTTGCGGGTAATTCTTGCCTTATCGGCTGTCGCCTGTAACGGCGTTCAGAATGGATCCCCTTCCGCACAAGGCTCCACGGTTGACTCTTTGGTGGGCAAAACTAAACCAGAGCAATCATCTCCCAACAGTCCATCATCGTCCGCCCCGGCAGATTCCGCCCTGGTCGTCACGCAGGTTCCGGGTCCTCCATCCACGCCCACTGCAATTCCTCAACCCGCTGGCGAGTCTGAATTGGAGAAATCCGGACCTCCGACTTTTCTGTCCGAGAGAATTCCCTGGTTGGAGAGGCCGCCTGATTCCCTTCATATTCGTGCAGGCAAGCTAATAGTCGAGGCCTGGGAGAAATATCCCGACGCAGTCATAGCTCTGGCAGAAATTCCATGGGTGGTTGACGGAATTCTGGGAACCGAATGGGATGCTCTCAAGGCGATGGTTCCTAATGCCGCCGTTGACGCTGGATTGATACAGCTCGTTTCTGAGTGGCCTTGGGTTGGGCATCGCATGAACGAGTATGAAATATCGCTCTTGTCAGACTCTTATAGCGGCATCGCGTCTCGGGACGCGGAAATGGCCAAGCGAATAGCGGCTCACCATTGGACGCAACCCGGTGCGAATGCTGAGGACCATTTCACCTTGGTGAGAATTCTTACTGACTTGGCGAATGAGGATTTAGTGAACGCTAGAAGAGTATCCACCTTCCCTTGGTTCACGGATGGGCTGACCTATGACGAGGTTAGCATCGTGGAAGAAGTTGCTGGAGGGAAGGAAATCGCCAAGTGCAGGAAGAAATTCTAAAAGCAGCATTTGACGTCACTGAGTGGTTAGCCAAACTTGCCTCCATTGACCCGGAATTGGCGAGTCTCGTGTCCGAATGGCCCTGGGTTGGGGAGAAAATGAACCAGCGGGATTTCTCAATCTTGCTGGACTTCCAGAGCATCATCGCCTCTCACGATCTGGAAATGGCCAGGAGAATAGCGGCCCAACAGTGGTCGTATGAGGAGGCAGATGATGTTGACCACTGGATCATGGTCAGAAATCTGACCGAGTTGGCGAAAGGAGACTTTGAAACCGCCAAAAAGCTATCCGCCTTCCCGTGGTTTACGGACGGACTCACCAACGAGGAAGTCCAAGTCATAGATGTAATCGTTTCTTTTCCGGAAGCCGGAACGGTTATGGCGATGTCTCCCTGGCTGGACGACGAGATAACCGGCGATGAATCCAGGGCATTCAGGTATCTCTTGGACCTGGCTGGCAGGGCGTCAAGTGAAATCCTGGAGATCGCTATCGAACACTTTGGTCCCTCAATGGACGATCTGGATTTCCAAGTGCTCGATTCATTAATGTCTATGTCCACCCGCATGCCGGAAGCCCTCCACGAGCTTGCCGGGCAACACTGGTTCTTTGATGGACTCGATCGACACGAAGCGGCACTCACAGCCACCCTGTACGACCTCAACAGGGTTTCACCGGGCGCATTCAGCAGTTTCTTAAGATCTCCCCATTTTCAGTCATCCACCATATCGCTGCCATTGGCCGGAAAGATCAATATTTGGGCAATCCAGAACGCCACTTTCCCGCCCGGCGACAACCTTCTTGAGGCGACAGAAGCCGCGGCACGTGATATTGAGAATTTCATTGGGGCTCCGTTCCCCACTTCGGAAATAATCGCTGTGGTAATAGTACCGGCGCCCGGTTTCTCTGGTCCAATAGGCGCGGGAAGGCACCTTGATGGTATTAACCAGCATTCCAGAGACGACAATGGTCAGGTTTCGTTGTACACGATCAACCACGAGATGGCCCACTACTATTTCAATGCCACGATCGGCGATACCTGGCTCATCGAGGGCGGGGCAGAGTTAATGGTGGCCTGTCTAGACCACATTCATGGCAGGCAGAACTGGGAGCATTCCAAGAGGGAGGCACTCTTCAATTATCCTTATTGTATTGAGCAAGGCTTCCCCAGCATTCAACATTTGAACTTTTACCAGTCGCATGACCCTTCTTTCCCATTGGGGTGCAGTTACGCCCTGGGTAAACACTTCCTGATGAGCCTCTTCGACGTTTTGGGCCAGGAAGGTTTGGCATCTGCGGTCCGCCAACTACACCAGGCGAACACCGATGACACAAAACCATCCGACGAGGACATATATGAGGCGTTCTTTACAAACACGCCCCCAGATTCCGTGGAGGCGTTCAAGGAGTTATTTGACCGGTTGTACGGACCACCCCTTGAGATACCGGACTCGGATTCGCCGGACGACCACGGGGATACGAAGTGGGAGGCTACTCCGATTTCACCTGGAGAGACTTTAGAGGCGTCCTTGGACTCGTTTTTTGACTATGATTACTTCGTCATGGATCTCCAGGAAGGGCGGGAATACAGGGTTGAAGTGGGCCACCTGGGCGAAGGCTACTCCCGCGCCACACTCGTCGCGGCTGACGCTTCCTCATTACCCATCGAATCTACCGGACGCTGGGGCTTGAATCGATCAATGCTCCGTTGGTCGGCACCTTCGACTGGAAAAATATATCTGGTCGTGACTAGTCCAAAAGACGATGTCCTGGACTATCAACTGACGTTCGCCCTAACTGCAGCTCAGTAAGAGGCCCAAATGTACCGTATTGCGAAATTTTCGGTGAGGGTGCAGATATGAGGAGTCCGGAATGGGCGCTGCCGAGTACTACAGTCTCACCTTAGGCAGGCGGCGGTTGTAGTGGCAGCGCTGGGCTCTGGCTTGGCGGCGTCTCCTCCACCGCGACCAGTACAGGATCAAATCAGGCGGCTGTCCTTCCGTCCATAGGAGGCGGGTGAGCAGCCGGCGCACCTCCAGTACAGTTATGGGAATCAGCTCGTCGTCGAGACCGTAGTGGCCCCCTTCCCCCCTGCTCCAGTGCCTGATGTCTGATTACTGTCAGATAGGCATGGGCCAGCATGGCCGGCGTTATGTGCTGGTCCCGGCCATCCCAACGACGGACCGCGTACTGGTCCAGCCCCACCTGTCCCTTGGCTTCCTCAAAGCATTCCATGGTGGCCCAGCGGGTTCCGCCCATCCGGGCCAGTTCTCCCAAGGTTGTTCCCGATGGGCCAAAGCACACGTAGTAAGCCAACTCAGTGGGTTTGGCAATGCTGCGGCGGGCCAAGAGCCAGTAGCCTTTGGCCGGCTCCCGTAGAAGCCGTATTCTCACATGGTCCAGTCGTAGACCCTGAGTCACTTGGCACCGTAGTCCGTGCTGATCATGCTCCAACCAGATTCGTCAACTTGCGACACGAGACGGTCAGCCCGAATCTGACGGGGCCCTTGTCATTCGAAGCCCAGAGTTTCTCGGTGCTCGTGATTGCCAGCACGTGGGGAACGTCCGACCGCTCCCCCCAGCATTCTCAGCCTTTGCCAAGCTTGTTGGCGCCACTATACCCGCCAGCCCGGCCACCGCCACCTGCCGGCCAGATTCCCAGGACCCCGCTCGGTCTCATCATGATTCTGAGGTGCCCCGGATGGCGAGGCCCGGTAAATGCCGCCAATGTCGACAGACTCTTGGGAATCCGGTGTCCTGGTGTCGGTAGCAGGCTTTACGGGCTGACTGGATTCTCTGAGTCGATCTTCGAGCAACCTTATAGTAATTGCCACGGCGGCTGTCGCGAGGCTCAGGAGAGGCATGAATGTAGTTGGTGCCCAGAACATCCGTGGCCAACTCATCGCAGAATCGGGGCCTGCCCTCGTTGTCCAGTTCACAACCGGGGCCACGATCATTATGGTAGAGGACGTGGTGCTCGGGCCCTTCTACAGGATCCCAGCTAATCTTCGTCGTGGAATCTTCCCAGGCGGCGTTGACGCCGGATGGGCTGTCTGGGGACGTGTCTATCGCAATGGAGACATTGAAGGTTCCGGCGCCATCGAGGGCGTACAGATTAATAAGGAAGGTGCCCGCCTCAGGGGCCGTCCATCGGCGAATCAAGGGGGAATCCGAGGAGTTAGATTGGCTCATGGAACTAACTGCTGGATCAGGGGGGTCCTTGATAAGCAGGCGGACTCTCGTGATTCCTTCGCAGGACACTGCTATCAGGTACTTCCGCCCCAGCTCGGCCTGAAACTGGTAGTAGGTGATCTCAGACTCTCCCAGCGCGACGCTTGCGCCACTTCCCATGGGGATCTCTCCCCTCTCAATTTGGGGTGGGATTGGCTCCGATGTCTCCTCATAGATGCAGCTTGCCCCAACCATGCGGGTCCGGACGTCAGGATCCATGATGGCAATGACCTGCTCAACGGACTCAAAATGTGGGGCCAGCCTGACGGCTCTCGAGAGCAGGAATGGATCCTCCGTCCGGTCCCCCGGGTCCTCGAGGAAGTCGTTAATTGTCTCCTTGAAAGTTCCCGCAAATGCAATCCGGGCGACATGCCACTTGGCGACTTCCGCAGGAGGCTCCAGTGCACTCATCCCCTCAATTACGAACCCCAGACCTTCGGAGAGTTCCCTGAGGGAGTCGCCCTCTTCCCAGGCCCCGACTTCTGACTGACCACCACAAACTGTCCCGATGTAGTCGCCAAGGGAAACCTGGGAAGTATTTGGCGGCTCGGCATCCGGCGTCGCTGTGGGAGGGACGGATGGAGGAGTACCACCATCTGCATCGCCGGTAGGGGAGGCAGCGGCAGATGCTACACCATCGGCAGTTGCCGTGGGCACATTTCCGATCAATTCACGAGCCCACCGTGGTACCACCCCGAGCCGAAGGTCAGACCATCCTGGGAGATAGCCCAGATACGCATTGTTCCTCCGTAGGTGATCCAGCCGCCTTCGGAACTGGCGTCAAACGTCTCAACTCCAAGCACGTCCACCAGTTGCTGCCCCAGCATGGAGGGGTTCTGGATGCCAACGATACGGCCCGTTTCGTCTGCTATGAAGGCTACCCAGTGGCCTTCGCCGTTGGCGGCGTTGTTGTAATAGGCTACGGTGGAAGCCAGCCCCGCCGTGATGCTGGCGGGGCTGTTGTAGTAGCGCATCGTTTCCTCAAGCCCACTGGCCAGGTACGTATTGACCGCATCGCGCACCAGGGACTTCGTGAATTCCTCGGCGTCAATGTGCCATCCGGAGACGAACAGCAGGTCGTCGTGCCGAACTACCCAGGCGTTCTTGAGCTGCAACTCCCCGAGATCTGCGGCCAGGGGATTGCCGGTCTCGGGGTTCCGGTAAACGTAGGACACCCACTTGCCGGACTCAGTTGCAGAGAGCATTTCGGGGCCAAACTCGTAGCCGTTGGCATCGGTCCCCAGCGGACCGCTCAGATTCAGCCCCCGCAGATGCTCATCGTAGTGCGCCAGTACGGTGCCTGACTCTTCGAGGATGATCGCGTACCATTGTCCGTCGATACTGCCCAGGCTGTTGTAGTAGTCGATGGCAGACTGTCGCCCGTGCGATTCGTACCTACCGATGGCGCCATCCACAAAGAACTGCGTGTACCTGTCGGGTGTCGACCTGTCGGGCGCCGCGGCCAGCACAGACCTGGCGATCATCTCCGCTTCCTGGGTGGATACCCCTGGCTCGATCGCGGGAATACCGGCCACTGCGGTCCTGATGGCGCTTTCAACATCTTGCAACGTGAGCGCCTCCGTGCCAGCAATTGCGGCGCGAATGACCTCCTCAACCTCATTCATGGTCAGGCCCGGCTCGGGCCGAGGCAGGGCCTCCAGTTCATCCTGCACAATCTCCCGGATTTCCGCTTGAGTCAGCGTGCCACTCGGCGTCCCGGACCCCCGGTCCAGCGCAGCCTGCACCGCCGCCTCCACCTCATCCTGCGTCAGGCCGGCTGGACCGGGGGTAGAACTTGTCTGCTCTCGAACTATTTCCTCCACGTCGGACCGGGTAAGGCTGTGTCCGGCGCCCTCGCCTCCGCACGCCACCGTCAAGGCAGACGTGAGCAAAATCGTGGCCGCCACGACCCCGGCCAGGAACCTCTTGGCTCTCATTGGTTGGTCCTCCGGTCAAGAGTAGCCTCCGCGTCGGGTGTTTCCGGCGCGGAGGCCTTCCGGTAATCATCCTTGAACTTTTGTCCCGCTCTGGGGAGGCAGGCTAAATGCCGCCATAACCGTCGACAACATGGTCTGCGTCGGGACCTAACGCGCTATGGTCCAACGTCGCATCGTTGCCAGCGCCGTCCTTGATGGTGCCGCCATTGAGCGTCAGCTTGTTGGCCTCGATCTTCAGGCCCTCCTTGGCGGAATCACCCACCACCACGGTGTAGGAGAACACCACCGCTGCGCCGCTGACGCTGTCGAAGTCCGCCTGCTTGTCCTCGTCCAGGTCGAGGGTCAGCTGGGGCGTCCCTGTTACCGCCACGGCCTCGCTGAATGTGACGGTGATCTCGATGGTGTCGCCGGTGCCGTAGGTGTTGTCGGAGCCGGCGTCTGAGGTGATGGCGAGCGAAGAGATGGTCGGGGCAGTCTCGTCCGGGGCGTCCGCCTGGTGGCCGGAATCGTCAGCCACGGCGTCGTGGGTCAGGGTGGCGTCGTTACCTACCACGTCCCTGATGGTCCCGCCGTTCAGGGTGACCTTGTTGGAGTCTATGGAAATCCCGTCGCTGTCGACGTCGCCCTCCCGAACCGTGTAACCAAAGGTGACGGTAGTACTGGCGGCCGGGTCCAGGATGCGATTGGCTGATGGAGACAGATGACCGTATTTCGCCTGTCGGGCTGTGCCGCCGATGTCCAGTTCCACCTGGGGCTTGCCGATAACGTTCACTTCCTCGCTGAACGTAATCTTCACCCCGATCCAGTCGCCCTCAGCGTAGGTGTCGTCGGAGCCCGGTCCGGGGACGTCAAGGAAGACCAATGACGAAATAGATGGCGAGGTTCCGTCGACTTTATGATCTGACTGATTCTCCAGGGCCGGAGCGGTGCCCCCGGGGTCGTGCTGGAAACTTATATTGTCCTCTATGGACCGGATGTCTTGGGAATTCGAGAGCGTTACGGATATCCCGTCAGAATCCGAATCACCCTCCCCTACGTTGTACTTGAAAGTGAGGGTGTTGGTGCCGTTGCCGGAGGCGTAGTAGGCTTTCATGGTATCAGTGCTGTCCCCGACTATCAGCGTAGCGTATGCTGCGACGCCGTTTGAATCGTCAAGGGCTTGGACTTCTTGGTCAAACCCGATATCCACCAGGATGGCCTCGCCCTTCTTGTAGGTGTTCGCCTGGCCGGAGGGCGTGGAGGTGATGGAGAGTAACTTGGGGTAGGGACGACCATCAACCTTGTGCTCCGACTGGTCGCTCAGCCCGCTGAAGTTGGGAGCCACCACCGTGTCGGCACCCTTCACCTTGACGGTGCCGCCGCCGCTCCATCCCAGGGCCACCCCGTCCTGAGTCCAGGAAGCCGCCATCCTGACGCCGTCCGAGTCGAGGTCCTCCGACTTGACGGTGTAGCTGAAGGTCAGGGTGTTTGTGCCGGAGCCGGATGAGTAACCTGCCCCCCGCCAGTTGTTGCTGTTGTCGGAGCCAACCCTGAGGTTGATGTTCTTGGGCCCCTCCACGTCCAACGCTCCGCTGAAGGTGATGGCGAAGTCGATGGTCTCGCCGTGGCGGTAGGTGTCGCCACTGGCCGGGCTGGACGTGATTTCGGTCTTGACGCCGATGGGTGTCAGGGAGCCGTCCACCTTGTGGTCCGCCTGATTGCCAATGCCGGCGTATACACGGTAGGCCGTGTTACTGGAACCGGTGGCGGTGATGGTGTCGTAATTCAGGAAGTTGTGCCACCGCCCGTTACTGTCCTGAAATCCGCCGTCCATCCTGATGCCGTCGGAATCACTATCGCCCGACTGGACGGTGTAGCCGAACACCAACTTGTTCGAGCCGGAGCCGCGCAGGTAGTTGGCGGCACGCCAGTTGCTGCCGACCCACATGCCCAGGCCCGGATTGCCATCCACGTCCACGCTGGTGCTGAAGGTTGCCTGGATCTCGATGACCTCGCTCACACCATAGGTGCCGTTGTCCCTGGCGGGCTCCGAGATCACACTGAGCGACGTAATATTGGGGTCGTCATCTTCGATGGTAATTTCGCATTTGTTGTCCCGGGCGGGGTCGTTGATGTTCAACACGTTGTCGGTGGGAGTGAAGCGGGCAGTGAAGGTCTCGTTTCCTTCGAGAAGGGCGTCTTGCTTGGTCTCGAAGGTGTGCCTGTTCCGGTTGGCCGAGCTCTCTGCTTGGGAGCCCCAGATCGCGTCGGTATTCTGGTGCACGTAGTCGTCGGTGCCGGCGGTGCCAGCATCGGTGTGCCAGTAGGCGCCGAAGTTAACGCTGTGCTGGTGGTTGGTCACCCGCACCAGGAACACGTCAACGCTTTCGCCCTCCCGCACGGTCGTGGTGGGGCAGTCCAGGTAGAACTTGGCCTGGTCTGCCAGCACCGGCTGGGGGTTTCGCGGCCCGACAACCCAGACCAAAGCGACCAGTGCGACCAGCACCAATACCGCGAATTGCCACCAAAAAATGGTCTTTCGCTTTATCATCGATTGCTCCTCAAAAGTCTGTCAGAATAGCCATTGGCCGGGCTTTGTGCCTTGCGACTTGGACCAATTCAAGGCTCATCTGACAAGGGATGCCTCTATTTCATTGCGAGACTCGCCATTACAGCGATTGCCGACGTCGCGAAAACGGCGCGATGGGGAGAATCGGCTTTTCAAGGCAGGTATTCAGGGAGACGTGAAGATGCCCTGTGCCCCGCCGTTTCAAGGCGCCTTATCCCAGCAGAAGATGCTCGCCGGAATTCCGGCAAATAGTGCTCTGTCAGGCCCCCGTATCCAGGGAACTGACATTCGGGGTAATTTCCCACGCCCGATGGATCAAATAGCCGCATCAACGGCCCGGTACTGATGCTCCCACGTAACCTGAAAGTATCACCCGGTAAAAGTCTAACATCTATTTGTTCTAATCACGTGATAAATAATGGTATAATTGTGTAAATTTACGTGAAACTTTGTAGTACCATCACTACTGTTTGCGCAAATTTCGTAGATTAGTGCCAACCAAATATCGGTAGTGCTACCCCGCGAAGGTACTTGAGGCCATGCTCCTGTGAGGTCACTGCTCGCCTAAGCCGAAGGCATTGAAAAGATTTTCTCGGGGTCGGGACGACAGATCAATTCAAAGGCAGAACAGCCAGTCACATTAGGGGACAGACCCGAGGCGAGATGACGTGTAAAAGGCGGAATTAAAGTGGACCACGCGGGCGGATTGACTAGCTGAAATTCGGCGGTTGCAGGCTGGACCGTCCGCCGCCATCCATAGTTGGAAGTTTGAGCCTATGGATGGTGGGATGTTCCAGGTGGACGTATACCTGTGGGTCCGCAAGGCAGTGATGGAGGAAGGCATGAGCATTCGGGAGGCCTCCCGGGGGTTCAGCCTGCACCGGGACACGGTGCGGAAGATGCTGGCCTACTCCGTGCCTCCGGGCTACCGGCGACAAGTGCCGCAGCGGCGCCCCAAGCTGGAGCCCTTCACTGGAGTCATCGACCACATTCTGGCCGAGAATCATCAGGTCCCCAGGAGGCAGTGCCACACAGCCAAGCGCATCTTCGAGCGGATCAGGGACGAGTACGGGTTCGACGGCCAGTACACCATAGGCAAGGACTACGTCCGTGAACGTCGTCGCCGGTCTCGAGAGATGTTCGTGCCGTTGTCTCACTTCCGGGGCACACCCAGTGCGACTTTCGTGAGGCCCTGGTTGTCATCGGCGGCGTCGAGCAGAAGGCCCACCGCTTAGTCATTGACCTGCCCGACAGCGACGAGTGTTTCGAAAAGGCCTGTCCCGCTGAGACCACCGAGGCCTTCCTGGACGGTCACGTCTCAGCGTTTGCCTTCCTGGGCGGAGTGGCCCAGAGCATCCTGTATGACAACACCAATCTGGCGGAGGCCTGGATCCTGGGAGACGGCCGTCGTCAGCGCACTCGTGCCTTCGCCGAGCTCCGGTCCCACTACCTGTTCGAGGACCGGTTCGGGCGCCCCGGCAAGGGCAACGACAAGGGGAAGGTGGAGGGCCTGGTCGGCTATATGCGGCGCAATTTCCTGGTGCCCATCCCGTCCTTCGACAGCTTCGAAGCGCTGAATGCCCGCCTGGAGCGCCGCTCCCTTGAGTGGATGGACGCTCCGCTGCGGGGGCACACCGAGACCATCGGACAGCGGATGGAACGGGACCTGGAGACCCTGCTGCCTCTGCCGCCAGTAGCATACGACGCCTGCGACAAGCAGGCTGGCCGGGTGAGTTCCCTGTTCCTGGTGCGGTACCGCACCAACGACTACTCGGTGCCCGTGGCCTACGGCCATCGGGACGTCCTGGTGCGAGGCTATGTGGATCGGGTGGTGATCAGCTGCGGCTCGGAGGTCATTGCCCAGCATCCCCGCTCCTACGAGCGGGACGACCCCATCCACTACCTGCCCCTGTTGGAGCGGAAAACGGGCGCTCTGGACCAGGCGGCACCCCTGCAGGGGTGCCGCCTCCCTGGGTAGTTCGCCACCCTGCGTCGTCTCTTTGAGTCCCGCATGGGACGGCGGGGCAAGCGGGAGTTCGTCCAGGTGCTGCGGCTGCTGGAGACTTTCAGGCTGGAAGAGGTGCATACCGCGGTCAAGGATGCCCTCCACCTGGGGGCGTTGAGCTTCGAGGCGGAGAAGCACCTGGTGCTGTGCCGGCTGGAAGGCCGGCCACCCTGCCTCGACCTGGATCTCTATCCCTACCTGCCCAGGATCAGGGTGAACACCACCTCCGCCAGCGACTACAAGACCCTGCTGTCTGGGAGAGCGGCATGAACGATCGGTCCACCCTGTTGCTGGAGCATCATCTGAAGGAGCTGAAGCTGCCCGGCTTCCTCCGGGAATACGGCAAGCTGGCCGCCCAGTGCGCCGCCGAGGGTGTGGACCACCCCCAGTACCTGCTCAGGCTGGCTGAGATGGAACACATCGACCGCCACCAGCGGATGGTGCAGTGCCGGGTCCGCGCCGCCCGCTTCCCGGCGGTCAAGAGCCTGGACAGATTCGACTTACCAGCCATCCCCTCGGTGAACAAGGCCCTGGTCATGGAACTGGCCGCCTGCCAGCGGGGATTGTCCGTCGGCTTCACCACCGCCGCCGCCCTGGTCTACGAGTTGATGGAGGCCAGGGATGAAAGACGGCTGCTGAATTTACAAAGACAACTGTCCCGCCTCAACCTGCTGATCATCGACGAACTGGGCTTCGTACCCCTGTCCAGGGCCGGGGCGGAACTGCGCTTCGAAGTATTCAGCCAGCGCTACGAGCGGGGTTCCACAATCGTGACCACCAACCTGCCTTTCGGCGAGTGGACCGAGGTCTTCGGGTCGGAACGCCTCACCGGAGCGCTGCTGGACCGGCTCACCCACCACGTCAACATCCCGGAGGTGAACGGCGAGAGCTATCGCCTGAAGCACAGCCGGGATAACTCCCCGGGTCAAGCTCTGGAAGACCTGGACAACCCATAAGTCGCACCAGAAACCATCCTCATTCACACGCCCAGCCTGCTGCCAGCCAGTCTCTGGGACACCTCTCTCGAACAATTAGTGTGGACATTTATGCTGACCAACAACGCCCAGATGGTACAGTTTTGCTCCGCCCCAATGATATGTTTTGCCCACGCCCTTGACACCCGTTCTTGCAACATGCGGGCTGCACGGCCCAAGCAACTGTTCGGGCTATTTTAGCAAAGGTGCGGTGGCCAAGCTTTCAAACGGTCTCTCAGGACCCAGGCCCTACCGGTCTGCCGCCTCCGATTCAATACGAAGGCAAGATTCCCAGTCGCCACGTCAAGATATAAGACCCTGGACCGCATGTACCCATGGTTGACAAGATAATTTTAGGATGATACCTTGTCTCACCGACCAAAAAGATATGTTGTTTTGCGTCGTCAACTACCTAATTGAGACAAACTATCAATAAGAGGTCTTGTGATTGCACACAAAGAGCTATTGGCAGTGTTGGAGGAGTTGGGCTACAGAGCCACTGCTCCCAGGAAAGCAATTGCCGAGCTCCTGGAGCAGAAACAGGACAGCTTTACAGCGGAGTCTCTCAGCGAAGAACTGCCTTCGGTGGGCCGGGCAACGGTATTTCGCACCATCAAGCTGCTTCTTGAGGCGGGGGCGGTCTGCAAGCTAGCCACGATAGACGGATCTCAAATGTACAGCCTCTGCCGGGTTGGTCATCACCATCACCACTGGGTGTGCATTCAATGCGGCGCGGTGGAGGAATTCAGGGCCTCCGCAGTGGAACAGTTGATCAGCGCAATCAGCGCCGAAATTCCGGGAGAGGTCATCGACCACCGTGTCGAGTTGTACGTGATCTGCGGCTCTTGCCCCTTCCACGCGAGTAAGTAGAGGTTCATTGCAACGG
The DNA here is from genome assembly GCA_963664175.2 of Dehalococcoidia bacterium. GTDB lineage: Bacteria > Chloroflexota > Dehalococcoidia > Lucifugimonadales > UBA3495 > VXOI01. The sequence goes on from CAXXOI010000026.1 coordinate 188,436, forward strand.
GCTGAGCTCCCGGTGTCGCTTGTCTATAAATGATACAACGTATCATCACAAATCAAGGGACACCAAACTTCACACCAGATTCAATTCACGATGAAAATCGGAGGACTCGAGATGTTGTTGATACTATGTCGCACTATCCAACTTGGCCGTTTGGCCCAGGCGTTGGCCTTGGGCCTTGTCGTACTCTGCGGGGCCTTGCTGATTGCCTGTGCAGACGGCCAGGACACCCAGGCAACGGAAGGGACAACGCCAACTGCTGCTGTCACCGTTGCACCCACCAATCCCCAACCAACCCGGGAGCCGACGCGTCCAGAACCCGCGCCTACCGGCTCGAGCACTGCCGGACCCTCGCTATCCGATTCGCCCCTCAAGGTGGTCACATCCACCAACTTTGTAGGCGACTGGGCCAGAATCGTGGGTGGAGACCGGGCAGAGGTCTTCGCCATGTTGCCGCCCGGGCAAGACCCACACTCCTTCTCGCCGGGAGGTCAAGATGTGGCCAAGGTCGCGGATGCGGATGTTGTGTTTACCGTCGGCCTGAACCTGGAGGCCGAATGGCTGTATGACCTGTTGCGCAATGCCAGTACAGATGAGTCCAAGTTAATCGCCCTTGGGGAATTTGTTGACCCTATTGAGTCTACCGGCCCGGACCTGCATGGCCACGGCGGGGATGACCATGGCGAGACGATGTCAGCCGACGACCATGGCGAATCGGCGGTTATGGGGCGTTTGCTGATCGGCGACGGGGAGGAGGGCAAGGTCTCCGTAATAGACCTGGAAACGGGAGAGGTGGACCAGGACTACTTCGATCTCGGATCCAGGGCTGGCCGGATCTATTCCACCCAAAATGGCCGCTATGCCATCGCCGTTTCCTCGGACGCCGACGCAGCCCACCTGTTTGACGGCGGCATATTCATGGAGGCTCACGGAGATCATTTCGACCTGGTGGAAGCACCGACGCAGCGGCTTGACATCGACTTCGCCGGGGACCGTCCGGTGCACCTGTATGTGGGAGAGGAGTGGGCGACCATATTCTACGATGGCTCGGGGGAGGTGGTGCTCATCAATGAGCATGACCTGGAGGAGCAGGGCAGTGATTATGAGCCGCTGAGTTTCAACGCCGGTCCGCAACACGGAGCAGCTGTGCCTCTGGAAGATGACCTCTTTGCCGTCAGCCTGAAGCATCCCGATTACCCGGCAAATCCGGACGCAAGGAACCCGATCGGTGCGGAAATCAGGGACGTGAGCGGCGACATCCTCTATACCGCCCACGGATGCCCCGATTTGCACGGGGATGCGGGCAATGGCCATCAGGCAGTGTTCGGGTGCACGGGCGGCGCACTGGCGGTCGAAGCACACGACGGGGAGTACTCCCACGTCTTTGTCACGGCCCCGGAGGGTTCTCCTGAGGACTTCCGCCTGACTTCGGTTTGGGGATACCCCGGACTGGACCACTTCTTTGCCCTGGGCAGCGCGGTGGGATTGTACGTGGTTGACCCCGAAGAGGGATCAATGGAGCAGATGATTCCCGCTGCTGGAGCGCTGCGGCCCATCCAGGTCAACCTGAGCTTCGACGGCGAGGCCTTGCTGGTGGTGATGAGCGACGGCGAGTTGCGGATGTACGACGCTCATGACCTGGACTTGTTGGCTTCCTCATCCGGCCTTTTGACCACGCCGGTTGACACCGGTTTCTGGGCTCGGCCCCACCTGGCCACGGCGCCCGGCGCAGTATTCATCACCGACTCAGTGGGAGGACAGGTGCTGCAACTGGATGCCCATGACCTGGAGGAAGTCGGGCACTGGGACGTCTCCGGGTCCCCAACCAAGATCGCTTTCGTGGGAATCGTGGGTGACGAGGACGGCGGCCACGACGAACACGGCGAAGATGAGCACGACCACGGCCCTCTGGACCCCCATTTCTGGTTCGATCCAATAAGGGTGAAGATTGCCGTCAACGAAATAGCCGCTCAGCTTTCGGCGCTGGACCCCGAGGGCGCTACTGTCTACCAGCGTAACGCCACCGTTTATAGGAAGCAGCTTGACGAGTTGCACGCCTGGATCCTGGAGCAGGTCGACTTGGTGGCGCCTGAGCGCAGGCAGCTGGTTACATCCCATGACACCTTCGCATACTTCGCAAAGGCTTATGAGTTTGAGGTTGTCGGCCTGGTCATACCGTCTCTGGGCCCGGACCTGGAACCCTCGGGGGAACACCTTGCGGAGGTGATTGAGGTGGTTCGGGAGCACGGTGTGCCTGCCGTGTTTGGCGAAACCACCGTCAGCGAAAGGCTGGCGCAGGCCGTGGCCAGGGAAACCGGAGCGGAACTGGTCCAGCTCTATTCCGGCTCCATGGGAGTGGAGGGCAGCAGCGGGGACACATACCTCGGCATGGTGCGGACCAACGTCGAACGGATAGTGGAGGCCTTGAAATGAACCTCAATCCTCATAGTCACCAGGCAAGCACGTCTCTGCAGGACGTAACTGAGGACCTGGACGGGTAAACGGCCCTGGGCAACGTTACCTTCCATTTGGGTGCGGGTACTCTGATGGGCGTTGTAGGTCCCAACGGAGTAGGTAAGGGCACCCTGTTCGATGCGAATTCCAGAGTGATCCCCGTTCTCTTGGGGGGAGTAACCCTGAGTAATGTGGAACGGCGCCGGGGGCGTAGGCCAGCGTCCCCCGGCGTGACAACATCGGCAATGTGAATTGCACTTTTGATACGGCATCGCAATAAAGCACAAGGGAGGATTCTATATGGATACGCCGCGCAAAGCACCCGTCTCCATCCTCGCCGGCTCCCTCGGCTCAAGCACGACGACCCTGCTCAGCCGGGTCTTGACTGAAGGGCGTGGGACAGGACGCGTATATGGCCCTGCGCAAGGTTACCTTCGATGCAAGCGCGAGTACCCTGATGATCGTCGTCGGACCCAACGAAGCCGGTAAGAGCACCCTGTTCACCAGGGGAGAGTGACCCTCGGTAAGGCCGACCGGCGAAGGGCGGCGTTGGTCTACGTCCCCCAGCGCGACATCGCCGGCGGCGCGTACTGCCTGGTAGATACGTCATCCCAATAGCGACATCTTCGGCTCTTTGCAATCTGCAAATGAGACAGTATATCAATCAATTTTAAAGGAGGATTCTATATGGAAATGCAACGCAAAGTACCTGTTACCATCCTCACCGGCTTCCTCGGCTCTGGCAAGACTACCCTGCTCAACCGGATCCTGACTGAGGAGCACGGCAAGCGCATTGCCGTGATCGAAAACGAGTATGGGGAGGTCGGCATCGATCAGGCGCTCGTCATCAACGCTGACGAGGAGGTGTTCGAGATGTCGAACGGTTGCATCTGCTGCACGGTGCGCGGAGACCTGATTCGGGTACTCAACAATCTCAATAAGCGCAGGGACAAGTTCGACTATGTGTTGGTGGAAACCACGGGGCTCGCCGATCCCGGTCCGGTCGCCCAAACGTTCTTCATGGACGAAGAGCTTCGTGCGGAATACGCCCTTGACGGGATCGTCACGCTCGTCGACGCAGCCCACATCGATCAGCAACTCGGACGAAGCGACGAAAGCACGGAGCAAATCGCGTTCGCAGACGTTCTCGTCCTCAACAAGACGGACCTGGTCAATGGCGAGTCCCTCGACACCCTGGAAGCTCGACTCCGGGGGATGAACCGAATGGCCCGAGTCGTGCGCAGCGAACGAGCGAACGTACCCGTCGACACTGTACTGGACCTCAGCGCATTCGACCTGGACCAGGTACTCGAGCGTCGTCCCACCTTCCTTGAGCCGGAGTATCCCTTCGAATGGACGGGAGTCTATTCGCTTGAAGCCGGCCGCTATGAACTAAACCTCGCCGATGGACCCGATCCGGCGATGTCGCTCGTCGTCGTGCCCAATCAGGGCACGGATGACGCTGCCCTCCGGGAGAGCGCCGAGTGGTGTGTACGGCAGTACGCCGAACCTGCGGAGGTCATTCAGCCGGAGGAAGAGATTCCGGTTGGAAAGCATGTGAGCCTCCGGCTCGATTCCCCAGGACGCAAGTCGTTCTTCTTTGAGGTCGCTACGCCGGGGAGGGTTGGCCTCTACGCCCAGCACCTCGCGGAGGAATTCGATCTCCAACTGAGGAACGCGGATGGAGAGGCTTTCAAAATGGGGGGCAACTTCTGCTCCGAGCCTGCCTGCACAGAGACAGAGACAGACACACAACGCATCAAGGGAGCGGCGGTTCACGCAGAAGCCGAGCGAACCTGGGTCGCCCAGCACGAGCACGACGACGAGGTGGGATCGATCTCTATCGAGGTAGACGGTGACGCCGACCCCGAAAAGCTCAACGCCTGGCTCGGCCAACTGCTCCGGGAGCGCGGGGTGGACATCTTTCGGATGAAGGGATTCATCAGTGTCGCGGGGGAGTCGCGTCGCTTCGTTTTCCAGGGGGTGCACATGCTCTTTGACGGCCAGCCGGACCGCGAATGGGGGGACGCACCCCGCCGCAATCAACTCGTCTTCATCGGACGCAACCTCGATGGACAGAGTATGAGGGAGGGGTTCGAAGCATGTCTGATTTAGATGCCGGCAGCGCGATGGGCGTTCTTCAGGAGGGCTGGTTTTCGATGGTCGGCGACTACGCTATGGCCGGGGGCTGGAGCGGAGGCGGAGAGACGCTGGTGGTCGGCGATGCCGAAGGCGGCGTTTACGCCTTTGACGGCGAGTCGGGCGAGAGGGCCTGGGAACAGCGCGGGGTTCATGGCGGCGGCGTGCTCTCGGTGGCAATCCACCCGAAGGGAAGCGTGTTCGCTACGGCCGGCCAGGACGGACGAGTCCTGCTCTGGGATGCCGCCGAAGGACGAGTATCCCGGGCTATCGATGTCGGGAGCGGCTGGGCGGAAAACGTGGCGTGGTCGAAGGACGGCCAAATGCTGGCGGCCTCCTGCTCCCGGCAGGTTCGCGTGTATGACGTGGACGGCGCGGAGGTCTGGCGATCTGATGATCACCCCAGCACCGTAAGCGCCATCGCCTGGTCTGGCCCGAGGGAACTGGCAACTGCCTGTTACGGTCGAGTGGCCTTTATCAACGCGGACACCGGCGAGCCTCGGCAAATGCTGGAGTGGCAGGGGTCTTTAGTGTCGATGGTACTAAGCCCGGACGGGGGCATCGTGGTCTGCGGCAGCCAGGACAACTCGGTACACTTCTGGCGCCGCGCCACGGGTCAGGACTCCGAGATGTGGGGATATGCCGCCAAGCCGTCGGCCTTGGCTTTTGACCATAGCGGCACCCTTCTGGCCACCGGAGGCGGCGAGGCGGTTACGGTCTGGGTATTCCGGGGGAAAGGCCCCGAAGGCACGCGGCCCGGCGTTCTGAAGTTTCATGAACAACCCATTACGACGCTTGCCTTTTCGCCCGGCGAGAGGCGCCTGGCGTCGGGGGGGCGCGATGGGGCAGTGGTTGTCTGGTCGCTGCAAAGAAATGGAAAAGGCGGTCCGATAGGGGCGGAAGATCTTGGGGTCTCCGTGGCCGAATTGTACTGGCGGCCCGACGGGGGCGGCCTTGCTGCCCTCGACGCCCGCGGCGGCGTGACGGTTTGGCGGATAGGACCAGCAAAGGGCCGGGTTAAACGGGCCCGCGAAGCGCAGCGCTCCAGTTCGGGCGGAGGCTGACCCTCCGCCCGCCCATCGAGCTGTCACACCTGTTACCCCTGAACCCACACATCGGTATTTTCCAACAAATACCCATTCAGAGTATTGCTTTGCCAAATTTAATGAAACAAAGTATCAGATATATTGCTCCGGCGACGCTTGCGCTGTTGCTGGCCCTGGCGGTGGCCTGCGGAACGCCAGACGCCACATCGGAAAACCCGCCTACCTCCGCGGCAGCAACCACGGTTCCGCAGCAATCTTCTCAGGCGACCGAAACATCGGAACAGCCGGTGGCCCCGGCCAATGTTGGGGAACGTCCCATCCTGAATGCCGGCGTTATCTGGCTCGACAGCCCCCTGGACCCGGTGGAAAGCGGCTGGGTAGCCAACCAGTCAGGAATGTCGGAAAACTTGTTCCGGCTATCCGCAACCAACCTCAGTCCTGAACCATGGCTGGCCACGGCCGCCGCTCAGATAGACCCGTTGACCTGGGAAATCACGCTCCGGCCGGATGTCAGGTTCCACAACGGAAACCTGATGGATGCTCAGGCAGTCAAGGCCTCCCTGGAGAGGACCATCTGGTTGTCTCCAGCATCGGCGGAAAATCTGGGCATCGACACCGTGTCCGTCAAGGATGGCCGGACCATCACGGTAACCACGACGGATCCACGACCGACCCTGCCAGGCCTGTTGACCTCTCCGGCCACGGCGATTACCGACGCGGCCGCAGCGGATGCCGCCGGCGAAGGCAATTTCATAGACGCGGGCGCCCTGACGGGCCCCTACATTCCCACCGAGTACGTTCAGAAGGAGCGCCTCAGCAGCGTGGCCAACGACGACTACTGGGGTGGAACTCCACCACTGGCCGGCATCGAGCATCTCGCCATTCCAGACACCAACAGCCGGGAGCTGGCCCTGCAGGCAGGGGACATTGACGTTGCCATCAACATTTCACCCAATGGAGCCCAGGCAATCAACTCCCAGCCGGGTATGCACAGCATGACCGCCGGCATCGTCACCTCCGTGGTCATGTGGTGGGTCAATTTCGAGCGCGGCACCTTGTCCGACCCCCTGGTGCTCCGGGCAGTAGCCCACGCCATAGACCGCAAGAGCATTGCGGACCTCGTCGCCCCGGAGGGAACCGGGTCTTTCGCTGAACTGCTGCTCCCGGAAGCCCTGGTGTCCTGTCCTGGAGTGACCGCGCCGGGCTACGATCCTGACCAAGCCCGCATTCTGCTGGCGCAGGCCGGCTACGCCGACAGCAACGGCGACGGAGTCCTGGACAAGGACGGTCAGCCGCTGGAAATTGTTATCGGCGGTTATCCCGAGAGGTTCCGGTTGCCCATTATGGCGGAGGCCGCCCAGGCAATGCTGGTCGACGTGGGCATTCAGGCTGAGGTCCGCATCACTGAATGGTCCGTGGTCAACGAGCCGGAATGGGATCTCTTTGGTTGGTTCAACAACGTTGTCGAAACCGGAGACCCGGTGGTAAACGTCAGCAAGTACGCCGGTATCCGGGCCGATGCCAGTGGCAGCGGCGCCAACAACTACGGCCACTACGACAATTCCAGACTGGCCGATATTGTCGCCAGAGCCGGCGACGTATCCGACATCGAGCAGCGAAAGGAAATCGCCTGCGACGCATTAGCAGTCGTCACTGACGAAAGCGCTTTTCTGCCGGTGGCCCATGTGTACATGGTGTACGGCGTCAGTGAACGGGTAACCGGTTTCGAGCCGCACCCGGCCAGTCTTTATTTCTTTGACCACCGCATTGGACTCGCCCAGTGATTCGGCGCGGCAATAGTCTGGCATAGGAAGGCAGCGCCGACATGGGAGCATACTTGGTCCGACGGTTGGCCACACTACCGCTGATGCTCCTCGGAATTTCTGCGGTAGGCTTCGCGCTGCTGAATCTGGCGCCCGGTGATCCTGCCGAGATGGTCCTGCGCCAGCGCAACCCCGGCCAGATGCCCAGCCCGGCCGCAGTATCTGCCATGCGCACCGAGCTGGGCCTGGACGCCTCCCTTCCGGCGCAATACGTTGGCTGGATGTCAGGGGCGTTATCGGGCGACATGGGCCGCTCCTACGTGACGGAACGGCCCGTGGCCGCCCAGCTGGCGCGCCGCACCGTCCCAACGGTCCTGCTTACTGCGGCTGCTTTGGCCCTGGCGCTGCTGGTCGCCGTGCCTGTAGGCATCCTGTCCGCTCAGCGACGGGGCGGTACCATGGATGCCATCGCGCGCCTGGCGGCGCTGGTGGGCGCGGCAGTTCCATCCTACGCTCTGGCCTTCGGACTGATCATCCTGTTCGCGGTGAAACTGTCCTGGTTGCCGGCCCTGGGCTACGGTTCGGTTTCCCAAATCGTGCTGCCGGCCATCGCGCTGTCCCTTGCGCCGATGGCTCAGCTGATGCGGCTGATACGCGCCAGCATGCTGGAGATACTCGGGCAGGACTACATCCGCACGGCGCAGGCCAAGGGGTTGTCCCAACAGGCCGTCGTCGTCGGGCACGCACTGCGCAATGCGCTGCTGCCGGCCATCGGAGCCACTGGAGTGAACCTTGGCTACCTGCTCAGCGGTGCCGTCATAGTCGAGACCATCTTCACCTGGCCAGGTTTGGGTCAGTTGATGGTGGGCGCGGCGCTGACCCGTGACTACCCTGTGGTGCAGGGGTTCGTAACTTATATTGCCGTGGTTGTGCTGCTGGCCAACCTGGCGGCTGACATTGCCCTGCGCATGGCCGACCCGCGCCTGCGCTACGAACGGGAAGAGGTGTAGCGGTTAATGACGAGCGATACCGAACACGCCAGACAAACCGCCCCCTCAGAGGCCCGGAGGAACGGAGGGCCGTTCAGCGTGGGGGCCAGAAATCACGCCTGGGCCGAGACCAGCGGTCCGCGCCGTCGCCGCCAGTGGAATGCACTGCTGCGGGAGCCGGGAACCGTCTTGGGGCTGTTTCTGGTGATGTCCCTGCTGCTGGCGGGATTGTTGGCGCCATGGCTCCCGCTGGATGATCCCACCGAGATCAACCTGCCCGAAAGGCTCCATTCTCCGTCGCCGGAGCACCTGTTGGGCACAGACCATCTGGGGCGGGACACCTTCAGCCGGATTATCCACGGGGCGCGCATGACGCTGCTGGCCGCCGCTGCAACCCTGGCTCTCAGTATGACCATCGCCCTGACGGTGGGCATACTGTCCGGATACCACGGCGGCTGGCCGGACACGGCGCTGATGGGGGAAGTGGACCTGCTGTTGGCGTTCCCCTCGTTGATCCTGGCGCTGGCCGTGGCAGGAGCTCTGGGCCCCGGTCTGTTCAACGTGCTGTTGGCAGCCGGCGCCGTGTGGTGGGTGGGTCACGCCCGCATCATTCGAGGGATCACCCTGGGGGCGCGAAGGATGGAGTATGTGAAGGCCGCCCGCGCCGCCGGAGCCGGAAACATGCGCATCATCCTCCGGCACATTGCCCCCAACATCCTCGGCCCAATCATCGTGATTGCATCCCTGGACGTGGGCTGGATCATCCTGGGGATCGCCGGCTTGAACTTTTTGGGGTTGGGCGCCCAGCCACCCACGCCGGAATGGGGCGCCATGCTCAACAGCGCCCGGCCGCACCTGCAGACTGAGCCCCGCCTGCTGCTATTGCCTGGGGGCGGCCATCTTCGTCGCGGTGCTGGGGTTCAATTTGCTGGGCGACGGCCTGCGGGACCTGCTGGACCCCCGCATCCGGCGACCAGGGAGCTGACTGAAGAGGAGGCAACTCCGTAAACGCCATTCAATTCGGGCAGGTCCAGTTCTGCATTGTTGGTCGAGTTCCTCGCAGCAAATAGTCCTTTCGGCAGCGCGGACTGGCTTGAGTTCACGTCAGTGCCCTTCGGCAGGCCACAAGGCCGAGCACAGCCCGATTTCCCCACAGCGGTCAGGGCGCCCACAAGTGGCGCCCCTACGGGACTGCCTGTAACTGGTAGGGGCAACCACAAGGGCTGCCCGCGTTGCCCATCATTTCAAGGCGGTTGGTCTACTAGAGCCCCGACTCGCCCGTGCGGAGGGTGTAGGAGGCGTCCACGCCGGTCACAAAAGTGCGCCCGTCTCCGGGGAAGCCACTATAGGCGGCTT